>NZ_JBFBCC010000013.1:0-297477 GCF_040682955.1 Amycolatopsis sp. NPDC051045
TCTTCGGTCGCGGTGTCCATGATGAGGTCTTTGTACTTGCCTTCGATGCGGCAGTTCCAGCCTTGGAACAGGTACTGCATGGTGACGGTCATTTCACCGAAGGCGCCGCCGATGAGTTCTTGGAGTTTGTGGGCGTAGACGGGGTCGGGCTTTTCGGGCTTGGCTTCGAATTGCAGCAGCTTCGTGTGACGGAACACGTGGTCTCCCTTCCGAGCCCGAGGAGTTCCCCCTTCCGGCGGTGCCAATCGGAAAATCGGCGTGTTTGACGGGTTCGGGACGGGATATCCGATCGAGTGCTCGCGAAGGAGGTGGTCACCGGTGCTCGCCCGGCACAATTCGGTGTGGCTGGTGCCCCGGCAGGGTTCGCTGGCGAAGGCGTCGGTCGTCGGTGTGCTCGACCGGACGACGTACCCGTCGCTGCGCGACCGGCTGCTCGAGTTCGCGGCGGACTCCGAGGACGGCGTGCTGATCGACATCGAGCGCCTCGAACTGCGTGACCCGGCGCTGACCAGGGTGTTCACCCTCGTCGCCCTGCGGGTCGGCGACTGGCCGGCGATCCCGTTCGCCCTCGTGACGGGCCGGCCGGAACAGCGGGCGGTGCTCGCCGCGAGAGGGGTGGACCGCTGCGTGCCGGTGTACCCGGACGCCGGCACGGCGGAGGCCGTGCTGACCCGGCCGGCCCGACGGCGGGCGGGACGGCTGCTCGACCGGTCGCCGCGCACGTCGGCGTGCGCCCGCAGTTTCGTCCGCGGGATGTGCGCGGAGTGGATGGTGCCGGAACTGGCCGAGGACGCCGAGCTGATCGCGACCGAGTTCGTCGAAAACACGCTCCGCCACACGGATTCGGCGCCCCGGCTGTGGCTCGAGCTGCGCCGCGGGACGCTGGCCGTCGAGGTGGCGGACGAAAGCTCGCGGAGTGCCGTGCTGCGGGAGGAGCTCGACCCGGCCGCCGCGGGCCTCGGCCTGCGGATGGTCACGAAGGTCGCGAAGAAGTGGGGGAGCAGCCGGTCCGGCGCCGGCGGCAAGACCGTGTGGGCCCAGCTGGCCCGCCCCTGAGCCGGCCGGTGTCGCCCTTCTGAGGTTCGTTGACAGCAGCTCGGTCATGCTCCCCAAGGCGGCCTTGGGTGCGTCTCACGCACCCAAGGCCATCTCGGGGCAGGAGCGGGCGGTCAGGAACCCGGGCCGGAGTAGATTTCCGCGGCCGGGGGCTCGGTGACGGTGGTCGGCTTGTTCCAGTCGCCGAACTCCATGGCGCCGCTCTTCGGGTCCTGCATGCGCAGCAGGTAGTGCGGCTCGGCCGCCGCCACGGTGGCGGTGCCGTCCGGGCTCGTGAAGTTCAGCGCCGGCGTGCCCGCGAGCGTGGTGGGCTCGCCGGCGGTGAACTTCGCCTTCTCCAGCTCGCCGAGCGTGCCCTGGGTGAACGACTTGTAGTCGAGGAACACCTTGAAGGCCGCCGCGATGCCCTCGCCGATCTTGGCCGTGGACGACACCCACTTGCCGGTCAGCTGCTTGCCGGCCGATGCCGGAATCCCAGCCTGCTTCACCAGCGAATCGGTGAACTTGAAGTAGTACTTGTCGCCGACGCGCAGGACGGGGATCTCGAGGCCGTCCTTCACCACGGTGCCGCTCGCGCTGTCCGGGTTGAGCTGCAGGTCGAGGTTGATGTTGCTGCCGTCCTGGGTCATGGTGCCCTTGACGTGCACGGCCGAAGCCTGCTTGGCGGCGGCGGTGATGGCGGCCCCCGCTTCGGCGGCGTCGAGGGCCGGCGGCGCCGGAGTCGTGGACGCCGCGGACGTGGTGGTGCCGGCGGCGGCCGGTGCCGGCGTGCCGGAGGTGCCGGCACAGCCGGCGAGGACGAGGGATCCGGCCGTGAGGAGCGCGGCCAAGCGGAGGCGGGGCATGAATAGTCCGTTCGTGAAGGCCGGGGCGTCCCCGGACACGAACGGGCTATCGTCCGAACGGGTGATCCGTTACATCCGCCGCTCCGCCGTGACGGACGTCATCCGCGGCGGCCCCGCGCGTGGCGCGCCGGGGCCGGTAGTCGCGTTCGGTTTCGATTTCGCCTTCCGGGGTGTGGACGAAGTGCCCGACGTGGCGCTTCCGCGCGATCTGCCGTCCGGCCAAGACGGCGTCGACGCGACGGGGAGAAGTGTTGGACGCCCGGCGGCCGCCTTCGACGCGGTTCTTCCAAAGTCCGTCTTCGTAGTAGGTGTGCACGTCACCCTCCGCCACGACGCCGCCTCCGATCGTGAGACCTGGAAGGGTCGGGTTGCCCCGGGACGTAGCGGACAAACGTTGCTCGCCGTTCAAGTGAGCCTGAGTACTTCGATGGCGTTGTCCTTGAGGATCAACGGCCGCACCTCGTCTTTGATGTCGAGCGCGGCGAAGTCGGCGAGCCAGCGGTCCGGGGTGATCACCGGGAAGTCGGAGCCGAACAGGACTTTCCGCTTCAGCAGCGTGTTGGCCGCGCGCACCAGCTGCGGCGGGAAGTACTTCGGCGACCAGCCCGACAGGTCGATGTACACGTTCGCCTTGTGCGTCGCGACCGAAATCGCCTCGTCCTGCCACGGCACCGACGGGTGCGCCAGGATGATCGTCAGGTCCGGGAAGTCGGCGGCGACGTCGTCGAGCAGCATCGGGTTCGAGTACCGCAGCTTGATGCCGTGCCCGCCCGGCAGGCCGGCGCCGATGCCGGTCTGCCCGGTGTGGAACAGCGCCGGCACGCCCAGCTCGGCGATCGCCTCGTAGAGCGGGTAGTACCGGACGTCGTCGGGCTCGAACGCCTGCAGGCTCGGGTGGAACTTGAACCCGCGCACCCCGTGCTCGCCGACCAGCCGCCGCGCGCGGTGCACGGCGGCCTTGCCGGCGTGCGGGTCGACCGAGCCGAACGGGATGAGCACGTCCGCGTGCTCGGCGGCCGCGTCGGCGATCTCCTCGCTCGAGAGCGCCGGGTGCCCGGTCGCGGCCGGCGCCTCGACCGTGAAGACGACGGCGGCCATGTTCCGGGCGCGGTAGTGCTCGGCGATCGCGGTCACCGTCGGCGTCCGGTCCTGGCCGGCGCGGAAGTACTTCGCGGACGCGTCCAGGAGTTCCTGGTCGAGGGCGAAACAGCCGTGGCCGTCTTGTTCGACGTGGGTGTGGACGTCGATGGCGGTCAGGGAGGAAAGGTCCACGGGAGCTCCAGGGTCATGGCAGGTCGGGTTCCGCGGCCTTGGCGGCCAGCAGGCGGTCGAGGACGGCGTCGCGGGCCGCGACGAGCCGGTCTTGGCCGGTGCCGGCCAGTTCGGCGTCGACGCCGGCGACGAGCGTTTCGGCGAGCTCCGGGGTCAGGTCGACCCGGCCGAGGTCGCGCCACAGCTCTTCGGTGGGCGGGCCGAGGTGGCGCAGGACGTGCGCCAGCCCGCCCGCGCCGCCGGAGAGGTGCTGGTTGAGGAACGGGCCGAGCACGGCCCAGCGCAGGCCCGGCCCGTGGGCGATCGCGGCGTCGATGTCGGCGACCGTGGCGATGCCGCGTTCGACGAGGGAGTACGCCTCCTGCCACAGCGCGGCCTGCAGCCGGTTCGCGATGTGGCCGGGCACCTCCCGGGTCAGCCGGATCGGCCGCTTGCCCACCGCCGTGTAGAACGCGACCGCGCGGTCGACGACTTCGGGCGCGGTTCCGGCGCCGGGGACGACCTCGACGAGCGGGATCACGTGAGCCGGGTTGAACGGGTGGCCGACCACCACGCGCTCGGGGTGCTTCGGGCAGCCGCGCGCGATGACGCTCGGCAGCAGCCCGGACGAGCTGCTCGCCAGGATCACGTCCGGCCGCGCGGCTTCGTCGAGCACGCCGAACAGGCGGTGCTTGACGTCTTCGCGCTCGGGCCCGTTCTCCTGCACGAAATCCGCGTCCGACACAGCCGAGCCGGCGTCGGTGGCGAAGCGCAGCCGATCTTGCGAAGCGCCTTCGGCGAGGCCGAACCGGACGAGCGTCGGCCAGTGCGCGGCGACGTCGGCGCGGAGGCGGTCCTCGGCACCCGGCGCCGGGTCGGTGGCGACGACGTCGAAGCCGTGGGCGAGGAAGTGCGCGGCCCAGCCGGCCCCGATCACGCCGGTCCCGACGACCGCGACGGTGGTGATCGGGCCGGGCTTCCCCGGGCGGCCGGCGGGCGGCGTGGTGATCCGGACGATCATGCCGGCCGTCCGGCGAGGGCGACGAACGCGTCCAGCGATGCGGGATCGGCCAGGACGTCGCGCGCGGCGACGTCGTCGGGCCGCGCACCGCGCAAGAGCTTCTTCACTGGCAGCTCCAGTTTCTTCCCGGTGCGGTTGCGGGGGATCGACGGCACGGCGGTGATCGTGTCCGGCACGTGCCGCGGCGAAAGCGCGTTCCGCAACGCCGAAGCGATCTTCCCGCGCAGGGAGTCGTCGAGTGCGGAACCCTCGCCCAGCACCACGAACAGCCGGAGGTCGCCGTGGCCGCCCGCGGGGTCTTCGAGGTGCACGACCAGGGAGTCCTCGATCTCCGGGAGCTCCTCGACGACGGCGTAGAACTCGGCGGTGCCCAGCCGGACGCCGCCGCGGTTGAGCGTGGCGTCCGAGCGGCCGGCGATGACACAGCTTCCCTCGGGCGTGAACCGGATCCAGTCGCCGTGCCGCCAGACCCCGGGATAGGTCGAGAAATACGTCTCGCGGTAGCGCGAGCCCGTGTCGTCGCCCCAGAACCCGACCGGCATGGACGGCATCGGCGCGGTGATCACGAGCTCGCCCAGTTCGCCCACGACCTCGGCACCGCGCTCGTCGAACGCCTTGGCGTCGACGCCGAGGCAGGGACCGGAGATCTCGCCGGCCCGGACCGGCTGCAGCGGCCCGCCCTGGACGATGCCGCTGCACACGTCGGTGCCGCCGCTGCCGACGTTGAGCAGGACGTCCGGCCCGAAGGTGTCCCGCACCCAGTGGAAGCCTTCGGCGGGCAGCGGGCTGCCGGCCGCGCCGAGCTGCCGCAGCGCGGAGAGGTCGTATTCGGCGGCCGGGTCGAGCCCCGCTTTCCGGCACGCCATCAGGAATCCCGGGCTCGCGCCCATCAGCGTCGCGCGCGTCTCATGGGCCAGGCGCCACTGCCAGGCCAGGTCCGGGTGCAGCGGGTTGCCGTCGACCAGCACGATCGACGCGCCGGTGAGCAGCCCCGACACGAGGGCGTTCCACATCATCCAGGCGGTGGTGGAGAACCACAGCACCCGGTCGCCGGGACGCAGGTCCCAGCTGAGGCCGTGGTTCTTGAGGTGCTCGAGCAGCAGCCCGCCGTGGCCGTGCACGATGGCCTTCGGCTTTCCGGTGGTGCCGGAGGAGAACAGCACGCACAGCGGGTGCGCGAAGCCGACCGGTTCGAAACCGGGCGCACTTGCGGTGAGCAGGTCGTCCCAGGCGAGCGTGCCGGGCAGTTCGTGGTCGCCGTAGGGGATGTGGACGACGTGCTCGGCGGTGGGCAGCCCCGCCCGGATCTCGGCGGCTTCGGCACGGCGGTCGACGTCCTTGGCGCCGTAGCGGTAGCCGGACACCGTGAGCAGCACCCGCGGCTCGATCTGGCCGAACCGGTCGACCACCGCCCGGGCGCCGAACTCGGGGGCGCAGGAGGCCCAGACCGCGCCCAGGCTCGCGACCGCGAGGTAGGCGACCACGGTTTCGGGGATGTTCGGCAGGTACGCCACGACGCGGTCGCCGCGGCCGACCCCGAGCCGGGCCAGCCCCGCGCGGGCGCGCGCGACCTGATCGCGCAGCTGCGCCCAGGTCAGCTCGATGCGCTCCCGCGTCTGCGAGTAGGCGATGATCGCGACCTCGTCGCCGGGCCCGTGGCCGAGGGCGTGCTCGGCGTAGTTGAGGGTCGCACCGGGGAACCACTCGGTCCCGGGCATCCGGCGGTCGGGCACGACCGCGGTGGCCGGGGTGTGGAAGCGGACGCCGAAGAACTCCTTGATCGAGGACCAGAATTCGTCGAGCTCGGTCACCGACCACCGGTGCAGGGCGGCGTAGTCGTCGAACGAGCGGCCGCGGGCCGCCAGCCACCGCAGGTACCGGCCGATCTCGGTGGTTTCGCGGACGTCGGGCGCGACCGGGCGCAGGATCATCGGCCGACCTTCCCGGCGCGCTTGTCGAGGAACGCCTGCATCCGTTCCTTCGCTTCGGCGCTGCCACTGGCGACCGCGGCCATCAGCGCCTCCATCAGGTAGCCCTCGGCGGGGTTGGCCTCGGCGATGCGGGGGAGGGCCTGCAGGACGGCGAAGTTGGTGATGGGGGAGTTCGCCGCGATCTTGCGGGCCAGGCCGAGCGCGTGCTCCAAGCCGTTTTCGACGCGGTAGTGGGACAGCCCCACGGCGTGGCCTTCGTCGGCGTCGAGCACGCGGCCGGTGAGCATCATGTCGGCCATCCGGTGCGCGCCGATCAGCCGCGGCACCCGCACCGACGCGCCGCCGCCGACGAACAGCCCGCGCTGGCCTTCGGGCAGCGCGTAGAACGCCGAAGGTTCGGCGACGCGGATGTGCGCGGCGGACGCCAGTTCCAGGCCGCCGCCGACGACCGCGCCCTTGAGCACCGCGACCACCGGGACCCGCCCGCGTTCGAGCCGCTCGAAGGCGCGGTGCCACATCATCGAGTGCTCCAGGCCCTCGAACGCGTCGCGCTCGGTGAGCTCGGAAAGGTCGAGCCCGGCCGAGAAGTGGTCGCCGACGGCGTCGAGCACGACGGCCTTGACCCCCGGAGGCGGAGCGCCGAAGAACGACTCGAGGCCGAGCACGGTCGCGTCGTCGAGGGCGTTGCGCTTCTCGGGACGCGCCAGCCGCAGCACGGCGATGTCGTCCCGCAGCTCCAGGCGCAGCGAAGGGGGCAGGAGTGGGCTGGTCATGCGGGTCCGTTCGTGAAGGTTTCGGCGGCGAGGGTGCGCAGTTCGACGCGGCGGATCTTGCCGGTGGCGTTGCGGGGCAAGGCGTCGGTGAACCGCACGTGTTTCGGCACCTTGTAGCGCGCGAGGTGCTGCTCGAGGTGGGCGCGGAACCGAGCTTCGGTCAGCTCGGCGCCGGGCCGGACGACGACGAAGGCGGCGCCGACCTCACCCCAGCGGTCGTCGGGCACGCCGACCACGGCACAGCCGTCGACCGCGTCGAGCTGCACCGCGACCGCTTCCACTTCGGCAGGATAGACGTTTTCGCCGCCGGAGATGATCATGTCCTTGACCCGGTCGACGACGTGGGCCCAGCCGTCGTCGTCGACGCGGACGACGTCGCCGGTGCGGAACCAGCCGTCGTCGACGAAGCTCGCCGCCGATTCGCCGGGCCGGTTCCAGTAGCCGCCGAAGACGTGCGGGCCGCGCACCAGCAGCTCGGCGGGCGTCCCGCTCAGCGGGTGCGGCGCGAGATCGGGGCCGAGGGCCGCCACGTCGGTGAAGAAGTGCGGCACCCCGGCGGCGACCGGGTGGCCGAGCGTGCCTTCGTGGGTGGCCATCGACACGCCCGGGGAGGCCTCGGTCATGCCGTAGCCCTGCAGGAGTTTCACGCCGCGGTCGAGCCACGCGCGGGCGACGCGCTCGGCCACCGGCGACCCGCCGTAGAGCACGCAGGTCAGCGAGCTCAGGTCGGTGCGGTCCCAGTCCTCGTGGCGGCACAGCATCTCCAGCATCGTGGGGACCGCGGAGAAGCTCGTGATCCCGGCGTCGCCGATCCGGGCGAGGATGGTGCCCGGATCGAACTTCGCCACCGGCTCGACGCTGCCGCCCTTGAACAGCGTCGGCAGCGTGATCTGGCCGAGCCCGACGCAGTGGAACAGCGGCGCGATGCACAGCGCCTTGTCGGTGCCCAGGACGTCCAGGTGCGCCAGCTGGTTGACGGTGTTCCAGGTGAGGTTGCCGTGGGTGAGGACCGCCGCCTTCGGCCGTCCGGTGGTGCCGGAGGTGTAGAGCAGCAGGCACGGATCTTCCAGCCGCACCGCGGTCTCCGGCGGCGGGCCGGCCTCGGCGATCTCCGCTTCGAAGTCCAGGTCGCCGCCGGCCGGGCCGGTCGCGATGACGACGCCGTCCAGGAGCGAACCGGCCGCCGCCACGAGGTCGCCGGTGTCCGGGCTGTGCACGAGCACGGAGGCGCCGCTGTCGTCGAGCATGTACCGGATCTCGGCAGGGGAGAGCCGGTAGTTGAGCGGCACGAAGATCGCGCCGCACCGCGCGGTGGCGAACAGCGTCTCGAACACGGTGATGGCGTTGACGCCGAGGTAGGCCACGCGGTCGCCCGGGCGCACGCCGAGCCGGGTGAGCGCCGCGGCGAGCCGGTCGACCCGGTCGGCGAGCCCGGCGTAGGTGAGCGACCGGTCCTGCTGCACCAGCGCGGTGCGGTCCGGCGAGATCCGCGCCCGCCGCGCGGGCCAACTGCCCAGACCGAAGTCGGGGAAATTCACTGCGCCTCCTTCACAGCGTCTTCTGGGGTCGAGCCCCAGACCCCAGCCGGGGGGCAAGCCCCCCTGGACCCCCCGAGCGTAGGAGGAGCACCGGTTTGATCGTCGTACCGGCGAGCATGTCGTCCACCGCCTGTTGAATCTGCCCGAACTCGTAGTGGGTGACCAGCTTTTCCAGCGGGAACCGCCCGGTGGCGACGAGCTCGGCCAGTACCGGCACGAGGCTCTGGGTGTCCGCGTCGCCCATGGTGAGGCCGACGACGTGCCGGCCGGGGAGCAGGAAGTTGACGTCCACGGGCACCTCGGTGCCGAACGCGGGCGCACCGACCACGACCGCGGTTCCGCGCGCGGCCAGGGTGCCGATCGCGGTTCGCAGGACCCCGGCGTTGCCGGTGGTCTCGACGACGCCGTCGACGCCGCGGCCGCCGGTCAGCTCGCCGACCGTCTCGGCCAGGTCCTGCCCGCTGGTGTCGACGGTGTCCGTGGCGCCGAGCTCACGGGCGAGTTCGAGCCGCCGGGGCACCCGGTCCACGGCGATGATCCGGGTCGCCGGGGTGAGGTGCGCGGCCATGACCGCCGACAGGCCGACCGCGCCGGCGCCGGTGACCAGCAGCGTGGCGCCCGGCCGGGGGGACAGGACGTGCCACACGGCACCGGCGCCGGTCATGATCCCGCAGCCGAGCGGGGCCAGGAGGTCCAGCGGCGCGTCCGCGGCCACCTTGACGACGCTGCGTTCGTCGGCGACCGCGTGCCCGGCGAAGCTGGACTGGCCGAAGAAGTGCCCGCCGAGCGGGGTGCCGTCGCGGGAGATCGGGGACGTGCCGTCCGGGCGCTGCCCGCCGAGCAGGTTGGCGGGCAGCCAGGTCTCGCAGTAGGCGGGGTGGCCGTCGCGGCAGTTCGCGCAGCGGCCGCAGGAGGTGTAGCTGAGCAGGACCCGGTCGCCGGGTGCGACCCGCGTGACCGCGGAGCCGGCCTCCTCGACGATCCCGGCGCCTTCGTGACCGAGCACCCCGGGCAGCGGGAACGGCAGGGCGCCGGCGGCGACGCCGAGGTCGGTGTGGCACACGCCGGTGGCGACGATCCGGACGCGGACCTCGTCCGGGCGGAGCTCGTCGAGGGCCACCTCGCGGAGGGCGAACCCGGCGCCGGCGGACTCGACGACGGCCGCGGTGGTCGTGGTGGGCATGAGGTTTCTCCTGGGCTCAGGCGAGGGAGATGACGACGGACTTCGTCCGCGTGTAGGAGTCGAGGGATTCGGGACCGTATTCGCGGCCGAAGCCGGAGTCCTTGACGCCGCCGAAGGGGAGCGCGGGGTCGAGCATCGCCCAGTCGTTGACCCACACGATCCCGGCCTGCAGCCGCGCGGCGACGCGGTGGGCCCGGGCGAGGTTCGTGGTCTGCAGCCCGGCCGCGAGGCCGTAGGGCGTGCCGTTCGCGAGGGCGACGGCCTCGTCCTCGGTGGCGAAGCGCTGCACCGTCAGCACGGGCCCGAAGATCTCCTCCTGCACCACGCTCGAGGAATCCGGCAGATCCGCGATCACCGTCGGCTGGACGAAGAATCCGCCCGCGACGTCGCCGTCGAAGGCGGGCCGCCCGCCGCCGGCGATGATCCGGCCGCCGTCGGCGCGGGCCTGTTCGACGTAGTGCTCCACCTTCGCCCGGTGCCGCTCGCCCGCCATCGGGCCGACCACCGTCGCGGGGTCGAACGGGTCGCCGACCGGCACGTGCGGCACGGCTTCGGCGAGGGCGGCCAGGACCGTGTCGTACAGCGCGTCGGCGACCAGCAGCCGGGGCCCGCCCATGCAGAACTGGCCGGTGTTGAACACGAACGCCTTGATCGCCGCGCCGACCGCCTGCTCGACGTCCGCGTCCTCGAACACGATGTGCGCGGCGTTGCCGCCCAGCTCGAGGGTGACCGGCTTCAGGCCCTGCCCGGCCACGCTCGCGGCGTGCCTGCCGACCGCGGTGGACCCGGTGAACGCGATCTTGGCCACGCCGGGGTGGGTCAGCAGGGCGTCCCCGATCTCCGAGCCGAAGCCGGTGACCACGTTGAGCACGCCGTCGGGCACGCCGGCTTCGGCGAGCAGCCCGGCCATCAGCAACGCGCTGAGGGAGGTGTCTTCGGCCGGCTTGTGCACGACGGTGTTCCCGGCGGCCAGCGCGGGGGCGATCTTGGAGGTGGAGAGGACCAGCGGGAAGTTGAACGGCGTGATCGCGGCGACCACCCCGAGCGGTTCGCGGCGGGTGTAGGCGTGCGACGGGATCGGGATCTGCCGCGTCGCGCCGTCCAGGCCCTGCGCCAAGGCCGAGTAGTACTCGTACTGCTCGGCCACGGTCTCGACGTCGACCGCCCGGCACAGCGAGACGGGCTTGCCGACGTCGGCGCTCTCGACCGCGACGATCTCGTCCGCCCGGGCCCGCACGAGGTCCGCGACCCGGTGCAGCACCCGCGCCCGTTGCCGGCCCGGCGTCGCCGCCCAGCCGTCGAACGCGGCGCGGGCGGCGCCCACCGCGGCATCGACGTCGGCGGCCGAGGCGCGCGCGACCGAGGTGAGGGTCTTCCCGGTGGACGGGTCGACGGCGTCGAAGCGCGCGGCCGTCTCCGTCCACCGGCCACCGATGAACAGCTGTCCCGGCTCGACGTCGGGCCGCCGTGGCCGGGTGCCCGGCCGGTCCTCGACTGCGGTCATCGGCGCGACTCCTCACTGAGTGCCTTGATATCAGGAACCCTGATATTGCTCAGGATGCGCGGGGAGCACGAAGCTGTCAAGAGGCCGCACGGTCTCGCCGCCTCCCGGCGCGGTGGGTCGTGGCCACCGGCAGCCCGGTTCCCGCCCGTTTCGCCCGGTCTGGGCCGAACCCGGGGGTGGAGAGGCACTGCGGCGCGGCCGGCCGAGGGGCCTCGTTCGCCGTCGCTGCCCCCTTCTCCGCGGGAGCCGCTGCGATTACCGGTCTCGGACATGAACGGCGCCGGCCACGGCGGCGATTCACTCGAATGGGTGGTTTGAGGGCCGCGCGTGCGGGTCGCGTGCGGGGGTGTGGGGTTCGGCCGTTGGCGGGGTTGCGCCGTTCGGATCAAGGACTACGCTGCGAAGTGCGGTACAGCAACACCCTTCCGTCCCCCGACTTGCCAGCGAACGAGCGGGTTGGCGAGACCCGTTCGTCACGTCATCTGCGAATGAGGCGTGGAAAAATGTTAGTCGTCCAGCCCCCAGCGACGGCGATCCCCGTAGCGCCGTCGGCGCGCGAACAGCGCACTGCGTTCGACATCCAGGTGATCCGCCCGTACTTCGGCGCGGTCATGGTCCGGATCCGCGGCGCGCTCGACGCGGACAGCGCACCCCAGGTGCGTTCGGCGCTGAGCACCTGGGCGCACCGCCGGTTCCCCGTCCTCGTGCTCGACCTGTCCGAGGTCGACTTCCTCGACGGAGCCGGGCTCGCCGCCCTCGGCGGCATCCAGGCGCGCACGGTCCGCGAGAACGCGACGCTGCGCATCGTCACGGGCGACAACCGGGTGGTGCGCCGGGCCCTTTCGGCCAGCGGGCTCGACCACGCGCTCAACGTCAGCCGCCTGCCGTCCGGCTGGGAACGGGCGATGGAGATCCCCAGCCAGAGCTGACGCCGCGGCGCGCGACACCGGGCGGTCCCAGCCGCTCGGCGGTCCCGCCGCCGGGAGGGGCGTGGGAGCCTGGCGGCATGCGGGAACCGGACGGCGACGACAGTGATGACCCCGATCCGGCGATCCGCACCCAGGTCATGCTGGCCGAGTACGCGGCGTTGCGGGCCGAGGTCGAGCGGCGGGCGACCGCCCAGTGGAGCGTCTTCGCCCTGCAGCTGGCTTCGGCGGGCGCCATCGCCAGTGTCGCCGTCTCGGGGACGGCGAACCTGGCTGTGCTGCTGCTGATCCCGCTGTCGTCGTACCTGCTGGGCAGCCGGTACATCCTGCACGACTTCCACATCAAACTGATCCGGCGCTACGTCCGGGAGTCGCTGGCGGAGCGGCATCCAATGGGAGACCTGGCGGACCGCGGCACTGGCCGCTCCGACCGCACGCGGCTGGTTCAGCGTCACCGGCTGGAACTTCGTGCACCCCACCCGGCTGGCGTTCGAAGGGGTCGGGCTGCTGGCCGTGCTCTCCGCCGGCTGCGCCGCGGCGTACCACTGGTGGCTGCGACCTCCGCCGTGGCCGCCGGTCGCCGGTTTCGCACTGGGCTGGTTGCTCGGCGCGGCCGTCACGGTGTTGCTGCGCAGGGCGTTCCGGCGCGCGTCGGATCTGTGACGTCCGCCTGCTGGCCGGCCTCGCCGGCCCTTGACCCGAGCTCAGGGCCGGTCGAGCGGGGCCAGTTCGGCGAACGGCCGCCGCACGCGGGCCACGGGGCCGGACAGGTCGACGTCCTCCCACGGCACGTAGCGGGTGTGCCGGTGCAGCCGGCGGACGAGTGCCACCAGCGGGGCGGGACCGCGCTGGTCGTGGCGCTGGTAGCCGAACAGCCGGACGCGGGTGCGGCCGACGATCACCCCGCGCACCACCAGTTCCGGCATCCCGTCCCCGCCCGGGGTCGCTTCGGCGCGGATCTCGCGGATCGCGCCGAGGTCGCGGCCCGTCACGTCGCGGACCGGACGGCCGATCAGCTCACCGGCTCGCACGGCGCGCTCCCGGGATCCGGCCGATGATCCGGCGCCGCAGCCAGTCCTCCGACGGGCTGTTCGTGGCCTGCGCGACGGCCGTGGTCACCACGATCGCCGGCTCGATGCGGCGGATCGCGTTCAGCGGGATCCGCTGCGGCGCGCGCGCCCGGAACCCGCGGCCGATCCGGCGCAGCAGCTTGCCGGCCGGGCCGCCGAGGCGGTCGGCGAGCGCCTCCGGGCCGACGAGCAGCGCGTCGACGACGTAGGTCCCGCCCTCGGCGCGCAGTTCGAGGTCGTCGACCTTCCCGACCACCGTGCCGTCTTCGCCGATGATCTGCCGGTCGAGCAGGGCGTCGCCCAGGTCGACGAGGCCGAGGTCGGTCCACGGGTTCATTGGCCCGCCCCGGTGAAGATCAGCAGCGGGACCGCCGCCAGCGCCGCGACGGCGATCACGACGAGCATGACGACGCCGACCGCGTTGCTGAACCGGCGGTTGGCGTGCTCTCCCAGGTACTCGCGGTCGTTGGCGACGATGAGCACCGGCAGGTAGGTCAGCGGCAGCGCCACCGCGGAGAAGATCAGCGAAATCTCGGTCAGGCCGACCGGATCGAGGCCGGTCTGCACCACCAGCACCGCGAGCAGCAGACCGGCGCCGACGGTCAGGTGGAACCGGGCGGCGTTGCGCGGCGCGCGGCGCTTGCCCCAGTCCCAGCCGAAGTACTGCGCCAGCATGTACCCCGACGACAGCCCGGTCTCCAGCGCCGCACCGAAGGTGGCGGCGAAGATGCCGATCAGCACGATCACCAGGCCTGCGGTGCCCAGAGCGAGGGTCACCGGCAGCACCACCTGGCTGACCTGGGTCACGTCGATGCCGGCCGGGAACAGCACCGTCGCGGCGCAGGCCATCACGGCGAGGGCGAGCAGGCCGCCGAGGGGGAACCCGAGCAGCACGTTGGCGCGCTGCACGGGCAGGTCCTTGACGGTCCAGCCCTCTTCGACGCCGCCGGAGGAGAAGAAGAACACCTCGTACGGCGTCATCGCGGACGCGAACAGGGCGACCGCGTGGTAGGCGTAGGTCGGCAGCGCCTGGTCCGGCGGCGGGGCGAACCCGGCGACCTGCGCACCGAGCGACGACCAGTCGGGGTGCAGGAAGAACACGGCGACGGCGAACACCCCGATCGCGAGCCCGCCGAGGCCGAAGCCCGTTTCCATCCGCTCGAAGCCGACCCGCCAGACCACCAGCCAGATGAGCACGCCGATCGGCAGGACCCAGACCAGCCGGTCGACGCCGGAGGCGAGCTCGATGACGATCGCGACGCCGCCGATCTCCGCGCACACGGTCAGCAGCGTGATGAGGAACGACCCGGCGAGGTTGAGCAGCGCCATGCGGGGGCCGAGGCGTTCGCGGATCAGGTCGAACACCGGGCGCCCGGACACCGCCACGATCCGGCCGGACATGTCGGCGTAGACGCAGATCCCGAGCACCCCGAGGACCGTCACCCAGACCATCGCCATCCCGTAGCGGGCGCCGACGACACCGCTTTCGACGAGGTCGCCGATGTCGACGAACCCGCCGACCGCGGTGAGGATGCCGAGCGTGACGGCGAGGAGCCGCTTGTTCACGAGGTCACGCCCCAGCGGGCGAGTTCGCCGATCAGGCCCTGCAGTTCGGCGTCGATCCCGTCGAGGCCTTCGTCCGTGCCGTCGCCGAGGCCGTCGTCGAGCCGGTGGGCCAGCACGACCGCGCGGTCGGTGATCGACGCCAGCGCCGCGCGGGCGTGGTCGTCGGTCAGCTCGCCGACGTCCTGGCCGGCCGCGCCGAGCTCGTCGGCGGCGTCGCGGACGGTGACGGAAAGGCTGGGTACCGGCGGCACGGAGTCGCGGTCGGCGGTCACCACGAGCCGCAGGAGTTCGAGCTGGCCCCGGATCTCCCGGCCGGCGTGCACGGTGTCGGCCTGCGGGTCCGTCCCGCAGCCGGCCGCCAGGACCGCGATCGCGAACCCGGCGGCCACCGCGCGGAACCGGGTTCGCCGCAGAGCCATCACGAGCCGGGGAATACCCGATCGCCGCGCGGATAAACGTCAACTGTGGATACTCCACGGTGGACGAACGGGTGGTTGAACCCGGGCCCGGCCGGGCAATTGGTGGCCATGCCGAGCGAAGCACCTTTCCAGGCAGGGGATGGACCAGACGAAAACGACCTTCCGGTCACCCGGCCGGCGTGGCCGGTCACGGCGCTCAGCACCGTGGCCCAGGGCGGTGTGCTGTGGGTCCTCGTGGCGGGGGTCCTGGCGTGGCGTCCCGGTCCCCGGCGCCGGGCCGCGGGCCGCGGGCTCGTGGCGGGTGCGGCCGGGATGGCGTTCGGGCACGGCGTGAAGGCCGTGGTCCGGCGCCGGCGGCCGCCCGCGGACCGGCTGCCGGCCCACCAGGCGCTGCCCGAGCAGCCGAAGTCTCCGGCGTTCCCGTCCACCCACGCGACGACAGCGGCCGCGTTCACGACCGCCGTCGCGCTGAGCGCACCCGCGGCGGGGGCCGCGCTCGCGCCGCTGGCGGCCGCCGTGTGCTACAGCCGGCTCCGGACGCGAGCCCACTGGCCGACCGATGTGTACGGCGGCGTCGCGATCGGTGCCGTCGTGGGCGGCCTCGTGCACCGCAGGCTCAGGCGTGGAAGTACGCCCGGAAGGTAGTGCCGTCTTCGCCGGTGTGCAGGCGGACGAGGTCGGCGAGCTGGTTGACGAGCAGGAGCCCGCGGCCCCGGGGTTGGTACGGGGTCGCGGGGCGGCGGCCGACGAGGGGATCGGTGAGCCGGCCTCGGTCGTGGACCTGGCAGACGAACTCGCCGTCGGCGCCCCAGAATCGCACGGTGCCGGACCCGCTGCCGTGTTCGATGCTGTTGGACAGCAGCTCGGTGACCACCACCTCGACGTCGGCGACTTGGCCGGCGCCCAGCCCGCAGGCGGCCGCGCGGACGTGGGCCAGTGCCCGGACCGCCGCGAGGTCCTTGGTGTCCGCCAGTTCGAAGGCCCCTGCCGGCACGGGCAGGGGCTGGTTGTACCGGTCGATCACCGCGGCCGGGTCGTACCCGGCGCTGGTGCGCCGTCCGGTGCCGTCGATCAGGACCGGGTGCGTGACCTCGGCGTCGGCGAGGACGTCCGGGGCGAGCGCATCGACGTCGTAGGGGCAGAGGATCGTCGCGTCCCGGCCGGTGAAGGCGAGGTTGATCAGGGCTTCGTGCTGGGCGCACGCCGGGTACTCGACGGCCGAGCGCGCCGCCCAGATCGGCTCGCCGATGATCCGCACCGGGCGGCCGGGGTGGCTGTCGGCGAAGGCGCGCAGCACGCCGGGGATGATCCGCCAGGGATTGCGCCCGGCCTCGGTCATGTCCAGCAGGCGGACCCGGGCGGCGTCCGCGCCGAGTTCCCGCCGCAGCAGCTCGAGGTTGTCCCCGGGCACCGCGACCGCCACCGGCTCGTCCGCGGCGAGGCCGCCCCACACGAACGGCACGGTGCCCGCCAGGTATTCGGTGGCACCGCGGTAGAACAACGCCGGGTGCCCGAATGCGCCGGCACCCGTCTCCGCGGTCACGCTCAAGCCGCCTCCTTCCACCGGGGGAGGTCACCAGTATGCGGGAAGGCATCCCCGGATCGGGCGGGCCCTGGTCACACCGGGGCACGTCGCCACCGTGGTGCCCTTCGCTTCGACTCGGGGTCAGCTTGCCGGAGACCCCGACGCGGGCCTGTTGATCGGCGAGGTGCTCCGCCGGTCCGCCCCGCACGGACGGCGCCGGGTTCGCCGTGGCGACGCTGCCGGCGCTCGGGCCGGTGCTGGTCCGCGGAATCCGCCGGCTGTCAGGTCGCTTCCGCTTCGAAGGCCGCGCCGAGTTCCGTGAACTGGTCCGCGGCTTCTTTAAGCAGTGCGACATCGCCCTGGCGGCGGGCGTGGGCGCGGGTCAGGACCGCCGCGGTCCAGCGGTTGTGCGCGGCGTGCCGCTCGGCGCGCCGGAGGTGGTGCGCGGCATCCGGGGCGTCGAGCACCACGGCCAGTTCGGCGGCCAGGCCGGCCGCGTAGCCGTCGAACCGGCCGGGGGCGAAGGTGGCGCCGACTTCGGGGAGCAGTTCGGCGAAACCGGTGCCGGTGTGCAGGGCCACCCTGGCCCGGACGAACGCGTCCAGCGGGGCGAGGTTGGGCGAGGCGGCGGGCGTGGCCACCCCCGCGACGGCGGCCGCGCGGGCCCGCCACCGGGTCATCGACGGCTCGTCGCCGGACAGGCCGGCGGCCAGCGCGGCCGCCAGCAGCGGCACGCCGAGGGTGGCGTTGCGTGGTGGCCCGTGGCCGGCCGTCGCGTGCCACAGCTCGTCGGCGGCCGTGCGGGCTTCGGCGAACCGGCCGGTCAGTGCCAGGGTGGTGACCAGGCCGCTCGTACCCCAGTACGGGTGCCCGGCCAGCGCCGGATCGCCGGCCGCGCGCCTGCTCAGGGCCAGCGCTTCGGCCGGCGACCCGGTGGCGACGGCGTAGGTGATCGCGGAGCGGAAGGCGTCCAGCACCTCCAGCGCCGCGTGCGGGTCGGTGCGGTCCAGCGTCGTGACGAGGGCGAGGCGCTCCTGGGTGGTGCGGTGCGCCCGGTCCGGACGGCCGGCGAGGGCCTGCGCCGTGCACCGGGCGTCCAGCGCGGCACTGAGCAGCAGCGGGTCGCCCGCAGCCGCGGCCACGGCCCGCTCGGCGGCGTCGGCGTCGACCGACTGCGGCCCGGATCCGGACCGCCAGGCGCGGGCGACGGCGACGTGGGCCTCCGCCGCCGGTGAGCCGGCGGCCGAACCGGCGGCCTCGGCGAGCATCCGGTCCAGTTCGGCGTCCGGCACCGGGTCGGTGACGAAGCCGGCGCCGCGGAACCGTTCGGCCAGGACGACGGCGGCGGCCAGGCCGGCCGCCCGGGTGGCGGGGTCCCCCGCGGCGCGCTCGACGCCGGCGAGCAGCAGGTCGTAGTGGTCGCGGGCGTGGGTGAACAGGTGCGTGCAGCTGCCCGCGCGGGCCAGGTCCGCGGCGGCGGCCGCGGCGGTCGGCGCCCGGTCCGCGGCCGTGCGCCAGCAGGCCACCGCCTCCGCCAGGAAGCCGCGTGCGTAGGCCAGCCGCGCCAGGTCCGCGGCCAGGTCGTGGCCCTGCTCGTCCGGCGTCGCGCCGGTGTCCGCGACGCAGGCACGCAGGTCGTCGGCCACCCGGTCGAACTCGTCCCGCCAGTCGCCGCCGAGCCGGCCGGTCAGCTCCCGCGCGCGGCGGGCGGCCCACCGCCGGTACCGGGCGGTGACCTCGGCCGCCTCCGCCGAACCGTCCAGCCGCTCGCGCGCGAACCGGGCGACGCCGTCGAAGAGCGTCCAGGTGCCCGTTTCCCGGTGCGCGGTGACGAGGGACTTGTCCACCAGCCGCCCGAGCAGGTCGGACACCGCGCCGAGGGACAGGTCGGGGGACAGCGCCGCCACGTCGTCGAGGGTGAAGCCGTTGCGGAACCGGGAGACCCGGGCCAGCACCGTGCGTTCCTCGGCGGTCAGCAGCCGGTGGCTCCACTCGAGCACCGAACGCAGCGACCGGTGCCGGTCCTGGCCGCGTCCGGCGGCCAGCAGGCGCAGCGGATCGTCGGCCAGCCCGGCGCGCAGCCCGCCGATGCCCAGCGACGCCACCCGCGCGGCGGCGAGCTCGATGTTCAGCGGTGAGCCGCCCAGCTCGCGGCAGAGCCCGGCCACCTGCGCCGGATCGGCCTCGAACGCCGGATCGACCGCCTTCGCCCGTTCGGTGAACAGGGCCGCCGCCTCGGCGGCGGCCGGCAGCGGTCCCAGCTGCAGCACCGTTTCGCCGGGCACGCCGAGCCGTTCCCGGCTGGTCGTCAGCACGCTCAGCCGCGGGTTCGCGGCCGTCAGCGCGGCGATCACGTCGGCGACGTCGTCGGCCACGTGCTCGCAGTTGTCCAGCACCAGCAGCGTCCGGCCGGTCAGGTGCGCGGCGACCGCGTCGGCCAGCGGCTGCTGCGGGCGGGGGACCACGCCGAGCCCGGCCGCGACCGACTCGAGCACCGAGCCGGGCCGGCTGGGGACGAGGTTGACGAAGGTGGCGCCGTCCGGGAACCGCGCCGACGCGGCCTCGGTGGCGGCCACGGCCAGCCGTGTCTTGCCCATCCCGCCCGGGCCGAGGACGGTCGTCACCCGGCTCTCGGCCACCAGCCGCACCACGGCGTCGCGCTCGGCCGTCCGCCCGACGAAGCGGGTGGGGGGCTTCGGCGCCCCGACCACCAGCCCGGCCGGCTCGCCCGCCGGGACGGCGAGCCCCGGCGCCCGCGCGGCCAGTTCCCGGCGGTCGCGGGCGTCCAGCTTCCGCAGGAGCGCGGACACGTGGCTCTCGACGGTCCGCACCGACACGTAGAGCCGCTCGGCGATCTCCGCGTTGGTCAGCCGGTCCGCGATCGCCAGCAGGACTTCGCGCTCGCGCGGCGAGATCCTCGGCGCGGTCGGCATGGCCCCGAGTATGCCGCACCGGGTCCGGGCGCGGTCTCCGTGCCGGATCTCCGTGGTGGGTTCCGTGGTGGCCACGGATGCCCCGGGTGCCGCGCCGGGCCGAAGATCACCACCAGCACCGCAACCGTCCCGAAAGGACCCTCCCATGGTGATCATCGCGAAGGAAGACGACCTGCGCATCGGCAGCGGGCGCACGGCCCGGTTCGAAGGCGAGACCTACGGCTCCGGCGTCTCCTTCTTCCACGTGCACAACACCGAGGGGCAGGGGCCGGACGCCCACGTGCACCCGTACTCGGAAACGTGGGTGGTGCTCGCCGGCCAGGCGCTCTTCCGCACCACCGACGGCGAGGGCCTGGCGCACGAGGGTGACGTCGTGGTCGTCGGGGCGGGCACCGCGCACGCGTTCCGCGCCGTCGGCCCCGAGCCCCTGCGCATGCTGTGCATCCACGCCTCCCCGCGCATCGAGCAGGACTTCCTCGACGACGACGCCATCTCCTTCTGACCCCCTTCCGGAAAGGAACTCCGCCATGACCACCACCCTCGCCCGGCCCGCTGTTTCCGCGCGGCTGACCTGCCTGGCCGTCGCGGCCCCGCTGTGGACCACCGTTTCGCTGGCCCAGGCGGCCACCCGCGACGGGTTCGACCTGACCCGCCACCCGTTGAGCGCGCTCAGCACCGGCGCGCTCGGCTGGCTGCAGATCACCAACTTCGCCGTCGCGGGCGTGCTCGTCCTCATCGGCGCGCCCAGCCTCGGCAGAGCGGTCTCGCGGCTGCTGGCGGTGTACGGCGCGGGGATGATCGCGGCCGGTGTCCTTCCCCCGGACGCGGGCGGCGGCTTCCCCGCGGGCACGCCCGGGGGACCACCGGCGGCGCTGTCGTGGCACGCGTACGGCCACATGGCGGCGGGCAGCATCTCGTTCATCGCGCTCATCGCCGCCTGCTTCGTGCTCGGCCGCCGGTTCGCCCGCACCGGAAACCGCCGCGACGCGGTGCTGTCGGGCATCGCCGGAGCCGCGCTGCTGCTGGGCAACGTGTGGGCGATGACCGGCGGTCCGGCCGGCTCCCTGACGCTGGCCGCCGGGGTGATCACCGCCATGCTCTGGGTTTCCGCGGTCGCCGCCCGCTCCCGCTGAGCCGCCTGGTTTCGCTGCCCGTGAGCCGCTCGCGCAGGAGGTGGTCCACCCGCACCGGGGGCGGACCGGTGAGTGGCGGGCGGTGGGCACCAGCTCGGACGGCGGGGCCGATCGCCGGAGGCGCGGAGCCGACGCGGCTCCGGCCCTCCGGCCTTGCGGTGGGCGGGTCTTGCGGCGCGCGGCCGCCGGTAGCGGTTCGTCGGCCGGGTTGCGACCACCGGCGAGGTCCCCGGTGCTACGGCGTGGTCAGGTCGAACCGCTGGAGGGTGACCTCGCCGCCGAGGGCCTGGGTTGCGTGGTTGAACACGGCGAACCGGTAGCCCATGAAGAACTGCCAGGCGTTGTTGAGCGTGAACGGCGTGCCCAGCGGGGTGAACGTCACTCCGTCGGTGCTGTAGGAGAACCGGGCCTGGCGGCCGGTGCCCGGGCGGATGTCGGCGTTGGCGCGCAGCCAGATCCGCGAACCGGACAGGGCGGCGCTCGCGATCTCGGTTCCGGTGCCGGTGGTGTTCCAGTTGCCGTCCATGGTCAGGCCGCTGACCATCACCACCCGGTTGCGGCCGCCGTCGCGTTTGACGCCGATCCACGCCGAGGAGTCGCGCAGCATCGCCAGCCCGGTGCGGTCGCCGTCGCGCATCGAGGTCAGGTCGAGCGTGGCCGTGGCCGTGGAGGTGGGGCCCTGGATCCGGCGGGTCAACGTGTTCCGGGCCGAGTACAGGTCGTTGGTGACCGTGGCCGTGGCCAGCTTGAGCCCGTTGCCGACCGAGAACTTGGTGGTGTCCGGGTTGTGGTTCCACTCCCACTGCGGTCCCAGCGCCGGGCCGGGGAAGGTGTCGGTGCCGGTCATCGGCTCGACCTGCCGGGGTGGTGGTGGCAGGTTCGGCTTCGGGTACGTCGTGCCCCAGCGGCCGTTGACCGTCTGCAGCCGCGGCCAGCCGTCGGCCGTCCAGGTGACCGGGGCGAGCGCGGGGACGCGTCCGCCGGGGTAGGCGTCGACGAAGGCCAGGTAGTACCAGTCGCCGTTCTGCGTCTGCACCAGGCCGCCCTGGTGCGGGACGCCGCCGCCCTGGATGGGGCCCGGCAGGTCCAGCAGCACCTGCTGCACGGTGTAGGGCCCGAAGGGGCTGCTGGCCTTGAGGATGTACTGGCCGTTGGCCGGGCGGGTCACGAAGATGTAGTAGCTGCCGTTGCGCTTGTAGAACCGGGATCCTTCGAGCGTACCGATGTTCGAGGGGGTCTGGAAGACCTGCTGTGAGCGGACTTCGGACTTGCCGTCCTTCGAGAGCTGGGCCACGCTCAGGGTGGTGTTGCCGTAGGCGACGTACATGGTGTCGTCGTCATCGACGAGCATGCCGGCGTCGTAGTAGCACTTGTCTATCGTGGCGTGCTTCGACCACTGGCCGTCCACCGCGGTGGCGGTGTAGATGTAGGTCTTGGCGAAGTCGACGCAGCCGCCCCAATAGAAAGTGTCGTTGCTGGCGCGGTGGTTGAAGAACGACGCCCAGATGCCGCGCACGTAGCCGCGTCCGCCGCTCATGTCGTACTTCGCGCCGAAGTCCAGTTTGGGCACGGAGTGCCCGGCGAACTCCCAGTTCACCAGGTCGTAGGAGCGCAGGATCGGCGCGCCCGGCGAGTAGTGCATCGTCGAGGCGGAGTAGTAGTAGGCGTTGCCGACCCGGATGATGTCGACGTCGGCGAAGTCCTGCCACAGCACCGGGTTCGTGAACGTCGACGGCTGGTTCGGGGTGGTCGTGGTGGTCGGGGTCGTGGGGGTGGTCGGCGTGGTGGGGGTCGTGGGATCCACACCCCCGGTGCACAGGTTCCCGTTCAGCCGGAACGACGCCGGGTCCGGGTTGGCCGTGGTGAACGAGCCGTTGAAGCCGAATTCGGCCTTGCCGCCGGTGGGGATGGTCGTGTTGTAGGTGACGTTCTTCGCGCTGACCTGGGTGCCGGCCTGGGTGATCACCGCGTTCCAGTGCTGGCCCACCTGCTGACCGGAGGCGAACGACCACTCCAGCGTCCACCCGCTGACCGCGTCGCCCAGGTTGGTGACCGACACGGACGCGCCGAAGCCGCCCTGCCATTCGGACGTCTTCGAATAGGTGACCGAGCACCCGGCCGCGGCGTGCGCGGCCGGGGTCGCCACCAGGACGGCGCCGGCGAGGCCGGTCGCGGCGAGCAGGGCCGAGACGGCCG
This sequence comes from Amycolatopsis sp. NPDC051045, assembly GCF_040682955.1. Classification (NCBI taxonomy): domain Bacteria; kingdom Bacillati; phylum Actinomycetota; class Actinomycetes; order Pseudonocardiales; family Pseudonocardiaceae; genus Amycolatopsis; species Amycolatopsis sp. NPDC051045. The sequence goes on from NZ_JBFBCC010000013.1 coordinate 22,871, forward strand.
CCCGGGATTGTCGGCGTGACACCACGTCTGTCCTTTCCGCATCAGGCGGAGAACTGCCACCAGTTGACGTTGAAGAGGTAACCGCTGCCGCCGGTGAACCGCAGGACCAGGTCCTGCGTGCCCGTCACTCCGCTGACCGGGCAGGACACCGACGTCCACGTCTGCCAGCCGCCGGTGCCCGCGACGGTGCAGCGCCCCACGACCGTTCCGGTGGCGCTGCCCAGCCGCACCTCGATCGTGCCGCCGGAGCTCGCGGAGGCGACTCGGGCGGTGAACGTCTTCGCGCCCGCGCCGAAGGCGACGTTGCGGACCTTGACGTTGTCACCGTTCTCGATCCACCCGATGTTCATGCCGCCTTCGGACGCCGGTTCGGTCTCGATCCCCGATTCCCGGTTGATCGTCTCGGCTTCCTGCCGGACGAAGGGATCCAGCGTGTCGGCCGGCGGCGGCCCACTGTTCGTCATATTGATGGTGGGGATGCTGCCGTCGGCGTTGTAGGCGAACTTCTCCACCGACACCGAGCGGGTGTAGCCGCCCCCGCCCGGCAGGGCACCGTTGTGGTAGAAGAAGTACGAGCCGCCCTTGTAGTCGATGATCCCGGGGTGGTTGGTGAAACTGCCGCCCTGCGTGGGCATGACCGTGCCGCGGTAGGTCCACGGGCCGGTGGGGCCGGGCGAGGTGGAGTAGGCGATGAACTCCGAGCAGCACTTGGCCGCGAACACGTTGTAGTACGTGCCGTTGCGCTTGTAGACCCAGGGGCCTTCCTCGTACATCGTCGGGCGGCTGCCGCCGTTCGGGCGCGTGCCGAACCCGGCCGTGGTGAGCGGGATCTGGTTGATCCCGCCCGAGTACGACGTCATGTCGGTGTTGAGCCGCACGTACGAGAGGTTGGGGTTGCCCCAGTACAGGTACGCCTGCCCGTTGTCGTCGATGAAGACGGTCGGGTCGATCTCGCCGTTCTCGACGAGCGGGTGGCCGATGGCGTCGCGGAACGGCCCCGTGGGGCTGTCCGCGACGCCGACGCCGATGGCCATCCGGCCGGTCGCCCGGTTGACCACCGGGACGTACCAGTAGAACTTGCCGTTGCGTTCGACGGCCTGCCCGGCCCACGCGTCCTGTTTGGCCCAGCTGAACGTCGCCAGGCTCATCGGCGAGCCGTGGTCGGTCCAGTTGACCATGTCCGCGGACGACCAGACCCGCCAGTCCTTCATGGTGAAGTAGGTCGAGCCGTCCTCGTCGTGCCCGGTGTAGAGGTAGACGCGGCCGTTGTGCACCAGCGGTGCCGGGTCGGCGGTGTAGATCTGCTGCACGATCGGGTTGTCGGCGTGCGCGGTGCCGGGCAGGAGCGCCATCGCGCACAGGGCCGCGGTCATCCAGGCGAGCACGCGCTTTCGGTGGTGCACGATGGTTCTCTCCTTCGTCGGGGAGCGGGTCAGCTCGCTGCGCAGGTCGACGTGATGCCCTCGGCGCTGCCGGTGCCCTGGAAGCCGAACTCGGTCGACTGCCCGGCCGCGACGTTGCCGTTGTAGGAGACGTTGGACCAGGTGACGCTGCCGGTGGTGCCGCTGTTGCTCGCGCTCCAGGAACTGGTCACGGCCGCGCCGCCGGGCAGGCCCGTCGTCACCCGCCAGCCGTTGAGAGCGGAGCTTCCCGCGGTGACCTTCACCGTGGCCACGAAGCCGCCGTTCCACGAGTTCAGCGAAACCGAAGCGCTGCAGCCGCTGGGGTTCGGCGTGGTCGGGGTCGTGGGCGTGGTGGGCGTCGTGGGCGTGGTCGGGGTGGTCGGCGTCGTGGGGGTCGTCGGGCTGGTCGGCGTGGCGGCGTTCAGGGCGTCGAGGACGCTGTTGTACGCGGCCTTCTTGTTTCCGTTGCCGTCGAACAGAAGCGGGTTTTCGCCGCCGCGCCAGGAGTCGGTGTCGCGGATGCCCCACGTGGTGATGCCGGCGCAGCGGGCGACGGCCACGCAGGCGCGGGTCACCGCGCCGTAGGCGTTGGCCTGGTTGCTGCCGGAGATGTCGAGCTCGGTGATCTGGACTTCGACGCCGAGGTCGGCGAACCGCTGGAGGTTGGCCTGGTAGTCACCGGGCGGGTTGCCGCTGAGGTGGGACTGGAAGCCGACGCAGTCGATCGGGACACCGCGGGACTTGAAGTCGCGCACCATGTTGTAGATGCCGGTGCTCTTGGCGTTGACGCCGTCGGTGTTGTAGTCGTTGTAGCAGAGCTTCGCGCCGGGGTCGGCGGCCCGCGCGGCGCGGAAGGCGGCTTCGATCCAGTCGTTGCCGGTGCGCTGCAGGTTGGAGTCACGCCGGCCGCCGCTGCCGCCGTCGGCGAACGCCTCGTTGACGACGTCCCAGGCGTAAATTTTGCCCTTGTAGTGGGTGGCCACCTGGGTGACGTGGTTCATCATGGCTTGGCGCAGGTCGGAGCCTTCCATGCGCTGCGCCCAGCCCGGTTCCTGCTGGTACCACAGCAGCGCGTGCCCGCGCACCCGCTTGCCGGTGCTCACCGCCTGGTTGAGGATCCGGTCGCCGCCGCTGTAGTTGAACTGGCCCCGGTTGGGTTCGGTGGCGTCCCACTTCATCTCGTTCTCGGGCGTGACCATGTTGAATTCCCGATTCAGGATGTTCACGTAGGTCGAGTCGCCGAGCTTGCCGGCCGCGACGGCGGCGCCGAAGTACCGGCCGCTCTGGGCGGCCGACGCGCCGAGCGTCGAGGCCGCGCCGCCGGCGGAGGTGGCCAGCACCAGCGAAACCCCGAGCGACGTCGCCAGGAAAGCCGAAGCCAGCGCGGCGCGGGAGAGTGACCGCGATGTCATCTTCATGTTCACACCTTCATTCGTGGGGTACGGGGTGCGCGGTCACGGGCTGGTGCACGTGGCCGCGTCGAGGCTCGCCGCGCCGGGACCGGACACGAGGAAGCCGAAAGTCGTGGAGGTTCCGGTGCCGAGCGCGCCGTTGTAATCGACGTTCCGCACCGTGACCGGGCTGGTGCCGCTCGCCGTGCCGCCCCAGATCCGGGTGACGCTCTGGCCGCCGGGCAGGGTGAATCGCACGGTCCAGCCGGTGAGGGCGGCGGTGCCGCCGTTCGCGACGGTCACTTCGCCCTGGAAGCCGCCGTTCCAGCTGCCCACGACCCGCGGCGTCGCGGTGCACGGGCCGTCCCCCGTCGGAGGCGGTGGGTCCCCGCCGATGCTGCCCGGCACCGCCTTGAGCGCGTTGTACCAGGTGGTGGCCATCTTGCTGTAGCCGGCGGCGTTGGGGTGGATGCCGTCGGGCAGGTCGGAGACGGCGGCGGAGGGGTACATGTCGACCAGGTGGACGCGCTTGCCGGCGGCGGCCTTGGCCCGCAGGTCCGGCGCGATCGCCGCGTTGAAGGTGCGCACCGCCGGGTCGGCGAACCGGATGGGGATGATGGTGGCGACGAAGAGCTCGGTGTCCGGGGCCTGGCCGGTGATCCGGTCGACCAGCGCCGAGAGCCGCCGCGGCGCGCCGGCCGGGTCGCTGCCGTACATGTCGTTCGTGCCGATGTGGAGCAGGATCGTGCGGGGGTGGAACGCGGTCAGCCAGCCCGAGACTGATCCGTCGATCTGGGCGATGGTCCAGCCCGGGTGACCTTCGTGGTTGCGGTCGGGCATGCCGGCCGGTCCGTCGGCCAGCGAGCCGACGAAGTCGATCGCGCGCCCGTCGGCCCGCAGTTTCGCGCCGAGGTCGAGGCGGTAGCCGCCGATCGACCCGCCCTGGGTGATCGAATCGCCCAGCGGCATGATCGGCACCGCGGCGGCGGTGGCCGCCGCAGCCGCACCCGCGGGCGCCGCACCGAGCACGGCGCAGGCCGCCAGCACACCGGCGATGGTCTTCGCGAGTTTCATCGGGGAATCCTTCGGTTACCGCGGGGAGGCAATTCCTGGGGTATGTGGTGGCGACCGGCGCCGGAAATGGCGGACGGATGCGGGGTATCGCCGAATTAGGCTCGGTTTACCAGCGTATCCGGGTGCCGCGCGCGTGACCACGTATTTCGTGTAAGTTTCATTCTTCGCGCCTTCCGAAGATCGGTTTTCGAAGCGCCTTTCCGGGTTCAGGCGCGGGTCCACTTCTGGTTCGCTTGGCCGTTGCAGGCCCAGAGGATGGCGTGCGCGCCGTTGGCGGTACTGGCGCCTTCGACGTCCAGGCACAGTCCGGATCCGGTGTTGCGGATCGCTCCGTCCTGGCCGAGGGTCCACTGCTGGCCGGCTTGTCCGGTGCACGACCGGCTGAGCACGCGGGCGCCGCTCGTGGTGCCGTCGAGGCATTTGTCGCCGAAGACGCGGATTTCGCCGTTGGCCCAGGTGGTCCAAAGCTGGTTGGCGGCGGTTTGGCAGTCCCAGATGAGGGTGCCGGCGCCGGAGGCGGTCGAGGCGTTGTCGACGTCGAGGCAGCGGTTCGAGCCGGCGTCGCGCAGCCGTGAGGTCGTGGCGGCCAGCGGGGATCCACCGGAGATCCGGTAGGCGGCGACGCCGTGGGCGGGCACGCTCGCGGAAATCGTGCCGGTGGTGGTGGAGGTGCCGCCGGTCCACAGATCGGTCAGGGTGAACGACGTGCCGGACAGCCCGGCCTGCGCCGCGGTGGTGCTGAGGGTGGCGGTGGCGCTGCCGCGGTTGAGCAGCCCGACCGCGACCGATCCGTCGGCGAGGGGTTTCGCGAAGACCTCGGTGTTGCCGTCGTCGCGGACCCGGCGGCCGCCGGCGCCGAGGCTGTCCTGGTCGACGGCGAGCAGCCGGGGGTTGCGCAGGATCGCGCTGACATCGGCGGACATGGTGCGGATGTCGTTGCCCGCCATCAGCGGCGCGGCCATCAGCGCCCACAGGGCGAAGTGCGCGCGCGATTCGGTCAACGACAGGCCGGGGCGGCCGACGACGAGCATGTCGGGGTCGTTCCAGTGGCCGGGGCCGGCTTGGGCGGCCAGCGGAGCGGTGACGTCGAGGACGTTGCCGACGCCCATGGGGTAGCTGTTGGTGTTGCCGTTCTGCCAGATGTCGAGGAGGTCTTCGGTGGTGCGCCAGAGGTCGGCGACCTGGCCCCAGTCGTACTTGTCGCCGGTGATGGCGTGGTAGCTGTTGGGGTTGATGCTGTAGACGATGGGGCGGCCGGTGGCACGGAGGGCGTCGCGCATCCGGGCGAAGCGGGTGACTTGTTCGTCGCGGGTGCCGGCGGGGGAGCACCAGTCGTACTTGAGGTAGTCCACGCCCCAGGAGGCGAAGGTGCGGGCGTCTTGGGTTTCGTGGCCTTGGCTGCCGGTGGAGCCGGGGTAGGTGCCGGTGCGCTGGGCGCAGGTGCGGTCGGTGGGGACTTGGTAGATGCCGAATTTGAGGCCGCGGGCGTGGATGTAGTCGCCCAGGGCTTTCATACCGCTGGGGAACTTCGAGGCGTGGCCGCGCAGGTTGCCGGCGCTGTCGCGTTGGGGGTCGAACCAGCAGTCGTCGACGACGATGTACTGGTAGCCGGCTTCGCGCATGCCGGAGGAGACCATGGCGTCGGCGGCTTGGTGGATGGTGGTTTCGCTGACGTTGCAGCCGAAGCTGTTCCAGCTGTTCCACCCCAGCGGCGGGGTCGGCGCCGGGCTGCCGGGCGCGGCGACCGCGGCGGGCGAGGCCGGTGCCGTGACCGACATCGCCAGCGCGGCGGCGGCCGCGGCGAGCAGGTGCAGGACCCGTGGGCGGGTGCGAGCGGGCATCATCGCTTCTTTCCGGACGGTGGGGGAGGAGAGCGGGCCGGGCACGTCTGTTAGCGCTAACACGTCAGGGCAAAAAGCGGAAATCCGCCGTCACCGGCCGGGCGTCTTCGGTGACGCCCGGCCGGTCCTTCCGGTCGTGGACTAGCCGACGTTGGCGGAGAACGAGTTGACCGCGAGGCCGACGCCGCCGCTCCACGGCTCGAACCCGGCCTGGATGCTGGTGAGGTACCAGGAGCGGTCGACGCGGGTGCGGTTGTCGACGTCGTTGACGAAGTCCATCACGTTGAACGACCAGCTCGAGATGGTCGATTGGGCCACGTAGGACACCACGTCGTTGCCGCCGTTGTTGCCCTGCCACACTTCCCAGCTCCGGCCGCCGATGGTGGTGGTGCCGACCCGGCCGCCCACGGGCTGCACCCCGCCGGTGCGGTTGAACCAGATCATCAGCTCCATCTGGTTGACCCCGTTGGTCTTCGCGGTCGGGTCCATCCAGATGTCGTAGGAGGCGTCGAAAACCGATCCGCCGACGTAGTTGTAGGAGATCGACGTCGACGCGCTGCCGATCCGGCTGAGCTGCCGGGGCAGGTTCGTGCCGGGCGAGCAGTTCCCGTAGTGGCACCCGACGTAGATCGCCGGGTACGACAGCGGCGCCCCGCCGCTGGTGGAGCCCTGCTGGGTCTGGATCCGGAACCCGCTGCCGGTGACGTTGATGCACTGCTGGGCGCTGCTGCCCCACCGGTTGTTCATGACGACGTACCGGCCGCCGATGGTGGTCGATCCGTACTGGTCGCAGATGAGCGTGTCCGCGTGCGCGACCGGTGCGACGGCGACCGGTGCCGCGAGACCGGCCGCGGCGAGCAGCGCGGCGGACAAAGCCTGCCTCAGTTTCATGTGTCGCCTCCACGTCGTTGTGGCGTTGTTCTGGGAGCGCTCTCAACCTGAGTGGTACCGATGAAACCACAGTGGCAGGCCGGAGCAAAGAGGATGGCTGTGATCAATTTTCGGAATTCGCCCGCACCCGCGGGAAATGACGATTCACCTGCGCGGACCAGGCGGTGCCGAGCGCGAAAGTTTCGCGCCGGCACCACCGCGGCGCCGATCGCCGCCGTTTTGGTCACGCTGCCGCGCGCAGCGTCCACTTCTGGTTCACCTGCCCGTGGCACGTCCACAGGATCAGCTTGGTGCCGGCGGCGGTGCCCCCGCCGGTCGCGTCGAGGCACCGGCCGGACTGCACGCCGGTGATCGTGCCGTCGGCGTTGACGTTCCACTGCTGGTTGGCCTGGCCGCTGCAGTTCCAGATGATCACCGGGGTGCCGTCGGCCGTGCCTTGCCCGGACGCGTCCAGGCACTTCGTCCCGTAGGCCGTCAGCTGCTTGCCGGTGGGCGTCCACGTCGGCCCGCCACAGTCCTGCACCTGCACCGCGGTGCCGTCCGCGGACGCCGGGACGTCGGCGCACCGGCCCGATTGTGCGCCGAAGATCTGCCGGGCCGGGGTCGCGCCGGGGGTGCCGATGCTGCCCGGGACCGACTTCAGCGCGGTGAACCACGCCGCGGCCATCTTGTCGTAACCGGCGGCCGTGGGGTGGACGCCGTCGATCAGCTCGGCGGCGGTCAGTGCGGAGTGCATGTCCACCAGGTGCACGTGCTTGCCGGCGTTCTGGTTGCGCTGCACGATCCCGGGAACCGCCGCGTTGAAGGTGCGGACCGCGGACTCCCGTGCGTCGCCGGCGAGCGGCGTGATCGTCGCGACGAAGACCTCGGCGTCCGGTGCCGTCCCGGTGATGCGGCCGACCAGGCCGGACAGGCGGTCGGGCGCGTGGGCGACGTCGTGGTTCTGCAGGATGTCGTTGGTGCCGAGGTGCAGCAGGACCGTGTGCGGGGTGCTGGTGCGCAGCCAGCCGGCGATGTTCGCGTCGACCTGGTCGATGCGCCAGCCCGGGTGGCCCTCGTGGTCGTGGTCGCCGAGCGTGGCCGGGCCGTTGGACTGGGAGCCGGCGAAGTCGACCTGGTAACCGCCCGCCGTGACCCGCTGCCAGAGCCCGATCCGGTACCCGCCGGGTACCTGCGTGCCTTCGGTGATGGAATCGCCGAGGGGCAGGACCCGGATCCCGCCGTTCGATTCGGCGGTGGCGGTGCCCGGCAGGACGGTGCTCGACAGGACAGCGCCGGCCGCCAGGACCGCCGCGGCCGCGGCGAGCCACTTGAGCCGTGTTCGCATCTGGTCTCCTCGATGATCCGCCGTCACGTGCCGGTGATGGTCCACTGGTTGTTCGTGCTGCTGTTGGGTACCCACAGGCCCGCATTCGCACCGGCGGCGGTGCTGCCCATGCCGTCGAGCGCGGTCCCGGTGCCCCGGTTGACGATCTGGTACCGGCCGGTGCCCAGGCTGTTCAGCCGCCACTGCTGGCTGGTGGCGCCGGTCCACGTCGCCTGCGCGCAGGTGGCGCCGTTGGCGGTGTTGCCCCGGCTGTCGGCGACCATCCCGTTGGTGCGGTTGACGATCCGGACGTAACCGCCACCCGCGTCGGTCAGCTGCCACTGCAGGTTCGTGCTGCCGTCCCAGTTCCACTGCTTGAGCGGGGAGCCGGCCGCGACGGTGCCGCCGCTGTCCAGCACGAGACCGGTGGCGACGTTGGCGATCCGGGCCCAGCCGGTCGGCAGCGGGCCGGAGCCGGGCGTGGGGACCTGCCCGGAGAACGTCAGCTTCACCACGTAGGCCGGCGCGTCGAACGGCGGGTTGGCCGAAGGCAGCTGGACGCGCAGCGCGGAGGCGTCCTGGGTGGGGCTGGGCAGGGTCGTGGCGGCACCGGCGTCCGGGCCGAGCAGCTGGGCCGAGACGAGGTTGCCCACGTTGATCCGGTTCGCACCGAGGGTCGTGATGGGGAAGGTGCTGCCGGGCCAGCCCAGCACGGTCGCGTACAGCACCGTGTTGTCCTTGCTGCGGGTGAACCGCACGTCGGTCCGGGTCCCTTCCACCGGGGTGGTGAACGAACCGCCGCCCATCTTCGTCGGCCCCTCGCCGTACACGGCCCAGGCGCGGGTGCCGTAGACGGATTCGCCGAACCGCTTGAGGTAGTTCCCGATGCCGAGCAGGATCGAGCGCTGTCCGGCCGGGATGGTGCCGTCGGCCATCGGGGCGATGTTCAGCAGCATGGTGCCGTTCTTGCTGACCCGGTCGAGCAGCGAGTGCAGGATGGCCTTCATCGAGTAGTAGCCGATGCCGGTGGTGTAGCACCAGCTGGAGCTGGAGATGCTGTCGTCGGTCATCCAGTAGGGGCTCATGAGGTCCCCCGGTCCGCCGCGCTCGAAGTCGAAGACCTCGCCGCGGTTGTCGAAGCCGTCTTTGTAGGTGGCGACGACGTCGGAGTTCCAGGCCACCGCCTGGTTGTAGTAGTGCGAGAGGAAGTTCAGCCGCTGCGCCTCGTCGACCTGGGTCAGGTTGAAGTCCTGGTAGACGAGGTCGGGCCGGTAGCCGTCGACGACCTCCCGGAGCTTGTCGTACCAGAGCTGGTTCTCCGCGGTCCGGCCGTTCTGGCCGAACAGCCGGCGCAACGACTCGGTCGGCTGGTTCGGCACGTGGTCGTAGTAGCCGGTGAAGTGGTAAGCGTGATGGAGCGCCGTCAGCAGCTTGAGGCCCTTCCCGCGGATCGCGTCCGCGTGCAGCCGAAGCAGGTCCAGCTTGGGCCCGGTCTTGACCGAGTTCCATTCGTTGACGGCGCTGTTCCACATCGAGTACCCGTCGTGGTGCTCGGCGACCGGGCCGGCGAACTTCGCGCCGGCGTCGGCGAACAGCTGGGCCCACTCGGCGGGGTCGAAATTCCCGCCCGCGGACTTGAGCTTCGGCGCGAACTGCACCCAGTTGCCCGCCTTGTCGCGGGCGCCGTTGATGAAGTTCTGGTACGGCCACGCCGACGGATCGCCGAACACCGCCTTGTGGTGGTTGTTCTCGTTGGACCCGCCGATGTACATGTTCCGCGGGTACCACTCGTTGCCGAAGGCGGGGACGCTGAACACGCCCCAGTGGTAGTAGATGCCGAACTTGGCGTCCTGGAACCACTCCGGCGCCGGGGGGTGCTGGTCGACCGACGACCAGCTCGGGGTGTAGCTGCTCGGACCTTCGGTGGCCCACGCGGTCCGGACGCGCAGCACGCCGGCGGCCGCGGCGACCCCGGCCACCGCGATCAGCTTGCGCCTCGACAACTCGAACGAAGACATGACGGGAAACCTTTCGGAAGTTCGGTCAGCTCAGGGACCACTTCTGGTTGTTCGCCCCGCTGCAGGTGGCGAGCTGGATCGCCGTGCCGTTCGCGGTCCCGGAGCCGGTGACGTCGAGGCACAGTCCGGATGGGACACCGGTGATGGTGCCGTTGGCGTTGACCTGCCAGCGCTGGTTGGCCTGGCCGTTGCAGTTCCAGATGACGACCTTGGTGCCCGGGCTGGTGCCCTGACCGGAGGCGTCCAGGCACCGGGTGCTGTCGCCGCTGTAGACGGACAGCTCACCGGCGGTGGTCCGGGCCCACGACTGGTTGGTGCCGCCGTGGCAGTCCCAGATCTGCACCTGGGCGCCGGGGGTGGTGCTGACGCCGTTGACGTCGAGGCACTTGTTCGCGCCCACCGCCCGCACCGGGCCCGCGGCCGGGCCGGGCCCGGTGCCGCCGGTGCCCGCGGCGGCGATGACCTGCTGGGCTTCCGACGGCCAGTTCGTTCCGCTGACCTGCACGTTCCCGCTCAGGACGTTGTTGTGCGGCGACCCGGTGGCCACCTGGGTCGCGCCGCCGTTCAGCCAGTTGCCGCGGAAGGTGTTGTCGTTGGTGTTGTTGTTCCCGTTGGCGTTGGTGAAGGCCCAGACCCCGGAGTCCTGGATCACGTTGGCCGACAGGGTCACGTACCGGGAGCCCTCGTCCAGGTACAGCCCGACCGTGCGGTTGTTGTCGTAAACGTGGTTGTGGTCGATGGAGCTGCCCGGGTTGGCGGAGAGGTTGTAGATGCTCCCGCCGTCGTGCATCAGTTTCTTCGTGCCGTGCACGCGGTTGTAGCTGACCACCGTGTCCCGCAGCGTGGTCGGCGTGGTGTAGACGGGCTGGTAGTCGTACAGGCCGCGGTTGCGGTAGTCCTGGCTGCCGCCCTGGTCGTTGGCGCCCCAGCCCCAGCCGACGTCGATGCCGTCGTAGGTGAGGTTGGCGACGTCGTTGTGCGTGATGACGGTGTGCGTCGCGTAGGTCGACAGGATGCCGGCCATCTCCCGGTAGTCGAGGGCGACCCGGCTGACCGTGTTGTACGAGATGGTGATGTCCTTGTTGGTCATCGCGGGGTTGGAGGGGTGGTGCGCGTCGGGGCGCACCCCGCCGACGATGACGCCACCGCCCGAGTTCTCGGTGAAGGTGTTGTGGTCCACGGTGATCGACGACGCCCCGAGGCCGATGCCGGAGGCGTGGGCGTTCGCGTCGTTGCCGATCCCGAGGGCCACCTGGCCGAGGTGGGTGAAGGTGTTGCCGCTGAAGGTGATCCCCGTGGCGGCCGAGACCTGGACGGCGGCGGGCGCCTGCGCCCAGCCGTTGCGGGCGCCCTCGAACTGCTTGCAGCCCGACTGGCAGGAGGTCAGGAAGTCGCCCGGCATCGGGGCCGCGGCCGGGAGGAACGTGCCGGTCTGCTGGTTCGCGTACCCGACCGACGTGCTGGGGGTGAGCCAGGTGGTGTGCTCGAAGTTCAGGCCCTTGACGGCGATGCCGCGCACCGGGTTGTCGTAGGTGCCGCTGATCTGCAGCAGCGACTCCAGCCGCGGGAGCTCGACGTCGTGGCTGCCGGGCACCCAGCCACCGGGTGCCTTGTAGTAGAGCTTCCCGGCCTGCGGGTCCAGGTACCACTGGCCGGTGTTCTTGAGGAAGGAATACGAGTTCTCGAGGAACAGCTGGCCGCCGCCGAAGGGCTTGGCGAGGGTGTCGTAGCCCCAGTTGTTGTTGTTCCACGCCGGTTGCTGCATGACGATCGAGGTGCCGCTGATGCGGTCGACGGGGGAGTAGCGGTCGGTGAACGAGTTCTGGCTCTCCACCTCGATCCGGTTCTGCTGAGGCAGCGTGGCGAGGTAGTTCAGCGCGGAATTGGTGATGGTCATCCCGGACGTGGTGAACTGCACGTCGTTGCGGGAGAGCGGGATCGCCGCGCGCGGGGCGAGCGCGCCGTCGACGAACAGCTGCCGGGAGTCGGCGCCCTGTGGCACGGACGCCACCCAGATGTTCTGGCCCGCGTCCTGCACCGACCAGCCGGTGACCTGGCTGCCGCCGGAGAGGACCGGCGTCTGGCCGGGTGCGGCCTGCCAGGTGACGGTGTGGCCGTTCTGCCCGGAGTCGGCGCTGGTGAACCGCAGCGGGGCGGACAACCGGTAGGTGCCGCCGGCGAGCTGCACGACGACGTCGTTGCCGGCCGCCTGGGCGCGGGCCAGCTGCTGGGCCTTCGCCGGGGTGGCGACCGGCTGGGCGGGGGTGCCGGGATTGGCGTCGTCACCGTTCGGGGCGACGGCGATCGTGACGGTCGCGGCGTGGGCGGACGGCGTGGCGAGCGCGGTCACCACGAGGGCGGTGGCGAGCGCGACAGCCACGGATCTGGTGCGCGGCGGCATGGCGGGGACCTCTCCGGAGACGGGTTACGGTGCGTCGAAGGGGGTGCGGTAGGACGGCGGACGGGTGCGCAGGTCGAGGCCCAGGGTGAGCCGGACGGTGGTGGAGCGGGGGAGCCGCACGGTCAGCCACGGCCCGTCGACGCGGATCGCGGCCGAGGTGATCCGGGGCTCGGTGTGGCCGTAGTCGTAGAGCCCGCCGATCCAGGACGGGTCGTCGCAGGCGGTGTGGTGTGCGGTGCGGATGGTGTGCTCGGCGAACGCCCCGGCCTGCACGATCACCTCGTGGTCGGCCGACGGGGCGAGGTTGACCAGGTCGACGACGGTCGCCTCGGGGTCGATGCGGGAGACGAGCGCGGCCACCGAAGGCGGCAGGCCGGGCCGCCGGGCAGCGGCGTCGTGGTAGCGCACGCGAGCCTGCTGCAGGCCGCCGTTGTACAGCACCTGCGGGCCACCCCAGGTCAGCTGGACCAGCGCCTCGGTGACCACGGGGTTGGCCTGCTGCCACAGGTGGATGTCGGCCTCGGCGACGTCCTCGCCGCGGTGGCGCTCCACGCGGGCGAGGCGGTGGCGGACCTGGGCCTGCGCGGCGGCGAGGATGCGCTCCGGGTAGGCGGGGTCGTCCCCGGCGAGGAAGGCGAGCCAGGGTTCTTCGTGGCCGCCCTCTTCCTTGTTGCGGAACGGCCGCACGGTGGTCCAGTCGTACCCGCCGGCCGCGCGCAGCCGCTCGATCCGCTCCCGGTCGACCGGTGCGGCCGAGTGGTGCCACAACGCGGCGGGCACGGCCATCAGCATCGGGTTGTGGTCGAACCAGCCGCGGTCGGAGTATCGGAAGGGGACGTGCAGCGTCGGCGCGCGGACGTCCGTGCCGAGCTGGGCGGTCCACCGGGACTGCAGGCTCGAGTCCGCCTCGGCGAAGGTCATCACCTTGCCCTGGGCGATGATCTCGTCCAGGGCCGGGCGGACCAGGTCGAGGAAGGATTCGTCGCCGGTGGCCGCGACCGCGGCGAGGGCGGCCACGGTGGCGGCCTGCCCGACGCTGTACCAGCCGTGCGGCCAGGACCAGCCGTAGTGCCCGCCGTACCAGCGGCCCTCCAGCAGCCCGCCGACCGTGCCGTCGGGGGCGACGTTGTCCGGGACGATCCCGCCGTTGGCGGCCGCGCGGGCGCACCAGGCGCCGACGTACTCGGCGATCCAGTCCCGGTACCGCTGTTCGCCGGTCAGCATCAGCGCGTTGAGCACCAGCCCGGTGGTGGCCAGGTTGACCGCGGTGTCGCCGACGCCGGCTCGGCGCCGCAGCTGGTCGCCCAGCCGCGGATCGTGCTCGCGCGGGGGCTCCTCGGCTCCGGGCGGCAGAACCCAGTCCAGGGGAAAGCCGTACATCCGGGCTTCTTCGGGCAGCCAGGGGTAGGAGCGGCCGTCGAACAGGCCTTCCCGGTCGGGGTCGCTGCCGTTGTGCGGACGGCGGACGATCCGGTGCACCGGATCGTAGTTGCCGTGCGCGGGGTCGACGTAGAGGTCGGCGAACCGGCGGGCCCGCTCGGTCCAGCGCCCGGGCGCGGCCAGGCACAGGAAGTAGAACAGCAGCAGGCTTTCGCCCTGGTGGAACCAGTCGTACCCGCGTTCGTACTCCTCGTGCAGCATCCCCAGCTCGGTGAGCTGGCGGGTGACGCCTTCCCAGTGCCGCTCGGCCGCGGGGAGCAGGTCGTCGGCCCCGCCGAGCAGGTAGAGCTGCGGCCAGTTGAAGAAGGTCTCGTAGAAGTCGTCCACGCCGTCACGGGTGGAGAGCCGGCCGCGGTAGGCCAGCCGTCCGTCCGGGCCGGTGAAGCCGTGGTCGAACGCGCGCCAGGCGCGGTCGAGCAGGTCGAACAGGCCGCGCTGGGCCAGTGCCCAGCCCGGCGGTTCGAGTAGCGGCACCGAGGCCGTGATCACGGGGTCCATCCCTGGCGTCCTCCCGTTCGCGTGGGCGGATCAGTGTTTGGTGGCTCCGGCGAGCATGCCGGTGACGAGAAACCGTTGGGAGAACAGGAACACGACGAGCACCGGGGTGATCGCCAGCAGCGTGGCCAGCGCCAGCACCGGACGCTCGACGGCGAGCCCGCCGACGGTCGGGTTGAACTGCGGGACGTCGTTGAGCAGGGTGCCGAGGCCGACCTGGACCGGGAACCGGCCGCTCTCCGGCAGCATCACGTACGGCAGGAAGTAGTTGGTCCAGTTGGCCACGAAGCTGAAGAACCCGACCAGCGCGACCACCGGCGTGGCCAGCGGCAGGGCGACCCGGCGGAACACGCCGAACTCCGAGCAGCCGTCGAGCCGCGCGGCGTCGAGCAGGTCCTTCGGCAGGGCGGTGGTGAAGTAGATGTAGGCCAGGTACACCCCGAAGGGGTAGAAGGCGTACGGCAGGACGATCGACCACATCGTGCCGATCAGGTGCACGGTGTTGAGCTCCAGGAACAACGGCACCACCAGGGTGGCGTTCGGCATGAGCATGACGACCAGGGTCGTCACGAGCAGCACGTGCCGGCCGCGGAACTCGGTCTTGGCCAGCGCGTACCCGGCGGGCACCGCCACGAACAGCGTGATCACGAGCGCGAAGGACGAATAGAGCGCCGAATTGCCCAGCCAGCCGAAGATCGCGCCGCCCTGGTAGGAGACCAGCGCGGCCCAGTTGCCGCCCAGCGCCCGCCAGGAGCCGAAGGACAGTGGATGGCCGTGCACCAGCTGCTGGTCGGTCTTGGTCGCGGCCAGCACCAGCCACAGCACCGGCAGCACGAAGAACAGCACGAACAGCGCGAGGACGACGCCGGGCAGGGGGTTCGGCAGCCGGCGTCCCCGGGGGGCCCGGGACCGGGGGACGGCCGCGGTGCGGGCCGGTGCGGGCGGCCGCTCGAGGTCAATCGGCATCGAAGAACCTCGACCGGGTCACGAACACGGCCGCCACGACCAGGCCGACCACCAGCAGCTCGACCGAGATGGCGGCCGCGGTGCCGACGTCGTCGTTCTGGAAGGCGAAGTCGTAGGACAGCTGGTTGAGCGAGTAGTCCCGGCCGGCCACGCCGACGCTGGCCTGTGACAGCAGCTGTGGCTCCACGAACAGCTGGGTGCCACCGGCGAACGCCAGGATCACCATGTAGACGATCCACTTGCGCAGCAACGGGAGCTGGATCCGCCACGCGGTTTGCCAGGCACCGGCGCCGTCGATCCGGGCCGCTTCGAGGACGTCGGGGGAGATGGTGTTCAACGCCCCGTACAGCACCACGATCCACCCGCCCGCGCCGGTCCAGAACGCGATCAGCGTGAACAGCACCGGCAGGTGCTCGAACGCGACGACCCGGCCGAACGTGTCGAACCCCAGGCCCCGCAGCAGGAACCCGGCCGGGCTGACGGCCGGGTCCAGCATGAACAGCCACACCAGCACACTCGCCGCGCCGGCGAGGGCGCCCGGGATGTAGTACAGGAACCGCAGGGCCCGGCCGGCGGTGCGCGCGCCGATGCGGTGCAGCAGCAAGGCCAGGCCGACCACGAACACCACCAGCGCCGCGAGCCAGAAGACCAGGTACAGCGCGACGTGCCCGGCGGCCGCGGCGAACCGGAAGTCCCGTGCCGCGGTCGCGAAGTTCGTGAGCCCGGTGAAGCCACCGCCCGCGTCGGTGACCGCGAAGGAAATCGCGTAGCCGGTCGGGACGACGCCGAACACGATGAGCAGCACCACGTAGGCGGCGACGAAGCCGTAGCCCGCCCGGCCGGACCGCCGTCGCCCGGCCACCGGCGCGCTCATTGCTGCTTGACTTCGTAGCCGGTGGACCGGGCGTAGTTCTCGATCGCGCTCTGCCACGCCGGGAGCAGCGACACGATGGTCTTGCCCGCCGTCAGGCCCGGGGTGACGGTGGCCGCCCAGATCGCCTCCTGGCTGAACTGGCCGTAGCCCCAGCCGGACCAGATCTGGCCGGCCGCGGTCTGCAGCGGCCCGGCGATGTCCCCCGCGTAGTAGCCGGAGGCGGCCTGGTTCGCCAGCCACGTCTTCGCGGCCTGCCGGTGCGCGGGGTAACCGGGCGCGAGCTTGCCCTGGTAGTCGTCCGAGGTGGTGACCCAGGTGAGGAAGTCCGTGGCGGCCTTGAGGTGGTGGCTGTGCGCGGAGAGCAGCCACGTCCCGCCGCCGACGTTGCCCGCCGAAGGGCTCGGGTCGCCGGGCCACTGCGGCATCGGGGCGACGGCCACCTGGCCCGCCGGGGTCTTGAAGGTCTCCTTGAACAGGGAGCCGCCGTACCAGGACGGGCCGGGCAGCACGAGGATCTTGTCCGCGGAGTTCTTGTCGAAGTCGGAGCTGAACACGCTGCTGGTGGACATGCTGCCGGCCTTGATCAGCGTGTCCAGCAGCTGCGCCATCCGCGTGCAGTTCGGCTCGGTGGCGGTGACCGTGACGGCCTTCGGGCCGGTGATCCGGTTGGCGCCGCACTTGCTCGCCCAGAGGTAGATCTCCGGCGTGAACGTGTCACCCGCCGCCCCGACCAGGTAGCCCGGGTGCTCGGTGGCCACCTTCTGCCCCAGCGCCTGGTACTCCGGCCACGTCGCCGGAACCCGGTACCCCCACTGCTTCATCAGCGCGGTGTTGTACCAGAGCACGGTCTGGGAGAGGTCGTTGCGCAGGCAGTACACCGTGCCGTCCACCGTGCAGGGATCGTTGGCGCCGGGGGCCCAGCCGTCCAAAGCAGCCTGCGGCATCAGGCCTTTGTTCAGCGGCGCCGTGAAGTTCGCCTGCCTGGCCCAGGAAACCTCGTTGTTCTGCGAGCTGAACACCACGTCCGGCCAGCCTTCGCCGGTGCGGTTGAACAGGCTCACCTTGGTCTGGAGGTAGTTCGAGCCGTTGGCGTCCCCGTCGTAGCCGACGATGTCGAGCTTCGCATCGGGATGCTGCTTTTGGTACAGCTGGGCGGCGGCCATCCGGGTCGAATCCACCCACACCGTCAGCGTTCCGCCGGTCTGTGCGGTCGGCGTGAAGCCGTTTTGGGCCGGTGACGCGCCGCCGCCGCTCGCGCAGCTCGCCGTGATCGCCGTGGCGAGTGCTGCGGCGAGGACGGTCGCGTGTCTCCTGCCCCTCATCAGCTACTCCACTTCGTCGTGGCACCCGCCGGCAAGCCGGCCGGGCGGACCGGTGCAGGATGTGTATTACTTACCGCGGCGAGAAAAGCCGGACGGTGATCGAAAGTTTCGACGCTGCGGGCCGGTTTTCCTCTGGTGGCTCGGGGATCTATGAGAGCAGCGCACCTCCCCGACGTCAAGCAATGAGCATGCTCATTGCTCCGTCCTGGCGCTCCTGCCGGTCGCAAAGATGTAAGTTTCACAGCACTTTGACAAAGATTGACCGGATGACGGGTGAGCGAGGTAAGGTGCTGCCCTGGGTACTGAGTCATACTCATTCGGTGACCCGTGACGAGGAAGTAGTACCGCCGGTCCCGTACCGCCCCGGCTACGAGGTGGTGGCGGAGCAGATCCTGCAACTCATCGCCGAACTGGAGCTGCGGCCCGGCGACCGGATGCCGACCGAGAACGAGCTGGCGGCGCGGATGGGAACCAGCCGGACCGTGGTGCGGGAGGCCGTCAAGATCCTCTCGGCGATCGGCCGGGTGCGAGCGCACAAAGGACGTGGGCTGTATGTCTCCGACGACGAGGGCATGCTCGGTGGTTCCCGGTGGGGAGCGTTCTTCCTGCCGGCCGATCTCGACCACGTCTACATGCTCTTCGAGTTCCGGCGGATCCAGGAGACCGCCGCCAGCCGGCTGGCGGCGGCCAACGCCACCCCCGCCGAGCTGCGGGCGATCGAGGCCGCCGCCGAGACCTGCCGGCACGGCCACCTGACCGGTCAGCCCGCGCTGTTCGACCGGGGCGACGACGACTTCCACGTCGGGATCGCCGCCGCGTCGCACAACCAGTTCCTCGTCGCGGCCGTGCGCGAGGCCCGTCGCCTGCAACGCCAGTCGAACATCATCGGGATGTCCGGCGCGATCGGCGGGCACGCGGTGGGCGCGATCGAGGAGCACCGGGCGATCTACCGGGCGATCCGCGACGGCGACCCGGACGCGGCGGCCCAGGCCGCCGGCGTTCACCTCGACAACACGCTGGAGGACTACCGCCGGGAGATCCAGCGGCGCCTCTTCGGCCCGTGACCGCGCTCCGATCGCGGGCCGCCGGTGAGCGTCCATTGTGGACTTTCTGCTCCGGGGTTTCCCCGACCCCGGAGGACAACGACGTCCGAAGACCAGAGGGAGCCATGTGATGGTGCAACGCAGATCCCTGTTCGCCTCCGCCGTGATCGGAGCCGTGCTCGCCCTGACCGCGAGCGGCACCGCGCAGGCGGCCGCGCCCGGCCCGGCGGAGCCGGCCGCCGCAGCCGCCGGCACCGCGGGCTGCGGGAAAGCCCCCGGGCTGGCCGGCGGCAACCACACGATTTCCAGCGGCGGGCAGAACCGCAGCTACATCCTGCGGGTGCCGGCCAACTACGACAACAACCACCCGTACCGCCTGTTCGTCGGCCTCCACTGGCGGGGCGGCACCGCGAACGACGTCGACTCGGGCGGGACCGACGGCTACAACTGGTCCTACTACGGGCTCCGGCGGCTGGCGGACAGCGCCGGCAACAACACGATCTTCGTGGCGCCCCAGGGCAACGGCAACGGCTGGGCCAACCCCGGCGGCCAGGACGTGACCTTCATCGACGACCTGCTGCGGCAAGTCGAGGCCGCCCTGTGCGTCGAGACGTCACAGGTCTTCGCCGGCGGCTTCAGCTACGGCGGCGCCATGAGCTACGCCCTCGCCTGCGCCCGGCCCACGGTGTTCCGCGCGGTCGCCGTCTATTCCGGGGCGAACCTCAGCGGGTGCAGCGGCGGGACCCAGCCGGTCGCGTACATCGGGATGCACGGCATCGGGGACAACGTCCTGCCCATCTCCTCCGGCCGGTCGCTGCGCGACCAGTTCGTCCGGAACAACGGCTGCACCCCGCAGAACCCGCCGGAGCCCTCGGGCGGGAGCCGGACCCACATCGTCACCGCCTACTCCGGCTGCCGGGCCGGGTACCCGGTCGTCTGGGCCGCCTTCGACGGCGGGCACGACCCCGGTCCGCGCGACGGCTGCACCTGCAGCGGCTGGCAGACCTGGACCTCGGGCGAGGTGTGGAAGTTCATCACGCAGTTCGACTCCTCCACCCAGCCGCCGACCCCGCCGGTCCAGACCGGCGTGAACTACAAGCTGGCGGCCCAGCACAGCGGCAAGCTCATGGAGATCGCCGGCTCGTCCACGGCGGCCGGAGCGCTCCTGCAGCAGTGGGCGGCCACCGGTGGCCTCAACCAGCAGTTCGACTTCGTCGATTCCGGTGACGGCTACTACCGCGTCCGGGCCCGCCACAGCGGCCTGGTGCTCCAGGCGGCGAACGCCGGCAGCGGCGCGGACATCAGCCAGCAGGCCGACACCAACGCCACCGCCCAGCAGTGGCGGGTGGTCGACCAGGGCAGCGGCGCGGTCAGCCTGGTGAACCGGCTGAGTGGCCTGGCGCTGGACGTGTGGGGCGTTTCGACCGCCGACGGCGCGCGGATTTCCCAGTGGACGTTCAGCGGGAACGCCAACCAGCGTTTCCAGCTCCAGCGCGCCTGAACCCGTGTCCATCGCCGAGCCGTCCGGCTTCCGTCCCACCCTGGCCGACGTCGCGCGGGCGGCGGGGGTGTCGATCGCCACTGCTTCCCGCGTGCTGAACGGATTTCCCCGGGTGAGCCCGGAACGACGCAAACAGGTGGAGTCCGCGATGCTGGCGCTGGGCTACGCCCGGCAGCGGGCGGCGCGGGCGCCGAGCGCACGGCACACCGGTTCGATCGCGCTGGTGGTCTGCGAGGAAGTGCCGCGGTTGTTCACCGACCCGTACTTCCCGCGGATCGCCGCCGGGGTCGGCCGGGAGCTGACCGCGGTGGGGGTGCAGCTCGTGCTGCTCACCGTGCCGGCCACGGAGGATTACCAGGCGCCCGTGGTGCGGTTCCTCGACGGCGGGCACGTCGACGGCGCGCTGGTCGTCGGCATGCACGGCCGCCGGCCGCTCGACCTGGACTGGCTGGGCATCCCGGTGGTGTTCGGCGGCCGGCCGGTCCAGGCCGGGCGGGTGGGCCGGCTGCCGTACGTGGACGCGGACAACGAGGGCGGTGCGCGGCTGGCGACCCAGCGGTTGCTCGACGGCGGACGGCACACGGTGGCGACCGTCGCCGGGCCGCAGGACATGACCGCGGGCGTCGACCGGCTGCTCGGGTACCGGCAGGCGATGACGCGGGCCGGCCGGTACGACGAGAGCCTCGTGGTGTGCGGCGACTTCGGGCAGGGGTCGGGCGAGTACGCGACGTCCCGGCTGCTGGCCCGCCGGCCGGACATCGACGGGATCTTCGCCGCCTCGGACATGATGGCGGTCGGGGCGTTGCGCGCGCTTCGCCGGGCCGGCCGGAAAGTACCCGGTGACGTCGCCGTCGTCGGGTTCGACGATCTCCCGATCAGCTGCTGGACGGATCCGCCGCTCACCACCGTGCGCCAGCCGGTGGAGGAAATGGGCGCCCGGATGACCGCCGAACTGCTGGCGATGATCGACGGCTCGCCCCCGCGTCGGTGCACGGTGCTCGACACCGAGCTGGTGCCGCGGAAGTCGGCGTGACTGTGTTGTCTACTGAGGCGTTGTCCACTGAGGCGTTGTCCACTGAGGCCGTCCGTTGAGTCTGTCTACAACGGACGGCCGACTCGAGGAGGAATCGTGTCCGTGCGCGTGATCGTGATGGTGGCCGCGATGGTGGTGACGGCACTGGCCGGTGCGGCACCGGCTTGGGCGGCGCCGGCGCCGCTGGTGGGCGCGGCGTCGGGACGGTGCCTGAACGTGAAGGGCGGCACCGACGCGCCGGGAACGGCGCTGGAGATCCAGGACTGCACCGGGCAGGCCGGGCAGGCGTACGAGTTCACCGCGGCGGGCGAGCTGCGGACGCTGAACGGCACGCGGTGCGTGGACGCCTCCGGCAACCAGACCTCGCCCGGGACGGCGGCGATCATCTGGTCGTGCCACGGCGGGGCGAACCAGCAGTGGCGGCAGAACGCCGACGGGACGATCAGCGGAGTCCAGTCGGGCCTGTGCCTGGACGTGACCGGCGCCGGCACGGCCAACGGCACCGCGGTCGTCCTGTGGACCTGCCACGGCCAGAGCAACCAGCGGTGGAGCACCGCGACGACCCCGCCGCCGACCGGCACGGCGCCGTGCGACATCTACGCTTCCGGTGGCACGCCGTGCGTCGCCGCGCACAGCACGGTGCGAGCGCTCTACGGCACCTACGCGGGCAACCTGTACCAGGTCCGGCGCTCGTCCGACAACACGACCAGGAACGTCGGTGTCCTGAAGGCGGGCGGCACCGCCGACGCGGCCGCCCAGGACTCGTTCTGCACCGGCACGACCTGTGTCGTCACGGTGGTCTACGACCAGTCCGGGCGCGGGAACGACCTGTGGTACCAGGGTTCGAGTGTGGTCCCGGGGTCCAGCCAGAGCAGCCCGGCGAAGGCCACGTCGGAGTCGCTCACGGTCGGGGGCGCGAAGGCGTACTCCCTGTACATCAACCCCGGCAACAGCTACTGGCGGGACGGTCACCTGACCGGGGTGCCGACCGGCAGTGCTCCCGAGGGCATGTACATGGTGACCAGCGGGACGCACGTCAACAGCGGCTGCTGCTTCGACTACGGCAACAGCGAGACGACCAGGAAGGCCGACGCGGCCGGGGCGATGGACGCGATCAACTTCGGCACCCAGTGCTGGTTCGGCGGGTGCTCCGGCACCGGGCCGTGGGTGCAGGCCGACCTCGAGTGGGGGCTGTACCCGGGCGGCAGCCAGCAGTGGAACCCGAACCAGCGGGCGCTGCCGAGCAAGTTCGTCACGGCGATGCTGAAGAACAACGGGACGTCCCGGTTCGCGCTCAAGGGCAGCAACGCCCAGTCGGGCGGCCTCGCGACGATGTGGGACGGCGGCCTCCCCGGCGGCTACAGCCCGATGAAGAAGCAGGGCGCGATCATCCTGGGCAGTGGCGGCGATTGCTGCAAGCCCGGCGGCGGGGCGAACCTGAGCGCGGGCACGTTCTACGAAGGGGCGATGGTCGCGGGCTACCCCTCGGACGCGACCGACAACGCGGTGCAGGCGAACGTCGTCGCCGCCGGCTACCGCTGAGCCGCTGGGGCGGACGGAAGGGGCTTTCCTCGTGAGGTGGCGCGGGGGAGGCCCCTTCCTGTCTCGACGGCGGCGCCTACCCGTCGCCGAACCGGTTCGCCTCCATTTGGCCGATTGTCGGTGAATTGCCTGCAGCGTACGTTCCTTGGTGGTCGAACCGGTTCGATGATCCGCGATCGGCCCCCCGCACGTCCACCCGCCGAAGGAGTCGTCAGTGGACCTCTCGCGTCAGCGGCCTCGCGTCCGCCGTGGCCTGGCCGCCCTCCTGATCACCGGAGCACTGGCCGGTGCCTCCGCCGTGGCCCTGCCCGGGCCGGCCCAGGCCGCGGACGAGTCGGTCTCGGTCGACTTCTCCGCCGCCGGCGGCGCGCCCACCTACCGGGCTTCCGGCTGGATCTACGGCATGACCGAGAACGCGTCGGCGCCGCCCGACCACTTCTTCCGGGACGTGCGCTTCCAGGCGATGCGGGCCGGGGGTGCGCAGCTGGACAGCCCGGGCGGCTGGGTGTCGGGCAAGTACGACCGGCGCTGGAACGCCACCCGCGCCCAGCTCCTGCGCACCCGTTCGCTCGGCGGCCGGTTCGTCCTGCTGGTGCACGACCTCTGGGGCGCGGACGGCTACCCGATCTCCCGGTTCCCCGGCGACAACGGCGACTGGTCGGACTACGACGCCTTCCTCACCCGCCTGATCAACGACGTGCGGGCGACGGGGGCGCCGGTGGAGTGGGACATCTGGAACGAGCCCAACATCACGCTGTTCTGGAACCGGCCGCAGAGCCAGTACTTCGCCATGTGGCAGCGCGCGTACCAGCGCATCCGGGCGGCCTTCCCGGCGCAGCCGATCGTCGGCCCCAGCCTCGCCGGGGTGCCGTCGACGTCGGGGAGCTGGTGGACGCAGTACCTCGACTTCGTCCGCGGCTCGAGCACGGTTCCGGACATCGTGAGCTGGCACTCCCTGCCGGGCGACCCGGTGGCGAACGTCGCCGCGGCCGACGCGTCACTCGGCTCGCGCGGCATCCCGCACCCGCGGCCCTACCAGATCAACGAGTACGGGGCCTCGAACGAGCAGAACCCCGGTGACGGCGCCTGGTACATCGCCCGGCTCGAGCGGGCCGGCGCCGACGGGCTGCGCGCCAACTGGGCGAGCGGCGGGAACCTGCACAACGACCTCGGCAACCTGCTCGTCCGCAACTCCGCGGGCCGCTACCAGCCCAAGGGTGAGTGGTGGGCCTACCGCTTCTACGGCTCACAGACCGGCCAAATCGTGGCCACGAAGCCCAGCCCGGGCTACGACCCCTTCGCCACCAAGGCGAACGGGGTGGCCAAGGTTCTTGTCGGCGGGGGCGGCACGACCGGGAACGTCGCGGTCGCGCTGCAGCGCCTGGACACCACCTCCGGCATCGTCCAGAACAACCAGGTGCGGGTAGTCGTCCAGCGGATCCCGTACAACGGCGGAGCCGCGGTCCAGAGCCCGGTCACCGTCCGGGACTCGGTGGTGGCCGTCTCCGGCAACGCCGTGACCGTCGGCGTCCCGCACACCACCGTCGACGACGCGTTGAGCATCACCCTGCTGCCCCCGTCGGACGGCGGCTTCCAGTCCGTCGCCGTCGCCCAGCACTCCCAGCAGTGCCTGGACAACACCGACCTGGGTACGGCGGACGGCAACCGGCAGCAGCAGGACGTCTGCGAGGGCGGCGACCAGCAGCAGTGGAACTTCCGCCCGGTGTCCGGGGTCGCGGGCACCTACACCGTCGTCAACCAGCAGAGCGGCAAGTGCCTCGAGGTCGCCGGCGCCTCGACCGCCGACGGTGCGGCCGTCCAGCAGGGCAGCTGCACCGACGGCGCCGCGAACCAGCAGTTCTCACCGCGGAAAGTCACCTACGGCGGCAACGATTCCCACGACTACCAGCTCGTCGCCCGGCACAGCGGCAAGTGCGCCGACGTCGGCCAGGTCTCCACGGCCGCCCGCGCCCAGGTCCTGCAGTGGACGTGCCGGCCGGTCACCCAGAACAGCCCGCTCAACCAGACCTGGCGGTTGTGGGGCCGGGGGCCCGCCTGACGCCGCGGGCCCGGCGGGTTCAGGCGCCGGGCCGGTTGCCGGTGGGGATGGTGATGGGCGTGCTCGTCGAGGACTTGCCCTTGTTCAGGAACAGCATGGCGAGCGCGCGCACGAACTGGTCGAAGAGGAAGAAGCCTGCCGGGGCGATGGGCAGCAGCCCTTCCCGGAACGCGATGTATGCGGGCCACCCGGTGCGGACCAGGGTGGCCGCCGCGTAATCGCGCGGCAGGCCGAGCCAGTCGCCGACCTCGTTGCTGAGCACGTACCGCACGAACTCGTTGAGGAATCCCCGGGTGACACCCAGATCGATCTGGGCGGTCAGCCCCAGCAGGTCCGCGGCCAGCTCCTTGCCCTCGGGTGTCGGGGCGAGGAGCGGGGTGAGCACCCGGGCCGCCTGCGCGTCCGCCTCGGCCCAGGTCCGGGGGATGAACTCCTCCCGCACGCCGAGCAGGTGGATGGCGACCTGCCACTGGTGGAGGAAGGCCTCTTCGTCCGCGGCCGACATCGGGACGTGCCATTCGCGCAGCTTCCGGTGCACGAAGGTCCCGAGGCTGTGGAAGGTCACCAGGATGTCGCCGTTGCTGATCGGCACCCGCTCGTCGGCGACCGCCCGCCAGCGCGGTGACTGCGGCAGCAGGTGGCGCACCGCGGCGTGCACCAGGCGGGTCTTGTTGGCCGTGACCACGAACTGGCCCGCGGGTTCGAACGCGCCGGCTTCGCTCAGGTCGTAGCCGAAGGTGAACGTCTTGGCCGCGCGGTCCTGCATGTCGGCGCCGCCCGCGGACCAGTAGACCGACCTGGCCTCCCGCGGGATCACCGTGCTCATGATGCCGCTGCCGAGGCCGTAGAGCAGGAACAGGTAGGTGTCCTTGCGCCGGTTGAAGTCGGCGGCGCGGCGCAGCTTGGTGACGTCGGCCCAGGAGGGCAGCCGGTTCACCCGCTGGAGGTGGGCGGCGAGGTCGGCCGGGAGGTCGCCGGGCAGCGGGTCGCCGTTGTCCACCCACGACCGCAGCGCGGTGTTGACCGCGGGGATCCGGCCGCTGTCGACGAGGCCCGCCACCAGGGCGTCCACTTCGTCGTCCCAGACCCACCACGGGTCGGTTCCCGCGGCGGCCTCGGCCGGGACGACGCTCGTCGCGCTCACCAGACCGAGCGCGACGCCGAGGGTGAGAGCGTTCCTCCTGCTGAGATTCCTCATTTACTTACCTAGCTTCCTTGATAGGTAATGGGTACTTCTTGAGGAGATTCTCCATTAACATAGAAGCTGACGCGCGTGTCGGCAAGACCTGGCCGCCCTGTGGTTGACTGACACGCATGGCCCGATTCCGGCGGACCCGCCCCCGGCGGCCGCGGTGACCGCCGAGCCGGCCGCGGCCGTCCGGCCCCGCAACCGCAGGCAGCTCATCGTCGAGGCGGGCGCCACGGTGTTCAGCGAGCGCGGCTACCACGCGGCGTCCATGGAAGAGATCGCGGCCGGCGTGGGCATCACCGCGGCCGCCCTGTACCGGCACTTCCCGAACAAGTACGCCCTGTTCGCCGCGTGCGCGAACGTCATGGCGGACCGGCTCGTCGCCGCGCTCGGCGAGGTGCCCCCGGACGCGGCACTGGCGGACGTCTTCGCCGCCGTCACCCGGGTCACCGTCACCCACCGGGAGACCGGTGGCGTGTACCGGTGGGAGGCCCGGTACCTCGAGCGCGAAGACCGCCGGCTGCTCGCGGGCAAGTTCGCGCACGTCGTCGAGCGCGTCGCCGACGCGGTGCGGCGCGAGCACCCGGGGCCCGAGGAGCACCTGCGGGCCGTGGCGGCCCTCGGGGCCATCGGATCCATCACGACGCACCACAACTCGATCGCCCAGCGCCGGGTCGAAGACCTGCTGCAGGCCGCCGCCCTGCGCGTGGCGGCGACCGACCCCCTGGCGGCGCTCGCGCCCACGCGAGCCGTCGAGCTACCCGCCCCACCGGTGCCCCGGACCCGGCGCTCGGAAATCCTCGCGGCCGCCGTTCCCCTGTTCGAGCGGGACGGGTTCGCCACCGTCACGAACGGCCGGATCGCCGAGGCCGTGGGGCTGGTGCCGTCCGCGCTCTACCGGTACTTCCCGGGCAAGGCCGACATCCTGGCGGCCGCCTGCCTGCAGGCCGCGGGGCTGCTGGCCCAGGCGGTCGAACACAACCTCCGCGGGCTGACCGATCCGCACGACGCCCTGAGCGCGCTGACGGCGACCTACGTGGCGTACAGCTTCGGGCACAGCGCCCTCAACAGCGTGGCCAACGCCGAGATCGCCGGCCTGCCCGACGGCTTGCGCCGCCCCTTGGTCGTCGCGCAACGCGAACACATCGCCGTCTGGGAGCAGCACCTGCGGCAGGCGCGTCCAGGACTCGACGCACGCCAGGCGCGGATACTGGTGCACGCCGGGTTCGGCGTGGTCGTCGAGGCCGGCCGCCGGCTGCGCTGGCGGGACAGTCCCGGGCACCGCGCCGCTGTGGCCGCGCTGCTCGTGAGCGCCCTCGGTCTGTGACGCCGGGGTTTTCCGGCCACCGGCGACAAGATCGACGAAGTCACCTCGCGGCGCCAGTGAGTTACCGAGCCGGCTTAGGGGAGCGGACGGCCCGGTCACCTCGGCCGAAGGGCGGTTCGAGTGCCGGGACCTCGTCCTTTCGGCCGAGGCCGAGGCCGAGGGAGCACCGACGGCAAGACGGGGACAGGAGGCCTGAGCCGGTCACGACCGGGCTCGGCGCCACACCGCCACCGCCGTCGCGGCGAGCGCACTCCCGCCGGCGGTGAGCAGGCCGTGGTGCCGGCTCGCCCAGAGCTGGAAGCTGCGCGGGGTCGCCTTGTCGTCGAACTGGCCGTGGGCGCCGAAATCCCGCGTGCGGTCGGCCGGGGTCCACAGGTTCTCGGGCTGACCGGCCGGCTTGTCCGCGTCCGTCTGCTGGGACCGGTACCCGGTCCGGGCGAGGTAGCGGTCGAGGAGGCCGGGGGCGACGGCGTTCGCGACGAGCGTGCCGACGGTGCTGCCGCCGACCCAGTACTCGCGCCGGCGCGGGTGGCCGGCCGCGTGCAGCACCGCACGGGCGGCGACCTCCGGCTGGTAGATCGGGGGCACCGGCTGCGCCTGGTGCGGCAGCTTGGACCGGACCCAGGAGAACTGCGGCGTGTTGACCGCCGGCATCTGCACCATCGTGGTGCGGACCTGGCTGCCGTCGTGCAGGAGCTCGCAACGCAGGGCCTCGTTGAAGCCCTGGACGGCGTGCTTCGCACCGCAATACGCGCTCTGCAGCGGAATCCCGCGGTAGGCCAGCGCCGAGCCGACCTGCACGATCGTGCCGCGGTCGCGGGGCTTCATCCGCCGCAGGGCGGTCATGGTGCCGTGCACGTAGCCGAGGTAGCTGACTTCGGTGACGCGGCGGAACTCGTCCGGCTCGATCTCGTCGAACGGCGCGAACACCGAGGTGAAGGCCACGTTCACCCAGACGTCGATCGGGCCGAGCTCCTTCTCGGCCCGATCGGCCGCGGCGTCGACCTGGTCGAAGTCGGCGACGTCGGTGGGGATCGCGAGCGCCGTCCCGCCGCCGCGGTCGACGTCTTCGGCGGCGGCTTCGAGCCCTTTCTCGCCCCGGGCCAGCAGGGCGACGCGGGCCTGCCGCGCGCCGAAGGCCCGGGCGACCGCGCGGCCGATGCCCCCACTGGCCCCGGTCACGACGACGACCTGGTTGTCCGTTCCGGTCATGATTGCCTCCGTTCTCCGGTGCGGGCCGCACGGGCCCAGGCGGCCGCGACCACCGCGTTCGCCAGCGCCGCGGCCCGCCACCGGCGGGACACCACCGCCAGGCCGAGCATGCTCACGCTGTGCGCCGCGTCGAGCGTCCAGCCCCAGCGGGCGACCATTCCGTCCGGCCGCCGCAGGGTGGCCGTGGCCTGCGCCAGGTGGCGGATACCCAGCGCCAGCGCCACTTTCCGCGGGATCGGCAGGGACCGCGACGCGACCACGAGCCCGCCGCCCCACAGCGCCCGCGCCGCAGCGACCCCGCGCGTCATCGGCCCTTCCCCGGCAGGAACTCCTGCAGCTTCGTCTTGACGCCCTGGGCGACGAGGTGCAACGCGTCGGGATCGCCCTTGAGCACGGCCTGGGCCGCGGACTTGACCTGTTCGAAGGTGGCGTGCGGCGGGATCGGCGGCACGTCCGGGTCGCACCGGACGTCCAGCACCGCCGGCTTGCCGGCCGAGAGCACGGTGTCCCAGGCCGAGGCCAGCTGGCCGGGCTTGTCAACCGTGACGGCGGCGAGCCCCAGGGACAGCGCGAAGCCGGCGTAGTCGACGTCCGGCAGGCTCTGGGATTCCTCGAACTTGGGTGCGCCGCCCATCGCGCGCAGCTCCCAGGTGACCTGGTTGAGGTCGTTGTTGTGGAAGACGCAGATCACGCAGGTCGGGTTGCTCCAGAGGGTGTGGTAGCGGGTGATGGTGATCAGCTCGGCGAGGCCGTTCATCTGCATGGCGCCGTCGCCGACGAGGGCGATCACCGGCCGATCGGGGTGGGCGAACTTGGCCCCGATCGCGTACGGCACGCCGGCGCCCATCGTGGCCAGGGTGCCCGACAGCGACCCGCGCATGTCACCGCGGATGCGCAGGTTGCGGGCGTACCAGTTGGTCGACGAGCCGGAATCCGCGGTGACGATGGCGTTCTCCGGGATCCGCTTCGACAACTCGGACACGATGGCCATCGGGTTCACCGGGTCGGCGTCCACCGAGGCTTCCTTCTCGACGGTTTCCCACCACGAAGCCACGTTCTTCTCGATCGTCTCGCGCCACGAGGAGCCCGGCTTGCTCGTCAGCCGCGGCAGCAGCGCGCGCAGCGTCGCCGCGCTGTCCCCGACGAGGTTCACCTCGGTCGGGTAGCGCATCCCGATCAACCGGCCGTCCAGGTCGATCTGCACGGCCCGCGCCTGGCCGAAGTCCGGCAGGAACTGGCTGTACGGGAAGTTCGAGCCGACGATCAGCAGCGTGTCGCAGTCGCGCATCAGCTCGTAGCTCGGCCGGGTGCCGAGCAAGCCGATCGAGCCGGTCACCCACGGCAGGTCGTCGGGCAGGACGTCCTTGCCCAGCAACGCCTTCGCCACGCCGGCGCCGGTGACCTCGGCGACCTGGCGGACCTCCTCGGCCGCGCCGCGCGCGCCCTGCCCGACCAGGATGGCGACCTTCTCGCCGGCGTTGAGCACCTCGGCGGCCGCCTCGATGTCCTGTTCGGGCGGCACCGGCCGGGACCGGGACGTGCTCGGCGGGCTGGAGGGCACCTGCTTGAACGCGTGCTGCGGCGGGGAGTACGGCTCCTCCTGCAGGTCCGCGGGGATGATCAGCGCGGTCGGGCAGCGGGACGACTCGGCCGTGCGGATCGCCCGGTCCAGCGCGTTCGGCAGCTGCTCGGCCACGTTGACCTCGACGAGGTATTCGCTCGCGACGTCCTTGAACAGCGCCTGCAGGTCGGTCTCCTGCTGGTAGCTGCCGCCCATCGCGCTGCGCGCGGTCTGCCCGACGATCGCGACCACCGGGACGTGGTCGAGCTTCGCGTCGTAAAGCCCGTTGAGCAGGTGGATCGCGCCCGGGCCCGACGTGGCCATGCAGACGCCGACCTTGCCGCTGAACTTCGCGTAGCCGACCGCCGAGAGGGCGGCCATCTCCTCGTGCCGGGCCTGCACGAAGCGGGGCTGGTCGTCCGCCTTGCCGAAGGCGGCGACGAGGCCGTTGATGCCGTCGCCCGGATAGGCGAAGACCTGCTCCACGCCCCACTCGCGCAGGCGCTGGAGCAGGTAGTCACCGACTGTCTGGCTCATGAGTACTCCCTTTGCTTCGCGGTGCCGCTTCGGCGAGCGCATCGAGGACCCGGCGAGCGCACTTTCGCACCGTCCGGTTCCCCGGCTGGGCTGTCGGCGGCGCTCACGATGCGCTGTACCCGCTTTCGGCGGTTATCATGCTTGCGTGACGCAAGCGTGGGCGGAGCAAGACGGCACCGAAGCGGCCTTGGCGGTGCTGCGGGCGATGGTGATGATCGCCGACTCGACCGTCGAGCGGAACACCGAGCAGCTGACGCTGACCCAGTTCCGCGCGCTGCGGGTGGTGGTCGACCGGACCCCGGTCACCATGGGCAAGGTGGCGCGCGAGCTGGCGATGAACCCGTCTTCGGTCACCCGGGCGTGTGACCGCCTGGTCGCGCTGAACCTGCTGGAAAAGGCGCCCAACCCGCTGAACCGGCGGGAGACGCTGCTCGCCCCGACCGCGCCGGGACGCCAGCTCGTGGACCGCGTCGACGGCGACCGCCGCCGGGTGCTGGCGGGTGTCCTGCACCGGCTCGACGCCGGGACGCGCGCAGCCGCGATCGCCGCGTTCGAGCGGTTCGCCGGAGCGGTCGACGCGGACGAATCGGATTCACAGTCACTGTTGCGTGGCGCAAATTAAACACCCGAGAGAAACGTTTGCCCGCGGGAGGAGCGGGTATCCCGGCTGAGTCGGTTCGTGATCGGAGGTCCTTGCGGTGGGAAAACGCGACGGAATCACCGAGCCCTGGGGGACCAGGACGCCCTACGGGCCGGGCGAGCCGTGGCCGGTCCGGGTGGACAGTCACCTCGGCGGCGGCCTGCGGCCGGACGACGTCGACCGCTGGGTCCGCAGCGCCGCGGTACTGCACTCCAACGGCGACGGGCTCGACATCGCAGTAAAAGACGGCCGGATCGCCGGTGTCCGCGGCCGCGCGGACGACCGCGTCAACCGCGGGCGCCTCGACCCGAAGGACCTCTTCGGCTGGCAGGCCGGCTCGTCGCCGGACCGGCTGACGACGCCGCTGGTGCGCAAGCACGGTGAGCTGACCGAAGCGAGCTGGGACGAGGCGATGGACCTGATCGTCCGGCGCAGCAAGGAGCTGCTGGACGACCAGGGGCCGGGCGCGCTCGGCTTCCACACCAGCGGCCAGCTGTTCGCCGAGGAGTACTACACCCTCGCCGCGATCGCCCGCGGCGGGCTCGGCACGAACCACCTCGACGGCAACACCCGGCTCTGCACGGCGACCGCGGCGGCCGCGCTGAAGGAGTCCTTCGGCTGCGACGGCCAGCCGTCGTCCTACACCGACGTCGACCACGCCGACGTCATCGCTCTCTTCGGGCACAACATGGCCGAGACGCAGGCGGTGCTGTGGTCGCGCGTGCTCGACCGGCTGGCCGGCCCGAACCCGCCCGCGGTGCTGTGCGTCGACCCGCGGGACACCCCGGTCGCCCGGGCGGCGACGCTGCACCTGGCGCCGCTGCCCGGGACCAACGTCGCGCTGATGAACGGCCTCCTGCACGAGATCATCGAGCACGGGTGGGTCGACCGCGCGTACGTCGAACGCAGCACGGTGGGCTACGACGACCTCGCCGCGATAGTCGCGGATTACCCGCCCGAGCGCGTCGCGCCGATCTGCGGCCTCGACGCGGAGCAGATCCGCGAAGCGGCCCGGCTGCTGGGCTCCGCCGAACGGCTGCTGTGCACGGTCCTGCAAGGCTTCTACCAGTCGCACCAGGCCTCTGCGGCCGCCGTGCAGGTCAACAACCTGGTCCTGCTGCGCGGCATGCTCGGCCGGCCCGGCGCCGGCGTGCTGCAGATGAACGGCCAGCCCACCGCCGAGAACACGCGCGAATGCGGCGCCGACGGCGACCTGACCGGGTTCCGCAACTGGGCCAACGACGACCACGTGGCCGAACTCGCGCGGCTGTGGAACGTCGACGTCGGCAAGATCCCGCACTACGGGCCGCCGACGCACCTCATGCAGATGCTGCGTTACGCCGAAACCGGCACCCTGCGCTTCTTGTGGGTGTCGGCCACCAACCCGGCCGTGTCCCTGCCCGAGCTGCACCGCATCCGATCCATCCTCGACTCCTCGCGGCTGTTCCTGATCGTGCAGGACGCCTTCCGCACCGAGACCACCGAGTTCGCCGACGTCGTGCTGCCCGCGGCGATCTGGGGCGAGAAGACCGGCACGTTCACCAACGCCGACCGCACGGTGCACCTGTCGGAGAAGGCGATCGACCCGCCCGGCCAGGCGCGCGCCGACCTGGACATCTTCCTGGACTACGCGCGGCGGATGGACTTCCGCGGCAACGACGGCGAGCCGTTCCCGCAGTGGCATGACGCGGAAACCGCATTCGAGGCGTGGAAACGCGCGTCCGCGGGGCGGCCGTGCGACTACAGCGGCCTCAGTTACGCGAAACTGCGCGAAGTCAGCGGCGTCCAGTGGCCCTGCACCCCCGACCGTCCGGACGGGACGGAACGGCTGTACGCCGACGGGAAGTTCTTCGCCGGGCCCGAGTACTGCGAGAGCTACGGCCGTGACCTCGTCACCGGGGCGCCGGTGGAACCGGTCGAGTACCGGGCGATGAACCCGGACGGCAAGGCCATGCTCAAGGGGGCCGAATACGTCGAGGCGCACGAGCGGCCGGACGAGGACCACCCGTACTTCCTGATCAACGGCCGGAGCCTCTACCACTTCCACACCCGCACGAAGACCGGCCGGGCGCCGGAGCTGAACGCGGCCGCGCCGGAGGTGTGGCTCGAAGTGTCCGAACGCGACGCGGCCGCCGCCGGGTTCGCCGAGGGCGACCTCGCGGAGGTCTCGACACCCCGGGGGGCCGTCCGCGCCCGGATCCGCGTCGGCGGGATCCGCGACGGCGTGCTGTTCCTGCCGTTCCACTACGGCTACTGGGACGTCGAGCACCCGGCGGGCAAGGACGGCGACCGCGCGGCCAACGAGCTCACCTTCACCGACTGGGACCCGGTGTCCAAGCAGCCGCTGTTCAAGACCGCCGCGGCCGCCCTGCGCAAGGTCTCGGCGGTCGCGGTCCCGCGGCCCGAGCCGGTGCCCGCGGCCGTCGACGAGGAGGTCGTCCGATGAAGCTCGGACTCGTCCTGCGCGAACTGCACCGCGCGGAGACGTCCCTGGCCAAGGACCTGCTGAAGACCTCGGACCGGCACCACGCGGAGCACGAGGTCCACCACGTCGCCCGGGACCTGGCCGCCTGGTCGGCGGCGCACGTCCGCGACGTCGCCCGCGCCGGTGCGGCTTACGACCTGGACCTCGGTGAGGACGTGCCGGGCCCCGGCCCCCTGGAACCGCTGCGGACGGCACTGGCCGAGCTGAGCGCCCGCCGCCCGGAGCCGGGCCTGCTCCTGCTCGCCGACCTGCGCCGGCTGCACCGCCGGGCGGCGGGCGTGTCGCTCGACTGGGAGCTGCTCGCCCAGAGCGCGCAGGCGGCGAAGGATGCCGAGCTGCTGGCCCTGGCGACCCGGTGCCACCCGCAGACGCTGCGGCAGCTGAAGTGGGCCAACGCGACGCTGAAGGTGCTTTCCCCGCAGATCCTGACCAGTTAGGTTAGCCGCGCGACGCGAGGGTACTGCGTGATCATGCTGCCGACGGTGAAGGATCTGGCCGAGCTGGCCCGGCTCTTCGAAGAAGAAGGCGACGACGACCTGTACGTCCGCTGGTCGCGGGGACCGGAGATCGATCTCGCGGACTCCGCGTCGAGCCGGGACGGGCTGACCGGTATCGCCCTGCCGGGGCTGTCGGCGAACTCGCTGCGCCGGGAACCGTGGTGGCGCGACCGCTCGGTCCGGCTGTGGCTGGCGCGCCGCCTGTACGACTACGAGCACCTGCGCGATCTGCGCGGGCCCGGAGTCCGGCCCTGGGTCCTGCGTGGCCGCGAGATCGCCCGCGGCCCGGACAACGAGCCGCTGGTCGTGGACGCGGAGCCGCTGGCCTGGGTGGCCGACGAGGTGCTTGAGGAGGCCCGGACCCTGGTCGACGAGCAGGGTTCCCGCGAGTGGGGTCCGATGGACCGCCGGGGCGCCCGCTGAGCGTTCACCGCTGCGGGTGGTCCCCGCCGCGCAGGAACAACAGCGGGGCGTCGCCGAAGCGGGCCGCAGTACCGGCGTCCCCGTCCCGGAGCCCCACCCGGGAATTACTAACACACCACGCGACCAATGGCCGACTTCGCCACGAATGCGCCGCCGCAACTGCTGTGGGTAATTCTGCCGCCAGTGCGCCGGAATTCCTCGCTGGCGGTCGGGAGCCGCCCGGAGCTGCGTGAACGTCCTTGTACATTGTACAAGCAGCGACCATCGGAACACTATGCGTGAACCGCTCCGGTCCTTCGGATTCAATTCGCTCCCCGCGTTCCGAAACGCCGCTGCGCAGGGTTGACAAGGATGCCGGGCGTGGGGTTCTCTGCTGGTCGGCTCGATCAACACGACGTCTTCCCCGGTCCGGGAACCGGGTTCCGGTCCGCTCGCCGGCGTCCGTGGTCGGCCCTGGGGCCCCTTCTCCTGTCCGAGTTCGACGTCAGCCGTGCCTTCGGCTGGGAATCGAGCGATTCCGCCATGCACGAAAGCAGATCCACCCCCCGCCGGCCGGCGGACGCCGCGTGGTGGCCGGCGCACTGGAGCGTCCGCACCAAGATCAGTGTCGTCCTCCTGCTGCCGGTCCTGGTCGCGGTGGCGCTCGCGGAAATCCGGATCCAGGGCGAACTCGACCGGGCGACCGCGCTCAGCGCGGCGCGCGACCGGCTGCCGGTGCTGCACGACACGATCGACCTGACCGCGTCGCTGGGCGAGGAGATGGTCGCCGCGGTCGCCGTTCCGGCCGGCGCGCCGGACACGCTGACCGCCGCGGTCGACGCGAAGGTGGCCGCGGTCCAGCGGGACACCGGCTTCGCGCCGCTGCCCGCCGACACCGGCCGGGCGCTGAACACCGCGCTGGGCAAGCTGGCCGGGATCCGCGCCGCCGGCGGCGGCGACGTCCGCACGAAAGCCGCCGGCTACAACGACATCATCGCCACCCTGGGCGACCTCGTGCCCGCGTTCGTCCCGGCCGACGACGGCGGCGAAACCGCGGCGGGTGCGGAAACCGCGCGGCTGCTGGTGCACCTGCGGGCCGAGCTGGCCACCGAGGAAACCTACGCGCGGGCGGCGCGGAACAGCCCGGACGACGCTTCGCTGCGGCCGGCCGTGGTGCAGACCGCCGCCGAGCAGGAGGTGCTCGGCGAGCAGGCCGAACACCGGCTCTCCGGTGATCTCCTGGCCCGGTTCAAGGCGGCGACGAGCTCCGCCGAAGCCCGCCTCGACTCGCTGCAGCAAGCCGGGACCGGCGGCGCGCCGCTCGCGTCGTTCGCCCCCTCGATCACCGCCGAGACCACCGTCGTGACGGGCGTGCTGAACGACGTCGCAGCGAAGCTGGCGGGAGACGTTTCGGCCGCGGCCGACCGGGCCCGGTCGGATTCGCTGCGCGACACGGCCCTGGTCCTCGGTGCGCTGCTCGGCGCGCTGGCGATCGCGCTGCTGGTGGTGCGTTCGCTCGTCACGCCGGTGCGCCGGCTGCGCGCGGCCGCCCTGCGCGCGGCGAACGAACAGCTCCCGGAGACCGTCCGGCAAATCCGGGAGGGCCACGACGTCGACTGGCGCGCGGTGCCCGGCTCCGGCGTCCGGACGGAGGAGGAGATCGGGCAGCTGGCCCGCGCGTTCGACGACATGCACCGCCAAGCGGTCCGGCTCGCCGTCGAGCAGGCCGAGCTGCGCAAGCAGGTCAGCGAGATGTTCATGACGCTGTCGCGGCGGAGCCAGTCGCTGGTCGAGCAGCAGCTGTCGATCATCGAAGACCTCGAGGCCGAAGAGCAGGACCCGCGGCGGCTCGACGAGCTGTTCCGGATCGACCACATCGCGACCCGGCTGCGCCGCAACGGCGAGAACCTGCACGTCCTGGCGGGCGGCCGCCCGGTCCGGCACGGCCGCGAACCGGTACCGACGCGCGACCTGCTGCGCGCGGCGACGTCGGAGGTGAAGGACTACCGGCGGGTGGCGCTGGGCAACGCACCGCGCAGCTCGGTGCAGCCCGAGGCGGCCGCGGACGTGGTGCACATCCTCGCGGAGCTGCTGGAGAACGCGACGCGGTTCTCGCCACCGGAGCACAAGGTGGCGCTGACGGCTGACCGCGGCGCCGACGGCGGGCTGCTCATCGAGGTCGTCGACCAGGGGCTGGGCATGACCCCGGCCGAGCTCGCGGCGGTGAACGACCGCCTCGCGGCGGCCGGGACGGTCGGCCCGGAGACGACCCGCCGGATGGGGTTGTTCGTGGTCGGCCGGCTCGCGGCGCTGCACGGGGTGACGGTGAGGGTGCGGGCGACCGGCACGGCAGCGCGCCACGCGGGGGTGACGGCGAGCGTCCACGTCCCGGGCACCCTGGTGCTCGCCGACCTGGCCCGCCCGATCGGCGCGGGCCGGCTCGTGCCCGCCGGAGCGAACCGCACCGGCGGCCACCCGCGGCCGCCGGTGGTGCCGGCCCAGGCCTCGACGCCGATCTTCGAGCAGGTCGTGACGAGCTGGTTCACCGAGCCGGCGGCGAAGCCGGTGGTCCGGCGGAACGGATCGGCCGGGCCGGTGGAGTGGCCGGCAGTGGGGGAGAGGGCCGAGGTGGTCCCGGCCCAAACCGGCTTGGCCGGCCGAGCGGAAACCCCCGCTGTCCACCGAACCTCCGGGTCCGAATCCTTCGCCGCTCACCGAAGCTCCGCGCCCGAATCCCCTGCTGTCCACCGTAGCTTTGTGCCCGAATCCTCGGCCGCTCACCGAAGCTCCGCCCCCGAATCCCCTGCCGCCCACCGAAGCTCCGCGCCCGAAACCCCCTCGGCCGCGCCCCCCGCCGCATCGGCGTTGCCCGCCGCCGATTACGCGATTCCCGCCCCGGACTGGCCCACTTCGGTCGACGAGCCCGTCGATGAGCCCGTCGAAAAGCCTGTCGCCCGTACCGAAACCGCCGTCGTGGGCGAGTGGGAGACTCCGGCCGACCGTACGCGGCAAGCCGCCGAAAGCGCTCTCAAGCCCGCATTTGCGCAGCGGCTCACCGAGGCCGGTCTGCCGGCCCGGCGGCCCGGGGCCCAGCTCGCGCCCGGCGCGGTCGTCCCGCGCGTGCGCGAGCAGACCGGTGGGACGTTCCGCGACGCCACCGCCGTCCGCAGCAGCCTCTCCCGCCACTACCAGGGCATGCGCGCGGCCCGGCAGGAAACCGCGGCCCGCACCGAAGAATCCGGAAAGGACGAAGAGGATCCGCGATGACGGAACTGCACCCTCGGCGCCCCGGCGCCGAACCGCCGGCCCGGTCCCTCCGCGGGACGGCCTTCCCCGGTCCCGCGGCGCCGCCCGAACGGACGGCGACGCTGAACTGGCTGGTCAACGGGTTCGTCCAGGACGTCTCCGGGATCGCGCACGCCGTGCTGGTCTCCGCCGACGGCTTGCTCGTGGCCGCCGACGAGGCGCTGCCCCGGGAACGCGCCGACCAGCTCGCGGCCATCGCGGCCGGCCTGTCCAGCCTGTCGCTGGGGACCGCGGAGCTGTTCACCGCCGGGCGGGTGGTGCAGTCGGTGATCGAGATGGAGCAGGGGTTCCTGCTGCTGATGAGCGTGGGCGACGGCTCGAACCTCGTCGTGCTCGCCTCGGCCGGCTGCGACATCGGGCTGGTCGGCTACGAGATGACGATGCTGGTCGAGCGGGTGGGGCAGAAGGTCGACGTGCCCGCGCGCGGGATATCGGTGGCCCAGGACCACCGGTGATCGACGATCCGCCGCCCGGCCCGTCCGGGGACGAGCCGCGCCGCAGCCCGGCGCTCGCCCGCCCCTACGCGTGGACGGAAGGCCGGACGGCGCCGTCGGTGGAGATCGCCGTCGAAGCGCTGGTCGAGACCACGGCGGCGGGCCGGGCCGAAGCCGCCTACCCGACGTCGAGCGCGTCGGCGGAGGTCATCGAGCTGTGCGTCCGGCCGCGGTCGCTGCTGGAGATCGCCGCCCTGCTGGCGCTTCCGCTCGGCGTGGTCCGGGTGCTCGTGTCGGACCTGATGCAGGACCACCTGGTGGTCGTCCGCGACACGCTGTCGGACAACCCGAGCTGGGACGAACGCCACGACCTGATGGAACGCGTGCTGTACGGGCTGCGCGACCTGTAGAGAGGACTCGCCATGGAGCATTTCGCGCTGGGGCACTGGCTGCTCGTGCTCGCCTACCTGACGTCGGTGGTCGGCTGCGCGCTCGGGCTGGCGTGCGCGGTCCAGGCCCGGCATGCGGCGAACCCCCGCCACCGCGTGCGGTGGCTGGTGCTGGCGGCGATCTCGATCGGCGGCGTCGGCATCTGGCTGATGCACTTCGTGGCGATGCTCGGCTTCAGCACCCCGGGGATGCCGGTCCGCTACGACGTCTTCCGCACGGTGCTGTCGGCGGTCCTCTCGGTGACGGCGGTGTTCGCGGGGCTCGTGGTGGTGGGTGGCCGCGCGAAGTTCGGCTGGTGGCGCCTCGCCCTCGGCGGCGTGCTCACGGGCCTGGCGGTGAACGTCATGCACTACACGGGAATGTCGGCGCTGCGCGTCAAAGGCGACTTCGGTTACGACGGCGGCCTGGTCGCGCTGTCGGTGGTGATCGCGGTGGTGGCGGCGACGGCGGCGCTGTGGTTCGCGGTGTTCCTCGACCGCCTCTCGTTGCGGCTGCTGGCGGGCTTCGTGATGGGCGCGGCGGTGACGGGCATGCACTACACGGGCATGGCGGCGGTCCGGATGACCATGGACGTGAACGCGCCGGACCCGGCGGGCGCGGAGGTGTTCTCGTTCCTGTTCCCGGTGTTCGTGCTGGCGGCGATCGCGATGGCGGTGCCCCTGTGCGCGGTCTTGATGGCGCCGGCGGTTTCGCCGAAGGCCCCCGAGCCGGCCGCGGGCGACGCCGTCACGGTGTGAGCCGGCCCGCGGGGAACCTCCCCGCGGGCCGGTGACCTCACCTCCCTACAGGCTGCACAGCAGCGAACAGGCCTTGGCCGACGACCAGTCCGTGGTGGACGGCGGCGTCCCCGGGGGAACGTTCACCGGCACGTAGGTCACCTTCGCCTTGTTGGTGATCGGGAACAGGTTCAGCAGCGCGTACGTCGCGCAGTACACCTGCTTCGACTGGCCCGCCTGCAGCGTGAACGGACCCGTCTGGCACGACGGCTCCACGGTGTCCACCACCTGCGCGGACGTAATCCCCACCGGGCCGTGGTTCGTCACCGTGATCCGCCAGTACGCCGACGCCGCGAGCACGCCGAGCAAGCCCACCGGGGCCTGTTTCGCCCAGGGACCGGCGCCGCCCGCGCCGCACTGGGCCGGGTGGGACGCCGTGCAGATCTCCTTTTGCACGGTCACGTCCGGGGTGCACGACGCGCCCGGGGCGACCGGGAGCGTCACCGTGTTGGACGTGAACGAACCCGTCGAATCCGTGCCCGTCGCCGTGTTCGCCACCGACGTCACCGCGCAGTCCGTGGCGATCGTCGTGCGGAGGCACAGCTGAGGTGCGTCGCCCGCGAAGTCGACCACCAGCGAACCGCTGAAGCCGGCCGCACTGTGCAGGACCAGCGTCGTCGTCACCGTGATCGACGGGTGTGCCGCCACCGAGACGCCGGTCAGGTCGACCGAGCCGTCCGGGGCGAAGCCCGGCGTCGGCACCACGGCGCCGCCGGAGTCGACGACCGTCACCCTCGACGCCGCGAAGTCCACGTTCGCCGGGTCGATGCCGACCAGCCGCGCCGCCGTATAGCCCTGGACGTGCGATCCGCCGTCGCAGTAGAAGTCACCCGGGCGAAGCGTCACCTGCGCGCCGGAGCGGACACATGGCGTGGCCCCGGTGGCCGGGTCCATCGAGAACAACACGCCCGCGTCGCCCAGGCCGATCAGGCAACCCGACGGCGGGTCGTACGTGTAGCCGTAGTCCCGCGTGGCCCCGCCGTTGACCGACGGGTGGGTGATCAAGGCGGGCAACCCCGCGCACGCCGCCCCGGTCGTCCAGTCGTGGCACAGCGCCGCACCCGCAATGCCGCCGTTCCAGACCGGGAGGTAGCTGCGCAGGTGGCCGCCCGGGTCGGTGACGACCTCCGGGTTGAAGACGTAGGTCCCGCTCGGCAGCGCGGCCGCGCCCGGCGGCGCGGGCAGAGCCGAACCGTCGAGGGCGTAGCACGTCGTGACGTTGGTGCTGCCGGTCGTCGACGAGCACGCGCCCACCGGAGCGCCGGCCGTGCTGAAGGCCGTGTAGGCGTTGTAGGTGAAGTTGCCCGCCGGTCCCGTCGGCCGCCAGGACGCCCAGCCGGCGCACGCCGTGGCCGTCGTCGGGTCGAAACAGCCCAGCGACGGCTGCTGTCCGGTGCCGGGGTTCGACGAGGACGCGAACACCTTGCCCGCGACCACGTCCAGCGCGCCGTAGACGTGCGGGTTCCCGCTGATGGGCGGCGCGATCGGCGCGTACGGCTGGCCGCCGCAGGCGCTCTGGGTGGCGATGGTCCAGCAGACCACCGCGCCGCTGCTGATCAGGCCGTACACGTTGCCGCCGGTTTCCACGAACCCGGTGAGGCCGCTCACCGGCGGCGATCCGCCGAGGGCGGCCAGCGGCCAGTACCCGCAGTTGGCCGCGGCGGCCACGTCGAGGCAGGCGACGCCGACGGACGCGGCCGTGACGGCGGGGTAGTAGACCTTCGCGGGCGTGGCGGGGTCCCGCACGTACTGCTCGACCATGGTGGTGGTGATGTCGCCGGCCCCCAGGGTGCCGAGCGGGCCGGGCGCGGTGTTGAGCACCTTCGGCCACGGGCCGCCCGGGCAGCGCGTCCCGGTGGCGAGATCGGTGCAGACCACCTTCGGCGCGGTGGCCCCCAGGTGGTGGTAGATGTTCCAGGCCTGCAGCGTGCCGCCCGGGGTGCGGTACAGGATCGGGGTGAAGCCGTCACCGCCGGTCGCGGTGGTGACCGCCTGCACGGGCGGGG
Organism: Amycolatopsis sp. NPDC051045; assembly: GCF_040682955.1. Lineage (NCBI taxonomy): Bacteria > Bacillati > Actinomycetota > Actinomycetes > Pseudonocardiales > Pseudonocardiaceae > Amycolatopsis > Amycolatopsis sp. NPDC051045. The sequence continues at coordinate 64,293 of NZ_JBFBCC010000013.1, forward strand.
TGAGGGCGCCGGTCAGCTGGGTCGCGTCGGGCCCGGCGGCGGGGTTCGTCGCGCGGACGGCGGTCACCCCGGAAGCCGGTTCGGTGCCGGTGAACGTGCTGCCGTCGGTGGACCACTCCGGCGTCCACCCGGGCGGCGCGTGCAGCGAGCCGGCCTGGTAGGCCTGGCCCGCGCCGACGGCGTCGGTGATGGTGGCGGCGCCGGTCGTGGTGGCGTGGTCTTCGTAGCCGACGACCCAGTTCGCGGTCGCGCCGTGCGCGGCGGGCGAACCGGTGCCCTGCACCGACTTCGTCAGCGCCGAGACCGCCGGAGCGGGATCGGCGGCCGCGGGCAGCGGGACGGCGGTGGCCGCGGCGAGCACCAGGGGCAGGAGCGCTCCCAGCATGCGTCTTCGCATGAATGGTCCTCGATTCATTTCGAGAGAAAAGCACGGGAATCGTTTCCCGGCCGAAGGAAAATCCTATGCCCGCACCGGCGACGCGGTGAAGCGCTTTCACTCGGGCGCCGAAAAGGCGATGCCAACAGCGCAATTTCGCCCCGCGGGCCGCGGTGGGCACCTGGCGTGACGAGGGGATTTCGGCGCGAAGGTCACTCGGACGCCGCCCGCGTTCACTCTTTCGTGTAACGAGGGGAGGCTAAGAAAGCCCGTTTTCGGAAGGCGGTGAAGAATTATTCACCGGAAACTAACCGGATTCGGCGTCGAAGCGGAGTTTCGACGTGATGCGGTAGCGGTCGCCGCGGTAGACCGACCGGGTCAGCTCGACGATCCGGCCCGTCGTGTCGCGGGTGCGGCGCGCGATGTGCAGGATCGGGGCGTACACGGCGATTTCCAGCAGTTCGGCCTGGCCGGGGTCGGTGACCGCCGGCTCGATCGTCTGCACCGCGTCCTGCACGGCGATCCCGAAGCGTTCCCGCAGCAGCCGGTAGAAGTTGCCGGTTTCGAGGTCCGCCGGCCGCAGGCCGGGAACCAGGGAAGCGGGCAGCGCCAGGCGTTCGATCGCGATCGGTTCGTCGTCGACGTGGCGGACGCGGGTGACGCGCAGCACCGGCGTGCCCGGTTCGCGCTCCAGCTCGGCGGCCAGGGATCGCGACGCCGGCGCGGTGGCGAACGCGACCACCCGGCTGGTCCAGTGGCCCTCCGCCGGGGGCACCGCGAGCCCGGTCGCCAGTTCCTGGGTGACCTTCTGCGGGCTGGTGAACGTGCCGCGGCCGCGCTGGCGCACCAGCAACCCGGTGCGGGTCAGCTCGTCGATGGCCGCCCGGACGGTCGGGCGCGAGACGCCCAGCTCGGTCGCGAGGTCCCGTTCGGAGGCGAGCCCGGTGCCCGGATCGGCGTTCTCGATCACCTTCAGCAGGTGCCGCCGGACGCGGTCGCGCTTCACGGTGGGCGGCCGGTCCGCCGGCACATCGGCAATCTTTCGGGGGTTCCGGGTGGCGGAGCCCCCGGCCTGGGGCGAAGCCCCGGATGGCGCAGCGGTCAAGGCACCGTCTTCCCGGGTACGGGGACCGCGCCGGCGAACCGGACGCGCTCCTTCGGCAGGGCACCCAGCGCCCGCAGCCGGTCGAGGTGCGCGGCCAGGCGCTGGTGGAAGTCAGCATAATCGCGGCCCGGCGGCGACCACGCCCGCTCGGCCAGCGCGCACAGCCGCGGGAACGCCAGGTGCCGCACGTGGTCGGGTGTCGGGGCGTGTTCGGTCCACAGCTGGGCCTGGGTGCCCAGGACGCCCGGTCCGGCTCCGTCGGCGACCGGGAGCCCGCCCGCGAGGGGATCGAAGCGGTAGACGTCCTCGAGCGTCGTCACCGGCCCGCGCGGTGGCTCGCCGGGGTCCTCGCTCTGCGGGTAGTCGAAGTAGGTCGCGGTGTGCGGTGCCATGACGACCTGGTGGCCGCGGGCGACGGCGAGCGCACCGTGCGCGGCGTCGCGCCAGGCGGTGACGACCAGCCCCGCGGGCAGCCGTCCCGCGGCGTGGCCGGTTTCGTCCCAGCACACCGCCTGGCGGCCCAGGTCCGCGACGACGTCGTGCAGCCGGCCGAGGAACCACGGGTGGAGTTCGGCGGGGCGCACCCCGAGCCGGGCCGCTTGCTGCCGCGCGCCCGGGCTCGTCTCCCACTGCGTGGTCGGGCATTCGTCGCCGCCGATGTGCAGGTGCGGGGCCGGGAAGACGTCGGCGACTTGCGTGAGCACGTCCCGGCAGAAGGCGAAGGCGCCGTCGTGGACGCCGAGGATGTCGGGGCTGATGCCCCACTCCGTCCACACCGGCAGCGGGGTTTCCGGCCGGTTGCCGAGCTCGGGGTAGGCGGCCAGGGCCGCGCGCACGTGCCCGGGCAGGTCGATCTCCGGCACGACCCGGACACCGCGGCCGGCGGCGAAGGCGACCAGGTCGCGTAGCTCGCGCTGGGTGTAGAAGCCGCCGTGCGGGACGCCGTCGAAGACGCCGCTGCCCGCGGGCCCGACCATCGACTCGGCGCGCCACGCCCCGATTTCGGTCAGCCGGGGCCATCCGTCGATCTCGATCCGCCAGCCCTGGTCGTCGGTGAGGTGCAGGTGCAGGACGTTGTACTTGTGCAGGGCCAGCAGGTCGACGAACTCGCGGAGGAACTCCGGCGGCATGAAGTGCCGGGCGACGTCGAGCAGCACCCCGCGCCAGGGCAGCCGGGGTACGTCGCGGATCGTCAGGCACGGTAGCCGCGGGAGCAGCTGGCGGACCGTCTGCACCCCGGCCAGCAGACCCGCTTCCGTGGACGCGGTGAGCAACGCGCTTCCGGCCGTGACGTCGAGGGTGTACTCCTCCGGTCCGAACCCCGGGGCGACGGCGAGCCGGACCGCTGGTCCACTGTGGACCAGCGGCAGTCCCGCGTACGCCGCGAGCAGCCGGGCCGGGCCGTCCGTGCCGGGACCGGGCCGCACGCCGGCGGGCGCGAAGGAACCGGCGCGGCGGGCCAACCGCGCGGGGTGGGGGATGAGCATCATCCCTTCACCGCACCCGCGGTCATGCCCTCGACCAGGTGGCGCTGCACGAGCGCGAAGAAGACGACGACGGGCAGCGCGAACAGCGTCGAGGCGGCGATGAGGCCGCCGTAGTCGGTGCCCGTGCTGGTGCTGAACGAAACCAGCCAGACCGGCAGCGTGTAGCCCGAGCTGTCCTTCATGATGACATAGGCGAACAGGAAGTCGTTCCACGCCGTGATGAAGGCGAACACACTGGTCGCGATCAGCCCGGGCAGCACGAGCGGCAGCAGGACCGAGCGCATGACGCGCCCGCGCGTGGCCCCGTCGACCATCGCGGCTTCTTCCAGCTCGACCGGGATGCCGTGCAGGAAGCCGCGCAGCGTCCAGATCGTGAACGGCAGCACGAGCGCCACGTAGGTCAGGATCAGCCCGGGCAGCGTGTCGAGCAGGTGCGCGCTCTTGAGGCCGAGGAACAGCGGGATGACCAGCGCGGGCACCGGCACCATCTGCAGCACGAGCACGCCGACGAGGAAGCTCCGGCGCCCGAAGAACCGGAACCGGGTCAACGCCGTCGCGGCCAGGAAGGCGACCACGACGGACAGGGCGACGACCGCGACGACGACCACGACGCTGTTGACGAGGTCCTGGACGAACCCGGGCTTGGCGAGCGCGTCGGCGAAGTTGTCCAGGGTGACGTCGAAGGGCAGGAATTCCGGGCTGGGGCTGAGGATCTTGCCCGCGGGCTTGAACGCCGTGAGCACCATCCAGTAGACCGGGAAGATCCACACCAGGCAGAACACAGTGGCTGCGGTATTTCGGCCGAACCGCCGGATCACAAGTCCTCCCCGGAGCGGACGAGCCGCCGCACGTACACGGCGGTCAGTCCGACGAGCAGCGCGACCGAAACGACGGCGATCGCCGCGCCCTGGCCGAAGTCGTTGCGGCTGAAGGCGCGGGTGAACGTCCAGATGCCCAGCGTCGTCGTGCCGCCGTCCGGGCCGCCCTGGGTGAGGATCCAGATCTGGTTGAACACGGTGAAGTCCCAGATGACCGAGAGGATGGTGACCAGGCCGAGGATCGGCTGCAGGAACGGGACGGTGATCGTGCGGAGCACCCGCCACGGCCCGGCCCCGTCCAGTGCCGCGGCTTCGTAGTAGGACCGCGGGATCTGCGACAGGCCGGCGTGGAGGGTGAGCGCGACGAACGGGACCGACTGCCACACGACGAGCAGCCAGACGAGGGTGAACGCCGAGGCGGGGCTCGTGGTCCAGTCGTGCTGGGTGAAGTGCCCGAAGCCGAGCCGCGTCAGCAGCCAGTTCACCACGCCGTACCCGGGCTGGAAGAGCCATTGCCAGACCAGGGTGGACGCCACGTTCGGCAGCGCCCACGCCGCGATCAGGCACAGGGTGACGGCCGTGCGCATGCCCCGGCCCAGGCGCCGCAGCAGCAGGGCGACGCCGAACCCGATCACGAGCGTGCCGGCGACCAGTGCGGCGCAGAACCCGACGCTGCGCGCGAGGACTCCGGGCAGCTGGGGATCGCCGAGAACGGCGGCGTAGTTGTCCCCGCCGGCGAAGCTCGTCGTGCCGGTGAACAGCGACCGCAGGCCGTACTCCTGCAGCGAAATGACGACCAGCCGGACGAGCGGGTAGCCGAGCACGAGCCCGAGCAGCACGGCCGCGGGCAGGAGCAGGCCGTAGGGCAGCAGGGACCGGCGGCGGGGTGCCGCCGTTCTTTCCCGGGGGTGCGCCTTCTCGAGCAGCACGAAGACTCCTTCGCAGCACAGGGGCGGGGTGGTCCGGCGGCCGGCCGGCTCACCCCGCCGTCTCAGCGGGCGCCCAGCGCCTCGGTCAGGTGGGCGTCGAATTCCCGGGCGGCGTCGGCGATCGGCCGGCGCCCGGTGGCGATGTCGGCGAAGAACGTGTTGATGGACTTGTCGCTCTCGATCGTCGCCCAGCCGGGTGCGGCCGGGGTGGCGACGCTGGTCTTCGCCGCGGTGGCGAAGGCCGCGTTGAGCGGGGGCAGCGCCGGGGTGACCTGGTCGATCAGCTCCGTGGAGATCGGCGTCCAGCCGTCGAGGCCGGCGATCGCGTCGCGCTGCACGGCGGGGTCGGTCGCCGCCTTGAGGTAGGCCAGCGCGAGGTCCTGGTTGCGGCTCTTGGCGGCGATGGCCAGGTCCGAGCCGCCGAGGAACACCGGCTGCGTCTTCCCGGGGGTGGTGCTCGGGAACGGGAACGTGCCCAGGCGGTCCTTCAGCTCAGGTTTGTTCTTGAGCACGGTGTTGACGCTCGTGTCGAGGATGGCCGCCGCTCCGCCGGCGGAGAAGATCGCGGCCTGGTCCGGGGCCTTGGTGTCGACGTTGCGGGACGCCGGGGAGGAGTAGGCGTTCTGGAAGTCCTTCCACGCCTGTAACCCCTTCAGCGCTTCGGGGCTTTCGAGGGCGCCGGTCCACTTCCCGTCCTTCTGCGTGGCGAGCTGCCCACCGGCGTCCCAGACGAACTGCAGCGCGCCGAACCAGTACCGGCCGGGGAAGTGGAAGGCCGAGTAGTCCGGCGCCGGGTGCTTCGCCTTGACCTTGTCCAGGGCGGCGGTGAGTTCTCCGAAGGTCTTCGGCGGCGCGGTGACGCCGGCGTCGGCCCAGGCCTGCTTGTCGTAGATCACCGCGCGGTTGCCGGCGAACAGCGGCGCGGCGTAGAGGTGTCCGTCCACAGTGGCCGGCCCGGCGAGGCCGGGCAGCCAGGTCTGGCCCGCGGCGAGCTCGTCGTGGCGCGGGGTGAGGTCGGTCAGCGCACCGTTGGCGGCGAACAGCGGGACGTTCGTGTTGCCGATCTCGATGACGTCGGGTGTGGTGTCCTGGGCCAGCGCGGTGCTGATCTTCGTGTTGATGTTGTCCCATTCCTGGATCTGCACGGTGACCTCGGCGCCGGTGGCCTTCTCGAAGGCGGCGGTGATGGCCGAGGCGGCCTTTTCGCTGAGGTCGCCGTTCATCAGCCAGACGGTCAGCGTGCCGCCGCGGGCGGCGGGAGCGGGGGTTTCGGTACCGCAGGCGGTGGCGGTCACGGCGGCGACGGCCAGTGCGGCGGCGAGGGTGCGTCTGCGCATCGGAATTTCCCGGTGGGTGAGGGGGAAGAGGTCAGCAGTGGCCGAGGTCGCGCCACTGGGCGGTGAGGCCGGGCTCCGACCCCTGGGTCCACCAGTTCGCCTGCCAGAGGTGGGCGTTGTGCTGCACGCGCTGACCTTCCAGGTACACCGCGCCCCGGTCCCACTCCGGCGCCGTCGAACAGTTCGCGGACGGGGACGGGGTGGTCGGCGTCGTGACCGTCGTCGGCGTGGCAGGGGTGGTCGGCGACGGGCTCGTCGGGGTCGTGCAGCCGCTGACGGTGTCCACATGGGACGTTCCGGCGGAGCGGTACTGCCCGGCCTTCGCGACCGCGTCGGCCGGGGCCACGACCTGGTTGCCCGCGTAGTAGGTCCAGTCGACCTGTTCGGTGTAGGCGCTGGTGCCGCCCGTGTGCCCGGCGGTGTCGATGAACCACATGTTGTAGTTGATCGACATCGGCGTGCGCGGGTACACCGGGTTGCCCTGGGCGTCGGTCGTGTGGTCCGCGGTGAGCACGCCGTCGATGTAGTACTTGACGTGCCCGGCCGAGACCTGGGTGACGATGTCGTGCCAGCCGGCGAGGCTGCGGTTCTGCGCGGTGGAGGTGCGCAGGCCGTCCCACGTCGGGTTGTTCCAGTAGGTGTACCAGCTGGTCTGGTAGTTCGCCTGCGAGCCGCCCCAGCCGCCGTTGGGGAGGTACTCGGAAAAGTCGAGCTCGCTGTAGAGCGGGTCGCGGTCGTACCGCAGCGGGGAAATCGTGAAGTACGTTTCGTTGACGTGGTCGCCGTCGGGGCCGCTGTCCGGCGCGTCGGTGAAGCGGACGCGGCTGGCGTAGGTGCCTTCGCGGAACCGCAGCTGGTTCTGGTACAGCTCGGCGTGCGTCGTGCCCGCGGCGCTGCCGTCGGTGGTGGCGGTGAGCTGGGCGACGCGCTCGCCGTTCACGGCCGGGAAGCTGATGTTGCCGGTGAGCCAGCGCGCGCCGGGCACGCCGGGGCTGCCGACGTCGTTGCGCGTGGTCCAGCCGGCCTGGCCGAAGGCGGCGTCGGTGGGCGCGGCGTAGTGGAAGTCGTCGAACAGCACGCCGCAGCCGGCGGCCACGGCCCCGGGGCTGGCGTCGGCCCCGCCGGAGAGGAGCAGGGCCGTCGCGGCCGCGGTCGCGACAGTCGTCAAGGCTGCGGTGGTGATCCGGGTGGTCCGAAACATGGGTCTCCTCCTGGGGATGGCCGTACCGCGGGGAGCGCCGATTGGTCTAGACGAATCAGGTGGCCAGTACCTTCCTCTTGACCATTGGTAAAGTCAAGAAGGGGTCAGAAGTTACCTTTGGTAAGGTTGAATGGGCATGACGAACCCCCGCCGCCTCATCCGGGCGGCGCGGGAATGCCGGCCCTGCTAGCGGGCGGCCTCGAACAGTTCGACCAGGTTCCCCGCGGGATCCGCCAGCAGGATCTGCCGGCCGCCGGGCCCCGCGACCACGTCGCTGCGGAAGTCCAGCCCGGCGTCGCTCAGCCGCGCGATCTCGGCGTCGAGGTCGGCGACCACCAGGTGGATGCGGTTGCGCCCGGCGGCCGACGCGTCGGCGGGAGTGGCGCGGGCGCCGGAACTCGCCGGGCCGGACAGCAGCAGCCGCAGCGGGCCGCGGACGACGTCGGCGAAGGCGGGTGCGGCGCTCATGCGCACCGTGAAGCCCAGGTGGGTGGTGTAGAACTCGATGGCCGCCGGGACGTCGTCGACGACGTACCGGACACCGGCGTGCTGATCGCTCACGGCCGGACCTCCTTGTCTTGTGCCGCAACGAGATCCGGCAGCAGGTGCCGGACGCGCGTGTCGAGCTCGGCCACGGTCCTGGCGAACGAGCCGGGAGCCCGCGCCGCCGCCGGATCGGGGATGCTCCAGTGGCGGCGCCGCGGGTGGTGCGGGAATTCGGGGCAGACCTCGCGGACCTTGTCGCACACCGTGATGACGTGGTCGAACCGGTGCCCGGCGACCGTGTCCAGGTGCCGCGGCCGCTGCCCGGCGACGTCGATGCCGAACTCGTCGCTCAGCACCCGGACCGCGCCGGGGTGCAGGGCGGCCTTCGGGTGGCTGCCCGCGCTGGTCACCGTCACCTGGCCGCCGGTTCGTCGTCGCAGCAACGCTTCGGCGATCGGGGAGCGGGCGCTGTTGCCGGTGCAGACGAACAGCACGGCGAGGCGCCCGGGCCGGGCCGGGGTTTCCTGCCGCAGGGCGGGGTGCAGCGCCGCGCCGGTTTCCGCCAGCGCGCCCGCGCAGCGGTCGAGATCGAGGTGGTAGTAGCTGTCCCGGCCGTCGAAGCTGCTGCGGGTGGCGGTCACGAGCCCGCCGGCGCGCAGCAGCCGCAGGTGGTAGGAGACCAGGTTCTGCGGCTGGCCGACGTGCTCCACCAGCTCCCGGACCCGCAGATCGCCACCGGCGAGCGCCGTCAGCAGCGACCACCGCAGGGGGTGGGCGGCCAAGCGGACGAAGGCGGGCGGCTCCGGTGCCATCCCCGGACGATACATCAAATGGATTTGATGGAAAAGCGGCCGAGCTGGACAGCGAGCCGAGCGGGAGGCGGGGCGAAGAGCGGGCGACGTGATGGGGCCGGGCGATCCTGGGGGGAGGAGACCGCCCGGCCCCACCCGCTCTGCCGGGCCACGCGAGGGTGGCGACTGCGAGCCCGGCTGGTTCGAGCGTCCCTACGCGGGCGGCCGCGGCCGGTGCCCGGCCATGCGGATCGCCCAGGACGGGACGCCGCACTGCGGGCGCCAGGTGCCGACGTGCACCCATTGGCGTCCCCAGGTACGGGACACGAGGACGGTCGGCCGCTGGCACTGGGGACAGGCCTGCGGCACCGAGTCGATGGACACCTCGTCCTCCTCCACGCGTTGATCGGTCGCGGAAGAAGGATCCTCCGGAAGCCGCCGGAACGGACCGGGGAAACTACCCGGATGGCTACCCGGGTGGCCCCGGCTGTCCCACCAGCCAGGAAGCCACCTGGGTGCGTGAGGTGAGGCCGAGTTTCACCAGGATGTTCTCGACGTGGCCCTCCACGGTCCGTCCACTGAGGACGAGGCTGGCCGCGATCTCCTTGTTGCTCATTCCCCGCGCCACCAGCTCGGCGATCTCCCGCTGCCGCCGGGTCAGCCCGCTCGGCTCACCCGCCCGGCCGGCCGCTTCGGCGGCGGGCTTCTCGCGCAGCGCGTACCGGACGACCTCGTCGAGGCCGAAGCCGGCCGCCTCGGCGAAGGCCGCGTCGAAGGCCGCGTCGCCGAGCGCCTTGCGGGCCGACGCGGCGCACTGCTCGTCGACGCTCTGGTAGGGGTTCATCTCGCCGACGCGGGCGCCGCTGAGCCGCCAGACCGCGTCGGCACCGCCGAGCAACCGGGCCGCCCGGTCGTGCGCGCCGCCGGACGATTGGCACCACGCGAGCGCCTCGACGAGGAACGCCAGCAGCGTGCGGTCGGTCAGCCGCAGGGCGATGGCCTCGTGCAGCAGATCCGCCGCCTCCCGGGGCGCGCCCGCCCGCCAGCGGTGGAGTGCGACGGCCCACAGCGCGTAGCCACGGGACCAGCGCGCCTCGTGCCGGTCGGCCAGCGCGAGGGCCTCTTCCGCGGCGGCCGCACCGCGCGGATCACCGAGGAAGAAGCGCGCGGCCGCGAGCAGGATCAGCGTGTCGAACACCAGCAGCGGGTCGCCGGCCGTGCGGTACCCGGCCAGCGCCCGCTCCAGCAGTTCGGCGCCGCCCGCCAGGTCGCCGGCGAAGAACGTGGCCATGCCGGCACACTCCGCGTGGCCCGCCCGGAGCCGTTCGTCGTCGAACTCGTCGGCGAGCTCGGCCAGCTCCGTCAGCAGGTTCGCGTGCGGCGCGCCGGTCTGGATCGCGAGGAACGACATCGCGTACAACGCCCGGGCCCGGACCACCGTGCGCTCACCGCACAGCTCGAGCCCGCGCCGCAGGTACCCGCAGCCCTCCGGCACGAGGCCGCCGCCGTACCAGAAGTTCCACAGCGAAGCCGCGATGTCCAGTGCGTGGCTCGTCCGCCCGGGACCGGACAGGCAGTGTTCCAGCACGGCGCGGAGATTGGCGTGCTCACGCCGGAGCCGGCCGAGCCACTCCGACTGCCGCGGACCGAACCCCTCGGCCCGGTAGCGCCGCGCGAGGTCCACGTAGTACTCGGCCAGCCGGGCCCGCACACCGGGCTCATCGCCCGCCGCGGCCAGCTTGACGCCGCCGTATTCGCGGACGGTCTCCAGCATGCGGTACCAGGCGCGCCGTCCGAAGGTGCCGTTCTGGCGGCTGAGGACCGACTTGTCCACCAGGCCCGTGACGACGTCCAGCGCGCTGCCGCCGTCGGCCGGCCCGGGCGCGCAGACGTACTCGGCGGCGTCGAGGTCGAACCCGCCGGGAAACACCGACGCCTGCGCCCACAGCCGCTGCTCCGCGGGAGTGCAGAGCTCGAAACTCCAGCCGATCGCCGCCTCCAGGGTCCGGCGGCGGGGCTGCGCGGCGAGTGGTCGCGAAGTGAGCAGGCCGAGCCGGTCGTCGAGCCGCTCGACGACCTGGTCGACCGACAGCACGCGGACGCGGACGGCGGCCAGCTCGATGGCCAGCGGGATCCCCTCCAGCCGCCGGCAGATCCGGATCACCGCCGCCCGGTCGTCCGGGGTGAGCTCGAAGCCGGGCGAGACGGCGGCCGCACGATCGGTGAACAGCGTCACCGCCTCGACCGGGCCGGCGGCGTCGTCCTCGGCCCGCGGGACGGGCAGCGGCTCCACCGGCAGGATGTGCTCACCCTCCACGTGCAGCGTGTGCCGGCTGGTGGCGAGGACCCGGAGACCGCCGGAGGCCGCGAGCAGCTTCGCGGCCAGCATCGCGCACTCGTGCACGACGTGCTCGCAGTTGTCCAGCACCAGGAGCAGCTGCTTGTCTTCGAGGTACTCGGCGAGCCCGGCCGCCTGGTCGCTGGTGCCGCGCAGGCCGAACGCCGTCGCCACGGTGTTCGGCACCAGGTGCGGATCACCCAGGTCGGCCAGCTCGACCAGCCACACGCCGTCCGGGAACGCCCGGCGCACGTCGGCGGCGACCCGCAGCGCCAGCCGCGTCTTGCCGACGCCTCCGGCGCCGGTCAGCGTGACCAGCCTGGCCGCCGACAGCAGGCGCTTCGCTTCCGCGAGCTCGTTTCGCCGGCCGACGAAGCTCGTCAGCTCGGCCGGCAGGTTGCCGGCGCTTCGGCGGGAACGGGCACCCATGCGCAGAGTGTAGGTCCGGGCCGGCGAGGCTCAAGCCGAGCTACCGGGCCGCAGCGTAACAACCTTGTCGCAGATATTGTTAACAATCTAATCGACGATTAGGGTGCGGTTATCGAGACCCGAAGCGACGAGGAAGCACCGTGATCATCGACTGCCACGGCCACTACACCACCGCGCCGGCCGCCCTCGCGGCCTGGCGCGACGAGCAGATCGCCGCCCTGGACGGCTCCCGGCCCGTGCCCGCCCGCGCCGGCCTGCGGATCAGCGACGACGAACTGCGCGAGACCATCGAACCGAACCAGCTGCGGCTGATGGACGAACGCGGCATCGACCTGACGATCTTCTCGCCCCGCGCCTCCTTCATGGCCCACCACGTCGGCGGCTTCGAGACCTCGTCGGCGTGGGCGGCGATCTGCAACGAGCTCTGCCACCGCGTCAGCACGCTGTACCCGGAGCGGTTCGCCCCGGCGGCGATGCTCCCGCAGTCCCCGGGCGTCGACCCGGCCACCTGCCTCCCCGAGCTGACCCGCTGCGTCGAGGAGTACGGCGCCGTCGCGCTGAACCTCAACCCCGACCCGAGCGGCGGCCACTGGACGGCCCCGCCCCTCACCGACCGGTCGTGGTACCCGGTCTACGAGAAGATGGTGGAGTACGACGTCCCGGCGATGGTGCACGTCAGCACCAGCGTCAACCCCGCGTTCCACACCACCGGCGCGCACTACCTGAACGCCGACACGACCGTGTTCATGCAGCTCGTCCAGGGCGATCTCTTCGCCGACTTCCCCACGCTGCGGCTGATCATCCCGCACGGCGGCGGCGCGGTGCCCTACCACTGGGGCCGGTTCCGCGGACTGGCGATGGCCCTGGGCAAGCCCGAGCTGGAGCAGCACGTGCTGGACAACGTCTTCTTCGACACCTGCGTCTACCACCAGCCGGGCTCGGACCTGCTCTTCGACGTCATCCCGGCGCGCAACATCCTCTTCGCGTCGGAGATGATCGGCGCCGTCCGCAGCGTCGATCCGCGCACCGGCCACCACTTCGACGACACCCGCCGGTACGCCGAAGCGGCCAGACTGTCCGAACAGGACTGGGCGGCGATCCGGGAGCACAACGCCCGCGCCGTCTACCCGCGCCTGGACGCGCTCCTGAAGGGGCAGGGCCGGTGACCGCACCCAGGACACCGGGCTGGCTGGACTGGTGCGCCGAACCGGCCACCCCGGACTTCCGGCTGCCGCCCGGTGCGGTGGACGCCCACTGCCACGTGTTCGGCCCGCAGGCCGAATTCCCCTTCGCGCCCGAGCGCAAGTACACCCCCGGCGACGCGGGCAAGGACCAGCTCTTCGCCCTGCGCGACCACCTCGGCGTTTCCCGGAACGTCATCGTGCAGGCCACCTGCCACGGCACCGACAACTCCGCGATGGTCGACGCCGTCCGGGCGGCCGGTGGCCGGGCGCGCGGCGTCGCGACCGTCCGGCCCGATGTCGGCGAGGCCGAACTGCGGGAACTGGACGCGGCGGGCGTCCGGGGCGTGCGGTTCAACTTCGTCAAGCGGCTGGTCGACGCCTCGCCCCACGAAGACCTGAGCGCGATCGCGAAGAAGATCGCCCCGCTCGGCTGGCACGTCGTCCTCTACTTCGAAGCCGCCGATCTGCCCGAGCTGGCGGGCTTCTTCGGCGGGTTGCCCACGCCGCTGGTGATCGACCACATGGGACGCCCGGACGTGACCAAACCGGTGGACGGCCCCGAATTCGGCCGGTTCCTGGACTTCGCCGGCACCCACGACGTCTGGGTGAAGGTGAGCTGTCCCGAGCGGCTCACCGTGACCGGGCCCCCGACGCTGGACGGCGAGCGCCACGCCTACGCCGACGTCGTGCCGTTCGCCCGCCGCGTCGTCGCCCAGTTCCCGGACCGGGTGCTGTGGGGGACCGACTGGCCGCACCCGAACCTGAAGCACCACATGCCCGACGACGGACTGCTCGTCGACCACGTCCGGCAGGTCGCGCAGACCCCGGAACTGCAGCGGAAGCTGCTCGTCGACAACCCGATGCGCCTCTACTGGCCCGGCGAAACCGCCTGAACCCCGAAGGGCATGCCATGCAGCACGCCAACGCGCTGAACCGGCTGAACCGGCTGCCGATCGGCCGGTTCCACAAGGTCACCCTCTTCGCCGTCTCGTTCGCCTACTTCTTCGAGTTCGCCGACATCAACAGTTTCGCCACCACCGCCCCCAAGCTGATCCAGCTCTGGGGCGTGACGGTGAACCAGGTCGCCTACGTGACCTCGCTGTCGTTCGTCGGGATGTTCTTCGGCTCCGTCATCGCGAGCACGATCGCCGACCGCTGGGGCCGGAAGAACGCGCTCGTGCTGACGACCGTGTGGTTCGGCGTTTTCTCGTTCGCGGCGGTGTTCTCGTGGGACATCGTGTCGCTGGGCGTGTTCCGGGTCCTGACTTCGGCGGGCCTGTCGGCGATGACCGTGGTCGCGGTGATCTACGTCAGTGAGCTGTACCCCGCGGCGAGCCGCGGCAAGTACCAGGCCTACGCGATCGTGATCGGCATCTGCGGCACGCCGGTGACCAACCTCATCGCCAGCGCGGTCGTGCCGCTCGGCAGCTGGTCGTGGCGGCTGGTCTACCTCTGGGGCGCGCTCGGCGTCCTGCTCGTGCTGTTCACCCGGCGGCTCAAGGAGTCACCCCGCTGGCACGAGAGCCGGGGCGAGCACGCGAAGGCGGACGCGGTGCTGCGGGAGATCGAGGCGGAGGTCGCGGCGGAGAAGGGCCCGCTGCCGGAGCCGGCGCCGCCGGTCGGGGAGGCCGCGGTGGCCAAGGCCCCGCTGCGGCTGCTGCTGCGCCGGAAGTACCTGCTGCCGACGCTGCTGCTCACCGTCCTGTGGGTGACGCAGACGATCGGGTTCTTCGGCTATTCCAGCTGGGCGCCGACGCTGCTGGCCAAGGAGGGCTTCAGCGTCGAGAAGTCCGTGTTCTACGTGGCGCTCACGACGGTCGGCGCGCCGCTGGGGTCGTACCTGGCGGCCCTGGTGACCGACCGCTTCGAGCGCAAGTGGTGCCTGGTCGCGTTCGGCGCGGTGATCGCGCTGTGCGGGCTGCTGTACGGGCTCACGTTCGACCCGGTCCTCATCGTGGTGTTCGGCTTCCTGGTCAACATGTTCGAGCGCGGCTACACGGCGCTCGGGTACGCGTATTCGCCGGAGCTGTTCGACACGCGCGGCCGGTCGCTGGGCACGGGTGTGTCGTACGGGCTGGGCCGGCTGTCGAACGCGGCGGGGCCGCTCGTCGTGGCCGGGCTGTACAACGGCAGCGGGTACCGGAGCGTGTTCTTCTTCATCGCCGGGACGTGGCTGGCCGGCGCGGTGGTGCTGGCGATCTTCGGGCCGCTGACCCGGCAGGCGCGGCTCGCACCCGCCACCGCGGCGCCGGTCTGACTCAGAACGCGTACCGGACGCGCAGGTACGGGGCGTGGACGGCGATGAGGTCGAGGAGCTCGTCCAGGAGGGCCCGCTTGTGGCCGGCTCGGTAGCGGACGTTCACGCCCCCGCCTTCGCTCCGCTTGGTTTCCTGCAGCTCGGGCCGCCACAGGACCTGCTCCGCCTGGGGGTGCCAGCCGAGGTTGACCTCGTGCAGGGCCCGGTTGTGCGTCAGCATGATCACCTCCGCGGCCAGCTGGGCCTTCGTGGCGTCGTCGGTGGCGTCGCCGAGGTCCTGGAGCAGCCGGGTCCAGTCGGTCAGCCAGCCGTCGTAGACGACGACGGGGCTGAAGTTGACGTGCACCTCGTAGCCGGCGGCGACGAAGTCGTTCATCGCGCGCAGCCGGTCGGCGATCGGGCTGGTGCGCAGGTCCAGCAGCTTCGCGGGCCGCTCGGGCATCAGCGAGAACCGGACGCGGGTGCGGCCGCGCGGGGCCAGGTCCAGCAGCCCGCGGTGGACGTACTTGGTGGCGAACGACGCTTTCGCGCCCGCCTGCGCGGCGAACAGGCCGATCAGGTCCGCGACGTTGTCGCTGACGAGGGCGTCGACCGAGCAGTCGGAGTTCTCGCCGATGTCGTAGACCCACGCGGCCGGGTCGCACTGGTTCGGCTCCGGCTTGGGCCCCTGCCGGGCGATGTGGCGGGCCAGGTAGCCGGTGATCTGCTCGATGTTGGCGAAGACGGTGATCGGGTTGGAGTAGCCCTTGCGGCGCGGGACGTAGCAGTAGGCGCAGGCCATCGCGCAGCCGTTGGACGTCGACGGGGCGATGAAGTCGGCGGAGCGCCCGTTGGGCCGCGCGGTCAGCGATTTCTTGATCCCGAGCACGAGGGCTTCGCGTTTGATGCGCACCCAGCGGCGGACGTTGGTCTCGTCACCGTGCAGTTCGGGGATGCGCCAGTGGCTGTCGACCTCGACGACGGTCGCGCCGGGGAAGCGCTCCAGCACCTGGCGGCCGCGGGGCAGCGCGGCGGCGGCCGGTTCGACGTAGATGCGCGACGGCGCGAGCAGCCGTTCCCGTTCGAGGGCCGCGTCGTTCACGGAAGGTTCTCCAGCGCAGTCTCGGGAGTTCCGAGTCTACCCGCGGGCGTGGATCAGGGGCCGGTGCTCCCCTCGGCCAGGTGGGAGAGCTGATCCCGGGCCGCGGCGGCGACGTCGGCCCGCACACCGAGCTCGCCGAGCATCTCGGCGGCGGCCGCCATTTCGGCGGTGCGGCGCCCGGCGTGCCGGTACGAGCCGCCGACCAGCCGGTCCACCGTGGACGCGTCCGCGGCGGTGAGTTCCCCGACGACGACCTTCCGCAGCCAGTCTTCGCAGCCCGCGGCGCGTGCGGCGGCCAGCGCCTCGACGACGGCGGCGGACATCCCCTTGAAGAAGACGCTCCGCAGCAGCTTGCGCTCGGCGGCGAGCCCGGCCTCGCCGGCCATGGTCCCGACGGCCGCCCCGAGGGGGTTCAGGAGCCCGGCGACGGTTTCGGCGGCCGGCCCGGTGGCGAGCATCGGCACCCGCAGCCCGCGGCCGGGGACGGGGGCCATGATCGCGACATCGGCGAAGGGGACACCGTGTTCGGCGGCCAGGGTGGCGAGTTGTCGTTTGGTGCCGGGGGAGGCGGTGTTCAGATCGGCCCAGACGGCGCCGGTCGCGAGGCCGGTCAGCCCGGCTTCGAGTGCTTGCAGGGCAGCCGACGCGCTGTTGACGCTGAGGACGAGATCGGCACCGGCGACGGCCTCGGCCTCGGAGCCGGTGATGACGACGCCGGTGAGCGCCGGATCGGCGGGCTCGGCCCGGGTGTGGGTGGCGGCAGTGCTGCGGGCTGCGGGGTCGGCGCTGGTGGCGGCGCTGCTGCTCGGTGCCTGACCGGCGCCGTCGGCCGCGCCGGTGAGCACCCTCCCTTCGATCGCGGGAATCGCCGGGTCGTACCCGCGCACAACAGCCCCGGCCGCGGCCAAATCGCGGGCCAGCGCGCCGCCCGCTTCGCCGAGTCCGAGTACCGCGATGGTTCCGGTCATAGCAGAATCCTCCTTGCCAGCTACGATCGAGTACACGATGTGCTCGACAAAATTGTCAACAAACGGAGCCGAGGGTATGACCGAGAGTGCTGCGCACCGGCAGCCGGGGGAGCGTTCCGTGGTGGTGGCCATCCGCGACGCGATCGTCCGCGGCGAGTTCGTGCCCAACCAGCGGCTGGTCGAGGCGGATCTCTCCGCCCAGTTCGGCGCCAGCCGCGCGACCGTGCGGGCCGCGCTGATCGAACTCACCAACGAGGGGCTCGTCGAGCGGGTGCAGAACCGGGGCGCCCGGGTGCGCGCGGTTTCGCTCGAGGAGGCCGTCGAAATCTCCGAGGTCCGGATGATGCTCGAGTCGCTGTGCGCGGCGAAGGCGGCCGAGCGGATCTCCGACGCCGAGGTCGGCGAGCTGCTCGAACTCGGCGAACGGATGCAGCAGGCCGTGGCGGCCGGGGACGTGGTCGGCTACTCCGGCCTCAACCAGCACCTGCACCGCCGCGTCCGCGAGATCAGCGGCCAGCGCACGGCGGCGCAGGTGCTGGAACGGCTCCGCGGGCAGAGCGTCCGCCACCAGTTCCGCCTGGCGATGCGCCCCGGTCGGCCGCAGGTCTCCCTCCCGGAACACCTGGCCATCATCGAAGCGATCTGCGCGCACCACCCGGCCGAAGCGGCCGAGGCCGCGCGGATCCACCTGAGCAGCGTGATCGAGGCGCTCAAGGCCGCCGACGCCGAGGTCTCCCCGCTCCACTCCTGAACGCGGCCCGGAGCCGGCGGCCACTGGGGGCCAACTTGGCCGCCAAGATTGTTGACAATTTCGTCAACCGGATCGTACGGTGTCGGTATGAAGCCCGTCATCGTCACCGATCCGGCGCGCGCCGACCTCGACCAGGTCACGCGGCTGGCGGACTACGGCGTCGCCACCGTGCACGAGGCTCTCGGCCGCTCCGGCCTGCTCGGGGCGGAACTCCGGCCGATCCAGGACGGCGCCCGCATCGGCGGCACCGCCGTCACCGCGCTGTGCTGGCCCGGGGACAACCTGATGATCCACGCGGCCGTCGAGCAGTGCCGCGAGGGCGACGTCCTGGTCGTCACCACCACCTCGCCGTGCCGCGACGGCCTCTTCGGCGAACTCTTCGCCACCGCGCTGCGCCGCCGCGGCGTGCGGGGCCTGGTCACCACCACCGGCGTCCGCGACGTCGCCGAACTGCGCGGGCTCGGCTTCCCCGTCTGGTCGGCGGCGGTGAGCGCGCAGGGCACCGTCAAGGCGACCGCGGGCGCCGTCAACGTGCCCGTCGTGGTCGGCGGGCAGCTCGTCCGCCCGGGCGACGCCGTCCTGGCCGACGACGACGGCGTCCTGTGCGTCCGCCGCGAAGACGTCCGAAGCGGACTGGTGAAAGCGCAGGCCAGGCTGGAAAAGGAAGCCGCCGCCCGGGAAGCGTTCGCGAACGGCCAGCTCGGCCTGGACCGCTACGGGCTGCGCGAAAAGCTCGAGGCCCTCGGCGTCCGGTACCTGAGCGCCGAGGAGTACGAGAAGGAGCAGGCATGACCGGCGTGCGTTGCATGCTCATGCGCGGGGGCACCTCGAAAGGCGCGTACTTCCTCGCCGAAGACCTCCCCGCCGACCCGGCCGCCCGCGACGACCTGCTGCTGCGGATCATGGGCACCCCCGACCCGCGCCAGATCGACGGCCTCGGCGGCGCCCAGCCGGTCACCAGCAAGGTCGCGATCATCGCGAAAGCCGCCGACGCCGGCCACGACGTCGACTACCTCTTCCTCCAGCTCGGCGTGGAGGAAGCGACCGTCTCCGACCGCCAGACCTGCGGCAATCTCCTGGCCGGCGTCGGGCAGTTCGCCGTCGAGCGGGGGCTGGTGCCCGCCGGGCCCGAGCGCACCACCGTCCGCGTGCGGCTGCTCAACACCGGCACCACCGCGGTCGCGACCTTCGCCACCCCCGGCGGCCGAGTCGACTACCGCGGCGGCACCGCCATCTCCGGCGTGCCCGGCACGGCCGCACCGGTCGAGCTCGGCTTCACCGAGACGGAGGGGTCCGTGTGCGGCAGCCTGCTGCCCACCGGCCACGTCCGCGACGACGTCGGCGGCATCGAAGTGTCCTGTGTGGACAACGGGATGCCGGTCGTCGTGGCCCGCGCCCGGGACCTCGGCATCACCGGGTACGAACCGGCCGGGGAGCTCGCCGCCGACCCCGCGCTCGCCGGCCGGATCGACGCGCTGCGCACCGAGGCCGGGAAGCTGATGGGGCTCGGCGACGTCGGCGGCAGCTCGGTGCCGAAGACCACCCTGGTCGCCGCGCCGCGCGACGGCGGCGCCGTCTGCACCCGCACCTTCATCCCGGTCAAGCCGCACCCGTCGATCGGGGTGCTGGGCGCGGTGAGCGTGGTGACCGCGCTGCTGCTCGACGGCGCCGCCGGCCACGAACTGCTCGTCGCCCCGCCCGCGGGTGAGCCCGTCGAAGTCGAGCACCCGAGCGGGAAACTCGCGGTCGGCATCGAGTTCGACACCACGGTCAGCCCACCCCGGGTCCGCCGGTCCACGGTGCTCCGCACGGCCCGGAAGCTGTTCGACGGCACCGTTTTCCCCCGTTCCTGAGGAGCAAGCCATGCCCGGTCCCTCGCCGCGCCACGAGATCGCGCACCTCGGCCACGTCGAGCTGTTCACCCCCGAGCCGGAGAAGAGCCTGGACTTCTTCGTCCGCGTGCTCGGCCTGACCGAGAACGGCAGCGACGGCGATTCGGTGTACCTGCGCACCTGGGACGACTACGAGCACCACAGCCTGAAGCTCACCGCGGCGAAGACGTCCGGCGTCGGACGGACGGCACTGCGCGCGTCCAGTGAGGACGCCCTCGGGCGGCGGGTGGCCGCGCTGGAGGAACGCGGCCTCGGCGTCGGCTGGGTCGACGGCGACACCGGGATCGGCGCCACGTACCTGTTCCGCGACCCGGACGGCCACGAATTCGAGCTCTACTGGGAAACCGAGCGCTACCGGCCGCCGGAACACCTGCGGCCGGCCCTGAAGAACCAGGCGCAGGCCTACCCGGCGCGCGGGGTCGGCGTCCGCCGCCTCGACCACGTCAACTACCTGGCCCAGGAGGCCGAGGTCAACGGCTGGTTCATCTGCGACGCCCTCGGCGGCCGGGTGACCGAGCAGATCCAGCTCGACAGCGGCGTCATCTCCGGGCAGTGGACGCACTTCGCGCAGAAGTCCTACGACATCGTCTACACCACCGACTGGAGGAAGTCGAAGGGGCGGCTGCACCACATCGCGTTCGCCACCGACACCCGCGAAGACATCCTGCGGGCCGCCGACATCGCGCTCGACAACGGCGTCCACATCGAAACCGGGCCGCACAAGCACGCGATCCAGCAGACGTTCTTCCTCTACGTGTACGAGCCCGGCGGCAACCGCATCGAGCTGTGCAACCCCACCGCGCGGCTGATCTTCGCGCCGGACTGGGAACCGGTCACCTGGACCGAGGCCGAGCGCGCGAAGGGCCAGGCGTGGGGGCTGAAGACGATCGAGTCGTTCCACGAGCACGGCACCCCGCCGGTCGCCTGAGCGCACTCAAAGGGACGGCGGACCGGCCGAAGCCGGTGCCGCTCGCCTCAGGTGACGCCGAGGGCCGGCCGGTCCCGCAGGCAGCCGCTCACCGGGTGGACTGCCAGCGGAAGACCCCGGCGCCCTGCGCGTAGGCCAGGTGGCCACCGAGCGCGCCGCCGGCGCTCGTCACGGCGAGGCCGAGCGCGCCCAGCACCCGGCCACGGGCGACCCGGCCCCGGCTGCGGGCGGCGTAGGACGCGCCGAAGAGGGCGATCGCCACCGCGTTGCTCGCGGCGTGGGCCAGTCCGACGCGGCGTTGCCGTTCGTCGAGGTCGGCGTAGTCGAACAGGCCGAGGAGCACGGCCGCCGGCGCGGCCAGCAGCCCGGTGGCGACCAGCCGGCGGGCCGCCTCCTCCTGACCGGGCACCAGGTCGAACAGCGCCGAGCACATCCACGCCCCGATCGGCACGGTGACGGCCAGCGGGTGCAGCGGATGGCCCAGCCAGCGGCCGCGCAGCAGCCGGCCGGGCACGCTCTCGGCCGGGCCGCGCAGCCGTTGCGTGAGGGCGGTCGCCGGCGCGTCGAGCGCCTTGATCTCTTCGACGGCGGTCAACGCGCGGTGCGGCGGGGCTGGGGTCTCACGACGGTGGGCTCTCTGCATGCCGTCCCGGCTACCCCGCCGGGCGCGGCCCAACCGCCCGGTCGCGGCGATGGTGGCGGGGGACGCCAGGCGCTACCGTGAGCGTCTTGGGCAACGCTCTGCGTGACAGCCTGGGGGTGGGGATGGGTGCGACGTGGTCGGCGTTCGCGGTGCGCGGCTTCCGGGCGCTCTGGCTGGCCGGCTTGCTGTCGGTGGCGGGGGACCAGCTCGCGCGAGTCGCTTTGTCGATACTGGTCTTCGAGCGCACCGGGTCCGCGGCGCTCAGCGCGGCGACTTACGCGCTGTCGATGCTGCCCGCGCTCGTGTCGGGGGCGTTGCTGTCGTGGCTGGCCGACCGGTACCCGCGCCGCCGCGTGATGGTGGCGTGCGACGCGGTCCGGGCGGCGCTGGTGGCGGTGATGGCCGTGCCCGTCGTGCCGCTGCCGCTGATGGCCGTCCTGCTCGTGCTGGTGCAGCTGGCCGAGGCGCCGTTCTCGGCCGCGCAGGGCGCGGTGCTGCCGGAGCTGCTGGGCCCCCGGTACGAGGCGGGGCAGGCCGTACAGCAGGTCACGACGCAGCTGTGCCTCGTGCTCGGGTTCGCCGCGGCCGCGTTCGTGGTGACCGGGGTCGGCGCCCACGCCGCACTGGCGATCGACGCCGCCACGTTCGCCGCCTCCGCCCTGCTGATCCGCGGCGGCCTCGGCACCCTTCCGCCGCCGGCCGCCGAAGCCGAAGGCGGCGCGACGTGGTGGCGGCGGTCCTGGCGCCGGATCGCCGCGGGCGCGGTCGCCGTGCGCCGGGACCGCACGCTGGGAACGCTGGTGTGGCTGGGCTGGCTGGCCTTGTTCACCGTCGTTCCCGAGGGGCTCGCGGTGCCGTTCGCCCAGCAGGTCGGGGCGGGCGGCGGCTGGATCGGGGTGCTCCTCGCCGCGGAGCCGGCGGGTGCGGTCGCCGGCGCCCTGCTGCTGAGGCGGGTCGCCCGGCCGGTGCGGGTGCGCGCGCTGGGCGTGCTCGCGGTCGGGACGTCGGCGCCGCTCGTGGCCTTCTGGGGGCGGCCCACGTTGGGCGCGGCGCTCGCGCTGCTGTTCGTGTCCGGGCTGTGTTCGGCCTACCAGGTCACCGCGGGGGCGACGTTCGTCCAGCTGTCCCCGCCGTGGGTGCGCGGCCGGACCCTGGGGTTCGCGCGGACCGGGATGATCGCCGGGCAGGGGCTCGGGATCGTGGCCGGCGGGGTGCTCGCCCAGCTGGTCGGGCCGGCGACGGCGATCGCCTGGGCGGGGACCGCGGGAGCGCTGGTCGCGCTCGCCGCGGCCGCGGCCTGGGCGCGCCGTCGTCCGGATGCCGTCACGGCCGCGCTCCCGGCCGAGGTCTGAGGGTTCACCAGCCTTTGTCGCTCATCGCGTGCTCCTTCCCGGTGGCAGGGGAGTGGGACTCGGTCGCGGGGGTTCACCAGCCCTTGTCGCTCATCGGCTCGCCCTTTCCGTGCGGTTCGTCCGGTGCCGGATACCCGGAATGGTCCCAGCCGCCCGGTCGGGTCGCATGGGCGGGAAACGGCTGACATCCGGCCGCGACGCGACTACCGTGGGCAAGCGGGGAGTCACCGGCGCGGGGAGGCGCTGCGATGGGGGAAAACGCGAGTACCGGCGGGGGCTGGGCGCCGCCGGGGTGGAAGCTGTGGTCGTTGCCCGGACGGGTGCGGTTCCTCGTCGTGGGCGTGGATCTGGTGGCGGTCGGCGTGCTGGCGTTCGCGGCCCGCGCGGCACCGGCACCCGGGCAGTGGGCGACGGCGGGCTGGCTCGCCGCGGCGGCGTTGCCGCACCTGCACGCCTCGCACCTGATCGAGCGGCGGCGCCGCGACCGCTCGGGCACGCCGTACGTCGACCTCTGCAGCGTCTGGATCTTCGCCGGGGTGCTGGTGCTGCCCCTGGTGCTCGAGCTGACGCTGGTGGCGGTGATCTACGCCCACCGCTGGGTGCTGGTCAACCGGTTCGACGCGGTCCGGCCGCCGCACCGCACGGTGTTCACCGCCGCCACCCTCGCGCTGGCCGCGGCCGCGGCGGCCGCGGTGCTGCGGTCGAGCGGCGTCCACGAGCACCTCGCCGACGGCGCGCGGCCCGGCTGGGCCGACCTGGCCGCCGTGGTCGCCGCGGCCGCGGTGCAGTGGGCGGTCAACACCGGGCTCGTCGGCACGGTCATCGCCTGGACGGTCAGCGTCGAGCACCCGCGCCGGCTCCTGGGCAGCGCCTCGGACAACCTGCTGGAGGTCAGCCAGCTGGCGCTCGGGGTGTTCGTCGCGCTGGCGCTGCTGTGGTGGCCGCCCGCCGCGCTGCTGATGATCCTCCCGACGTTCGCGCTGCACCAGTGCGTCCAGCTCGACCAGCTCAAGCTCGCCGCCCGCACCGACCAGCGCACCGGGCTGCTCAACGCGATCGCCTGGCACGAACAGGCCGAGCACACGCTGGAGCGCACCCGCGGCCGGATCGGGGTGCTGATGATCGACCTCGACTGGTTCAAGCGCATCAACGACACCCACGGCCACCCGGTCGGCGACGACGTTCTCGCGGAGGTGGCCACGGTCCTCACCCGGACCGTCCGGCGCGGCGACACGGTCGGCCGGTACGGCGGCGAGGAGTTCGCCGTCCTGCTGCCGGACGTCGACGAGGCCGAGGTCCGCGCGATCGCCGAACGCATCCGCGTGCGGATCCGGGCGTTGCGCATCACCGCGCCGACGGGGGAGCCGGTGACCCTGTCGGCGACGATCGGCGCGGCGCTGCACCCCGAGGTGCCCGAAGCCGGCCTCGACGAGGTGATCCGGGCGGCCGACGACGCGCTGTACGCGGGCAAGAAGGCCGGCCGTGACCGGGTGGCCGTCGCGGGCTGCTGAAGCCGTCAGTTCTGGCCGGGATCGGCCGGGCCACGGTGGTGCTGGAGCGCGAGCCCCCGCTCGTGGTCGAAGGTCACCGGCACCTCGGTGCCGACCAGGGGGCACAGCCGCAGCGCCTCGCGGGTGACCGCGTCGTAGAGGTCGTCGGTCGCCGCGCCGGGCAGGTAGATGCCGACCGCCGCGCGCAGCTCGTAGCGGCCGTCGTCGCGGTGGGAGAGCGTGGCTTCGGCCGTGACCACGCTTTCGGCCGGCTCCACGTCCAGCGACGTCGCGGCGATCGTCAGCGACTGGTGCAGGCAGGTCGCCAGTGCGGCGGCGTAGAGCCGCTCGGGGTTGAGCGCGTCGGCCGTGCCGTTGCCGCTGGGCTCGCCGACCGGGTAGGCCAGGTCGCCGCGGCCGTCCACCCGGACGCTCCCGCGGCTCGACGTCGCTTCCGCCGAGTAGATGTCCCGTGCCATCGCGTCCTCCGGGTCCGCCGTTTCCGCGCGGTTACCCGGCGGGGCCCGCCCCACACGCTCAGCTCGTCTCGCGCACTTCCAGGTGGTGGGGCGCGACGATCGAGCGGGGCGGCCCCGGGTCGGCCGCCTGCCGCAGCAGGCGGTCGAGGGCGAGTTCGGCGATGCGGTCCTTGTCCGGCGACACCGTGGTGAGGGCCGGCACGCTGTAGCGGCCGTCTTCGATGTCGTCGAAGCCCACCAGCGCCAGCGCCTGGGGGACCGCGACACCGCGGTCCGCGGCGGCCCGCACCGCGCCCAGCGCCAGCTCGTCGGTGAAGCAGAAGACGGCGTCGGGCGGCTGGGCCAGCTCCAGCAGGCCCAGCATCGCCCGGTGGCCGTCGGCCCGGTGCAGGCGCCGCACCGGCACCTCGAGCTCCGCCTCGGCCGGCAGGCCCGCCTCGGCCAGCGCCTGCCGGTAGCCGGCGAGGCGTTGCCGCGCGGTGGCGTTGAGCGACCGCGGCTGGATGCCCAGCGCCGCCACGCGGCGGCGGCCCGAAGCGAGCAGGTGCGCGGTCGCTTCGCGCGCGGCCGCGACGTTGTCGATGGCGACGTGGTCGACGCCGGCGGTGCCGTCGTGCTCGCCGAGCAGCACCAGCGGGACGGTGTCGGTCCGCGCGGCCAGCTCCGCGGGCGCCACCGCCCACGGGCTGAACAGCACCCCGTCGACCAGCTGGCTGCGCTTTCCGTGCAGCAGCTCCTTTTCGCGCTCGGCGTCGCCGTCGGTCTGGTCGATGAGCACCGTCAGCCCCCGGGTGCCGGCGATGCGCACGGTCCGCGCGGCGAGCTCGGCGAAGTACGGCGAGTCGATCTCGGGGATCACCAGCGCCACCAGCCCGGTCCGGCCGCGCCGCAGCGTGCGGGCGGCCAGGTTGGGCCGGTAGCCGAGCGCGTCGATGCTCGCCTGCACGCGTTCCCGCGTCGCCGGGGCCACGTAGCGGAACCCGTTGACCACGTTGGACACCGTGCGCACCGACACGCCGGCGTGCTCGGCCACGTCACGCAGTTTCGGGTTCACCGGGGGAGCGTACCTCTTGCAACGTGGCATGCCACGTTGCAAACTGAGCTGCCACGCCGTCGTGCCCCCTAGGAGGCCAGGATGACCGCACACCAGACCGTCCCCGCCCCGCTGCCCGCGGCCGAGCTCGCGGCACTGACCGACCGCCTGTACTCCGACGGCATCATCGGCCTGCCCAAGGCGTTTCCCCGCGAGTGGGTCCGGCAGCTCGGCGAAGACATCGACACCGCGTTCGCCGAGGCCCGCGCCCGGCCCGGCGGCGCCGTCGGCCGCGGCCCGAACCGCTTCTACGTCGAAATCCACCCGGAGCAGCTGCGCGGGTTCGCCGATCTGGCCGGCCACCCGTGGATCACGGCCGTCGCCGAGGCGGTGCTGGGGCCGGCGTACCGGATCGTCGAGGTGGGCTTCGACGTCCCGCTCGCCGGTGCGGTCGACCAGCCGTGGCACCGTGACTTCCCGATGCCCGCCGAAACCGCGCGCGACCGCAAGCTGACGTCGCTGGCCGTGAACGTGACCGCCGTCGACACCGAGCCGGACATGGGGCCGTTCGAGATCGCCCCCGGCACCCACTGGGACGATGGCAGCGGGTTCGACCACGGCATGTTCCCGCCGCGGGAGGCCTATCCGCGCTACCGCGAACTCGCGACGCGCAAGTTCCCCGAAATGGGCGATATTTCGATCCGGTCGGCGTTGACGGTCCACCGCGGCACCGCGAACCAGTCGGCCAAGGCGCGTCCGGTCCTGGTGCTGGGCCTCGACGCACCGGGCGCGGGCAACGACGCCCGCCACGACACCGCGGTGACCCGGGAGTTCTGGGCGTCCCTGCCGGAATCCCTGCGCGCCCACTTGCATTGCCCCGTGGTCGACGTCCTGCAGCCCATCACCCAGAAGCACACGATCGAGGGACTGGTGATGGGGGAGCCGTGACCGCCGATGTTTGGCGCCCCCGGACCCGGGCATCTCCTGGCCATGGCTGAAGCGGGAATCACCGAAATGACGGGCCGGGCCGGGGCCGTGGCGGCACTGCGACGCGTACTGCTGGCGTTCGGCGTCGGCGGCGCGCTGGCGTGCGTCGCCTGGATGGCACTGTGGCTCGCCATGCACGTCTAGCCGATCTTCAGGCTCCGGCCACGCGGATCGCGCCCGTGGCCGGAGCCTGATTTCACTGGCAGGCTTCGCAGTCCGGGTCGTCGATGCGGCAGGCGGCACCGTCGGTGAGCGGGAAGTCGAAGTCCTCCAGCTCGGGCACGGCCGGTGCGGCGACGGACTCTTCCGGGGCGGTGGTGGCGGACATGGCCCTCCCTTGTGGACGAACGGTTCTCTGTGTGTAGCGCCGAAGATCGCCGGGCATTCCGTGACGCGCGCCACACTGCCGCGCAGGGCCGACCCCGTGGCGTCGATGGCTGCCGGAGGTGTCCCCGGCGGCGCCGGTGGGTAGTCCTCCGTCGGACGATCTCGGTTTCGGCGGAAGGTGGCTCTCGTGCCGCAATGGGTGGAGGCGGGGCTGTGGGGCCTCGTCGGTGGGGGTGCGCTGGTGCTCGGCGCCGCGGTGGCCTGGTGGCTGCGCGTGTCGCGGCGGGTCGTGGCCGGGATCATGGCCTTCGGGGCCGGCGTGCTGATCTCCGCGCTGGCCTTCGACCTCGTCGACGAGGCGCAGCGGTCCGGCGGGCTGGTGCCGACCGCGGGCGGCTTTCTCGGTGGCGCCGTCGTGTACGTCGGGATCAACGTGCTCCTGGCGCGCCGGGGTGCCCGGCACCGCAAGCGTTCCGGTGACCAGCAACCGTCCGAACAGGACGCCGCGGGCAGCGGGGCGGCCATCGCCGTCGGTGCCCTGCTCGACGGGATACCGGAATCGGTGGTGCTCGGCGTTTCCCTGCTCGGTGGCGGGGGGATCGGGGTCGCCGTGCTCGCGGCGGTGTTCATCTCGAACGTCCCGGAAGGCCTGTCCAGCGCCGCCGGCATGAAGGGCGCCGGCCGCAGCGCCCGCTACGTCTTCGGCGTGTGGACCGGTATCGCGGTCGCCAGCGGAATCGCGGCCCTGCTCGGCAACCTGCTGCTGCGGACGGCGTCCCCGGCGACCGTCGCCGCGATCACGGCGGTGGCCGCGGGGGCGATCCTCGCCATGATCGCCGACACCATGATCCCCGAGGCGTTCGAACGCACCGAGCTCTACACCGGCCTGCTCGCCACCATCGGCTTCCTGACGGCGTTCGTCATCGAGCACGCCGGCTGACCACGATCGCCACCACGACGCCGGTCACGGCGAAGAACGCGGTGGCGGCGGGGCTCAGGTACTTCGACAGGCTCGGCGCACTGCTCGGCCCGGCCAGCCACAACACCAGCGCGGCGGCGTACACCGCGGCGAGGGCGACGGCCCACCGGCGGTGCATGCGCCGGCGCAGGGAACCGATCAGCACGACGGCGATGGGCACGCCGGCCAGCAGTGCGAATTGGCCGGCCACCAGGACCGGGACGGCCCAGGCCGCGACGAGCACGGCCGTCGGGGTGCGGTGCGGGGTGGTGGTGACAGTCATCGTCTTCTCCTCGAGGCTCAGCGGGCTTCGGCGGTGGTCTCGAGGTCGGCCGGCCGCAGCGGGCCGGGGTCGAGCCGCTGCGCGCTGGTGACCGCGGGCTGCCACGCGGGCCAGCGCGCCACGTCGGTGTGCAGTCTCCAGACCGTGCCGGGCGGCGCCTTGATGAGCGTCTCGGTCCGGTGGTGCAGCCCCGTGGCCAGGGAAAGCGTGAGCAGTGCGGAACGCAGCCGGGGTGATGTCACGGTGTCCTCCTGTTGTTACTCGTTGTTCTGATGGTTAGAAGCTATAACCATCGGAGCGTGAGTGTCAATAGGGACCGTGATAACCTCTAACAGTGATGACCGAGAGTCCTCGAGAGCGTTATCGAGCCCAGGTGCGCGCGGAGATCAAGCGCCACGCGTGGGAGCAGATCGCCGTCGCGGGCGTGCCGGCGCTGTCGCTCAACGCGATCGCGAAGCAGGTCGGCATGAGCGGGCCCGCGCTGTACCGGTACTTCGGCAGCCGGGACGAGCTGATCACCGCGCTCATCCGCGACGCCTACCGCAGCATCGCCGACACCGTCCGGTCGGCCCGGAGCGCCGGGGCCGGTCCGGCCGGGCTGGCGCACGCCGTCCGCGACTGGGCGCGCAGCGACCCGCAGCGGTACTTCCTCATCTACGGCACGCCCGTGCCCGGTTACCACGCACCCGACGACACGACCGCGATCTCGTCCGAGGTCATGGCGGTGCTGATCGAAGCCTGCGCGCAGGAGGCGGACGACGGGCCGCGGACGCCGTTCGACGCGCACCTCGAGACCCATCGCGAGTGGGCGGGCGGCCATCCCGCGCCGGCCGCGGCCCTGCACCGGGCGCTGTCCTTCTGGACGCGGCTGCACGGCGTGCTCTCGCTCGAGCTGGCCGGCCACTTCGCCGGCATGGAGTTCGACCCGGACCTGCTGATCACCGAAGAGCTGGCCGCACTGACGAGCCGGTGACCACCGGGCGGGTCAGCCGGTCTGTTCGCGGATCCAGTCCGCCACGACGTCCACCCGCGCGATCGTCTCGGGACCGGGCTGCGGGCACGGCGGCCCGGTGTTGACGATGGCCACCAGGGTCCCCGTGCGGTCGTCGTCCGAGACGAAGAACGGGCCGCCCGAGTCTTCCGGGCACGGCCCGTTCTCCACCGTGCGCGTGCCGACCGGCTGGGCTTCCAGGGTCGCCTGGCCGATGCCCGACACCTTGAACCGCCCGCGTTTGAGGTGGTCGGACGGGCCCAGCACGGTCGCCGAGAGCGAACCCCAGCCGGCGAACTGGAGCTGTTTCCCGATCGGCGGCCGGGTCGTGGCCAGCGCCACCGGGACGATGTCGTCGATCGGGGCGGCGAGCTTCGCCACGGCCAGGTCGTTCACCGGCGACTGCCGGACGTCCACGACCTCGGAGGTGTACCCGCCGGGATCGGTGTCCTTCAGCCGTCCGACGGTCACGGTCATCGTGTACGGCGGCCGCCCGCCGATCCGGGCGTCCTTCAGGTCGTGGAAGCAGTGCCCGGCGGTGACGACCCACTGCGGCGCGACCAGCGCGCCGCTGCAGGCCCCGCTGCGCACCCCGCCGCCCGGGACGGGGATGTCGTCGGACGTCAGCTTCGCGTTGAACGGCAGGACCGGGTTCGGCGCCGGCCGCGCGGAGGTGGTCACCGGCGCCGGGGCGGGGGCGGGGGCTGCGGTGTCGGGCAGGCTGTGCCCGCCGGCCGCCGCGGCCAGCACGGGTCCCGCGGCCGTCGCCCCGGTCGCGGCGTGGGCGAACGCGAGCCCGGCCCCGGCCAGCACCGCGACCGCCACCGCCCGCGCCCGGAACTGCCGTCGTCGATCCGAAGAGGTCCTCACACCTCTAATGCACGGGTGAAAGCCCGGAATGGTTGCGTGGATCGCCCCCGTCTTGCATCCGCGCCGGTCAGGCGCGCCTGCGGGCCGCCTTCTTCGCCGCGATCGCCGGCCACAGCACCGAGACGACCGCTTCGGGGATGTCGTCCCGGCTCTCACCGCGGTAGAAGGCGGCGAAGTAGCTGCCGAAGCACAGCGTCGCGATGGCGTGCCGGTCGATGCCGGCCTCGACCGCGCCGCTCTCCTGCAGCTGCGACAGCAGGTTCTCGACCAGCGTGACCCTCGGTTCGACGGCGTGCTCCCGGAGGATCCCGAGCAGCTCGGGGGTGCGGATCGCTTCGCCGGCGAAGTTGCCCATCAGCACCATGGCGTCCGGGGTGAAGTACGCGGGATCGAGCCGCCGGACGGCTTCGGTGAACGCCTCCCGCGGTTCCATCTCGGTCAGGTCGACGGTGTAGGAGTCGCGTTGCTTGCGGAAGCCGTGGTCCAGTGCGTCGACGACGAGCTCGAACTTGGTGCGCCACCGCCGGTACAGCGTCGGGCGGCTGACCCCGGCGTCCGCCGCGATGTCGCCGATGGTCATGAGCGAGTAGCCGTCGCGGACGAGCCGCTCGCGCGTGGCCAGGATGATCGCTTCGTCGAGCGCGGCGTCGCGGGGACGGCCGCCGGGCCTCGGCGCGGATTCCTCTTCTGCTTTGCGTGCTCGCGCCATGCGAAGAAGCCTAGTCGATCCGTTACAGCACGTCATCGTAACGGACGCTCGCCGGGACCCGGTGCGGGTCCCGGCGGGGCCGGGTGGTCAGGGACGCTGCCCGACCTGGTCGACGTAGGTCTGCACCGTCACCGCGCTGTCGGTCGTGCCCAGGAACCGGTACGTGGTGGCGTCGAAGACCAGCACGATCGGCTCCGCTTTCGGGCTCGAGCCGGGGGGCACCGGGAACTTGATCCCGACGCCCGGGCGGCCGGCGCCGTCGGTGACGTGGTCCAGGGCCGTCAGGCCCGGCACCCTCGCCGCCGCCTCGAACAGCGCCGCGTAGGACGCCGGCTGGAGGACCTGTTCGTAGGCGAGGGTGTAGACGGCCTTGCCGATGTAGGTGGCCCGGCCGCTGCGATCGCCCTCCTTTTCGTAGAGGTAGGCCAGCATCGCGTCGGCCGTCGTCGGCAGGTCGGTCCGGTAGACCGGCTTGGGTACGCAGTCCTGGAGCTTCCCTTCCGCGCGAGGGTCGTTCGTGCCGTACATCGGCGCCTTGCCGTTGCGGCAGCCACCTTCCTTGATGCTGCCCATCAGGCTGTCGCGGGTGCCGTCGACCGAGAGCCAGACCTCGCGGTTGGGGGGAATGGCGTATTCGGTCTTCACGTACAGGAACTGGTCGGGCCGTGGCGGTTTGCCCGGCTCCTTCAGGGCGGTGCTCGCCGCTGCGGCCAGCACCTTGACCGGGTCGGCGTGCGCCACGCCGGGCCCGACGCCGACCTGGTCGGCGGGGGCCAGTGCGACGACGGCGGTGATCGCCGCGGCCAGGCCGACCGAGGCACCGGCGAGCCAGAACCAGCGGCGCGGCCGGTGCCGCCGTTCGCCGCGCGCGGCGGCCAGCAGCCGCTCGCGGGCCGGAGTGAGGTGCTCGGCCGGCGCGAAGCCGACGGCTTCCGCGCGGTCGCGGATCAGATCCAGTTCATCCATGACCGGAGGTCTCCTTCACGAGGTCGAGGACGCCGAGCTCGGCGCGGAGGCGCCCGCGAGCCCGGTTGAGCCGGGATTTGACGGTGCCGACGGGAATGGCGAGTGCTTCGGCGACTTCCTGGTAGCCGAGGCCTTCCGCGGCGACGAGCAGCAGCACGTCCCGTTCGCGGGGACGCAGCGCGGCCAGTGCCCGGTCGAGCCGCTTGCCGAGAGCCTGGGCGCTGACCTGGTCGGCGACCCGGTCGGCGTGCCCTTCTTCGGCGGGCGGCGGCCCGACGGCCAGCCGGAGCTTCAGTTCGCGCGCTTCCGTCCGCCGCTGCCGCGAGACGAGGTTCGTGGCGATGCCGTAGAGCCACGGCCGGGCGTCGGACCGGGCCGGGTCGAACTTCGCCCGCTTGTCGAAGGCGATCAGGAAGGTGTCGGCCAGTACGTCGTCCGCGGTCGTCGGACCGAGGCGCCGGGCCAGGTAACGGTGGATGTGCCGGGAATGGCGGTCGAAGATGACCGCGAACAGGCTCGGCTCGTGCCGGGACCGCGCGATCACGCTCGCGTCGTCGTCGGCACCGGTGTCTTCCGGGGTCATCGCCCGCCTTTCGCTCCGGCTGGTGTCATCGGCTCTTCGCGGGCGGCGCGGAACGGGTTCCGGAATCACCGGTGATCGACGGCGAAAGTGGCGCAGGTCACCTTCTGACGGGCTCAGCCGCAGTCGGCGGACGCGTCCCCGTCCGCGAGCATGCGGCGGTTCGCTTCGCCGAGGCCGTCGGCCAGCGCGTCCAGCTGGCCGGGGGTGAGGACGTCGATGAGCAGCTCGCGGACGAGCGCCACGTGTCCGGGTGCGGCTCGTTCCAGCAGGGCCGTGCCCGCCTCGGTGAGCACGGCGTAGACGGCGCGGGGGTCGCTCTCGCACGCGCGGCGGCGTACCAGCCCGGCTCGCTCCAGCTGGCCGATCTGGTAGCTCAGCCCGCTCTTGGGCGTCGAGACGGCGCAGGCGAGTTCGGTCATCCGCAGCTCCCGGTCCGGCGCTCCGGACAGCCGGGCCAGGATCACGTACTGCAGGTGCGAGATCCCGGAGTCCTGCTTGAGCTGCTGGTCCAGCCGCCGGTTGAGCAGCTCGTAGGTGCCGAAGAACGCGTTCCAGGCCCGCTTCTCCTGAGCGTTCAGCCACCGCGGACGACCCATGGCACAACCGTACCCGGTGTTCAAATTCGAACTCAATGGGCGGACGGGCGATCGCCCGGAATGGCGCTCGTCTCAGCGCCGTGAAGCCACCGTCGCCAGCTGCTCGGTGATCTCCGCCAGCAGTTCGCTGGCCGCGTCACCGAGCGCGGCCAGGTCCGCCAGGGTCGTTTCTTCGGTCTTCACGGGCACAGTTCTTCCTCCAGGGCGTCGTGGCGGGCGACGACGGCTTTGGCGAACGCGGTGTGCACGCGGAGGTACTCGTCGCGGCCGACCGCCGTGTCGGCCCATTCGTGCCAGCGGATGTGCGCTTCGGCGACATCGACCTTCGCGGCCGCCGCCACCGTGGCGGGGGACGTGCCGGCGAGGATCGCGTGGTGCATGAGCGACGGTGAGGAGCGGCGGGCGAGCTCGGCCAGCGCGGCGAGCCGGGCGAGCTGCGCGAGCGTGTCGGACGTGACCGGACGGGGGCGCGGCCGGAGAACCGGACGCGGATTTTCGACACCGTCGGTCAGGACGCTGGTCATCAAACGACTCCTGGGGCGGACGCAGTGAAGCAACCCGAACGGCGGATGTTTACCCCGGCCGAGCCGGGGTAAACGCTGCCGCTCGTGATCTCCGTCTCACCCCTTCGGGAAGATCGGGGAGGCCGCTCGAGGCGACCTCCCCGCACCTGCCCGGGTCAGCTCGCCCGGACCGCCCCGCAGTGCCACGGGATCCGCTGCGGCCGCACGCTTTCCAGCGTCGGCACGACCGGGGCGATCGTGCCGTCGCGGCGGAAGGTCAGCTTGTCGATCGTCGTCTCGCGGTGGGTGCCGTCGCCGCCCGGGATGCCGAACCGGTGGTAGGCCAGGTACCAGTCGTCGGTGCCCGGGACCTGCAGCATCGAGCTATGCCCGGTGCCGAGGACGCCCAGGTGGGAGTCCTTGCTCAGGATCAGGCCGCGGTTGGTGAACGGCCCGGTGGGGCTGGGCGCCGTGGCGTAGCCGACGCGGTAGTCCGGGCTGCGGGTGTCGTCGATGGACCAGCTGAGGTAGTACGTGCCCTTCCGCTCCACCATGAACAGCCCCTCGCGGAAGTCGGTCAGACCGTCCAGCCGGGTGATCTTCGCCGGGTCGTAGGACACCATGTCGTCGTTCAGCGGGACGACGTAGGCGTTGCCGTTGCCCCAGTACAGGTACGGCTTTCCGGTGTGGTCGATGAACACCGCCGGATCGATGGCCTGGCCGCCGTCGGGGTTCTTCGCGATCAGCGGCTTGCCGGAGTCGACGAACGGGCCGGTCGGGGAGTCGCTCACCGCGACGCCGATCTTGGCCTCGGCGCAGAAGTAGAAGTAATACTTCCCGTTGCGCTTCGCGATCGTCGGCGCCCAGGCGTTCTTGTCCGCCCAGCCGACGTCCTTGCCCAGGTCGAGGATGACCCCCTCGTCCTTCCAGTCGACGAGGTTCTTCGACGACCACGCCGAGAACTTCGTCCCGCTCCAGCCGTCGAAGCCGTCGGTGGTCGGGTACAGGTAGTAGGTGTCGCCGAACGCGACGATGTTCGGGTCGGCGTGGTACCCCGGCAGGACCGGGCTGCGCGTCTCGTGTGCCTCGACCGTCCACACGCGACGGTCACCGCCGGCGCCGGTGACCGTGAACTTCCGGGGACGGCTCAGGTCCACGGTCCGGCTGTCCGGTTTGATCGTCGCGCCCGGCGCCAGGCCGAACCGCGGCGCCAGCCGGCGCAGGTCGGTTCCCGGCTTCACCGGCAGCACGACCGTCCCGGCGCCGGAGTCGATGACGGCCGGCGTCTTGAGCGCGTCGAGCTGCACCGAGCGGATCGCGGTGCTGTTCGACGGGAGCGTGGCGACCTCGAGCCCGGACAGCGCCCGGTTGTAGAGCCGCACGTCCTTCATCTTGCCGGTCAGGGTCTTGTCGCCCGCGTACACGGACCGGCCGAGGTAGTTCGCCGCCGTGACGCCGCCGCCGAGGTCCGACGGCTTGATGGTGGCGTTCGCGTTGCGGCCTACTTCGACG
Source organism: Amycolatopsis sp. NPDC051045 (assembly GCF_040682955.1). Lineage (NCBI taxonomy): Bacteria > Bacillati > Actinomycetota > Actinomycetes > Pseudonocardiales > Pseudonocardiaceae > Amycolatopsis > Amycolatopsis sp. NPDC051045. Next base: position 98,933 of record NZ_JBFBCC010000013.1, read on the forward strand.
CCGTCCAAGTAGAGAACTTCGACGCCGTTGCCGACCGTGAGCGTCACGTTCTTCCACACCCCGCGCGGCAGCCCGCCGCCGGAGTCCGCCGCCTGCTCGGTCGTCCAGTTCCCGGTCGCGATCGCACCGCGCAGGCCGCCGCTCGCCGTGCCACCGGTGGTGAACAGGTAGCCGTTCCCGGTCCCGTCCTTCGCCGTGTTGCCCAGGCCCCACAGGAAGTACGGCGTCTGCTGGTTCGGATCGACCAGGACGTCGGCCGACACGGTGGCCGCGGCGGCGCCGGTCAGCAGGTTGTTCGGCAGCTGGACGTGCCCGTTCTTGCCGCCGAAGGCCAGCGCGCCGCCGGCCCAGGAGACGTCACCGGCCAGCGCGCCGTCGTAGCCGTGCCCGGTGGTGTCGGTCGCGACCGTGCCCGACTTCGCGTCGAGCGGCCAGTGCGCGACGAGGCCGTTCGGGTCGGCCTGCACCGGCGCCGGAGGCGCGCTCAGCCGGTTCATCTCGGCCTGGGTGACCGGCAGGACGGTGCCGTGCCGTGGCGACGCGGGCAGGTGCGCGCCGGCCGACATCGTCCACTTGCCCGAGTTCAGGTCGGTGGTCTCGAACGGGACGTAGCCGCGGCCGCCGAACTCGTCGATGAACAGGTACCACTTGTTCTCGGTGTTGGACTTGAACCCGGTCGGCCCTTCGCCCGCGGACAGGCCCGGGCTGGTCGCCGTGGCCTTGCCGATGCAGTCGGCGACGAAGCCGTAGTGCGGGTCCAGCAGGTCGGTGGCCTTCTCCTCGGTGATGAACTTGCTGCACGGCGTCGACGAGGTGTTGTTGCGCTCGTCCTTGGTGAAGCGGTAGTAGGTGTCCTGGTTCTTGATGACCGTCGAGTCGATCACCGAGTAGCCCGGGTCGATCCACACCTGGGGTGCGCTGAAGGTGCGGAAGTCGCGCGTGGTCGCGTACATCATCCGGTTGAAGGTGTCCCTGGTGTGGTTCGGGTCGTTCTCCGCGTAGAGCTTCGAGGCCCAGTAGACGACGTACGTCCCGCGCTTGGCGTCCCAGAAGGCTTCCGGGGCCCACGTGTTGCCCGCGGTCGGCGGGGACACCTGGACGCTGCGCTGGCGCGACCAGTGCGCCAGGTCGGTGGACTCCCAGACCATGATCGACCGGCTGCCGGTCCGCTGGGCGGCGTCCCAGCCGCGGCCGGCGTAGATCCGCAGGTCCGTGGCCAGCAGGTAGAACTTGTCGCCGTCGGGGGAGCGCAGGATGAAGGGGTCGCGCACGCCCAGTTCGCCGAGGCTCGACTTGAGCACCGGCTGGCCGTTGTTGAGCTCGGTCCAGTTCAGCGGGTCGTTGCCGCGGCTGAGCGCCGAGTAGATCTGCTCCCCGTTGGAGGTGCCTTCACCGGTGAAGTAGAAGAAGCTGTAGCCGGCGAGGGGTTCCTGGGCCGGTTTGGGGACCACGGTGGCGGTGAACCGCCGCGTGGTGCTGTCGCGGCCGAGGCTGACCTTCGCGGTCAGGACGACTTTCGCGGGCGCGGCGCCGGTCGGTGGCCGGGTGACCTCACCCGTCGGGGTGATCACCGAAGGCGCGGAGGACGTCCAGGCGACGCTCGTGCCGTCCGGTCCGGTCGCCGGCAGCGTGAGATTGCCGCGGACGTCGTCGATGTCGGGCACGGACAGGGTGCTCGCGGCGGCGCGGAGGCCCGCGCCGGTGTCGGAGGACGGCGCCGCACCGGCGCCGGAACTGCCGAGGGGGACGAGTGCGGCCGCGACGGCCAGCACGACGCCGAAACGGCGTGGGGAGAACAACCTCATCGTTGTCGGTTCCTTCGGGGCGCGTCGGGACCAGCGCATGTTAACGTTAACATGCTCCGGGGTACGCTGACGATAGATTCCGCCACGCCCGGCGGTCAAGAGCCGGAAGAAGGGCCCCGGCTCGGCGGCAGGCCCGCGCGAGCCAGCTGGTGGGCGATCCCGTCCCGCGGATACGGCGTCTTCCGGCTCTCGGTGTGGAGCGCGAAGTAGAAGTCGTTGACCACGGCCGCCAGCGGAGCGTACCGCCGGAGCAGCGGGTCCGGGTGCGGTACCGCGCTGGTCGCGCACGCGCGGACGAAGTCGTTGCGGGTGCGCGGATCCGGCCATTCACCCCAGCTTCGGAGGTGCCGGTTGACCAGCTGGGTCAGGACGTGGGCCCGGTCGTGGTCGGCGTGCTCGGCGAGGAACTCGGCCTCGGCGTCCGAGAGGTCGAACGCCGAAGCCACCGTCAGGCCGAAGTCGGTGAGGTAGAGCCGTTCGCCGTCGGTGACGATGTTGGCGAAATGTGCGTCGAAGTGCTGGACACCCCGCCCGGCCAGGAATTCGGTGATCTGCCGCAGGTCCTCCTCCAGGGGCAGCTCGCCACCCGGCCAGGCGGCGAGGCTGTGCGGCAGGTACTCGAGGAACAGCACGAGGTCGGTGGTCGCTCCGGCGAGGGCTTCGAGCCGCCGCCGCACGCCGTCGTCGCCGTGCCAGAACGCGACGTCCCGCTCGATGTCGGCGCGGGGGCGGGGCAGGCCGGGCCGGACCCGCCAGTGGTGCAGGAGCGGGAAGTTCGCGCACTCCCCGCCGCGGACCCACGCCGTCGTCATGAGGTGTGCTTCCAGCTCGCGCCAGGCCCCGCCGCCCGCGGAACCGACCCCGTAGTGCGACCACGGCGGGAGTCCGTAGAGGTCGGCCGTCGAATGCGGGTGCGCCCGTTCGACGTCGGTGAGCGGGACCCGCTTGACGAAGACGGGTTCGCCGGCCACTCGCAGCAGCCAGGACGACCCGCCGATCCCGGTGCCGAGCGGGCGGGCCGCGGCCAGGAGGTCGTCGCCTGCTTCCCGCAAGGCAGCGGTGATCTTTTCGTGGCGGGCGAGCCGGGACGTCATGCGCGCACGAGCGGCAGGTAGACCTCGTCGACGATCTCGACGAGCACGTCGTCGTCCACTGTGGCCAGTCCGCGGGTGAGGAATTCGTTGCGCAGCAGGACGAGGGCCGCGGTGGCGGCGCGGGGGTGGCGTGCGCCGGGTCGTGCTTCCCCGCGCGCGACGGCCCGGTCGACGAGCTCGAGCCAGGTTTTTGCGCCGCCTCGGCCGGCCTGTTCGTGCAGTTGTTCCCGCAGTTCCGGGTCGTCGCCCACGCCGGTGAGGAGACTGCGGAGGGCTCGTGCGGCGGGCGAAGCCTGGCCGCAGTTGATCGCCCGCAGCAGCGTCAGGGCGTCTTCGCGGAGGTTCCCGGTGTCGGGCGGCTTGAGGGTGTCCTCGGCCAGGTGGCGGTAGGCGGCGACGCCGAGGGCGGCGCGGTTCGGCCAGCGGCGGTAGATCGTGTTCTTGTTGGTGCCCGCGCGTCGTGCGACCCGTTCCACGGTCAGGCCGGGGTAGCCGGCTTCGGTGAGTTCGTCCGCCGCGGCGCGCAGGATCGCCTCTTCCAGTTCGGTGCCCCGGCGCCGGGTCTTCGGTGTCGCCATGGAGCCATCCTAGCTCATTAGGGTACGGTACGGACCGTACCCTAATGATCCGTACCCTGATGAACGGAGTGCATCGTGCGAGCCAAGGGCATCGGCTACGACACCGGGCTGGCGCGTGGCGGGCGGTTCAACCGCCCGTTCGACCCGGAGCTGGTCCGCCGCGAGCTGACGATCATCCGCGACGACCTGCACTGCACGGCCGTCCGGCTGATCGGCACCGACCTGGACCGCATCGAGTTCGCCGCCCGCGAGGCGGCCGCGCTCGGGCTGGAGGTGTGGTTCTCGCCGTTCCCGTGGGACCGCACCCCGGAGGAGATCCTGGACCTGTTCGGCGACGGTGCCGCGCGGGCCGAACGCCTGCGCGAGGCGGGCGCCGAGGTCGTGTTCGTCACCGGTGCCGAGCTGAGCCTGTTCAACCACGGTTTCCTGCCCGGCGAGGACCTGCCCTCCCGGATCGCGCAGCTGATGGCGTCGCGGGACCTCCTGGCCGGCCTTCCGGCGCGGGTCAACGAGTTCTTGGCGCGCGCGGTCGAGGTGGTCCGGGCCCGGTTCGGCGGTCGCGTCACGTACGCGGCGGTTCCCTTGGAACGCGTCGACTGGACGCCCTTCGACATCGTCTCGGTGGACGCGCACCGCTCGAAGGAGGTCGAGCACGGCTACCGCGAGGGCGTCCGCAGCCTGGTGGCGGCGGGCAAACCGGTGGCGATCACGGAGTTCGGCGTGACGCCCTACCGGGGCGCGGCGGACCTGGGCGCTCGCTGCGGCGAAATCCTCGAGTACGACGGCGACGTCCCGGTCCGGCTGAACGGCGAGTACGTCCGGGACGAAGAGGAGCAGGCGAGGTACCTGCGCGAGCTGCTGGAGGTGTTCGGGACCGAAGGCGTCGACGCGGCTTTCGCGTGCACCTTCGTCTGTTACGGCCTGGTGCACCGGGCCGATCCCCGGGTCGACCTGGACATGGCGAGCTGGGGGGTGGTGAAGGTGCTGGAGGAAGGCTCGGGGGAGACGTTTCCCGGAGTTCCGTGGGAGCCGAAGGCGGCCTTCTTCGCGCTGGCCGACTGCTACGGAGCCGTCCGATGAATTGTCGACCACACTGCGAGGACGGCCCTGCGCTCGTTCGCTGTCTCCGTTCTCGCTGTCCCGCTCGTCCTGAGCGCGGCCGTGCCCGCCCAAGCGGCCCCGCTCTAACGGGACCGGAGCCGGCGCGCCGGTTGCCGCGCAGGGCAGCATGGCCAACGTGAACCTCCCCGACCAGGGCGACTACGTCCGCCCCGAGTGGGGGATCTACCGGTCGGTCGAGAGCGCGTCGTCCGACATCCTCGACACCTACCTGCTGTTCCGGAACTACACGGCGGCCCGCAAGTAGCCGCGGAAGTGGCCGGCGCGGGCCGTCCGGGGTGACACTGGCGGCATGAAGGTCGTCGGCGGGCAACGTGGTGCGTACCGCCCGCCGTCGACCGTGCCGCCGGCGTTGCGCCGCGGTCCGCTGCTGGTCACGGCCGTCTTCGCGGCCTTCGGCGGCGCGGTGATCCCGGCGGCCGCGGTGCCCGCGCTTTGGCGGATCTGGCAGCTGTACGCGATGCTGTTCGGCGCGGTCGCCGCCGTCGGGATCGCCGCTGCGGCCGCGGTGCTCGGGTGGCCGACGCGCAAGACGGCGCACTTCGGCGCGCTCGCGGCGTCCGGCGCCCTCGCCTTGTGGGTGGTCAGCCGTCCGCTCGGCCTGCTGACGCGATTCGATCCGTGGCAACCGGCGGACACCGTGGTGGGCTTCGCCGACTGGGTCGCGGCCGGGCTGCAGGGCATCGCGGTGTGCGGCTTCCTCTTCGTGGCCCGGCGCCGGGCGCACCCGTGGCCGTCCGCGCCGCGGCGGGTGCTCGCGTGGATCGTGCTGTTCCCCGTGCTCGTGGCGGTGCTCGCGACCGGCGTGGCGGGAACCGTCGCGGCCGGCGACAGCAGCACCGGGACCACCGCCTCGACGTTGCTCGACGGCGGGCCGGGCACCGTCGAGTACTGCCGTCCCGACGGGATCCCGCTGGCCATGGACGTCTACCGGCGGCGGACGGGCGGGCCGCCGGTCCCGGTGGTGCTCTTCCTGCACGGCGGCGGGCTGGTCTTCGGCAACCGCAAGCCCACCGGTCCCGGCGCCCTGCTCGCCGGCTCGCGGTCCGGCACGCTGCGGGACGAGCTGACGGCCCGCGGGTTCGCGGTCGCCGTGATCGACTTCCGGCTCGCGCCCGCGGCGCCGTGGCCGGCCCCGCTCGCCGACGCGCGGTGCGCGGTCCGGTTCCTCAAGGCCAACGCGGCCGCGCTGGCCGTCGACCCCACCCGGATCGCGGTGTGGGGCACCGGCACGGGCGGCACGCTGGCGTCGCTGCTCGGCGTCGCGCGCGGCCGGGACACCGGCCAGTACCCGGGCCAGGACAGCACGGTCCGCGCGGTGGCGGCGCGGTCGGCTCCCGCAGACTTCGACCTCGCGGGCCTGGACCCGCCGGCCAGGGCCTCGATCCTCGTGGCCCTGGGCCGCTCGCCGTCGACGCTCCGCGCGGCGAGCCCGCTGACGTATGCCGGCCCGGGCGCACCCCCGTTCCTGCTCTACGACGGCGGCCGGAAGTCGGCCGAGTTCGCGGCTCGCCTGCGGGCGGCGGGGGGTGCGGTGACCGAGGGGCCGGCCGACGACCGCGCGGTCGCGGAGTTCCTCGCCGCGGCCGTGGGCTGAGCGGATCCGGGGCTTGCCCTGGAGTGCGCTCCAGGGCCTAGCGTGGCGGGACGCCGACCACGACAGGAGCACGTTCCATGGAACTCGGTTTCCACCTCCCCATCTTCGACATCGACGGCGGGCCCACCGCCATCGCCGGTGAGCTCGCCCGCGTGGGCGCCGCGGCGGAGGAGGCCGGGGCGACCTGGCTGTCTTTCATGGACCACTACTTCCAGATCGAACCCACCGGCCTGCCCGCCGAGTCGAACATGCTGGAGGGCTACACCACGCTCGGTTACCTCGCCGCGCACACGTCCCGGATCGACCTCGGCCTGCTGGTCACCGGGGTGACCTACCGGCACCCCGGGCTGCTCGCGAAGATCGTCACCACGCTCGACGTCCTCTCGGGCGGCCGGGCCGTCCTCGGGATCGGGGCCGCCTGGTTCGAGCGCGAGCACCGGGGGATGGGCGTGCCGTTCCCGCCGGTCGCCGAGCGGTTCGAGCGGCTGGAGGAGACGTTGCGCATCTGCACGCAGATGTGGGACCCGGCGGACAACGGGCCGTTCGAGGGCAAGCACTACCAGCTGGCCGAAACGCTCTGCTCGCCGCAGCCGATCAACCGGCCGAAGGTGCTCGTCGGCGGCGGCGGGGAACGCAAGACGCTGCGGCTGGTCGCCCGGTACGCCGACGCGTGCAACCTCTTCGGCAGTTCCCCGGAGGACGTCGCGCACAAGCTCGACGTGCTGCGCCGCCACTGCGACGACCTCGGCCGCGACTACGACGCGATCCGCAAGACGATCCTCGCCAACAACCCGCGTCCGACGCCGGAAACCCGCGACGAGTTCGTCCGCGCCATGGCCGGCTACGCGAAGCTCGGGGTGCAGAGGGCGATCGTCACCCCGACGACGGGTTCGCCCGCCGCGTGGATCGAGGGCATGGCCCCGGCCGTGCCGCAGCTGGCGGAGCTGGGCTGACCGTTCTGTCCACTGTGGACTTGTTGGTCGTTTTCGTCCCGCGGTGAACCCTCCGGCGGATTCCCCCGTGTGCTCTGGTGAGGTGGCGACCCGAGAGGAGGGGCTGATGCCCCACGAGCGAAGGACCGGACGACACCGCAAACAGGCGACGATCGGTTTCGCCGCGCTGCTGGGAGTCGCGGGGGCGACCGCAACGGCGATCGCCCTGAGCAGCCCCGCGAGCAACGCGGCGACCGAGAACTGCAGTGGTCTGGACACAGCGCTGCAGAACAACCTCACGTTCATCGCGGGCCAGCAAGCGGCCCCGGACGCCCAGTCGGCGGCGCGGATAGCGAACCGCCAGGCGGTGGTCGACCAGATCGAGCAGCGGCGCGAGGCCGCGGGGTGCGCCGGCAAGGTCGCGGCAAACGCGGTGGCGGCCGAGTGCGCGGTGGTCGCCGGAGCGGCGGAGCAGGCTGAAGCGGTCGAGCAGAACGGTATGGCTGCGGAGAAGGACGTAGCCGACGAGAACGGCGCAGGTGCCGGGAAGGCCAAGGCCAAGCAGAAGGGCATGGCCGCGGAGAAGGGCATGGCCGCGGAAAACGGGGCGGCCGACGACCAGAACGCGGCCGACCAGAACGCAGCCGACCAAGACGCGGCCGACCAGAACGCAGCCGACCAGAACGCGGCGGCTGCCCAGGCCTGCGAAGTGGTCGAGAAGTGCGTAGCCCAGGCCTCCGGCGCGGCCGGCGCCGAGCAGAATGGCATGGCCGATCAGCAAGGCAACGCCAAGAAGCAAGGCAACGCCAAGAAGCAAGGCAAGGCCGAGCAGAACGGCATGGCCAACGAGAACGGCATGGCCGACCAGAACGGCATGGCCGACCAGCAGGGCAACGCCAAGAAGCAGGGCAAGGCCGACGAGAACGGTATGGCCGAGCAGAACGGCATGGCTGACCAGAACGGTATGGCCAACGAGAACGGCATGGCCGACCAGCAGGGCATGGCCAACCAGAACGGCATGGCCGACCAGCAGGGCATGGCCAACCAGAACGGCATGGCCGACCAGCAGGGGGCGGCAGTCCAGAACGAGGTCTCCGAGCAGGACTGCACGGCGATCCTCGACTGCGTCTCCCAAGCCGCGGCCGACCAGACCGCCGCGGCCGATCAGCAGGGCATGGCCGCCGAGCAGAAAGGCAACGGCCACCAGAAGGCCGAGGCCCAAGCCGCCGAGGATGCGGCCGCGGTCGCCGAGAAGTGCGTCGCCGCCCAGACCGCGGCAACGACAGTGACCGAAACCGGGACCGCGACAGCGACCGCCGGGAAGTAGACCCGGAAGGTGGGCACCGGTGGCGGGCCGGTGCCCACCTTCCGCCACCCGGTGCGCCACCCGAACCGGTGACCGGCGGGAACTCCGGCCCGTCGCCGTCCGTTGACCGCGTGGAGCGCAGTACTCTGGCGCTCGGACAACGACCGACGACAGCACGAGGCTCCAGTGACCACCGACCCGGCGGCCGAGCACGCTTCCCTGCGCGAGGCGGCCGCCGAGCTGGCCGTCGCCGGGCAGCTCCCGCGGTTCCTCCTGATGTACAAGTTCGCCATCGAAGAGCTGATGACGAAGCTGCGCATCCTCAGCGAGGAGTTCGACTTCGTCCACCAGCACGACCCGATCGAGCACATCACGAGCCGGGTCAAGCGGCCGGAAGCGATCAAGGAGAAGGTGCACCGCCGCGGGCTCGGCGGCGACTGGGTCGCCGCGGCCGGTGCTCTCGACGACATCGCCGGCATCCGCGTGGTGTGCCCGTTCGTCTCCGACGTCTACGAGGTCGCCCGGATGCTCACCGCGCAGGACGACGTGGAGCTGCTGCGCACCAAGGACTACATCGGCAGCCCGAAGGCGAACGGCTACCGCAGCCTGCACCTCATCGTGCGCATCCCGGTGTTCCTCTCCGACCGGGTGGAGAAGGTCAAGGTCGAGGTGCAGCTGCGCACCATCGCCATGGACTTCTGGGCGGCGGTGGAGCACAAGCTCTCGTACAAGTACCGCGACAGCGTGCCCCCCGATTTCGCGGGCGAACTCGCGGCGGCGGCCCGGACGGCGGCCGACCTCGACGCCCGGATGGCGGCGTTGCACGAACGCATCCGCTAGCGCCCGGCCATCGCGCCGAGGGCGTCGAGCAGGATCCGCAGCCCGAACGCGAACTCCGCGTCGTGGTCGCACACCGCCAGGAACGGCGCCGCCGCCGAAACGGCGGGCAGACCCGAGCCTTCGAGGTCCGCGAGCCGGCGGCGGGCACCGTCGGTATCGGTGCCGCCGAACGTCGGCCCGGCCTCGACTTCCCGCATCAACGTGCCGATGAGGAACGCCACCACGGCCCACAGCCCGTGCACCGCGCGATCCGGCGGGAAGCCCGCCGCGAGCAGCGGGGCGAGCACGCTCTCCACCGGCGCCAGCGCCGTCATCGACGCGAGCCGGCGGGTGAGCACGAGCGGCGCCGCGCGCGGGTGGCCGAGCATCGCGGCGCGGAACCCGTGCGCCAGCGCGGACATCGTTTCCCGCAGGTCCGCACCCGGTGGGGGAGCGGGGATCGCGGCCAGCAGGACCTCGGCGATCCCGTCCAGCAACGCGTCCTTGCCGTCGACGTGGTTGTACAGGCTCATCGGGTCGACGCCGAGCCGCCGCGCGAGCTTGCGCATGCTCACGGCGTCCAGACCCTCTTCGTCGACCAGGGTGAGCGCCTCCCGCAGGATCCGCTCGCGCGACAAGACGTCCGCGTTCTTGGGCGGACGGCCACGCCGGCCCGTCATGGAGCGAGCACGGCGGGCAGGTGTTCGTAGCCGCGCAGGATCCGCGTCGACCGGCGACGGCCACCGGGCAGCACGCGCAAGCCGGGGAACCGGCCGAAGATCGTGCGCAACCCGATCTCGCCCTCCATGCGCGCCAGCGAGGCACCGAGGCAGTGGTGGCGGCCGGCGCCGAACGAGACGTGGTCGCGCGCGCCGGCCCGGGTGACGTCGAAGACGGCCGGCTCGGCGAACACACCCGGGTCGCGGTTGGCGCCGGCCAGGACCGTGGTCACGAGCGCTCCGCGCGGCACGGGAACCCCGGCGACCTCGGTCGCGCGCGTCGCCAGGCGGCCGGTCAGCAGGACCGGCGGGTCGTACCGGAGGACCTCCTCGACGGCGTTGCTCCACAGCTCCGGCCGTTCGCGCAGCACGGCGAGCTGCTCGGGGGCACCGGCGAGCAGCGCGATGCCGCTGCCGAGCAGGTTGACGGTCGTCTCGAAGCCCGCGGCGAGCACCAGGCCGGCGGTCGACTTCAGCTCCGTCTCGGTGAGCCCGACCCCGCCGTCGCGGGCCGCGACGAGCTTGCTGAACAGGTCGTCGCCGGGGTGCCGGCGCAGGTGGTCGAGGTGCTCGCCGAGCCAGGTGTCGAACTCGGCCAGCGCGGTTTCGACGTCGCGGAACGTGCGCCAGCCGAGCCCGAGGTCGAGGCTGGGCGCGGCGGCCGCGCCCAGCGAAAGCACCTTGCCGAGATCGGCCGGCGGCACGCCGAGGATCTCGCTGATGACGGTCACCGGGAGCATCCCGCAGTAGGACTCGACGAGGTCGAGCGGGCGGCCGGGGTCGAGCGCGTCGAGCAGGCCGTCCGCGATCTCCTGCACCCGGCCGCGCAGCTGCTCGACCGCGCGCACGGTGAACACGCCGGTGACGAGCTTGCGGTAGCGGGTGTGCTCGGGCGGGTTGACGGCGAGCAGCGACGGCGGCCGCACCGGGTGCAGGTGCTCGCCGGCCGACCACTCGACCAGCCGGCCGAGTGCCGAGCCGTCGGACCCGATGATGCCGACGCGGAAGTCGTCGCTGGAGAGCACTTCCCGGACCGCGGCGTGCGTGGTGGTCATCCAGCCGAAGCGGGTGCGGGCGAGCGGCCCGGCGGCGCGGATCTCCTCGAAGAGCCCGGTCAGGTCGTGCCCGCCGGCCGCGGCGACGACCATCCGCCCCTGCAGGTCCCCGCGCCGGGCCTGCCGGCGCAGCACGGTACGGGGGAGCGCGTGGCCGAGGCCCCAGCGGACGACCGGTTTCGCGCGGTCCAGAGCTCCTTCGAGCACGGCTGCCCCTTCCGTGGGTATCGTCGATTACCTACACTGTAGATCGAAGGGACCCCGATGAGCGAGTTCGACCTTCCCGCCCCCGAAGTCCTCGCCGCCCGGAAGAAGCTGGTGCTCGACCACTTCCGCGACGAAGTCGCCCAGGACTGGGACGCCACCCTGGCGACGTTCCCGCACCCGCACTACGAGGTGGTGGCGACGATGACGGTCCACGACGGCGACAGTGCCGTCCGCGGCTACTACCACGACACCCGCACGGCGTTCCCCGACCAGCGTCACGAGCTGATCGCGCTGCGCCACAGTGCGGACGCGGTCGTGGTGGAGTTCTGGCTGCTGGGCACGCACCTGGGTCCGCTCGGCCCGATCCCGGCGACCGGTTCCCGCTTCCGCGTCCGCATGACGGCCTACTTCCTCTTCGACGAGGGCGAGCACCTGGTGTGCGAGCGCATCTACTTCGACACGCTGTCGATGTTCAAGCAGCTGGTCGGCGGGGTGGACAAGAAGAAGCCGAAGAACTGGCTTCTGCTGGCGCGGGTCGCGCGTGGGTTCCTGGCGATGTCCGGCGGGCGGCCCGACCCGCGGCTTCTCGAGACGGAAGAGCCGAAGCTGCGTGCGGTCTGATCACGCGGGTTCGTCGCGCGCGGCTGCGATCCGGTCATTCGCGGTCGCGCCCACCGGCGCCAGCAGCACGCCCAACGCGAGCAGTTCCGTCATCGCCATCCCGCGTTCCACCAGCCCGAGCGGGATGAGCGTCCACCAGCGGCCGTCCTCCGCCGCGGCCACCGCCACCGCGCCCAGGATCACCGCGAACCAGCCCAGGGACACGATCGCCAGCACCCGCGCCAGCCATCGGCGTCCCGGCGACGAAGGGAACGCCGTGCGTGCCGCCACCAGCACCGCCAGTGGCAGCGCCACGAAGGCCACCACGCTCGCGATCCGGTGCAGCGTGCCGCCGAAGTCCGCGCGGGAGACCGTGGCCCAGTCCGGCTTGGGGAACGCCACGATGACCAGTAGCCCGACCGTCCACAGTGTCCCCAGGACGGCCGCCGGTGCCGGTAGCCGCCGTTGGCCGGCCAGTACCGCCAGGCCTGCTGCCGAGCCGAGGGCGACCAGGACCACCGCGAGGTCGAAGACCCACTTGTGGTCGGACAAGCCGTACTCGCTGATCGTGCGGCGGGTCGCGCTGATCTCGTCCGTCGGCGGGATGACCTGCAGCAGCAGCACCAGGCCGGCGCCGAGCACCAGCGCGGCGAGGCACGTCAGCGACACCGCGACCGACACCCGTCGCGCAGGGATCGTGACCATGGACCGACAGTAGCCGAACGGCGGTTGAACTCCCGGTGAAGGGCCTCGCCGCGGTGAACGCTGTCAGACTTACGGCGGTTACCGCAGCCGGTTTTCCTCCATTATGGTCCCTCGCTACCGGTAGGTCCGTCCTGCCGGCATCGGTCAAGGAGGTCGCTTCCTGTGGGGAATTCACCAAGACGGCTGGTGTTGCTGGCTTCGGCCGTCGCGCTGGCCGCAACGTTCGTCGCGCTGCCGGTCGGCACCGCAGGCGCGGCGCAGAACATCCTGCGCGCCGACAAGGCGGTGGCCCGCTCGTGCTTCGCGAAAGTGCTGCCCAAGGGCACCTCGGGCACCGATCGCCGTGAGCTGACGTCCACGGTGGACGGTCTCGTCCAGGCGCGGCTCAAGCCGGCCCAGGGCGCCGAGGGCGACTGGGACGTCGCCGTGTTCGACAAGGCCACCGGGAGCGTGGTCGCCGCCTCGGCGGCGTTGCGCAGCCACGAACTCGCCGAGAGCTTCGTGAAGAAGGGGCAGGAACTCGTCGTCCAGGGCTGCCGGTACGGCGGCTCGGCCGGTCAGGCCCAGCTCGGTGTCGACTTCCTGGCGCTGACGCCGCAGGGCACGCCGACCGGCGCGGCGCCGGCGGCCCAGCGCGCGGAACTCGTCCGCGTCGAGACGCCCACGCGCGCCGACAAGAACAAGCTGACCGCGCTCGGCCTCGACGTCACCGAGAAGGGGGACGCGACCGGGATCGAGGTCGTGCTCGCCGGCGACGCCGACCGCAAGACGCTCGCCGACAGCGGCTTCAAGTCGAAGGTCGTCGAGGCGGACCTGTCGGCCAAGTCCGTCCGGGACGCGAAGACCGACCGCCAGTACGCCGCCAAGACCGCCGCGTCGGCGCTGCCGTCCGGGCGCACCAGCTACCGGCACCTCTACGAGTACAACTTCGAGATGAAGGAGCTGGCCCGCAAGAACCCGAACCTGGTTTCGGCGTTCACCATGCCCGAGTCGACGTGGGAGGGCCGGGACGTCGTCGGCGTCGAGATCGCCACCGACGTCAAGAACGTGACCGACGGCAAGCCGGTGAACTTCACCATGGGCGTGCACCACGCCCGGGAGTGGCCGGCGGCCGAGCACGTCATGGAGTGGGCGTACGAGCTGATCAACGGCTACTCGCGCGACGCCGCCATCCGGTCCTTGGTCGGCAAGACGCGCAACATCGTCGTGCCGATCGTCAACCCGGACGGCTTCGAGATCTCCCGCGAGGCCGAGCCCAAGGGCGACTTCACCCGGTTCGACTATGAAATGAAGCGCAAGAACTGCAACGTCAACGACTCGCCGCCGCAGTACGCGACCGGCGTGTGCAAGGCGAACCCGGGCGGCCGCCTCCGCGGTACCGACCCGAACCGCAACTACGCGGGCTTCTGGGGCGGTGCCGGCGCCGAGCTGGCCTGGAGCGGCGACACCTTCCGCGGGTCCGCGCCGTTCAGCGAGCCCGAGGTCCGCAACGTGCGCTCGATCGTGGCCTCGCGCCAGGTGACCAACCTGATGACGATGCACACCGTCGCCGCGCTGGTGCTGCGCCCGCCGGGCGTGGCCGACGTCCGTCCGCCGCTGGAGGAGCCGCAGTACAAGGCCCTCGGTGACAAGCTGGCCTCGCGCAACGGCTACACCAGCGAGCCGAGCTGGGCGCTCTACGACACCACCGGCACCACCGAGGACTGGTCGTACTGGGCCACCGGCGGCTGGGGCTTCACCATCGAGGTCGGCGGCAACGGCTTCCACGGGCCCTACGCCGACAGCGTCGTGGCCGAGTACGCGGGCCTGGCCCCCGCGGCCGGCGCCGGCAAGGGCGGCAACCGCCAGGCGTTCCTGGACATGCTGGGCAACGCCGCCGACCCGCAGCAGCACTCGACGCTGATCGGCTCGGCCCCCCAGGGTTACCAGCTCAAGCTGCACAAGACGTTCCAGACGCCGACGTCGCCGGTGATCCAGCCGGACGGCTCCACCAAGCCGCCGATCTACTACACCGACGACCTGAACTCGAAGCTCACCGCCACCGGCGGGCGCTTCGCCTGGTCGGTCAACCCGTCGACCCGGCCGTACGTGGCCGGCCGGTACGGGCGGGACCCGCAGGGCCCGGCGCAGCAGGGCTTCGCGGTCGCCAACCCCGCGGGCGTGCCGCCGATCAACCAGAACTACCCGGCCGACCCGGCGGGCGACTCGTTCACCTTCCACGTCGACGCCCTGCCGAAGGTGGACAACGGGAAGTTCAGCGTCAACATCAACTGGGCGAACACCGCGACCGACTGGGACCTGTTCATCTACGACTCGGCGGGCAACCTGGTCAGCTCGTCGGCGAACGGCGGTACGACGTCCGAGCACGCCGTGCTGTTCGACCCGCCGGCCGGCGACTACAAGGCCGTGGTGGTCAACTACGACCAGGCCGACCCGAACGCGGTCGACGACTGGACCGGTGACGTGGCGTTCGCGTCGCCGATCCCGCCGACCTACGGGACGAAGGAGGCCTACCAGCTGACCTGCTCGTCGCCGAAGGGCAAGCTCGTCGGCGTGGCGGACGTCTTCGTCGACCGCGGCCAGACGGTCGACGTCGGCGAGGTCTGCACCCGGTCCGCGCACGCGCAGAAGCAGCGCGCTTCGGGCGGCGTCCGGTAGTTGCCGTTTCGTTCGTGAAGGCCTCCTCGCTCGCGCGGGGAGGCCTTCACGGCGTTACGGCGAGGGTGACGCCGAGGATTACCAGGATCGTGCCCACGACGCGGTTGAGGGCCGGTTTCGCGCGGGCGTACCAGCGTTGGGTGGCGGGGGAGGAGAACAGCAGGGCGACGCTCAGGTGCCAGGCGGCCGAGGCGGCGACGATCAGGGCCACCGCGGCGGCTTTGACGGCCGTGGGTTCGGTGGGCGGGAGCGTCGCGGTGAGGACGCTGCCGAAGAACGCGGCGGCTTTGGGGTTGGTCAGGTTGCTGAGCACACCGCGGCGGAAGAACACCCCGGGGCCGCCCGGGGTGGCCGCCGCCCGGTCCGGCGGTGCGGCGGGGTCGTCGGGAGCGCGGGCGCGCCACCACAGCCGCACGCCGAGCCACGCCAGGTACGCGCCGCAGACCACGCGCAACGCCGTGGCCAGCCACGGCGTGCGCGCCAGTACGCCGCCCAGCCCAAAGACCGCGACCGCGGCCAGCAGCCCGCCCGCGGCGACCACGCCGAGCGCGATCGCGACCGCGGCCCGCCGGGTTCCGGTGGCGGCGGTGTGCGCGATGAGGACGAAGTTGGGGCCGGGGGAGACGGCGGCCGGGAGGTAGGCCAGGAGGACGGTGGCGAGGGTGGCGGCGGGGCTCATCGGGCCGGAGTCCTTGCCGGCTCGGGAACCGGGCTCACGCCGCCCGGCCGCCGCCGCCGACGACCTGGTCGCGCATCGTCCGCAGGGTTTCGTGGTCCACTGTGGACGGATCGGCCGCCAGCCACTCGCCGATCTCGTGCAGGAACTCCTCCGGCGTCATCGGCGCGACCGGCAAGTCGTCCGGGTCGGCCGTGGTCACTTCGCCGCTGCGGCTCGGGTACACGATCATCACGCCCCTCAGCGCCACGTCGGGCAGCAGGTCGCGGTAGGCGGCCAAGCTGTCCGCGAGCCGGCTGCCGCCGCCGCGGAACGGGCGGCCGTTGCGCAGCAGCCTGCCGTCCTCCGCGGTCTCGTAGTGCCCCGGCAGCCACAGCTTCGACTCGATGAGCACCAGCCGCTTGCCGCACAGCACCGCGTGGTCGACGTCGGCGAACACCGAACCGGGCCAGGCGAGCCCGTGGAAGATGCGGGCGCCGGGCAGCCGGGTGAGGTAACCCTCGAGCAGGTCGGCGGTGAGCCGCTCGGCCAGCTCGTCGCGCTCGGTGCCGGGAGCGCCGAAGACCGTGCGGCCGCCGAACTCCTCGGCGTACGCCTCGCGGGCCCGTGCGGCCCGCAGGTACCCGCGCGCCAGCCGCTGGACCAGCAGTGCCGTCCCGGCCGTCAGCAGCAGCCAGACGATGAGCACCGGCGGCGAGAACCCGACCCCGGTGACCAGCGGCAGCAGGACCAGCACCATCCCGGCCACCGCGGCGACCACCGGCGTGTGCCCCGGCGCGCGGCGGCCGTGCCGCATCCGGGTGTCCTCGCCGGCGAGGTGCCACCAGCCGAGGTCCTCGGCGTCCAGTTCGGGCAGTGCGGGGACGAACCCGGGCTCGTCGCCGAAGCGGCGCCGCGGGCGGGGCCGGACCGGCACGGGCACCACGGCCGCGCCGCCGCCGTCGTAGCGGGCGCGGGTCACCGGATCGCTCAGGACGTCGTAGGCCTCGCGCAGCAGCCGGAACGTGCCGACCGTGCCGCCGCCGTCCGGGTGCATGGTCTTGGCCAGCCGGCGGTAGGCCGTCTTGACGTCGGCCGCCGTGGCGTCCCGGCGGACGCCGAGCACCTCGTAGTAGTCGACCTCGGGCACGCGGGCGTTCACCTCCGGATGGCTGCGCGAAAACTTTATGGGGTCGGGTCGCGGGGTCTGCCACCGCCTCGGCGGCGCGCCGGGGTGATGCTCCTCGGTGCAGGTCAGGGCGGCGTGCGGAGTTCTACCGCTGACGGCGCGGGGGTCGCGCGCCCCGGTGTGCGGCGGCCGGCGGCCCGCGTGACGACGTCCCGTGCGGTGGCGCAGCCGTGTTTGCCGTGGTCCCGCAGTGTCCACGGAGGACTGGACGTCACCCGGAAGTGTTGCTGCACCGGAAAAGCCCGAGGCCTGGTGACTTTTCGTAGTCATATTTCACCTGAACAGACGCGAACAGGTGTTCGAATGCTCGGCTAGGATGGAGTCATGTCCCCGGCATCCCCCAGACGTGACGGGTCCACCGCCACCCCACCTCGGCAGCGGGCCCGTCACCCCCGTCAGCGCTCGCGCAGCAGGAACCGCTGCAGCTTCCCGCTGGCGTTGCGCGGCAGCGCGTCGAGGAAGCGCACCCGGCGCGGGTACTTGTACGGCGCCGCAACGGCTTTGGCGTGCTCCTGCAGGGCGTGCACGACGTCCGGGCCCGGGGCGACGCCGGGCCGGAGCACGACGAAGGCGGTCACGACCGCGCCCCGGTCCGGGTCGGGCGTGCCGACGACCGCGCACTCGTCGACGTCCGGATGGGTCAGCAGCACCTCTTCGACCTCGGGAGCCGCGATGTTGTAGCCGGAGGAGACGATCATGTCGTCGCTGCGCGCCACGAACCGGAAGTAGCCACCCGCTTCGCGGACGTAGGTGTCGCCGGTGATGTTCCAGCCGTCGCGGACGTAATCGGTCTGCCGGGGGTCGCCGAGGTAGCGGCAGCCGGTGGGGCCCTGGACCGCGAGCAGCCCGGGCGTGCCGTCCGGAACCGGGCGGCCCTCGACGTCCAGGACGGCGGCGCGGAAGCCGGGGACGACCTTGCCGGTCCGGCCGGGGCGGACGTCGTCGCCGGCCGCCGAGATGAACACGTGCAGCATCTCCGTGCTGCCGATGCCGTCGATCAGCGGCGATCCGGTGACCTCGCGGTACCGCTCGGCCACGGCGGCGGGGAGCGCTTCCCCGGCGGAGACGGCGCGGCGGACCCCGGCCAGCAGCGGCCCGTCGCCGGAGCCGAGGATCGCGCGGTAGGCGGTCGGCGCGGTGAACAGCACCGTCACCGCCTGCTCGGCGACGACCGACGCCAGTTCCCGGGGGGTCGCGCGTTCCAGCAGGAGGACCGATGCGCCGGCGCGCAGCGGGAACACCAGCAGGCCGCCCAGCCCGAAGGTGAACGCCAGCGGCGGGGTGCCGCAGAAGAGGTCGTCCGCGGTGGGCTGCACGACGTGCCGGGAGAACGTGTCGGCGATGGCGAGCAGGTCGCGGTGGAAGTGCATGGTGGCCTTCGGCGTCCCGGTGGTGCCGGAGGTGAAGGCGAGGAGGGCGACGTCGTCGGCGGCCGTCGGCACGTCGGCGAAGGTCGACGGGTGCCGCGCACAGCGTTCGGCCAGTTCGGTGCCGTAGGACACCACCGGCAGCCCGGGCGGCAGCTCGTCGAGCAGGCGCTCGTCGCACAGGGCGACCGCGGGCCGCGCCCGGTCGGTGATCTTGGCCAGCTCGCCACGGCGCAGCAACGGCATGGTCGTGACGGCGACGGCCCCGGCCTTGAGGACGCCGAGCCAGCACGCCGCGAGCCACGGCGAGTTGGTGCCGCGCAGCAGCACGCGGTGACCCGGCACGATCCCGAGCTCGGCGGTGAGGACGTGCGCGACCCGGTTGGCGCGCGCGAGGACGTCCCCGTAGGTCCACGTCTCGTGCGGCGAGCGCAGACAGGGCCGGTCCGCGCCCAGGCGGGCGGCGGTGTCGTCGAGCAACGCCGTCGCGGCGTTGAGCCGGTCGGGGTAGCGCAGCTCCGGAAGGTCGAACACCAGCCGCGGCCACTGGCCGGCGGGCGGCAGCCGGTCGCGGCAGAAGGAGTCGGTGTGAGCGCTGGGAGTAAGCCTCATCGCAGCCCCTCTGTCTCGACCTGCACCACCAGGAACGTAGCACTCGTTGCGACCGTCGAGAAGACGCAATGTCGCATCCCTGACGGCGGCGACGGGATAGCGATACGGCAGGAAGCCGGGCTTGCGGACCCCGTGACCGGACGGCGGATTCCGCACGAACGTCCGCGAACTGTCGTCCACGAACCGGTCGCGGGAGCCTGCCGGGGTTTCGGCGGCCGCGCCGGTGGTAGCCCACGGGCATGGTGAGCGTCGGTTACTTCCTGTCCTCCGAAGAATTTTCGCCGCGCGAGCTGGTCCACCAGGCCCGGCTCGCCGAAGCCGCCGGGTTCGAACGGCTGTGGATCTCCGACCACTTCCACCCGTGGCTCGACGAGCAGGGAAGCAGCCCGTTCGTGTGGTCGGTGATCGGCGCGCTCAGCGAAGTCACGTCGCTGCCGATCTCGACGGCGGTGACCTGTCCCCTCATCCGGATGCACCCCGTGGTGGTTGCGCAGGCGGCCGCCACCGCGGCCGTGCAGTGCGAAGGCCGGTTCGTCCTCGGCGTGGGCACCGGGGAAGCGCTCAACGAGCACGTCACCGGCGAGCAGTGGCCGCCGCCGCAGGTGCGGCTGGAGATGCTCGAAGAGGCGATCGACGTCATCCGGGCGCTGCACAGCGGCGAAGAGGTCAACCACCGCGGCCAGTACTACACCGTCGACCACGCCCGGCTCTACACCCTGCCGGAACAACCCGTGCCGATCTACGTGTCGGCGTTCGGGCCCGAGGCCACCGAGCTGGCCGCCCGCACCGGCGACGGGTTCTGCACCGTCATGCCGGACGCCGACCTGGTGCGGAAGTACCGCGAAGCCGGCGGTGGTGACCGGCCGGTGCAGGGCGGCCTGAAGGTGTGCTGGGCCGATTCCGAGGAGGACGGTGTCCGCACGGCGCACCAGCGGTGGCGCAACGAACTGCTGCCCGGCAAGCTGCCCTCGACCCTGCCCACCCCCGCCGACTACGCGGCCGCGTCGACCCTGGTGACCGAGGACATGGTCCGCGGGCAGTTCCCCTGCGGCCCGGACGCCGACCGGCACGTCGCAGCGGTCCGCGAGTTCGCCGACGCCGGGTTCGACGAGGTCTACGTCCAGCAGATCGGACCGGACCAGGAGAAGTTCTTCGAAGCCTGGCAGACCCAGGTGCTGCCGCGCTTGTCTTGAGCGGTCCGGGCGCGGTCACCCCGACGTGGCGCGCGGGCTCACGGCGTTGCGGGCCACCGCCCAGTAGCT
Source organism: Amycolatopsis sp. NPDC051045 (assembly GCF_040682955.1). NCBI lineage: Bacteria > Bacillati > Actinomycetota > Actinomycetes > Pseudonocardiales > Pseudonocardiaceae > Amycolatopsis > Amycolatopsis sp. NPDC051045. The sequence goes on from NZ_JBFBCC010000013.1 coordinate 119,212, forward strand.
TTTCGATCATGGTCGAGACGCCCGAGCCCCCGCCTACCCTGGCTGATCCGCGCGCCTTGCTGCTGGGCTACCTCGACCACAACGCCACCGCGATCCTGCGCAAGCTCGACGGCCTCTCCGAGCGCGAGCTGCGCCGGAGCGTGCTGCCGTCGGGGTGGACGCCGCTGGGGATGGTCAAGCACCTCGCCTGCACCGAACGCTTCTGGATCCGGTACCTGTTCGCCGGGGAGGACGTCGACTTCACCTGGCCCCGCACCGCCGAACAGGAGTGGTTCGTCGCGCCGGAGGAACCCGCCGCGGAGATCAAGGCCTTCTTCGTGGCGGAGCGCGAAAACTGTGCCCGGCTCGCCGCGGTCACCCCGCTGGACGGGCGGGCCGTCCGCACGACCCGCCGCGGCGGCGCCGAAGAGCACCCGACGTTCGCGTGGATCCTGTTCCACCTGGTGCAGAGCTTCGCCCGGCACGCCGGGCACGTGGACGTCGGGCGCGAGCTGGTCGACGGGGTGACCGGCAAGTAGCGCCGTCAAGTGGCCGCCGCGGGCGGGGCGACCGTGGCGTCCGGCTGGTTCGCGCGGCGCAGCGCGTCGGCGACGAACCCGCTCGCCTTCAGCTCCTCGACCAGCTCGCGCAGGAACGCGATCGTCTCCGGGCGGCGGTCCGGGGTCGTGGCGACCGCCTGCCGGATCTCCATGAAGCGGCCGGGGAGCACCCGGGTTCCCGGGTGGGCGGCGGCGTAGGCGGTCATCGGCCGGCGGATTCCCGCGGCGACCTCCAGCCCCCGGGCCTCGAACGCCGTGACGCCGTCCTCGCCGCGCACGACCGTCGCGTGCCGGAGGGTCCGGGTCAGGTACAGGTCGTACGCCGAACCCTCCTTCACCGCGATCCGGACGTCCGGCCGGTCGACGTCGGCCGGCGAGGCGAACGGCGAGTCGTTCGCCACCACGTACACGCCCTCGATGAGGACGTACGGCGCGGTGAACGCCACCCGGTCCGCGCGGGCGGGTTCGATCGCCAGGAAGCCGAGGTCGGCCGCGCCCGAGGTCAGCGCGTCGAACGACTTCCGGGCCGCGTCGAAGCAGACGAACTCGACCGGGACGTCCAGCCGCGCGGCCACTTCGCGCGCGAGGTCCACCGTGACCCCGCCCGGCTCCGCCGGCGTGCCGTGGGCCAGCACGGGATTGCCGAGGTTGACGGCGGCGCGCAGCGTGCCGGTGGGCGCGAGGTCCCCGGCGACGACGGAAAGATCTCCCATGACCGGCGAGGGTATCGGCGGGACCGGGTGTGCGCCGCGCGATTGTCGCTCACGCCACCGGCGGCTCGTCCGCGGTGGTCAGGGCGAACACCGTCTCCTGGTGGTAGACCTCGCCCGGCCGGAGCACGGTGCTGGGGAAGTCCGGGCGGTTGGGGGAGTCCGGGAAGTGCTGGGCCTCCAGCGCGAACCCCGCGCCGCGGTGGTACGGGCGGCCGCTGGTGCCGACCAGGTCCGCGGTGAGGTAGTTGCCGGAGTAGAACTGCACGCCGGGCTCGGTCGTCCACATCGTGAGCAGGCGGCCGGACGCCGGGTCCCACGCCCGGGCGGCGAACGGCGAGCCGCTGTCGAGGACCCAGTTGTGGTCGTAGCCCTGGCCGGCCACCAGCTGGGGGTCGGGCTCGCCGAGCCGGGCGCCGATCCGCGTGGACCGGCGGAAATCGAACGGCGTGCCGTCGACCGGTACCGGCTCGCCGGCCGGGATCAGGTCGTCGCCGGTGGGGCAGAACCGGCTCGCGGCGATCTCCAGCCAGTGCTCGTGGACGTCACCCGCGCCTTCGCCGGCCAGGTTCCAGTAGGTGTGGTTGGTCAGGTTGACGACGGTCGGCGCGTCGGTGGTCGCGCGGTAGGTGATGCGCAGCCGGTCGCGCCCGTCGAGGCGGTAGGTGACCTCGGTGGTGAGCCGGCCGGGGTAGCCCTGGTCGCCGTCCGGGCTGACCAGGGTGAGCCGCAGCGCCACGCCGTCGGCGTCGCGGATTTCGGCCGCCGACCAGACCCGCGTGTCGAACCCGGCGGGCCCGCCGTGCAGGCTGTTCTTGCCGTTGTTGAGGGGCACCCGGTGCTGGACGCCGTCGAGGGTGAAGGTGCCCCCGGCGATCCGGTTGGCGAACCGGCCGATCACCGCGCCGAGGAAAACCCGGTCCGCACCGGGCTGGTTGTTGGCGAGGTACCCGCCGAGGTCGCCGAAGCCCAGGACGACGTTGCCCGGCCGGCCGTCGCGGTCCGGCGCTTCCAGCGACTGGAGCACGCCGCCGTAGTCGAGCACGCGCACGACCGGGCCGCCGGGACGGCCGAGCGTGTACCGGTGGACGTCCGCGCCGCCGGCGCGGCCGAAGAACTCCCGGGTGAGTTCGGGCGGGAGCGGGGTCATCGGCGAGTCCTCCAACCGGCTGTTAACGCTAACAGCCCGCAGAGACCATAAGTTCGGGCGCCCCGCACGGTCAAGGACGTCCCCCGACGAGCCGCCGAACGGGCTCCGCAGACCCCGCCTGCGCGCCTCCAAACGCTGTGAATGCCACCTTCAGGGACGCCAAGTCCCTGAAGGTGGCATTCACGGCGTTGGCGCAGGGTTGGGACGGGTGCCCAGCAGCCGGTGGGCGCGCAGGGCCATCTGGATCTCCAGCCGTTTCGCCGGATCCGCCAGCCGGTCGCCGAACAGTTCACTCAGCTGGCTCACGCGGTAGCGGACCGTCTGGGGGTGGATCCGCAGGGCCTGGGCGATCTCCGGGGTGTTCCCGTTGTGCTCCAGCCAGCTCAGCAACGTCTCCGCCAGCCGGGTCTGCTGCTTCACCGTCAGGCCGGCGAAGGGGGCGAGCGCTTTCGCCGACAGTTCGTCCAGCAGGAAGCGGTCGACCAGCAGCCAGTGCGTCGCCAGGTGGTCGGCCGTGTGGGTGACCGGGTGGTCGCCGGCCAGGCCCCGGCGGACGAGGTCGAGCGTGCGGCGGGCCCACAGCAGCGACGTCGCCGCGTCGGCCGGGCGGACCCGCGGGCCGACCGCCGCCCGCCAGCCCGGCAGGCGGCCTTCGAGCCCCCGCAGGTCGCGGTCCGGGTTCGGGGTCAGCAAGCAGGGCTCGGGGCCTTCCAGGTCGAGCAGCACGTCGTCGGCAACCTGCGGGGACGGCGGCGGGTGCTGCTCGGTCCGCGGGGCGAGCGCGACGACCGTGACCCATTCCGGCATCGCCCACTGCGCCGCCTTGGCCATCGTCGCCAGCGTGCCCGGCGACGCCGGCGGGGTGGCGAGGAGCAGTTCGAACAGCCGGTGCCGCCGTCGTTCGAGCGTGCCGGTCGCCATCGCCTGCGCCAGGGTGTACCCCTCGACCGAATACGAGGAGATCTCTTCCACGTAGGCGAAAATGGCCTCCGCGCCGACGCAGAGCACCGCCGCCGGGAAGCGGTGGGCCTGCCCCAGCTCGGCCACGTAGCGCCACGCCGCGCGGCCGCCCGCGCGGTAGGCGGCCTGCAGTGAATTGAGGCTGCCGCCGTCGTGGTGAACGCGCTTCCCGACCTCCATGAACAGTTTCGCCCAATTGTCCTGTGTGGACGCCAGGTCTTCGATGCTGTCGATGCAGCTGAGCACCGCCTGCTCGATCGCCAGCACGATCATCTTGCCGAACTCGCCTTCGAGGGGCTTGGCGTACTCGGGCACGGCCCGCTGGACCTCCTCGAGGATCCGCCGGGCGAGCGGGTCGGCGTGCGGCCGGAACCGCCGCGCGAGTTCCGTCGGCAGCGAGCACCACAGCTGCCGCGCGCGGCCGGTGCCCCTCGGGTGTGGAACCGCCGCCTGCGTGATCGTCCGGGTCATGGCACACACCCCTTGCCGCATCTCGTGAAGGGTTCGCGCCGTCGTCGGCGCGGACGCCATGTACTCACACGGGATCGGACTTGGCAACCGCCACCCCTGCGCGGAGATCGGGTTCTGTCACGCCAGGTGCAACGGCCGCACCGGGCTTTGTCACGTGGCCGACAAACCCCGGAACACTGATTCCGGCAAAGGTTTCCGGGACCGGATTTGTGAACCGGGACGGTATCTTCGCGCCCCGTCCCGTTGTTAGCGTGATCAACCGGCACGCGGGAGGAGAACACCGATGACGGCGCTCGTTTCCTGGTGTTTCCGCCGGGCCGGGGTGGTCATCGTGCTGTGGTTCGTGGCGCTGGGCGGGCTCGGTTTCGCCGCTGTGCACACCGGTGCGGCCTTCCGCGACACGGTGGACCTGCCCGCCGCGGACAGCACGGCGGCGGCGAACCTCCTGCGCGCCGCCGGTACCGGCGGCGCCGGGGAACGCGTCGTCGTCCGCTCGGAGGAAGGCCCGGTCGACAGCGGCGCGGGCCGCGCCCGGCTCGACGCGCTCGCCGCCCGGCTGGCGGCGCTGCCGCACGTCGTGTCCGTCGGCCCGCCGCCCGGCGAGGTATCCGCCGATCGGCGGATCGCGGTGCTCACCGTGCGCTTCGACGCCCCGGCCGCGGACCTCGGGCAGGGGACGGCCGACGCGCTGGCCGCCGTCGTCCGCGACGCCGGCGGCCTGACCGCCGGGGCTTCCGGCGAGCTCGCGGCGATGACGGCCGCCGCACCGGACCTGGGCAACGCCGGGATCGGCCTGCTCGCCGCGGCCGTGGTGCTGCTGGTGGCCTTCGGCTCACTGACCTGCGTCCTGATCCCGGTCCTCACCGCAGCGGTCTCGGTCGGCTGCGCCCTCGCCGCCGTCACCGTGTTGTCGCACGTCATGACCGTGCCGAAGATCAGCACCGAGATCGCCGCGCTGCTCGGGCTCGGCGTCGGCGTCGACTACGCGCTGTTCGTGCTCACCCGCTACCGGCAGGGCCGCGCCGAAGGCGCCGAGCCGGCGGCGGCGCTGGCCGTGGCGGCCGCGACCTCCGGCCGCAGCGTGGTCTTCGCCGGCGTCACCGTCTGCGTCTCACTGGCCGGCATGCTCACCGTCGGCATGCCGTTCCTGAACGGGATCGCGGTGGCCGCCGCGGTCTCGGTGCTGCTGACCGCGTTCGCCGCGTTGACCCTGCTGCCCGCGCTGCTGCGGCCGGTCGCCCGCCGGATGAGCGTGCGGCCGGACGGCGGCGATGGCCGCTGGGGCCGGCTCGCGCGGGCGGTGACCGCGCGGCCCGGCCCGTACACCCTCGCGGCGGTGCTGGTCGTGGCCGTGCTCGCGCTGCCGATGGCCGGGCTGCGGCTCGGCGTGCCGGACGCCGCGCTCGACCCGCCCGGCAGCGTCACGCGGACCGCCGCCGAACTGCTCGAAGAGGGGTTCGGGCCGGGCGCGGACGCCCCGCTGCTGGTGGCCGGGACCGGCGGCACCTCGGTGGGGCAGCTCCGGGAAGCGCTGCTCGCGAGTGCCGACGTCGGCCCGCCCACCGCGCTGCCCGGGGACGTCTGGCTGCTCACGGTGCTCCCCCGGACGGCGCCCGATGATCCGGCCACCGGTGAACTGCTGACCTCGACGCGGGCGATGGCCAGGATCATCGGCAGCCCGGACGCGCACGTCGGCGGGGTCGTCGCGGCCCGGGCCGACTTCTCCGCCGCGATCACCGCGCGGCTGCCGCTGTTCCTCGCCGCCGTCGTCGGGATTTCGGTCCTGCTGCTCGCCTGGGTGTTCCGCAGTGTGCTGATCCCGCTCACCGCGGCGGTGATGAACCTGCTGACCGCGGCCGCGACGACCGGTGCGGTGGTGTTCGCCTTCGGCGGCCCGATCGAGCCGTACCTGCCGGTCTTCCTGTTCGCGGGGCTGTTCGGGCTGTCGATGGACTACGAGGTCTTCCTCATCGCCCGCGTCCAGGAGGCGTGGCGCCGCCACGGCGACACCCGGGCCGCCGTGGTCGACGGCGTCGCGGCGACCGGCCGGACCATCACCGCGGCCGCGCTGATCATGGCGCTGGTGTTCGTGTCGTTCGCCTTCGTGGACGCGCGGGTGGTGCGGGAGGCGGGTGTCGGGCTGACCGTCGCCGTGCTCCTGGACGCGGTCGTGGTCCGGTGCGTGCTCGTGCCCGCGGTGATGGCCCGCTTCGGCGCGGCGAACTGGTGGTTCCCGGGCGCGCGGGCCCGGCCCGCGCGCGGGCGGCACGCGTTGCAGGGGAGTGCGCGGTGAAGCGCCGGAACCGGACGCTGGCGCTGCTCGCGCTCGGGGCGTTCGTCACGACGCTGGACAACACGATCGTCGCCGCGGGCGCGCCGTCCATCGCCCGCGAGCTGACCCTGGACCTCGGGGCCCTGCAGTGGATCGCGCTCGGGTACATGCTCCCGTTCGCCGGGCTGCTGCCGGTCGCGGGCACGATGATCGATCGCTGGGGACGGCGCCCGGCCCTGACGGCCGCGCTGTCCGCGTTCGGTTTCGGCGCGGTGGCGGGCGGGCTGGCGGCCTCGGCGTGGCTGCTGGTCGCCGCCCGGGTGCTGCAAGGGGTGGCGGCCGCGTTCCTGGTGCCGGGGCTGCTGAGCCTGCTGCGGACCAACCTCGACGCGCGGGGCCGGACGCTCGGCGCGGCGGTGTGGACGGCGTGCCTGGCCGCCGCGCTGGCCCTCGGCCCCGCGCTCGGCGGCGTCCTGAGCGAATACCTGGGCTGGGCGTGGATCTTCTTCGTCAACCTCCCGTTCGTGGCGGCGATGCTCGTTCTGCTGCCGGGAACCGTGCCGCCCGGCGGCGGCGCGGCGACCCGCGCGCCCCCGCCGTCGGCGATGATCCTGGTGACGGCGAGCCTGGTGCTGCTCACCACCGCGCTGGCCGTACCCCGCGCCCGGATCCCGCTGCTCGCCGCGGGGACCGCGTTGGTGGTGGCGTTCCTCGTCCGGGAGCGGCGGGCGGCCGACCGGCTGATCCCGGCGGCCCTGACCGGAAACCCGGTGTTCCTGGGCTCGCTCGGCCTGCAGCTGTTGTGGGGACTGGGGATCTCCGGGATCTTCTTCTTCACGCCGTTGCTGCACCAGGAGTTCCTCGGGCTGGGCCCGGCCGGCGCCGGGCTGCCGCTGGTCTTGGTGGCGGTGGCGGTCGTGGCCGCCACGCCGCTGGTGCCGGCGGCCGCCGCCCGTCATGGTCCACTTCGGACGGTGGCCGCGGGGCTGGCCGTGGTCGGGGCGGGGCTGCTCGTCCTGGCCGCGGTGAACCACGTGCCCCTGCTGTGGCCGCGGGTGCCGGGCATGCTCCTGATCGGCGCGGGTTCGGCCTTCACCGTCCCGATGACGTCGCACGCGCTGGACGTGGTCGCGCAACGGCATTCCGGCACGGCGTCGGGTTTGCTCACCGCGGCCCGGGAGCTGTCGAGCGCGCTCGGCGTCGCGCTGATCGGTGCCGTGCTGACGTCGGTGCGCGCGGCGCGGCTCGAAGCGGGCGCCCCCGCCGGAGCGGCGCTGGCCGGCGGGTACACCGCGGGCCTGCTCGCCGCGGCCGGGCTGACCCTTGCCGGCGCGCTGCTGGCCGCGCGGGTGCCGGGGACGCGGCTCGCCGGCAACTCGTCCCCGCGTGACAAACGCGCGGTGCCCTGACCCGTTTCCCGGTGAGTATTCGAGATCGGTCCGTTGACAACCGCACAGGCGCGGCTATTGAGTGCGCCGGTAAACGCTCTCTGCGAGGAGCCATGGAAACCATTTCCCAGCCGGTTCTCTTCACCGGTGCCCCCGAAACCGACGGCGAGTCCTTCGCGACCCTGCTGGGTCAGTGGGCGCGCCGCCTCGGCGACCGGATCGCCGTGACCCACCTCGACCACCGCGACGGCGCGGACGGCTCGGCGGTCACGCTCACCTGGCGCGAGCTCGACGAGCGGGTCGAGGCGGTCGCGGCCCGGGTGTCCGAAGTGGCCGGTCCGGGAGCACGGGCGGCGGTGCTGGCCGGGCAGTCCGCCGACTACGTCGTCGCCTTCCTCGGCGCACTCCGGGCCGGGCTGGTCGCCGTGCCGTTGTTCGCGCCCGGCCTGCCCGGGCACGAGGGCCGGCTGGCCGCGGCGCTCGCCGACTGCGGCCCGCGCGTCGTGCTGACCACGGCCGGGGAACGCGACGTGGTCACCCGGTTCCTCGCCGGTACGCCGGTCGATCCGGCCGTGCTCGCGGTCGACGTCGTGCCCCGGGTCGCGCCCGGGAAGCACGACTGGCCGAAGCCGGCCCCCGACGCCCCGGCGTACCTGCAGTACACGTCGGGGTCCACGCGCTCGCCCGCCGGGGTCGTGCTGACCCACCGCAACGTGCTCGCCAACGCCCGCCAGGCGTGTGCCGCCTACGGCGCCGAGAGCGGGACCACGTCGGCGGTCAGCTGGCTGCCGCTGTTCCACGACATGGGACTCGTCCTCGGCATCGGCGCGCCCATGGCCGGCGGCCTGTCCTCGGTCCTGATGGACCCCCTGGCGTTCCTCGAACGGCCCGCGCGCTGGCTGCGCGCGCTCTCGGCCAGTCCCGGCGCGATCAGCGCGGCCCCCAACTTCGCCTACGCCTACTGCGCTTCGCGGGTGAGCGAGGCCGACAAGATCTACCTGGAGCTGAGCCGGGTCGTCGCGCTGATCAACGGCAGCGAGCCGGTGCTGCCGGCCACGATCGCGAAGTTCCAGGACGCCTTCGCCGAATGCGGGCTGCGGCCGGAGGTCCACCGGTCCTCCTACGGCCTGGCCGAGGCCACGGTGCTGGTTTCCGTCACGGACGCGGGGAAACCGCCCCGGCAGGTGACGTTCGACCGGGCCCGGCTCGCCGCCGGGTACGCCGTGCCGGCCACCGCGAGCACCGCCGCCACGACGCTCGTCTCGTGCGGCCGCCCGGTCGGCCAGCGGGTGCGGATCGCCGACCCGGTGACGGGGGAGCCCGCCGAACCGGGCGAGGTCGGCGAAATCCGGGTCAGCGGCCCGAACGTCGGCCGCGGCTACTGGGGACGAGCCGAAGCGTCGGCGGCGACCTTCGGCCTGCCCCCGCTCGATCCGGACACCGGCGAGGGCTGGCTGGCGACCGGCGACCTCGGCGTGGTCTTCGACGGCGAGCTGTTCGTGACCGGCCGCCTGAAGGACCTCGTCGTCGTCGACGGCCGCAACCACTACCCGCAGGACATCGAACAGACCGTGGAGGAACACCCGGCCGTCCGGCCGCACTCGGCGGCGGCCTTCGCGATCGACGGCGGCGACGGGGAAGCCGCGGTCGTCGTCCTGGAACGCGCGAAAGACACCGAAGCCGACGTCGCCGCGGCGATGACCGCGCTGCGGGCGGCGGTGTCGGCCGGGCACGGCCTGCGCCTGCACGACGTCGTCTTCCTGGCCCCCGGCGAGGTGCCCCGCACCTCCAGCGGCAAGATCAGCAGGGCCCGGTGCCGGAAGTCCTACCTGGACGGTGCGCTCACCGCGCGGCGGCTCGGATGAGCGCCCCGGACGCCGCGGCGATCCGCGCCTGGCTGACCGCCCGGATCGGCGAGGTCGACCCCGACCGGCCGCTGCACGAGACCGGGCTGTCCTCCCGGGACGCGACGAGCCTGGCCGCCGACCTCGGCCGGTTCGTCGGCCGTCCGCTCGCGCCGACCCTGGTGTGGCAGTACCCGACGATCACCGCGCTCGCCGATCACTTGTCCACCGTGGATTCCGAGCCGGCGTACGTGCCGCTGCGGGAAGACGGGGAGCCGATCGCGGTCGTCGGTCTCGGCTGCCGGCTGCCGGGCGGCATCGAGTCCCCGGAGGCCTTCTGGCGCTTCCTCGACTCCGGCGGCGAAGGTATCGGCGAGGTCCCCGAAGGCCGCTGGGAGACGTTCGCCCCGGCCGACGACCTCGCCGGCGTGCCCTCGCGCGGCGGGTTCCTCGACGACGTCGCCGGGTTCGACGCGGGGTTCTTCGGCATCACCCCGCGCGAGGCCGAGGCGATGGACCCGCAGCAGCGCATCCTCCTGGAGGTCTTCTGGGCGGCGCTGGAGCACGCCGGGATCCCGCCGTCGACGTTGCGCGGCACCCGGACCGGCGTGTTCGTCGGGCTGTCGGCGACCGAGTACGGCTCCCTGACGATGACCGACGTCGCGGGCGTCGACGTCTGGTCCGGGACCGGCGCCGCGGCGAGCATCGCCGCGAACCGGCTGTCGTACCTGCTCGACCTGCGCGGCCCCAGCCTCACCCTCGACACCGCGTGCTCCTCGTCGCTGGTCGCGGTGCACCAGGCGGTGCAGAGCCTGCGCCGCGGCGAGAGCGAGACCGCGCTCGTCGCCGGGGTGAACGTCCTGCTCTCACCCGGCATCACCGCCGGGTTCCACCGGGCGGGGGTCCTGGCCGCGGACGGCCGCTGCAAGCCGTTCGACGCCGGTGCCGACGGGATCGCCCGCGGCGAAGGCTGCGGCGTCGTCGTGCTCAGGCCGCTGCGGGCGGCCCGGCGGGCCGGGGACCGGGTGCTGGCGCTGATCCGCGGCAGCGCGGTGAACTCCGACGGCCGCTCCAACGGCCTGACGGCCCCCAACCCGGACGCCCAGGCCGCCCTGCTGCGCGACGCGTACGCCACGGCCGGCGTCGAACCGTCCTCTGTGGACTACGTCGAGGCGCACGGGACCGGGACGCCGCTGGGTGATCCGCTGGAGGCGGGCGCGCTGGCGGCGGTGCTCGGGGCCGGGCGCTCCCCGGATCGGCCGTTGCTGCTCGGCTCGGTCAAGAGCAACCTGGGCCACCTCGAAGGCGCGGCCGGGATCACCGGGCTGCTCAAGGTCGTGCTGGCCATGACGCACCGCCGGCTGCCGCCCAGCCTGCACTTCCGCACGCCGAACCCGCACATCGACTTCAGCGGGTTGCGGGTGGTCGCGGCGGGCACGGACTGGCCGCGCTATTGCGGGACGGCGCGGGCCGGGGTGTCGGCGTTCGGGTTCGGGGGCACCAACGCCCACGTCGTGCTCGAAGAGTGGCCGGCGGCGTCGTTCCCGCCCCGCGGCGGTGACCCGGACGGCCCGCAGGTGTTCGCGCTCTCGGCCCGGTCGACGGAGGTGCTGCGGGCGCGGGCGGCCGAGCTGGCGGACTGGCTCGAAGCCCGCGAGGCGCCGCTCGACGCGGTCGCGGCGACGCTGGCGCACCGGCGCGAGCACTTGCCGGTACGCGGAGCGGTGGTCGGCGCGAGCCGGGGCGAAGTGGTCGAGGCGCTGCGCTCGCTGACCGCCGGTGTCGAACGCCCCCATGTGGCCTTCGGTGCTCCTCCCGTGCCCCCACCACCACCCTCGACGGAGGCGCCTCGCGCCGCAGTGCCGATCAACGCACCCCAGGTCACCCCGGGGCGTTCGGAGGTCGTCTTCGTCTTCTCGGGTTACGGCTCGCAATGGTCCGGGATGGGCCGCCGGCTCCTGCGCTCCGAGCCCGCCTTCCGCGCCGAGATCGACGGCCTCGACCCCGTCTTCCGCGCCGAAGCCGGGTTTTCGCTGCGCGAAGCCCTCGAACACGAACTCCCCGACCTCGCCGCGACCCAGCTCGCCCTGTTCGGGATGCAGCTCGCCTTGGCGGCCCTGTGGCGGGCGCACGGCGTCGTCCCCGCCGCCGTGCTCGGGCACTCGATGGGCGAGGTCGCCGCCGCGGTCGTCGCCGGAGCGCTGGATGTCGCTGCTGGCCTGAAGGTGATGGCGGCCCGGGCGCGGCTGCTCGCCGAACTCGACGGACGCGGTGGCGGGGCGATGGCCCTCGTCGAACTCTCCCCGGCCGAACTCGCCGAGTTCCCGGACGTCACGATCGCTGTTTACGCGTCACCGACCCAGTGCACCATCAGCGGGGCCGCCGACCGGGTCGAGGCCGTGGTCACGCACGCCGAAGGCCTCGGCAGGCTCGCCCGGCGGCTGCCGGTCGGGGGCGCCGGGCACTCCGCCGCCGTCGAGCCGGTGCTCGGCCCGTTCCGCGCCGCGGTGGCCGGGCTGGGGTCCGGAACGCCGGAAATCCGGTGTTACAGCAGCGTTCTCGACGATCCGCGGGAGACGCCCGCCTTCGACGTCGAGTACTGGGCGGCGAACCTGCGCCGTCCGGTGCGGTTCAGCCAGGCCCTGGCCGCGGCGGCGGCCGACGGGCACACCGTCTTCGTCGAGATCTCGCCGCACCCGGTGGCGCTGGCCGCGATCGAGCAGTCCGGCGCGCTCGGCCTGCCGTCGGCGAGCCGCCGGATCGACGAGCGGACGGCGTTCCTGACCAGCCTCGCCCGGCTGCACGTGCTCGGCCGGCCCGGGGTGCTGGCCGCCCGCCCGCAGACGCCGCCGGTCGAGCTGCCCGGCCCGGTCTGGCGGCACGAGCGCTTCTGGCCCCGCCGGACCGTCCGCACCGGCGGCGCCCACCCGCTGCTGGGCGTGCACATCGAAGATCCCGGCGGCGGCCACCTGTGGCGCGCCGACATCGGCACCGGCGTGTTGCCGTGGCTGGCCGACCACACCGTGCGGGCCGCCCCGGTGTTCCCGGCCACCGGCTTCCTCGAGCTCGCACTCGCCGCGGCCGGCCCCCGCGGCCGCGTCCACGACCTCGAGCTGCAGGAGGTCCTCCCGCTCGCCGAACACACGGAGGTGACCACGAGTCTCCGCGGGACCGAGCTGAGCGTGCACACGAGATCGGCGCACGGCCAGTGGGTCCGGCACGCCACCGCGCGGATCGGCACCGGCGGCACGCCGTCAGAGCCGTTCGGGGAGACCGCCGGGGACCCCGTGGACGTCTACCGGGCGCTGGCCGAGCTGGGCCAGTCCTACGGCCCGGCCTTCCGCGGCCTGCGCCGGGTGATCGCCGCTCCCGGCCGCGCGTCGGCGTCGATCGCGCTGCCCGCGGCGGACCATCCCGCGTACGTGCTGCACCCCGCGCTCGCCGACGCCTGCCTGCACGCGCTGGCCGCGGCCGTCGGCGAGGCGGACGCCCTCTACCTGCCGCTCAGCGTGGGCGAGGTCGTCGTCGCCGGCGACCCGCGCCGCGGCGTGCGGGTGGACGCCGTCCTCGGCCCGGCCGAGGAGTCCGGTGACGGCGTGCTCGGCAGCGTCCAGCTGGTCGACGCGGACGGCGGCGTCCTCGTCGAGTTCCGCGACGTCTACTGCCGCCGGTACCGCGACGCGGCCCTGGCGCGGCTGCTGTTCGAGGCGGCGTGGCAGCCGTCCGGGCTGCCCGCCGCGCCGGAGCGGGCGCACCGCTGGATCGTGCTGTCCGACGCCGACGTCAGCCGGGACTTCGCGGGCGACGACGTCCGGACCGCTCGCCTCGGCGACCGGGCCGAGCTGGCGAAGCTGCTGCGCGACGGGGAACCGACCGCGGTGCTCGCCTTGCTCGGCGGCGCCGCCGAGCCCGATCCGGCGCGGGGTGCGCGGCTGGTCGAGACGCTGACCGGGGTCGTCGCCGAACTGGCCGAACTGCCGGTGGCGCCGCGGTTGTGGCTGGTGAGCGCCGGAGGGCACAGCGTCGAGCCCGGGGAGCGGGGGGACCCCGCCTTGGCCGCGCTGCGCGGGCTCGTGCGCGTGCTCGCCTTCGAGCACCCCGAACTCCGGGTGAGCCAGGTCGACGTCGGCGCGGACCCGGCCCGGCTGCGGGACGAGGTCCGCGCGGACGGGCCGGACGACGAGATCGCCTGGCGCGGCAACGTGCGGTACACGCGGCGCCTGGCCCGCCCGGACCTCGGCGACCCCGTGCGCGAGCCGGTCCGCGACGGCGCCTACGTCATCACCGGCGGCCTCGGCGGTCTCGGCTTGGCGGCGGCGAAGTGGCTGGCGGGCCGGGGCGCGACGCGGCTGGTGCTGAACGGCAGGCACGCCGCCGACCCCGGACTGGGCGGCGACGTGCGGGTGGTGCCCGGCGACATCGCCGCGCCGGGCACGGCCGAAGCCCTGGTCGCGGCGGCCGTCGAAGGAGGCGTGCCGCTACGCGGGGTGCTGCATGCCGCCGGTGTCCTGGCCGACGGCGCCGCGATCAGCCTGGGCCCCGACGCGCTCGACGCCGTCTGGCGGCCGAAGGCGCTGGGTGCCTGGCGGCTGCACGAAGCGACCGCCGGGCACGACCTCGACTGGTGGCTGGTGTACTCGTCGGCGGCCGCACTGTTCGGGTCGCCCGGTCAGGCCGCGTACGCCACCGCGAACGCGTGGGCCGACGCCCTGGTCGCGTGGCGCCGGGCCCAGGGCCTCCCGGCGGCGACGATCGGCTGGGGCGCCTGGGGCGAGGTGGGTGCCGCGGCCGGTTCGGTCAACCCGGTGCTCGACCCGCTCGGCACCGAGGAAGCGCTCACGGCGTTGGACGTCGTGCTGGCCCGCGACCGCGCGGCGACCGGCGTCGCCCGTGTGGATTCCGCGGCGGTGCTGGAACTGTTCCCGCGGCTGGGAGAGCGGCCGTTCTTCGCGCTCTTCGCGCCGCGGGCCGGATCGTCTGCTTGGGACGGTTTGGCCGCGCTGCGCGATGGCTCGCCGGCGGACGCCCGCGCCGCGATCGCCGACCACCTGGCCGGGCTCGTCGCGGACCTGCTGGGCTTGCCCGAAGTCGAGCGGGACGTACCGCTCACCCGGCTCGGCCTGGACTCGCTGTCGGCGATGCGAGCCCGGGGCGCGGTGGAACGCGACTTCGGTCTGCCGCTGCCGATCCCGCTGCTGCTGCGCGGGGCCAGCCTGGCCGAGCTCGCCGGGCACCTCGCCGAGCAGGCCGGTTTCGGGCCGGCCGCGCCCGTTGCCGCCGGGCCGGGGGACCCTGCGTCGCAGGCCGGTTCCGGGTCCGCTGCGCCGGTCGCCGGGCCGCCGGGCTCCGTTGCGCGGGCCGGTCTCGGGTCGGCCGCGCCGGTCGTCACCGGGCCGGGGGGCCCTGCGTCGCAGGCCGGTTCCGGGTCCGCTGCTCCGGTCGCCGCCGGGCCGCCGGGCTCCGTTGCGCGGGTCGGTCTCGGGTCGGCTGCTCCGGTCGTCACCGGGCCGCCGGGCTCCGTTGCGCGGGTCGGTCTCGGGTCGGCCACTCCGGTCGTCACCGGGCCGCGGGATCCCGCCGAACGCTGGGTCGCCCGGCACTGGCGGGCCGTCCTGGGCGGCCCCGAACCCGGCGTCCACGACCACTTCTTCGCCGTTGGCGGCGATCCCGCGCGGGCCCGGCAACTGCGGTCCGCCTTCGCCGAGCACCTCACCGCCGTCCCCGGCACCGACCGGCTGTTCGCGACCCCCACCGTCGCCGCGATGGCCGATCTGCTGCGCGCCGAGCTCGAAGGTCACGGCGGTGGCCCGGTGCGGCTGCTGCGCGACGGCGTCGCCGGCGATCCCGTGTTCCTGTTCCACCCGGCGGGCGGCACGGCGAACGTGTACCGCGAGCTCGCCCGGCTGCTCCCCGAAGGGCCGCCGGTGTACGCGCTCGAACGCCTCGACGACGAGGACACCGTCGAGGGCAAGGCGGCCCGGTACGCCGAGCTGGTCCGCGAAATCCAGCCCCACGGCCCGCACCGGCTGGGCGGCTGGTCGTTCGGCGGCTGCCTGGCGTACGAGACGGCGCGCCGCCTGGGTGGTGCCGGACTGGTGTTCCTGATCGACACGATCCTGCCGCTGCCCGCGCCGGGGAAGCCGGCCGAAGAGCTGCTGCTGGACCGCTTCGACCGGTTCGCCGACCACGTCTCGCGGACGTACGGCGTGTCGTTCGAGCTGCCCCGCGCCGAGCTGGCGCAGCTGGCCGAGGACGCCCAGATCCGCTGGGTCTTCGACAAGCTGACCGAGCAGGTGCCGGACATGGGCGCCGGTGTCCTGAAGCACCAGTACGAGTCCTATGTGGACGCCCGGGTCGCCGAGCGGTACACACCCGGCCGCTACGACGGGCGCGTGGTCCTGCTGCGCGCCCGGGACCCGCACCCGCTCACCACGTCGCTGGACCCGCGGTACCTGCGCACCGACGACACCCTCGGCTGGGACCGGTACTGCGGCGCGCTCGAAGTGGTGCGGGTCCCGGGCGACCACGTGTCGATGATCGACCCGCCGCACGTGGCGGTGCTGGCCGAGCGGCTCGGGACGGTGGTGCGGTGATGGACGAGCTGACCCCGACCACGGCGTTCCGGATCGCCGATCTCGCCGCGAGGCAGGACGAAGCCGTGCGGATCGCCGAGAAGCGGGCCGTCGACCGGCAGCACGCCAAGGGCAAGCTGACCGCGCGCGAGCGGATCGGGCTGCTGCTGGACCCCGGCTCCTTCGTGGAGCTCGACCAGTTCGCGCGGCACCGGTGCGCCGAGTTCGGGATGGACGCCAACCGCCCGTGGGGCGACGGCATCGTCACCGGGCACGGCACCGTCGACGGACGGCAGATCTGCGTGTTCTCCCAGGACTTCAGCGTTTTCGGCGGCAGCCTGGGCGAGGTCTCCGGCGAAAAGGTCCTCAAGCTGATGGACCTGGCCATGACCATCGGCTGCCCGGTCGTCGGGATCAACGACTCCGGTGGCGCCCGGATCCAGGAAGGCGTCGTCTCGCTGGCCTACTACGCCGAACTCGGCCGCCGCACCGCCCACGCCTCCGGCGTCATCCCGCAGATCTCGATGATCATGGGCCCGTGCGCCGGCGGTGCGGTCTACGCGCCGGCGATCACCGACTTCACCGTGATGGTCGAGGAGACGTCGCACATGTTCGTCACCGGCCCGGACGTCGTGCACACCGTCACCGGCGAGCGCGTCACCGCGCAGGAGCTCGGCGGTGCGGCCGTCCAGAGCGAGGTCGCCGGCAACGCCCACCACCGCGCCGCCGACGAACAGGACGCGCTCGACTGGGTGCGGACGCTGCTCGGGTACCTGCCCGCGAACAACCTCGACCCCGGTCCGGAGTACGCCGACGACACCAGCCCCGGGCTGACGGCCGCCGACCTGGAGCTCGACCGGCTGGTGCCCGATTCGCCGCACCAGACCTACGACATGGCCGAGCTGATCGTCCGGCTGGTCGACGACGGCGAGTTCACCGAGGTGCACAGCGCCTTCGCCCCCAACATCATCTGCGCCTTCGCCCGGGTGCAGGGCCGCACGGTCGGCGTCGTGGCGAACCAGCCGCGGCACCAGGCCGGCGTGCTCGACATCGACGCGTCGGAGAAGGCCGCGCGGTTCGTGCGCTTCTGCGACGCCTTCTCGATCCCGCTGCTCACCCTGGCCGACGTCCCCGGCTACCTGCCGGGCACCGACCAGGAACGCGGCGGGATCATCCGCCGCGGCGCCAAGCTGATCTACGCCTATTCCGAGGCGACGGTGCCGAAGGTGACGGTGGTGGTCCGCAAGGCCTACGGCGGTGGCTACGCGGTGATGGGCTCCAAGCACCTCGGCGCCGACGCCGTGCTGGCCTGGCCCACCGCGGAGATCGCGGTGATGGGCGCCGAGGGCGCGGTGCGGGTGCTCTACCGGCGCGAGCTGGCCGCACTGCCGCCGGACGAGCGGGCAGCGGCCCACCGGCGGCTCACCGACGAGTACCGCAAGCGTCACGGCGGCCCGTACCTGGCCGCCGAACGCGGTTACGTCGACCAGGTCGTCACGCCGTCGCAGACCCGCCTGCAGGTGGCGCGGGCCTTGCGGGTGCTGCGCACGAAACGCCAGAGCCTCCCGGCCAGGAAACACGGAAACATTCCCCTCTGAGGAGTTCTCATGAAACGGATCGCCTTGCTGGCGCTTTCCGTCGTCCTCCTGCTCGCCGGTGGTGGTGTGGCGCCCGCCCAGGCGAGCCCGGCCGTGGCCGACGACGGCGCGAAGGTCGTGCGGGAAACCTGGCTGGACGCCCGGACCGTCGACCTGGAGGTCGATTCCCCGGCGCTGGGCACCACCGGGATGGTGCGGCTGATCGTGCCGTCCGGCTGGGCGGCGCAGCCGACGCGGACCTGGCCCGTGCTGTACCTGCTGCACGGCTGCTGCGAACCGGTCGACTACCGGTCGTGGGACCAGTTCACCGACGTCAAGGCGTTCACCGCGGCCAAGGACGCTCTCGTCGTGATGCCGACGGACGGCCCGGCGGGGATGTACACGAAGTGGTGGAACCTCGGCCTGAAGAACACTCCCGACTGGGAGACGTTCCACACCGCCGAAGTGCGCCAGATCGTCGAACGCGGATATCGCGGCGGCACCCGCCGCGCGGTCGCCGGGCTGTCGATCGGCGGGTACGGCGCGCTCGCGTACGCGTTCAAGCACCCGGGGATGTTCGGCGCGGCCGCGTCCTACAGCGGCGTGCCGAACATCCTGTCCGCCGGCGCCCCGCTGTTCATCAAGGGAATCCTGGCCCGGGCCGGGATCTTCACCTACCTCGACCTCTGGGGCAGCGACCTGCTGATGCGGCCGATGTGGTCGGCGAACAACCCCTACGACCACGTCGAGCAGCTGCGCGGCACCGCGCTCTACATCTCCTGCGGCAACGGGCAGACCGGGCCGCTCGACCAGCCGGGGCAGACCCCCGACATCTTCGAGCCACCGGCGCTGCTGTCGACCCGCAGCTTCACCGATCGCCTGCAGGCCGCCGGCATCCCGGCGACCGTCGACTTCTACGGGCCGGGCACCCACAGCTGGCCGTACTGGCAGCGGGCCCTGCACCAGTCCTGGCCGGTCCTGGCCGGCGCGCTGGGCCTCCCGGCCTGAGCGCATTCCTTTCCCCGATGGAGGTTGTGGTGAAGCATGCTCGTTGTCGCGCCGTGCTTTCGGCGCTCTTGACCTGCTGCCTGGTGGCGCTGGGGGTAGCGGCCGCGAGTCCGCCCGCCGGCGCGGCGCCCCTGCTGCCCGGACCGTTCGACGACTCGTTCTACACCCCGCCGTCCCCGCTGCCGGCCGGGAAACCGGGTGACGTCCTGCGCTGGCGCCCCTCGGTGCCGCTGCTGAACGCGCTCAACGCCGACGCGTGGCAGGTCATGTACCTGTCGACCAACGCTCAGGGCCGTCCGAACGCGGTGACCGGGACCATCCTCGTGCCGAAGGGCGTGGACCCGGCCAAGGCGCCGATCGTGGGCTACGCCGTCGGCACGCAGGGCCCGGCGTTCAAGTGCACGGCGTCCAAGGCGATGGAGCGGGGCACGCTCTACGACCAGCCCGCCATCAACGACTCGCTCTCCAGCGGCTACGCGGTCGCGGTGACCGACTACGAGGGCTACTCGCCGTCGACCGTGCCCACCTACATCACCGGGCAGTCCATGGGGCCCGCCGTGATCGACTCGGTGCGGGCGGCGCAGGACCTTCCGCTCGCCCGGCTCTCGAAGAGCGCCAAGGTGATCTTCCAGGGGTACTCGCAGGGGGGCGGCGGATCGATGTGGGCCGGCGAGAAGCAGCCGGCGTACGCGCCCGAGCTGAACGTCGTCGGCGTCGTCGCGGGCGGCGTGCCCGCCGACCTGACCGAGGTCGCCAAGGGCCTCGACGGGTACATCGGCTTCGGGTTCCTCGCCTTCGCCGCCATCGGGCTCGATGCGGCGTACCCGGACCTGAGGCTGGATTCGTTCCTCAACGACACCGGGCGTCAGCAGCTGGCCGACGCGAAGAAGAACGCGTGCACCGCGGAACTGCTGCTGAACTATTCGTTCAAGAAGATCGCCGATTTCACGACGACGAACCCGCTGGGCACCCCGCAGTGGCAAGCCCGGCTGGCGCAGAACAAGCTGGGCGCGAACCCGCCGCGGGTGCCGGTGTTCCAGTACCACGCGAGCGTCGACGAGATCGTCAACACCCCGCAAGCGGAGACGCTGCACCGGGCGTACTGCGCGGCCGGGGTGCGCGAGCAGTGGACCACCTACCTGGCCGAACACGCCATCGGGATCCTCGCCGGCAACGCCGACGCGCACCAGTGGATCGTCAAGCGGTTCAACGGCGAACCGGCCCCGGCCAACTGCTGAGCAGGGCCGTGAACGCCACCTTGAGAGACGTCCAGTCCCTCAAGGTGGCATTCACGGCGGTTCGGCGGGGTCAGACCTTGCCCGCGACGAAGTTGGCCGCGTCGTTGGCTTCGCCGCCGTAGCTCAGGTGGGCCAGGATGTTCGTGCCGAGCGGCTGGCAGACCGGGTCGCCGAAGGCGCAGTAGTCCTTGGTGCGGCTCTGGTAGGTGCCGGTGACCGAGCGGCCGATCGCGCGGATCGGGTTGCCGAACAGCAGGATGGCCGCGATCCGGGGCGCGAGGTCCGCCGGGATGGTCGCGACGATCGGGCCGCCGACGACGGCGCCGGCGCTGCTGATGCCGATCGAGTTGTCGACGACGTTGGCGCCCTGGGAGTAGCCGGCCAGGATGAACCGCTGCGACGGACAGGCCGCGGCCTGCGTCCGCACGTGGTTGACCAGGTCGGTGTTGCCGCGCTGCACCGAGGCGGGCTGGCCGAGGTCGGCCGGGTAGTTCACGCCGTAGCTGCTCACCGACCGGGGCCGCAGCCGGTTCTGCACCGCCTGGAAGACGGGCTGGCCGACGATGAGGCCCAGCGAGCCGGGTTCGCCCGTGCCGCGGGCCACCGCGACGTCGATGTCGGTGCACGGCGCGGCCGAGGCCACCGGCGCGGCGGCCACGGTGAGACCGGCGACGGCGAGGCCGACCGCGGTCGCGGCGGAAAGCAGGCGGTTTTTGGGGACACGAATCATGGCTGATCACACCTCGTTGTGGGAAAAGGGGGTCGGCAAGCGCTTTCCGTGGGGGGCGGAAAGGACTGCGGCGCTTGCGGTAACGGCAGCGTCGCAGTGGTCGCCGAACCCGGCAAGAGGCGGTTTCCCGGCGCGCCGGGAATTGTTCAGCCGGTGACAAACAGTCCGGAGTGGATGCTCAGGTGGCGCACTGCCCGGCCGGCTGCGGGTGGTCGACGCGGTCCAGCAGCACGGGGTCGAGGCCGCGCAACGCGGCCATGACGAACCCGGTGGCCAGTTCGCCCGCGGCGATCGGGTCGAGGCCGGGGGAGTGGGAGACGTGCATCGCGGCCCGCCCGACGAGGCCGACCATCATCGCCGCGAGCAGGTCCGCGCCCGGGCCGACCGGCCGGCCGTGGGCGATGAGGTGCTCGCGGATCTGGCCGACCACGTGCGTGGCGATGCTGTCGGCCAGCGCGCGGCGCTCGTTCGACATCTCGTCGACGGCCGAGTCGAACAGCAGCCGGAAACTCTCCGGGTGGGCGCCGGCGTAGCCGAACATGGCCATCACCGAAAGCCGGACCCGGTCCTCCAGCGGGCGCGCGCTCGCCGTTTCGTAGGCCCGGATCACCCAGTCCCGCAACGCGCCGACCTCCCGGGTGACGGTCGCGCGGAAAAGGGCCGCTTTGTCGCCGAAATGCGCGTAGAGGGTGGGCTTGGTGGAATCGGCGCGGTCTGCGATCAGCCCCATGGTGGCCTGCGCGAACCCCCGCTCGGCGAACACGGCGCGGGCGGCGTCGAGCAGTTCGTCGTCGGTGGGCCGGGCGGCCGGGCTGCGGCGAGCGCTGGATCGATCAGGGGAACTCTGCCGGCTCATGGAGGTGTACTCTACGGTCTCCCTGCTTTACTGTCCGGTAAAGCTTGCTCCGTCGCCGTCCCCGGTGGAGGAAACCCTGGTGTCCCGCGACAGTGCTCGGCAACCCGTCCCGGTTCCCCGGGACGCCGGAGAAGAAGTGCTGCGGCGCAAGGAATTGGCCGTGCTGATGCGGCCGGCCCTGCCGGCGCTGACCGACTGGATCGTCCGGGAGGTGCTGCGGGCGGTCCCGGTCTACGCCCGGCCCGGGGACGGTTCGTACGCCCGCGTGGCCCGGCACGGCGTCGAGTGCGCCGTCGCGCTCTTCGTGGACCTCGTCGAGGATCCGCTGGCCTCGCGCGACCGGCTGTACGAGACGTGCCGCCAGCTCGGCGCGGGCGAGGCCCGCGAGGGCCGGACCCTCGACGACCTGCAGGCCGCCTACCGCGTGGGCACCCGCGTCGGCTGGCGCTGGATCATGCGGCTGGGCCGGCGGCACCGGCTCTCCTCCGCGGTGATGGCGCAGCTGGCCGAGATGCTGTTCGGCTACGCCGACGAGCTCGCCCGGATGTCGAGCCGGGGGCACCGCGAAGCGTGGGCGGAGATCGAGGGCACCCGGGCGGGACTGCGGCGGCGCCTGCTGCGGCTCCTGACCGGCCCCGGCACCATCCCGGACGCGGTCCTCGCCGAACTCGCGTCGGCGGCGGGCTGGCCGGTGCCGCGCGAGGTCGCGGCGGTCGCCGCCGAGACGACGGTGAGCACCTCGTGGGGATCCGACGTCCTCGCCGACCTCGACCCGCCGCAGCCGTACCTGCTGCTGCCCGCCCCGGTGGACGCGCGGACCCTGACCCGGGTCGGCACGCGCGTCGCGGTCGGGCCGCCGACGGAGCTCGGCGCGGCGGCGCATTCCCTGCGCTGGGCGCGCACCGCACTGCGCCTGGTGGCGGACGGCGCGCTGCCGGACGCCCCCGTGACGTGGTGCACGGACCACCTGACCGAGCTGTGGCTGCTGTCGGACTCGCCGCTGGCGGAGCAGGTCGCCCGGCAGGAACTCGCCCCGCTCGCGCAGTTCCCGGAGCGGACGCGCCGCCGGCTGGGCGAGACCCTGCTGTCCTGGCTGCAGAACGGCGGCAACTCCGAGAAGATCGCGGTGGCCCTTTCGGTGCACCCGCAGACGGTCCGCTACCGGGTGCGCCAGCTGAAGCAGGCGTTCGGTGATCGCCTCGACGACCCCGACGCGCGGTTCGCCATGCAGGCCGCGCTGCGGGCTTCCGGGCTGCAGGTCGCCCGCACCGAGTTCCCCTCGTCCGAACCGTAGCCCGCTCCGCGGCGCACCGCCGGCCTTGTCCAAAGCGAGAACATGTTCTAGTTTTGGACGGGGAAGGTGGTGTGCCGGTGAAAACCGATCTGGGGCTGGCCGGCGCCGTGGTGCTGGTCACCGGCGGCGTCCGCGGCGTGGGCCGCGGCATCACCGGCGTGTTCCTCGCCCACGGCGCCCGGGTCGTCGTCTGCGCGCGGCGTGAGGCGCCCACCGCGGCGGAGTTCGTCCGGTGCGACGTCCGCGACGAGGACCAGGTGGCCGCGCTGGTCGAGGGGATCGCCGAGCGGCACGGGCGCCTCGACGTCGTCGTCAACAACGCCGGTGGGGCACCGTACGTGTCGGCGGCGGCGGCGTCGCCGCGGCTGCACGACAAGATCGTGCAGCTCAACCTGCTCGCGCCGCTGCTGGTCGCGCAGCACGCCAACGCGGTGATGCAGCGTCAGGATTCCGGCGGCTCGATCGTGATGATCTCCAGCGTGAGCGGCACTCGCGCGTCGCCCGGCACGGCGGCCTACGGCGCGGCGAAGGCCGGGCTGGACAACCTGACCGCGAGCCTGGCGGTCGAGTGGGCGCCGAAGGTGCGGGTGAACGCGCTCGACGTCGGGATGGTGCGGACCGAGCAGGCGCACCTGCACTACGGCAGCGAGGCCGCGGTCGAGGCGGTCGGCAAGACCGTGCCGCTGGGCCGGCTGGCCGAGCCGGAAGAGGTGGGCTCGTGCGCCGCGTTCCTCGCCTCGTCAATGGCTTCCTACGTCTCCGGCGCGACGCTGCGCGTGCACGGCGGGGGTGAGGTCCCGGCGTTCCTCGCCGCGGCCGACGTCAACCATCGGGAGGATTCGTGAGCGGGTTGGGCCAGGACCGGGTGGTCGTGGTGACCGGCGCCGGCCGCGGCATCGGGCGGGCGCACGCGCTGGCGTTCGCGGCCGAGGGCGCGTCGGTGGTGGTGAACGACCTGGAGGAGGGCGTGACCGCAGATGTCGTCGCGGAGATCGAGGCGCTCGGCGGGAAGGCGGTGGCCACCACGGCCGACGTCGCCGACTGGGCCGGGGCGAAGGAGCTGATCGGCACCGCGGTGGCGCGCTTCGGCCGCTTGGACGTGCTGGTCAACAACGCGGGGTTCGTCCGGGACCGGATGCTGGTCAACCTCGCCGAGGACGAGTGGGACGCGGTGGTTCGGGTGCACCTCAAAGGTCACTTCGCGCCTCTGCGGCACGCGGCCGAACACTGGCGGGCCGAGGCCAAAGCGGGCCGGATGCCGAGTGCCCGGGTGATCAACACGAGTTCGGGTGCCGGGTTGCTGGGCAGCGCGGGGCAGGTCAACTACTCGGCGGCGAAGGCGGGTATCGCGGGGTTGACGGTGGTGGCGGCCGCGGAACTCGCCCGCTACGGCGTCACCGTCAACGCGATCGCGCCGGCGGCGCGGACCCGGATGACCGAGGCGGTGTTCGCGTCGATGGCGCGTCCGGACACCGGCTTCGACGCGATGGCGCCGGAGAACGTCTCGCCGCTGGTCGTGTGGCTGGGCAGCGCGGAATCCGGGCACGTCACCGGCCGCGTCTTCGAGGTCGAGGGCGGCAAGGTTTCCCTGGCGCAGGGCTGGCGGCACGGCCCGGCCGTGGACAAGGGCGAGCGTTGGGACCCGGCGGAACTCGGCGCGGTGGTCAAGGAACTGCTCGAGCGCGCGCCCGAGCCCGAACCCGTCTACGGAGCGAGCTGATGGGCATCCTGACCAAGCGCGACGGCCACGTCGAGGTCGTCACCGTCGACTTCCCGCCGGTGAACGCGCTGCCCGTGCAGGGGTGGTTCGACCTCGCCGACGCGCTCACGCAGGCGGGCCGCGACCCCGAGGTGCACGTGGTGATCCTCCGCGCGGAAGGCCGCGGGTTCAACGCGGGCGTGGACATCAAGGAAATCCAGCGCAGCGCCGGTTACGACGCCCTGGTCGGCGCGAACCGGGGCTGCTACGCGGCTTTCGCCGCGGTCTACGACTGCGCGGTACCGGTCGTCGCCGCCGTGCACGGCTTCTGCCTCGGCGGCGGGATCGGCCTGGTCGGCAACGCCGACGTCGTCATCGCCTCCGACGACGCCACCTTCGGCGTCCCGGAAGTCGAACGCGGCGCGTTGGGAGCCGCGACGCACCTGGCCCGGCTGGTGCCGCAGCACCTCATGCGCACCCTCTACTTCACGGCGCGGAAGATCACCGCCGCCGAGCTGCACACGCACGGCTCGGTCTACCAGGTCGTGCCGCGCGCGGAACTCGACGAGGCGGCCATGGACGTCGCCCGGGACATCGCGAAGAAGGACCCGCGGGTCATCCGGGCGGCGAAAGAGGCGTTGAACGGCATCGACCCCCAGCAGGTGCACCGCAGCTACCGGTTCGAGCAGGGCTTCACCTTCGAGCTCAACCTGCTCGGCGCGTCCGACGAAGCCCGCGAGGAGTTCTTGAATGGCCGATAAGCGCACGACCGCCGACGAGGTGGCGGCGGAGCTGAAGGACGGCATGAACATCGGCATCGGCGGCTGGGGATCGCGGCGCAAGCCGATGGCACTGGTCCGGGCGATCCTCCGCACCCCGGTGCAGGACCTCACGGTCGTGTCCTACGGCGGCCCGGACGTCGGCCTGCTGTGCGCGGCGGGCAAGGTGAAGCGGGTCGTGTTCGGGTTCGTCACCCTGGATTCCCTCCCGTTCGATCCGTGGTTCGGCCGTGCCCGCGAGACCGGGGCCATCGAGGTCACCGAGTACGACGAGGGCATGTTCGGCACGGCGTTGTCGGCGGCGATGCAGCGGCTTCCGTTCCTGCCGACCCGCGCCGGACTCGGCTCGGAAGTCATGCGCGCCAACCCCGGTCTCCGGACCGTGCGCTCGCCGTACGCGGACGGCGAGGAACTCGTCGCGGTGCCGGCGCAGCACCTGGACGTGGCGCTGGTGCACCTCAACCGCGCCGATGCCCGCGGCAACGCCCAGTACCTCGGCCCGGACCCGTACTTCGACGAGCTGTTCGGTCTGGCCGCGGAGAGGTGCTTCGTGTCGGTGGAGAAGGTCGTCGAGACCGCCGAGCTGACCGCGGGCGGGCCGGTGCAGTCGCTGCTGCTCACCCGCGGTGCCGTCGACGGGGTCGTGGAGGCGCCGCGGGGCGCGCACTTCACCACGGCGGTGCCGGACTACGGCCGGGACGAACGCTTCCAGCGCCACTACGCGGCGTGCGCGAAGGACGTGGAGGCCTGGCCGGGCTTCGTGGACCGGTTCCTGTCGGGGGACGAGCGCAGCTATCTGTCCGAAGTGGACAAATTCGAGGCGGAGGCGGCATGAGTGAGCCCGCGAACGAATCATTCAACACTGCGCTTTCCGCTCAGGCCGCGCCGAGCGTCAGCGAGGTGTGCGCATGAGTGCGACCCGGGCCGAAATCGCCGTGGTGGCGGTGGCCGAGCTGTTCCGCGGCGACGGCGAGATCGTCGCCAGCCCGATGGGCCTCATCCCGCAGCTGGGCGCGAAACTCGCCCGGCTGACGTTCGAACCGGACCTGCTCATGTCCGACGGCGAGGCGTATCTGGTCACGCCGGACGGCGTGGTCGAGGGCTGGCAGCCGTTCCGCAAGATGCTGGACACGATCGTCCCGCACGGACGACGGCACGTGGTGATGGGCGCGAACCAGATCGACCGGTTCGGCAACCAGAACATCTCCGCCATCGGCGACCACGCCCGCCCCAAGAAGCAGCTGCTCGGCGTCCGCGGGGCCCCGGGCAACACCGTCAACCACCGCACCAGCTACTGGGTCCCCCGGCACGGCACGCGGATCTTCGTGGACAGCGTCGACGTCGTTTCGGGCGTGGGCTACGACAACGCGGCGAAGGCGGGCCCGTCGGCGGAGAAGTACCACGACGTGCACCGGGTCGTCACCAACCTGGGCGTGTTCGACTTCGCCACCCCCGATCACTCGATGCGGGCGGTGTCGGTGCACCCCGGCGTCACCCGCGACGAGGTCGTGGCGGCGACGACGTTCGAAATCGACTTCTCCGGGGCCGGAACCAGCCGGGAGCCGACGGCGGAGGAACTGCGGCTCATCCGCGAAGTACTGGATCCGAAGAGCCTGCGTGACAAGGAAGTCCCGGCGTGAAGACCGCACTCACCCGGCTGGTGGGGGTCGAGCACCCGATCGTGCAGACCGGGATGGGCTGGGTCGCCGGCCCGCGGCTGGTCTCGGCGACCGCCGAAGCCGGGGCCCTCGGCATCCTGGCGTCCGCCACGATGACCTACCCCGAGCTGGAAGCGGCGATCGCCGAGGTCAAGAAGCGAACGGAGAAGCCGTTCGGCGTGAATCTCCGCGCGGACGCGGGTGACGCCGGCGAGCGCGTCGACCTGCTGATCCGCGAGGGCGTCAAAGTCGCGTCCTTCGCGCTCGCGCCGCGGAAGGAGATGATCGCGAAGCTGCGCGACCACGGCATCGTCGTGATCCCGTCGGTCGGCGCCGCCCGGCACGCCGAGAAGGTCGCCGCCTGGGGCGCGGACGCCGTCATCGTCCAGGGCGGCGAAGGCGGCGGGCACACCGGCGGCGTCGCCACCACCCTGCTGCTGCCCTCGGTGCTCGACACGGTCGGCATCCCGGTGGTCGCCGCCGGCGGCTTCTTCGACGGCCGCGGCCTCGCCGCCGCGCTGGCGTACGGCGCGGCGGGGGTCGCGATGGGCACCCGCTTCCTGCTGAGCAAGGAGAGCACGGTCCCCGACGACGTCAAGCGGCTCTACCTCGAGCAGGGCCTCACCGGGACGGTCGTCACCCGGCGCGTCGACGGCCTGCCGCACCGCGTGCTGCGCACCGACCTCGTCGAGAAGCTCGAACGCACCGGCCGCGTCCGCGGCCTGGCGCAGGCCGCGCGCAACGCGCTGCGCTTCCGGAATATCACCGGCCTGTCCCCGGTTGCGATGGTGCGAGAAGGCTTCGCGATGAAGCACGGCAACGATCTGACGTGGAGCCAGCTGGTCATGGCGGCCAACACCCCCATGTTGTTGCGGGCGGGACTGGTCGAAGGCCGGACGGACGCGGGAGTGCTAGCGTCGGGACAGGTGGTGGGCATGATCCACGACCTGCCCACGGTGGCGCAGATCGTCGAGGGCGCAGTGGCCGAGGCAGGTGAGATCCTGCGGCGACTCGGCCGGGAAACGGGAGGATGAGCGTGGCGTTGAAGGTCGGTTACAAGGCATCGGCGGAGCAGTTCGGGCCGCGGGACCTGGTCGAGTACGCCGTGCGCGCCGAAGAGGCCGGCCTCGACTCGGTCTGGGTGTCCGACCACTTCCTGCCCTGGCGGCACGAAGGCGGGCACGCGCCGTGGGCGTTGGCGTGGATGCCGGCGGTGGCCGAGCGGACCAGCCGGGTGCAGATCGGCACGAGCGTGCTGACCCCGACGTTCCGGTACAACCCGGCGGTGATCGCGCAGGCGTTCGCCACGATGTCGCTGCTGTCGAACGGCCGCGTGATCCTCGGCGTGGGGACCGGCGAGGCGCTGAACGAGATCGCCGTCTCGGGCCGCGAATGGCCGGAGTTCAAGGAGCGCTTCGCCCGGCTGCGCGAGTCGATCAAGCTGATGCGCGAGCTGTGGGCCGGCGAGAGCGTGTCCTTCGAAGGCGACTACTACACGCTGGTCAACGCCAACATCTACGACCGGCCGGAGCAGCCGGTCCCGGTCTACATCGCCGCGGGCGGCCCGGTCGTGGCCAAGTACGCGGGCCGGTCCGGTGACGGGTTCATCTGCACCTCGGGCAAGGGCATGGACCTCTACACCGAGAAGCTGATGCCGGCGGTCGTCGAGGGCGCGAAGGCGGCCGAGCGCGCCCCCGAGGGCGTCGACCGGATGATCGAGATCAAGATGTCCTACGACCGCGACCACGAGAAGGCGCTGGAGAACACCCGGTTCTGGGCCCCGCTGTCGCTGACGCCGGAGCAGAAGCACAGCGTCTCCTCGGCCGAGGAGATGGAACGGCTGGCCGACGAGCTGCCGATCGAGCAGGTCGCCAAGCGGTGGATCGTGGCGTCGGACCCGGACGAGGCTATCGCCCAGATCAAGCCCTACCTGGACGCCGGGCTCAACCACCTCGTGTTCCACGGCCCCGGTCACGACCAGGAACGGTTCCTGACCCAGTTCTCCGAGGACGTGCTGCCGAAGCTGCGCGCACTGGGCTGATCAGAGCCGTTCGATGATGGTGACGTTGGCGGTGCCGCCGCCTTCGCACATCGTCTGCAGGCCGTAGCGGCCGCCGCGGCGCTCCAGCTCGTGCAGGAGCGTCGCCAGCAGCTTGGTGCCGGTGGCCCCGATCGGGTGACCGAGGGCGATTCCGCCCCCGTTCACGTTGACCCGGCCGGGGTCCGCGCCGGTTTCGTCCAGCCAGGCCAGCACCACGCTGGCGAACGCTTCGTTGACCTCGAACAGGTCGATGTCCTCGATCGCCAGCCCGGCGCGCCGCAGCGCGTGCGCCGTGGCCGGGATCGGGCCGGTCAGCATCCACACCGGGTCCGCCGCCCGCACCGACAGGTGGTGGATGCGGGCTCGCGGCGTCAGGCCGTGCTCCTGCACGAACGCCTCCGACGCCAGCAGCGCCGCGCTCGCGCCGTCGGAGATCTGGCTGGCCACCGCGGCCGTCAGCCGGGAACCTTCGCTCAGCGGCTTCAGGCCGCGCATCCGCTCCAGGCTGGTGTCCCGGCGCGGCCCCTCGTCGTGCCGGAACTGCTCGACCGGAACGATTTCCGCGTCGAAGGTGCCTTCGTCGACGGCCGCGGACGCCCGCTGGTGGCTGCGCAGCGCGTACTCCTCCATGGCCGCGCGGCTGATGTCCCAGTGCTCGGCGATCATGTCCGCGCTGCGGAACTGCGAAACCTCGACACTGCCGTAGCGCTCCTGCCAGCCCTTCGAGCCGGAGAACGGGTCGTCGAAGCCGTACTCGCGCCCGGCCAGCATCGCCGCGCTGATCGGGATGCGGCTCATGTTCTGCACGCCCCCGGCCAGCACCAGGTCCTGCGTCCCCGACATGACCGCTTGGGCGGCGAAGTGCACGGCCTGCTGGCTCGACCCGCACTGCCGGTCGACGGTCACCCCCGGCACGTGGTCGCCGAACCCGGCCGCCAGCCACGCGGTGCGCGCGATGTTGCCGGCCTGCGGGCCGAGCGTGTCCGTGCAGCCGAAGATGACGTCGTCGACGCAGTCCGGGTCGACGCCGGCGCGCTCGACGACCGCCTTGATGACGTGCGCGCCGAGATCGGCGGAGTGCCACCCGGACAGCGCGCCGCCGCGCCGCCCCACCGGGGTGCGGACCGCGTCGAGGAGGAAGGCTTCGGGCACGGGAGCTCCTAGGGGTGCTGGCTGCTGACGGAGACGACTTCGCCGGTGAGGTAACTCGCGTAGCCACTGGCGAGGAAGACCACGACGTTGGCGACCTCCCACGGCTGCGCGGCCCGGCCGAACGCTTCCCGCTTGGTGAGGTCGTCCAGGAGTTCGTCGCTGGTCACCTTGGCCAGGAAGGGGTGCATGGCCAGGCTCGGCGCGACGGCGTTGACGCGGACGCCGTGCTCGGCGGCGTCGAGGGCCGAGCAGCGCGTCAGCGCCATCACCCCGGCCTTGGCCGCGGCGTAGTGGGCCTGGCCGGCTTGGGCGCGCCAGCCGATCACCGACGCGTTGTTGACGATCGCCCCGCCGCCACCCTGCGCCACGAACCGGCGCAGGGCCGCGCGGGTGCAGCGGAAAGTCCCGGTCAGCGTGATGTCGAGGACCCGCGACCACTCGTCGTCGGTCATGTCCAAGACCGACTTCGTGCCGCCGAGCCCGGCGTTGTTGACCAGCACGTCGAGGCGTCCGAAGTGCTCGGCGGCGCCGTCGACGAGCGCCTGGACCTGGTCTTCCCGCGTGACGTCGCAGGGGATGGCGTGGACCTTGCCCAGCTCGGCCAGCTCGGCGGCCTTCTCCGCCAGCCGCCGCTCGTGCCAGTCGCTGACGACCACGCTCGCGCCTTCTTCGAGGCAGCGTCGGGCGACGGCCGAGCCGATCCCGGTGCCGGCCGCCGCGGTGACGACGACGACCTTTCCGGAGAGCAGGTCGTGGCCGGGTACGTAGTGGGGGAGCACGGTCTGGGGGATCACGGGCGGGCCTCCCTGGGCAGGCCGAGCACGCGCTCGGCGATGATGTTCCGCTCGATTTCGTCGGAGCCGCCGTAGATGGTGTCGGCGCGGGTGAACAGGAACAGCCGCTGCCACTCGTCCAGCTCGCCACCGCCGGTGGTGAGGGAGCGCGCGCCCCGGGCGCGGACGGCCAGCTCGCCGAGCCCGCGGTGCCACTGCGCCCACAGCAGCTTGCCGACGGCGACCTCGGGCCCGGCGGCCTGTCCGAGGGTGCGCAGGGCGTGCGCGCGCAGCACCCGGAGCCCGATCCGGGCGCGGGCGAGGTCGGCGCGCAGCAGCGGGTCGTCGTAGGTGCCGGTGCGCTGGGCTTCGGCGACGATGTCGTCGAGCTCGCGGCGGAAGCCGATCTGCTGGCCCAGCGTCGAGACGCCGCGTTCGAACCCGAGGGTGGCCAGCGCGATCCGCCAGCCGTCGCCGGGCTCGCCGACGACCAGGCTCGCGTCCGTGCGGGCGTCGTCGAAGAAGACCTCGTTGAACTCGGAAGTGCCGGTGAGCTGCTGGATCGGCCGGATCGTGACGCCGTCCCGGCGCAGCGGCACCAACAGGTAGGACAGGCCGTGGTGGCGCCGGGAGCCGGGCTCGGTGCGGGCGACGACGAAGCACCAGTCGGCCACGTGCGCCAGTGACGTCCAGATCTTCTGACCGTTGAGCACCCATGCGCCGTCGCGCAGGACCGCGGTCGTCGAGACGGCGGCGAGGTCGGAGCCGGCTCCGGGTTCGGAGTAGCCCTGGCACCAGAGTTCTTCGACAGCGAGGATCTTCGGCAGGAACCGCCGTTGCTGCTCGGGCGTGCCGAAGGCGATCAGGGTCGGGCCGAGCAGCTGTTCGCCGATGTGGTTGACGCGGGCCGGGGCGCCCGAGGCCGCGTATTCCTCGTGGAAGGCGACCTGCTCGGCCAGGGACAGGCCGCGGCCGCCGAACTCGGCCGGCCAGCCGACGCAGGTCCAGCCCGCCGCGGCCAGGTGCCGCTCCCAGGTCAGCCGCAGGTCGAACTCCTCGTGCTCGCGTCCCGGCCCGCCCAGGCCGCGCAGCCGCGCGAACTCGCCGGTCAGGTTGTCCGCGAGCCAGCCCGCGACCTCGCGGCGGAATCGCGTCGGTTCCACGCACGCCTCCTTGCTGCCGGGCCGGTCCGGCACCTAGGGTAATGAGAACACGTTCTACTTTGTCGGTCCAGAGGAGGGTGTGGTGGGACAGACCACGATCCCGGCCGTCGTTCGCGATGCCGCCGCGAAGTTCGGCTCCGCGGAGGCCCTGGTCGACGACCGCGTGCGGCTCGGCTACGACCGGCTTCTGGAACGTGTTCGGACGGTGGCCCGTGCGTTCGCCGCGGGCGGCGTCCAGGCGGGCGACCGGGTCGCGATCGCCCTGCCCAACACCCACCACTGGGTCTTGACGGCGCTGGGGGCGCTCTACGCGGGGGCGACCCTGATCCCGGTCAACACCCGCTTCACGGCCACCGAGACGGTGGACCTGCTCGTCCGCGGCCGGGCCAAGGCCCTCGTCGTGGCCGCCGACTTCCTCGGCGCCGACCGCCACGCCGCGATCCGGGAGACCGGCGCGGCGCTGCCGGACCTCCGCACCGTCGTCCGGGTGGCCCTGCAGGAGCCGCACCGGCCGGTCGAAGGCACGGTGGGCTGGGACGAGTTCCTGGCCTCGGCCGAGCGGGTCACCGAAGCCGAGGCCGAGGCACGGGCGGACGCCGTCGGACCGGACGACGTGAGCGACATCCTGTTCACCTCCGGCACCAGCGGCCGCTCGAAGGGGGTGCTGTCGGCCCACCGCCAGGCGATCGACGTCGCCGCGGCGTGGGCGGACTGCGGCCGGGTCACCGCCGACGACCGGTACCTGGTGATCAACCCGTTCTTCCACAGCTTCGGCTACAAGGCCGGGATCCTGGTGGGCCTGCTGACCGGCGCGACGATCGTCCCGCAGGCGGTGTTCGACGCGCGCGCGGCGCTGGAGGTCATCGAGCGGGAGCGGATCTCCGTGCTGCCGGGCGCGCCGACGATCTTCCAGTCCCTCCTGCACGAGCCGCGCAAGGGCGACCTGTCCTCGTTGCGGCTCGCCGTCACCGGGGCGGCCACCGTCCCCGCCTCGCTCGTGCGCCGGATGCGGGCCGAACTCGGGTTCGAAACCGTCCTCACCGCCTACGGCCTCACCGAAGCCGTGGTGGTGACGATGTGCCGGCCCGGCGACACCGCGGAACTCGTCGCGAGGACGTCCGGCCGGGCGACCGCGGGCTTCGAGGTGGCGATCCAGGGTGCGCCGGGCGAGATCGTGGTGCGCGGGCCGAACGTGATGCTCGGGTACCTCGACGACCCGGAGGCCACCGCGAAAGCCGTCGACGAGCAGGACTGGCTGCACACCGGCGACGTCGGCGAGCTCGACGCCGCCGGGAACCTCACCATCACCGGCCGGCTCAAGGACATGTACATCTGCGGCGGCTTCAACGTCTACCCGGCCGAGGTCGAACACGCCCTGACCGAGCTGGCCGGCGTCCGCGACGTCGCCGTGGTCGGCGTCCCGGACGAGCGGCTCGGCGAGGTCGGCAAGGCGTTCGTCGTCGGCGCCGGGCTGACGGAGGAGACGGTCCTGGCCTTCTGCCGCGAGCGGCTCGCCAACTACAAGACCCCGCGGTTCGTCGAATTCCTGGACGAGCTGCCCCGCAACGCTTCCGGCAAGGTGCTGAAGCGGCTGCTGACCGAGGAGAACGCATGAGTGAACCGGTGGTCCTCGTCGAGCGGCGCGGACCGGTCGCGGTGGTCACGATGAACCGGCCGGACTACCGCAACGCCCAGAACTCCGCGATGACCTACGCCCTCGACGACGCCTTCGCCCAGGCCGTGAACGACCCCGAGGTCAAGGTGATCGTGCTGGCCGGGGCGGGCAAGCACTTCTCGGCGGGGCACGACATCGGCAGCCCGGGCCGGGACGCGGACGTCAGCTTCGACCGGCGCGCGGTGATGTGGTGGGACCACACCGGCCGCGACGGCGGTGACCGGCGGTTCGCTCGCGAGTCGGAGGTGTACCTGGGGATGTGCCGCCGGTGGCGGGAGATCCCGAAGCCGGTGATCGCGAGCGTGCAGGGCGCGTGCATCGCGGGCGGGTTGATGCTGGCCTGGGTGTGCGACCTGATCGTGGCGTCCGATGACGCGTTCTTCGCCGATCCGGTGGTGCGGATGGGGATTCCCGGGGTCGAGTACTTCGCGCACCCGTGGGTGCTGGGTCCGCGGGCGGCGAAGGAAGTGTTGTTCACCGGCGAGCGGTTCACCGTCCAGCAGGCCAAGGAGTGGGGCATGATCAACCGGATCGTGCCGCGCGCCGAGCTGGAGCAGCACACGCTGGAGCTGGCGGAGAAGATCGCCGGGATGCCGCCGTTCGGGCTCGCGCTGGCGAAGAAGGCGGTCAACCAGGCCGAGGACCTGATGGGCATGCGGTCCGGAATGGACTCCGTGTTCGGCCTGCACCACCTGGCGCACGCCCACAACGCGGAGACGTCGGAAGATTCGCTCGGCGGGCAGTCCGCGCGGTCGATGCGCGACGCGGGCCAGGGGGCCTGATGGACCTCGACGTCGACGAGGCATCGGCCGCGTTCCGCGACGAAGCACGGGAGTGGCTGGCCGGGCACGTGCGGGTGTTGCCGTCGATGGACACCGCGGAGGGGTTCGCGGCGCACCGCGAATGGGAAGCCGAGCTGGCACAGGCCCGGTGGTCGGTCGTGTCGTGGCCGCGCGAGTACCACGGCCGCGACGCGTCGATGGTGCAGTGGCTGCTGTTCGAAGAGGAGTACTACGCGGCGGGCGCGCCGGGCCGGGTGAGCCAGAACGGCATCTTCATGCTCGCCCCCACCTTGTTCGCCCACGGCACGCCGGAGCAGCGCGACCGGATCCTCCCGCCGATGGCCCGCGGTGAGCAGGTGTGGGCGCAGGCGTGGTCGGAACCCGAGGCGGGCAGCGACATCGCCGCGTTGCGCAGCACGGCGGTGCGCACCGACGGCGGCTGGCTGCTGTCGGGGCAGAAGACGTGGAGTTCGCGAGCGGCCTTCGCCGACCGGGCCTTCGGGCTGTTCCGCACCGACCCGGACGCGCAGCGGCACCACGGGCTGACCTATTTCATGGCCGATCTGCGCGCCGACGGCGTCACGGTGCGGCCGGTCGCGCAACTGGACGGCGAGCCCGGGTTCGCGGAGATCTTCTTCGACGACGTGTTCGTCCCCGACGAGGACGTGATCGGGGAGGTGGGCCAGGGTTGGCGGGTCGCGATGACCACGGCCAACAACGAGCGTGGCCTGTCGCTGCGCAGCCCGGGCCGGTTCCTCGCCGCGGCCGGCCGGCTGGTGGAGCTGTGGCGCGAGCACGGGGCGCCACTGTCCACTCGGGACCGTGTCGCGGATGCGTGGATCGGCGCCCGGGCCTACCAGCTCTACACGTACGGCACGGTGAGCCGCCTGGCCGACGGGGGCGAGCTGGGCCCGGAGTCCAGTGTGAACAAGCTGTTCTGGTCGCACCTGGACGTCGCGTTGCACGAGACGGCGCTGGACGTGCTCGGCCCGGCGGCGGAGACCGACCGCGGCTGGGTGGACGGGTACCTGTTCTCCCTCGCCGGCCCGATCTACGGCGGCACCGACCAGATCCAGCGCAACACCATCGCCGAGCGGCTGCTGAAACTGCCGAGGGAGCGCCGATGAGGTTCCAGCTTTCCCCGGAACAGCGCCAGTTCTCGGCCTCGCTGCACGACTTCCTCGCCGGCGCGGACACCGCGGCGGTCGCGCGGGCCTGGGCGGCCGGGGAGCACGACCGCGGCCTGAAGCTCTGGCGCGGCCTCGCCGAACTCGGTGTCCCCGCGCTGCTGGTCGACGAGGACCACGGCGGGCTCGCCGCTTCGCCGGTCGACGTGGTGGTCGCCTTCGAAGCGCTCGGCTACCACGCCGTGCCCGGACCGCTGGTGGAGACGGCCGTCGTCGCTCCCTCGGTGCTCACCGGCGAGCGGCTCACCGCGCTCGCCCGAGGCGACCTCCTCGCCACGGTCGTCGCGCCCCCCGAGGTGCCCCTGGCCCTGGACGCCGACGTGGCCGGCGTGGTCCTCGACCTGACCGGCGGGGAGGTCACCGAGCCCGGGCTCGAGTTCGTCCGGTCGGTCGACCCGGCGCGGCGGCTGTTCCGGGTGACCGGCCCGACGCGTCCCCTCGCGGCCCCGGCCGCGTTCGACCGCGGTGTCCTGGCCGTGGCCGCCCAGCTCCTCGGCGCGGGGCAGTGGCTGCTGGACACCTCGGTGGCGTATGCGACGCAGCGCCGTCAGTACGGCCGGGCCATCGGCGAATACCAGGCGATCAAGCACCTGCTGGCCGACGTCGTCACGCAGCTCGAGCTCGCCCGGCCGCTCCTCTACGGTGCGGCGGTCGCCGGTGAAACCTTCGCCCGTGATGTTTCGGCGGCGAAGGTCATGGCCGGTGACGCCGCGTACTCGGCCGCGCGGATCGCGCTTCAGGTGCACGGCGCCATCGGCTACACCGCCGAACACGACCTGGGGCTCCGGCTGACGAAGGTGCGCGCTCTGGCCGGGGCCTGGGGTACCGGTTCGTTCCACCGGGCGCGGGTCCTGCGATGACGGATCCGCTGGACACCGAGCAGGCCCGGGCGCTGCGGGACGCGGTGCGTTCGTTGCTGTCCCGGCGGTCGGGCCCGGCGGCGGTGCGGGCCGCGGTGGAGTCACCGCTGGGCTACGACGACAAGCTGTGGTCGACGCTGTGCGAGCAGATCGGCGTCGCCGCCCTGGCGATCCCGGAACAGTACGGCGGCGCGGGTGCCGGTCTCGCCGAGGCGTGCGTCGTGCTGGCGGAACTCGGCCGGACGCTCACACCGGCGCCGATGCTGGGCTCGGCCGTGCTGTGCGGTGAGGCTCTGCTGCGCACCGGGAACGAGGAAGCCTGCGAGCGGCTGCTGCCGGGGATCGCCGCGGGAACGACCCTGGCGGCGCTGGCCTGGTCCGGCGCGGACGGCCGGTGGACGCCGGCGCTGACGGCGTGGGGACGTAGCAAGCTCGACGGCCGCGCCCACTACGTCCTGGACGGCGATCTCGCCGACGTCGTTCTCGCCGTGGCCCGCACGGAGGACGGCGCCGGCCTGTTCGAAGTTCCGGTCGAGGGCGTCCGCCGGCACCGCGTCACGAGCCTGGACCCGGGCCGGCGCCTCGCGGTCGTCGAGTGCGCTTCGACGCCGGCCCGGCGGCTCGACATCGGGGGGTTCACCGAACAGCTGCGGCAGCTGCGCGACACGGCGGTGGTCGCCGTCGCGGCCGAGCAGGTGGGGGCGGCCGCGCGGGCGCTGGAGCTGACGGTCGAGTACACGAAGCAACGCCGTCAGTTCGGTCGCCCGATCGGGTCGTTCCAGGCGCTGAAGCACCGGATGGCCGACGTGCACGTCCACGTCGAGGCGGCGCGTTCGGCGCTGTACGCGGCGTTGGTCGACGGCGACCCCGAAGCCGTCGCGACCGCGAAAGTGGTGTGCGGCGAGGCGTTCGCCCACGCGGCGGCGGAGATGATCCAGCTCCACGGCGGCATCGCGATCACCTGGGAGCACGACGCCCACCTGTACTTCAAGCGCGCCCACGGGACCGCTCTGCTCTTCGGCGACCCCGCGGGTTTCCCCGGTCCCCGGCTCAGCCGGTGAGCCGCACCGCCGAGCCGGGCAGTTCGCGGTTCGCCTCGTCCAGGCCGCGCACGACCAGCCGGCAGGCGGGGCAGCCGGCGACATGCTCGGCGACGGCGTTCGCCCGGCGCGGCGACAGGGCACCCCGGACCCAGGCACCCATCCGCCGCCGGGGTTCGCGGCAGGTCGGCTCGGCCGCCTCGGGCACCTGGACCTGCAGGTAGGCCTGCCGCAGCCCTTCCCGCGCCCGCATCGCCAGCGCCGCGACACTGTTGGGCGACAACCCGAGCGAAGGCGCCACCTCCGTCGGCGTGCCGCCCTCGGCCTCGGTCCGCCACAGCACCGTCCGCCACCGGCCGGGCAGGGTGCAGTAGGCCGACCACACCAGGTGGGCGTTCGACCGGCGCAGGGCGAGCTCGTCGGCCCCGCCGCCGCCGGCGACCGCCTCCGGGATCGTGGCGCGAAGCTCGACCCGGCTGCGCTGCCTGCTCCACCGGGACACCAGGTTGCGCATGGTCACGACGAGGTAGGGCCGCAGGTCCCCGTGCGGCCCGCCACCCGCGCGGACCACCGCGAGCACCCGGGCGAACGTCTCGGCGACGAGATCGTCCCGCTCGGCGGGCTGCCGGGCCCAGGCCCCGGCGGTCCGCCACAGCGGCTCGGCGTGCCGCCGGAAGAGCCGGCCTGCCGCATCGAGATCACCGCCCCGCAGGGCGGCGAGCAGCACGGAGTCCGGCGGCTCGTCGTCGGCTGGTTCCATGACGTCTCCCGGGTTCGGCACGCTCGGTCACCCCTGGGTACCCAAAGTGAGCGGGATCGGTGCGGTCCGTCGCCAGGTGACCCGATCGAGTGGTCCCGGGGAAGCCGGCTCAAAGGGCGTGTCCCGGCCGAAAGGGGGCGAGCTCCCTCGCCGGGCCGGATCAGGCCGCGAAGACCTGGGCGTCGTCGGCGAAGGCCTTGAACTCCAGCGCGTTGCCCGCCGGGTCGAGCAGGAACATCGTCCACTGCTCGCCGGTCTGGCCCTCGAACCGGACGTACGGCTCGATCACGAACTCCGTGCCCGCCGCGCGCAGCCGGTCGGCGAGGGCCTGGAACTGCGGAACGGTGAGGATCAGGCCGAAGTGCGGCACCGGCACGTCGTGGCCGTCGACCGGGTTGTGGATCCGCTTCGGGCCGGCCGGGGCCAGGTGCGTCACGAACTGGTGGCCGTGCAGGTTCCAGTCGATCCACGTCGGCGCGCTGCGGCCCTGCGCGAGGCCGAGGACTTCGCCGTAGAAGCGGCGGGCGGCGGCCAGGTCGTCCACCGGCATCGCCAGGTGGAAGCGGGGGATGGGCGAGTCGAGGACGGTCATGGTGACTCCCTTCGCGA
The DNA here is from genome assembly GCF_040682955.1 of Amycolatopsis sp. NPDC051045. Classification (NCBI taxonomy): domain Bacteria; kingdom Bacillati; phylum Actinomycetota; class Actinomycetes; order Pseudonocardiales; family Pseudonocardiaceae; genus Amycolatopsis; species Amycolatopsis sp. NPDC051045. The sequence goes on from NZ_JBFBCC010000013.1 coordinate 157,999, forward strand.
AGGTCTTGTCCAGATGTTAACATTAGGACATGAGTAGTCCGAGTGGGCCGGCTCCCGCCCGTCGCCGGGGGCTGGCCGAGGAAGTCGCCGACCGGATCCGCGACGCGATCTTCGACGGCGTCTACGCCCCCGGCGGCCAGCTGCGCGAAGTCGAGCTGGCGGAGGCACTCGGCGTCAGCCGCGGACCGGTGCGGGAGGCGCTGCTCAGGCTGGAGCGCGAGGGCCTGGTCCGCAGCGAGTGGCACCGCGGCACCACGGTGACGGCACTGTCCGGCGAGGACGTCGCCGAGCTCGACAGCCTGCGGGCGGCCCTCGACCACCTGGCCGTCGGGCTGGTGGTGGCCCGCGCTTCGGCGGAGGCCCTGACCGCGATCGACGCCGTGGTGCGGCGGATGGAACGCGCGGCCGGCGAGCACGAAATGGTCCGCTGCGACCTCGAGTTCCACGACGCGGTCTACGGGGCCGCCGGGCACCGGCGGCTGCGCGAGGCGTGGCAGGCGATCCGCTCGCAGGTGCACCTGTTCCTGCTGACCCGGATCGGCGTCGCCACCGACGGCTACCTCGCGGGCATCCCCGCGGAGCACCGGGAGCTCGCGGCGGCCCTGCGGGCCCGTGACGGGGAGACGGCGCTCGCGCTCTTCGCCGAGCACCGCCGCCACGCCTTCGAAGTCCTCAGTGGACGAACCACCTAGCGGAACGTCTTCAGAGCACCAGGTCCGCCGCCGTCCGGATCTCCTGCACCGCGCTCGTCGATTCCAGGACGGCGAGGGGGTCGGCACCCGGGAGGTCGCCGAACGACAGGCCCGTCAGCTCGGCGATCCGGCGGACCGGCACCTGGTACGTGCGGTAGGCGCCGTAATCGAATTCGCCGGCCGCCTCCAGGCCCCTGATGAGCTCCTCCTGGCTCAGCAGGTACGCCGTCGCCGACAGCGTCCCGCGGGCCTTCACCATCGCCACGACCTTCCAGAACTGGCGCGGCAGCTGCACGCCGCGGTAGTGGTCGTCGTCGGCGGCCAGTACCGGGCCGGTCACCACGCTGACCTTCAGGTCGAAGTTGTCCGCGTTGTTCAGCACGTAGTCCTCGAGCCCGGCCCACGTCGTCTTGTTCTGGTTGAAATCCTTGTGCTGCGGCGAACAGTTCGTGAAGTGGAACGTGTCGTCGTTGCCCAGCCGGGCAATCGGCTCCGTCGCGCCCCACGCCGGATCGAGGCGGCGGACCAGGTGCCCGCGGTCGAGGGGGTTGTCCCGGTAGATCTCCTCGCCGATCTGCTCGGTCGCGGCGACCCGCGGGTCGAGCGACCAGTGGTCGGCTTCACGGTGGAGCGACCGGCTGGTGCGCCCGTCGATGTTGACCGCCGTGAACATCGCCAGGCGCCGCTGCCGGTGCATCACGACGCTGAAGTGGTGGTACGGCAGCACGTACCGCGGCTCGCCGGTGGCCTGCCGGTTGATCGCCGCCAGCGGGACGAGCGCGTCGGGCAGCCCGGGCAGCGGCACGGTGTGCCCGGGCAGGAAGGCCGGGTCATAGCCTTCGCGGTTCGAGTAGTCGGGGTCGATCCGCCCGGTGGCCGGTTCGGCGCGCAGCCGGATGTCGAACGGCATCGAGAGCGTGAGCACCTGCGGCGCGCCGCCGGTGACCGGCCGCGCGCGTTCGGGCCGGACGGACAGCCCGTCGAGCAGGGCCTGCTGCGTCGGCGGGAACGGCCGGCCCCGCAGGAACTTCAGCAGCTTGCTGACCCGGATGCCCTCGTTGAGGAAACCGCCGTACTCCGCGCGGCCCTCCGCCGGGACACTGGCGTGGTGCAGCGCCACGACCTCCCACTGGTCGTTGAACACCGGCGAGCCGGACGAGCCGGGTTCGGTGTCGGTTTCGTAGTGCAGGAACTCCTCCAGGACGTCGACGACCCGGTTTTCCCGCAGCGCGACCTGTTTCTTGCCGCCCCCGGGGTGCTGCACGATGGTGACGAAGTCGCCGACGATCGCTTTGCCCTCGCTGCCGATCAGCCGGTTGTAACCGAAGGGCCGCAGTTCGTCCGCGGTCGCTTTCACGGCGACGAGCGCGAAATCGAGGGCGTGGTCCGCGACGAAGAAGCGGTCCGGGTCGAGCGCGAAGGCCCGCACCGGCCGGGGGAGGCCGTCGATGCCGTCCTGGTAGTCGAATTCGATGACGCTGAACCCCGCGGTGGCGGCGTCCGGCAGTACGTGGTGGTTGGTGAGCAGCAGCTCCGCCGACACCAGCGATCCGGTGCCGTAGCCGACGAGCCGGCCCTGGTCGTTCCGGATGTTCACCCGGCCGACGGCGGCCGAAGCCGTGACGCCGCCTTCGAGGTACCCCACGCCGAGCAGGTCATCGGTCGAAACGATGCGTTCGAGGATCGCGCCGGCGGCCGTCATCGCCGCCGGGTCCCCGGCCGCGATCGCCGCCGGGCTCACCGGCCGGACGTCGGGGTAGTAGCGGCCGAGCCGGTCGATCCGGGTCGCCACCCGGCTCGGCTCGTCGGCCTCGGCGATCCCGCCGGGCGTGCGCAGCAGCGCGATCTTGGCCTGCCGTTCCCCGGTGCGCTCGGCGGCGCGCCCGGCCGCGGCTTCCTGCTGCTCGGATTGCCGGTCCGTCTGGACGTCCACGATGCCTCCCGGAGGGCGGGTCGAAACACCGCGTTAGTCGCGGGGCCCCCGGGCGTGTTACACGATTTCCGGCGCGTCGCCGGGAATTCTTTTTCAAGCCGTTCTGCCGTTTTTTCGCGCGGTCGAGGCTATTGCCGAAAATCACGCACGGGAAGCACGATCGCCGACGCGTGGGCCGGGTCGTGGTGGACCTCCTGGTCCGCGGCGCGCAGCGTCACCGCGGTGGCGTGGGGTTCGCCGGTGCCGGGATTGCGGGCGTAGCGCGGGAAAGCGCCGCTGGAAACCTGGACCCGGATGCGGTGCCCGCGCCGGAACCGGTGCGCCGTCGGCCACAGCCGCACCGGGACGGCGGCCAGTTGATCCGCGTCGCGCAGGCTGGTGAGGCCGTCGCAGACGTTGACCGAACGGCCGTCCGGGCCGACGTCGCAGAGCCGGACGAAGACGTCGGCGAACCGCAGGCCGGAACGGAACCAGATCTCCGCGCTCACGTCCCCGATCACTTCGACGTCGTCGCCGAGCACGGCGGTGGTGTAGGTGAGGACGTCGGCGCGGGCTTCGAGCTTCGCGTTGTCCACCCGGCCCGCGTCGGGGGCCATGCGCACGCCGCCGGCCGCGGGGGTCGGATCCGCCGGGTCGTAGCGGTACCGGGCGGGGGCGGACTCCCCGGGCGGCTCCGGGGCCAGTGCCCCGCCGCCCTGCAGGTGGAACCGTTGCGGCGCATAGCCTTCCGGCGGCCACGAAGCGAAGTCGCGCCAGGCTTCCTCGCCCATGACGAACAGCCGGACCGGCGCCCGCTCCGGCGGTTCCTCGCCGCGGGCGTGCGCGAGCCCGAACTCGAGGGTTTCCCGCAGCGTCTGGCCCGTCCCGGCGAGCAGGTCCGGACGGCCGGCGTGGGTCCACGGCCCGACCGTGAGCCGCGGCCGCCGTCCCGCCTCCTGCAACGTGCGGAAGTCGCGCAGCTGGCCGGGCAGGAAGATGTCGTACCAGCCGGCGACCGAGCTGACCGGAACGGTGACGTCCGCGACGCGGTGCCGGTGGTCGGCCGCGGCCCAGCCGGGGTGGTGCTCCGGGCGGGTGAGGACGTCCTGGATGTAGTCGGAGCGGTGGCCGATGGCGACGACGTCGGCCTGGGCGAGCGGCCGCGTGTTCAGCGCCTGCTCCAGCTTCTTCGCCTGCGCGCGTTGCCGGAACAGCGCGAACCGGCGCTCCTGGACCGCGACCTGGACGCCCCACCCGAACGGCGTCTCCAGGGAAAGACCGTCCTCGCGCAGGAATTCCAGCGTCAGCCCGGACTCGGTGACCTGGGGGATCATCGCCTTGACCTGCGGCGGCAGGCGGTCGGCCACCGCCCACTGCACGTAACCCAGGTAGCTGGCGCCGACGAGCACGATCGCGTCGCCGGACCACGGCTGCCGCACCAGCCAGTCCAGCGTCGCGAGGCCGTCTTCGCGCTCTTGGCGCAGGGGATCGAAGACGCCGCCGGAGCCGAAGCCGCCGCGGGTGCTCTGGATCAGCACCTGGAAGCCGCGCTCGGCCAGTGGACGCGCCAGGAGCGTCCCGAACACGCCGTTGCGGCCGTAGGGACTGCGCAGCAACGCGGTGGGGAGCCGCTCGCCGCCCGTGCGGGGGGCCCACCGGTCGGCGAGCAGCTCGACGCCGTCGGGCATGGGGACGCGCAGGTCCCGCTGGACGAGGAGGTTCCGCGTGGCGGGGGTGGGCAGCTTCAGCAACCGCTCGAGGAGAGGGCTGATCGGGTTCACCGGGGCTCCTTCGTGATCATCGTCGACACGACCGTGCGGATCCGCATCAACCGGCCGGTGAACTCTTCGGGGTCGAGCGGCTCCGGCCCCTCGATGACCCACGTGTTGACGAGCGCGGCGGCGCCGCCGGTCAGGAAGGCGGCGAGGTCCTCGACGCCCTGCGTGCCGAGCCGGCGGCCGAGCAGCCGGGCGACGTGCAGCCGGTTGAGCGGCAGGAACAGGCCGGTCAGCGCCTTGTTGAGGGCGAACGCGGACGAGCCGGTCAGCAGGGCCCGGTAGAACCGCCGGTGCGCGGCGAAGTGCCGGGCCAGCGCGAGCATCGAGGCCCGCTCGCCGTCCGGGGTCGCGTCGTCGGGCAGGTCGTCCAGCAGTTCCCGCCGGACGAGGTCGAGGGCGGCCTCCAGGACCAGCGCGTCGCGGTCACCGAACTGCTGGTAGAGCACCTGGCGGCTGACGTCCGCCGCCCCGGCGATGTCGGAGACGGGGACGGCCGCCGTGTCCCGGGCGCCGACGAGCTCGACGGCGGCCCGCATGAGCGCGGCCCGCGACCGGCGCACCCGCCGGTCCTTGGCGGGTGCTTCGATCGTCCAGTCGTCCGGCACCCCGTGATAATGGACAGGTGTCAAAAAAATAGCAAGTGTTCGGTAATCTGCCGCGGGCGCGGGGATGCGAGGATGCGGCCATGTCTTCGTCGATGCGGGCCTTCGTGCTCACCGGGCCGCGGGAGGGTTCGGTGCGGGAGGTCCCCGTGCCGCGGGCCGCCGCGGGCGAGGTCGTCGTCGATGTCGAGCGGGCCGGGGTGTGCGGCACCGACGTCGAGTTCTTCACCGGCGAAATGGCCTACCTGCACCAAGGGCACGCCGCGTACCCGATGCGGCTGGGCCACGAGTGGGCGGGCACGGTCTCCGCCGTCGGCGACGGCGTCGACCCCGCCTGGCTCGGGCGGCGGGTCATGGGCGACACCATGCTCGGCGACCGGTCGTGCCGCCGCTGCCGCCGGGGCCACCAGCACGCCTGCGAGAACCGGCAGGAGGTCGGGATCCGCGGCGGGCGGGCGGGGGCGCTGGCCGAACGGCTTGCCGTGCCCGCCTGGTCGTTGCACCCGTTGCCCGACGAGGTCGACGCCGTGCTGGGCGCCCTGGTCGAACCGGGCGGCAACGCGCTGCGCGCGGCCCGCGCGGCCGGCGTCGGCGCCGGCGATCGGTCACTCATCCTCGGACCGGGGACGATCGGGCTGCTGACGGCCCTGTTCCTGCGGGCGGCGGGCGCGGAAGTCCACCTCATGGGCGTGGACGACGGCGCTTTCGCCCGCGGTCTCGGGTTCGCGCACGTCTGGACCCGCGCCACGCTCCCTGATCTGCCCTTCGACGCGGTCGTCGACGCCACCGGCGCTCCCGGTTCGCCCGCGCTCGCCGTGGACCTCGTGGAGCCGGCGGGCCGCGTCGTCTACATCGGACTGTCCGGCCGGCCCAGCGTTGTCGACACGCGCGCGCTGGTGCTCAAGGACGTCACGGCGGTCGGGGTCCTGTCCGCCTCCCCGGGACTGGCCGAGACGATCGCCGCGTACGCGAGCGGAGCCGTCGATCCCCGGCCGCTGGTCGCGGCGACCGTGGGCCTCGAGCAGGTCGGCGCGGTGCTCGCCGGGGAGCGCATCGGCGGCCCGGGGCCGAAGGTCCACATCGACCCACGACGCTGACCGGTCGGGGCACGTGTCCCGCGGCCGGTTCGCGGGTGCTCAGCCGTTCTCGCCCGTGGCGGGGAGCCGAGGCGAGGCGAGCGTCGTCGGCCGGGTGCGTCCGCGCAGGGTGACGTCCTCGGTCGCCGTCCACCACGCCGCTTCGTCCGCGGCCGCGGACTCGACGGCCGTCCACGAAGCGAGGAGGCGGGCGGGTGCGTTCTTGGCCAGCTCGGTGAGCCGGGCGGCTTCGTTGACCGGGTCGCCGATCACCGTGTACTCGAAGCGGCGGGGGTCGCCGACGTTGCCCGCGACCGCGTCCCCGGTCGCCACGCCGATGCCGGCCGGGCCGTCCGGCACCTCGGCGGCCAGCCGCCGCGCGATCGCGCGGGCGGCGGCCAGCGCGCAGGTCGCGTGGTCGCGCAGCGGGGCCGGTGCGCCGAAGACGGCCAGCGCGGCGTCACCGACGAACTTGTTGACCAGGCCGTGGTGCCGATCGACCTCGTCGACCACCACCGTGAAGAACCGGTTGAGCAGGCCGACGACCTCCTCCGGCGGGCGGCTCGCGGCCAGCGCCGTCGACCCGACGAGGTCGACGAACAGCACCGAGACCGTGCGGACCGTGCCGCCCAGCCCGGTGGACGTGCGCATGGCCTCGACCGCGACTTCGTGGCCGACGTGCCTGCCGAACAGGTCGCGCATCCGCTCGCGTTCGGCCAGCCCCGCCGCCATCCCGTTGAACCCGGCCTGCAGCAGGCCGAGTTCGGTCCCGTCGTACACCGGGATCCGGGCGGCGAAGTCGCCGGCCCCGACCCGGTCCAGCGCGTCCCGCACCGAGGAGATCGGGTTCACCACCGCGCGGGCGGTGAACACGGTGACCAGCAGGCCGAAGCACAGCACGACCAGCCCGAGCGCGATCACCGACACGGCGAGCTTCGTGGTGGAGACGTCGCCGCGCACCCAGGCCAGCACCGCGGTGACCACCAGGCCGGCCACCGGCACCCCGGTGCCCAGGCACCAGAACAGCAGCATCCGCAGGTTGACGCCGCCGTTGACCGGGCGCGGCGAAGGGGTGTCCGCCAGGGCCAGCGCCGCGTACGGCCGCATGGCGAACTCGCCGAAGAGGTAGGCGATCGCGCAGACGACGACCGCGGCGAAGGCGACGACGAGGAACTCGGTGAGCACGACCTTCGGCTGCACGAGCGCCGCGAGCCCGCCGAAGAGCACCGTCGCGATGCGCCACAGCACGGCCTGCACGAGGGTGAGCCGCAGCGGGACACGCAGGCTCGCGGCGCGTTCGGCATCGGTCGGGCGGCGCCCGTCGGCCGCCCAGCGCAGGGTCCGGAGGGCGCCGCGGGTGCCCCACAGCGTGCCGGCGACGACCGCCGAAACGACGTACACCGGTACCGCGACGGCGGTCACGCGCACGAGGTCGCCGGACATGCCCGGCGCCGGCATGAGCAGCGCCGCGAGCCCGACCACGACCAGCGCGCCGATGACGTTGGTGGCGATCAGGGCCGCGGTGAGCAGCCCCTGGACGCGCCGGCGCAACGCGTCGGCGTTCTGGTCCAGCGGCCCGAGCAGCCCGGAGCCGAACGGCCTCGCGGGGGAGCGCCCTGCTTTCACGAAGTGAGTGTACGGTCGTTCACTGAATTGCCGGCAGACGGGTGCCGCAGGTATGTGTTACGGTTGGTAACAGTGAACTTCGGTAACACCTGAGGAGGTCGGTCGTGACGAGCATCAGCGAATCGGGCGTGTCGGACCGGGAGACCGTGGCGCGGCGGCTGCTCGACTCGTCGGAGCAGCTCTCCTACGACCCCGTCAAGGAGGTCGACTGGGAGACGCCGCTGGACACGGGTTACCACGGCGCGAGTCCGGAGTGGAGCACGCTCTACGGCACCTCCTACTGGGCCGAAATGACCCCCGAGCAGCAGCGCGAGCTGACCCGCCAGGAGGCGGCGTCGGTGGCCAGCACCGGGATCTGGTTCGAAATGATCCTCCAGCAGATGGTGCTGCGCGACTTCTACGCCAAGGACCCGGCCGACCCGGCGTTCCAGTGGGCGCTGACCGAGATCGCCGACGAGTGCCGGCACTCGATCATGTTCGCCCGCGGCGCGGCGAAGCTGCGGGCGCCCGCCTACCGGCCGCGCCGGTTCGTCGTCGAGCTGGGCCGGGTCTTCAAGGCCACCGCGACCGGGGAAGCCGCCTACGCGGCGATCCTCGTCGCCGAAGAGGTCCTCGACGTCATGCAGCGCGACTGGATGCGCGACGAGCGCGTGGTCCCCTTCGTGCGCACGATCAACAACATCCACGTCGTCGAGGAGTCGCGGCACATGAAGTTCGCCCGCGAGGAGACCCGCGAGCGGCTCGAAGGCGCCGGCTGGCTGCGGCGGCAGATCAACGGCCTGGTCGTCGCGATCGCGTCGTACTTCATCGTCACGAGCATGGTGAACGGCAAGGTCTACGAGAACGCCGGGCTGGACGGCAAGCGGGCACGGGGCGAGGCGAAGGCGAACGAGCACCACAAGTCGATGCTGCGCTCCAGCTGCTCCGGGCTGATGGAGTTCCTGCACTCGGCGGGCCTGCTCACCAAGCCGTCGCTGTGGTTCTACAAGCGCGCGAGCCTCATCTGACATGGCTTTCGCGATCACCCAGACCTGCTGCACCGACGCGACCTGCGTGTCGGTCTGCCCGGTCAACTGCATCCACCCGACGCCCGACGAGCCGGACTTCGGGCGCACCGACCTGCTCTACATCGACCCGGACACCTGCATCGACTGCGGGGCCTGCGCCGACGCCTGCCCGGTCGACGCGATCTTCCCGGCCGGTGAGCTGACCGGGCCGCTGCGGGCGTACGAGGAGATCAACGCGGAGTACTACGCGGGCCGGGACGTGCTGGCCCAGGCCACCGTCGCGCCGAACTTCCACCGGTGGTCGCCGCCGTCGTTCGGCCGTGTCCTCCCGAGCGACTTCGCGCCCCTGGACGTCGCGGTCGTCGGCACCGGGCCGGCGGGCATGTACGCGGTGGAAGACCTGCTGCTGCACACCAACGCCCGCGTGACGCTCGTCGACCGCCTGCCGGTGGCCGGCGGCCTGATCCGCTTCGGCGTCGCGCCCGACCACCCGTCGACGAAGAAGATCGGCGAGACGTTCGCCCGCTTCCACGACCACCCGCGGCTTCGCTTGCGGCTCGGCGTTTCGGCGGGTCCCGGCTTGGCCGCCCGGCACGACGCGGTGATCTACGCGGTCGGGGCCACGCAACCCCGGCGGCTGGGCGTGCCGGGCGAGGACCTGCCCGGCAGCCTGCCGGCCGCCACGGTCGTCGGCTGGTACAACGGCCACCCGGACGTCGGGCCGGACGCCGTCGACCTCTCGGCGGACCGCGTGGTCGTGGTGGGCACCGGCAACGTCGCCCTGGACATCGCCCGCATCCTCACCGCGGAACCGGCGGCGCTGGCGGGTACCTCGATCGCGCCGGAAGCGCTGACGCGGCTGCGGTCGGGCAAGGTGCGCGAGGTGGTGCTGCTGGCCCGGCGCGGCCCGGAGACGGCGGCGTACACGCGACCGGAGCTCCTGGCGCTGGCGGCCCGCGGCGACCTGGTGCTGGACGCGCACGACCCGCGCATCGCGGCGGCGATCGACAGCGCGGCGGCGGGGGAGAAGGCGGCATGGCTGCGGGGCGTGCTGCGCGAAAAGGTCGACTGGTCGGCCCCGCCGCCGGACGGCCGTCGCCGCGTCGTGCTGCGGTTCCACTCGACGCCCCTGGCCTTCACCGGCGACGCGGAAGTTCGCGGAGTCCGGGCGTCCGGCCCGGACGGCGAGGTCGAGATCGTGGCGGGCCGGGTGGTGCGCGCGGCGGGTTTCCGCGGTGCGCCGGTGCCCGGTTTGCCGTTCGACGAGGAGACGGGAACCGTCCCGAACGCCGCGGGCCGGGTGCCCGGGCTGCCGGGGGTGTATGTGGCGGGGTGGATCAAGCGCGGGCCGTCGGGCGGGATCGGGGCCAACAAGGCCTGCGCCCGGGAGACGGTGGGGACGTTGCTGGAGGACGCAGTGGCCGGGCGGTTGCCGGTGCGGCGCAGGGGAGCGGCGGCGCGGCTTTTCGGCCGCGGCTGAGCTGTTGCCGGAAACCGGGGTGGGAATCGGTTCCCGGCAACAGCTTCAGGGCTCGCCCGGGCGGGCCCTGAAGCGGTCGCCCGGGCGCCCTCGGCCCAAGGGCGCCCGGGTCACCGGCACCAGTGCGGACCGGTCGTCCAGCCCAGCAGCCGCCGTCCCGGACCGGCCGGCAGCGTGCCGTCCGCCGAGAACCTCGCGCCCTCCACCACTGCGGACAGGCCCGTCACCGCCGGCCCGAAGCGCTCGTCCAGACCCGCCTGCGTCACCAGCTCACCCAGGCGGACCACCGCCGCCCGCTGCTCCGCTTCACCGCAGAAGCTCAGGAAGAACACCGCCTGTCGCCAGGCGTAGGCGATGTTCTTGATCAGCTGCCGGTCCGCGTGGGGATTGCTCGTCCGCACGGCCAGGCGGCGCACCACCCACGCGAACACCTGCCCGGCCAGGCCGGGGCCCGCCTCGCGCAGCCGCGCCCGCAGGTCCAGCGTCTCCACCAGCACCGCCAGGTTGTGCGTGGTGAGGATCTGGCTCTGCTCGAGCACCATGCCGCCGGCCGCCACCGATCGTGGCCGGCAGCCCGCCCGCGCCTCGCACACCGCCGCGAAGTCGTCGGCGGTCCGCTTGCCCAGCATCCGTGTCCAGCGCGGCGCCGGTGTCGTCGTCCAGGTGGCCGGCAGGTCGTAGTACCGCGCGTACAAGGTGCCGGCCATGACGCGGCTGGTGGTCGCCGCCGCCGTGCGCCACTTCTCCGTGAACGTGCCCGTGAAGATGTCGGCCGCGAGTTCCTCCACCAGCGGCATCGGCCGCCCCGCCTGCTTCGCCAGCGCGCCGAGCTCGCGCACCAGCGTGTTCGGCAGGATCGCCTGCGGGAACGCGCCGAGCGCCAGCAGCACCGTCTGCGTCAGCGTGTGGCGCGCCGCCCTCGCGGCGTCGGGCCGCTGCGCCCGGAACGGCTCGAGCGCGCGGATCCACGGCAGCTCTTCGAGCCGGACCTGGTGCTCGAGGCCGAGCAGCAGCAGTCCGCGACGACGGCGGAAGGCCGCGTAGGTCTGCGCGTACAGCGCGGCCAGCCGCTCGTCCTCGACGTTCGCCGCCATCAGCTGCGCGGTGATCTGCGGCAGCACCGCCGCCAGGACGTCGCCCGAGGTGATCACGCCCCGCGCGACCAGCTCCTCGACCGGCGCCTCCACCGCACGGGCCGTCTTCGCGAGCAGGTGCGCCGGGACGACGTCCCCCGGTTCGGTGATCGGGTCGAGGGCGGGCAGGCCGCCGTCGCCGGGGTAGGCGTGGAGCCGCCCGGCCAGGACGGCCGCGAGCTCGGCGTGCGTCGGGCGCGCGGCCACCGCCGCCTGCACGGCCCGCAAGGCGGCCCGCCGCTGCGAACCCGGCTCGCCGTGCTTGGTGCTCGTGTTGGCCAGCGCCCGGCGGACCCAGCCGACGTCGCGGCCGGTGAGGGCGGCGCTGTCGTGCTCGCAGGCCAGCAGGGCACGGTGCAGACGGGCGAAGTTGCTCTTCGGGTGCGTGTGTGCGGTCGACGCGGTGTGCCGCGCACTCTGCGTCGCGTGGTCCGCGAGCCACTGCGCACGCCGCGATGCCCACCCCTCCGGCCACGTCCGGCACGGCCAGCCGCCGGTCACGCCGTCCGCGGTCAGCCGCGGCAGCTCGCCGTCGACCGTTTCCGCCCAGAGGGCGACCAGCCGGTCGAACAGCGGGTGCCACACCCGCACCGTCTCCAGCATCGCCGCGATCGCCGGCTTGGTCGTCGCCGCCCGCAGGGTCTCGCGGACCTCGCCGACCGTGGCCAGCCGCACCAGCGCGCCGGCCGGCCGCGGCGCCGCGCCGGGCAGCGGCGCCAGGCGCAGCCGGTGCAGCAGCGGCCGCAGCTCGGCGACCAGATCGAGGGCGGCCTCGGCGTGCCCGTGGTCGAGCAGCCAGGCGACGACGGGGAGTGCGGCGTCCTCCGGGACCGCCACCCGGTAGGCCTCGGTGGCCAGGGCATCGCGGAGGGCGGCGAGCCCGGCGTCGGTGAGGTACCCGAGGTTGACGCGCTCGCGGTCGGTGCGGCCCGGTGCGCCGGCGGGCACGGCGGCGCGTTCCTCCGGGCGCACGGGAACCTCGGCGAGGTACCGGCCGGTGGCGAACCCGCCGTGCGCGACCTCGAGGGTGACCCACGCCGGGGTGTCCGCGACCGGGGTCCGCGAGCCGGCCTTCAGCGTCCCGTCGGCCATGCCGTCGAGCACCTCCTGCCACCGCGCGGCCTTGGCACGGGCGCGGCGGCGGACCGCGGTGTCCGTTGTGGACGATGCGGTGCGCAGTGCTCGTTCGAGCTGCCCGTAGGCGTAACCGGGCGACGCCTCCTGCGTCATGGTGAACTCCCCCTGGTGCAGACGAGACTCGGAGGCAGGTCTCGAACCTGCGCCTTCCCGGGGAACAGCCGGTGTGCTGCCTGCTGAACCACTCCGAGCTGCGGGGGACATGGAGGCGGGACTCGAACCCGCGCCCTCCCGGACCGAAGCCGGGCGATCTGCCGCTGATCTACTCCATGCGATTTCCCGCAAGGCGAGGGTAAGCCACCGCGGGGGAGCGGCGCGACCGACTTGTCAGGCCGTCTCGAGCACCGGAGTGGCCGCGGCGAACGCGTCCGCGGCCGCGAGGTCGAATTCGCCGTGGTCGCTGCCGAGCCCCTGCGCGACCAGGCCCGCCGCCGCGCAGCCGAGCACGGCGGCTTCCCGGGGCGGGCGGCCCAGGCCGATGCCCCGGAGGAAGCCGGCCGAAAACGCGTCGCCGCAGCCGGTGGTGTCGAGCACCGGGACCGCGAACGCCGGTACGGCGATCGTCTCCTCCGCCGTCACCACCAAGGCGCCGCGGGCCTCCCGGGTGACCGCCACGCAGCCGACGCCCCGGGCGAGCAGCGCGCGGGCACCGTCTTCGAGCGTGGCGGCGTTCGTCAAGCCGAGCACCTGCTCCTCGTTGGGCAGCAGGTAGTCCAAAGAGGACAACGCGGGCGCCAGCCAGGCGAGCACGCCGGGGTCGCCGGGGGCGAGCAGGTCGGCGGAGGTCACCACGCCGGCCGCGCGCGCCGGGGCGAGGATCTTCGCCGCCTTCTCGCCACCCATCAGCTCGGGCCCGCCCAGGTGCAGGTGGGTCGCGCGGGCGATCTCCTCGTGCGGGGCGTCCGAAGGCTCGTACGTGAGGTTCGCGCCCGGCACGTGGAACGCGGGGCGGCTGCCGTCGGGGCGGATCGGGAGCACCGACGCCGACGTCTGCACGCCTTCGCGGCGCAGCACCAGGGACGTGTCGACGCCGTGGCGGGCCAGCATCGCCAGCAGCAGGTCGCCGACCGGGTCGGTGCCGACGGCGCCCGCCGTGCGGACCGTCGCACCCAGCTTGGCCAGGGTGACCGCGGTGCCGGCGGCCGTCCCGGCGGGACCGAAGCGGATCTGCTCCACCAGCGTCGCGCCCTGACCGTCCGGGATGGCCTTGACCGGGCGGACCTGCACGTCGAACACGTGCGCCCCCAGGGTGACGACCGTCTGCGTCATCGTCCGTACCCCCGGCGCACGGCCGCGGCGACGACGGCGTCCTGCTGTTCGGGGTCCAGGACCCGCGGCGCGCCGAGCGTCGCGGCCCGCACGTACAGGCCGCACGCCCACTCCAGCAGCAGCGCGTTGTCGACCGCGGCTTCGAGGGTCGGGCCGTGCGTGACCGCGCCGTGGTTGGCCAGCAGCGCGGCGGCCCTGCCCTCGAGCGCCGCGAGGGTTTCCGCGGCCAGTTCCGCGGAGCCGAAGACGGCGAACGGCGCCACCCTGATCGCGCCGCCGAGGAGCAGCTGCTGGTAGTGCACGCACGGCAGTTCGTCGAGCACCAGGGAAACGGCGGTGGCCTGCGGGGAATGGGTGTGCACCACCGCGCCCGCGCCGTAGCGCCGGTAGATCCCCAGGTGCAGCTCCAGTTCCGAAGTCGGGACCAGCTCGCCGGCGACCACGGCACCGTCCAGGTCGACGACCGTGACGTCGTCGGCCGTGGCCCGGCCCAGCACGACCCCGGTCGCGGTCACCGCCACGTGCTCGCCCACCCGGACGCTCACGTTGCCCGCGCTGCCGATGAGCAGGCCTTCGCCCGCGAGCCCGTGACAGGCCCTCGCCACCGACCGCCGCGCGTCGTCGAGCACTGAACTCGCCACTGTCATGCGCCGAGGCTAGGATAAAGACGAAACAAAGTCACGTTCAGGTTTGGGGAGCGGATGACGGAGGGCCGGCTGCGCCGGGTGCCGCGCCAAGCGCGTTCGCGGGAGAAGCTGGCCAAGGTGCTCGCGGCGGCCGACCGGCTGCTCGCCGCGGACGGCGTCGAGGCGTTGACGACCACCCGGGTCGCCGCGGAGGCCGGCGTGTCGGTCGGCGCGCTGTACCAGTACCTGCCGGACCGCGACGCCATCACCGAGGCGCTGGCCGAGGTCTACCTGGCCCGCCTGGAAGACCTCATGACGTCGTTCGCCGAGCAGGCGGCGCGGGAGACCTGGCCGGATCCCGTCGGCCTGCTCGTCGACGCCTTTGCCGGGCTCTACCGCGCCGAACCCGGGTTCCGCGCGCTGTGGCTCGGCCGCGGTCTCACCGACGGGACCCGCGAAGCCGATCGCGCGCACAAGCGGGTGATGGCCACGGGAGTGCACCGCGTTCTCGTCGCGCAGCACCTCCTGCGCGACGACTACGCGGCCGCGGTGGCGTGCCGCACGGCGTTCCTCGCCGCGGACGCCGTGATCCAGGAGGTGTTCCGCGCCGACGGCGCACCCGAACTCCTGGAGCCGGTCAAGGCGATGCTGCGGGCGTACCTCGGTCAGCTGCCCCGGCCGTAGCCCCCGTGGTGGCCACGAGGAACTCCTCGCCCCGGGCGAGCCGGAGCCCGTCGGCGCGGCCCGCGAAGTACCGCTCGTCCAGTTCGGCGCCGGAAACGTGCGTCGCCTCGCGGAACCCGGCTTCGCGGGCCATGGCCAGCAGCGCGGCGGGGGAGAAGGTGCTGACGAAGGGCGTGCCGGCCGCCTTCGCCTTGCCGGCAGTGGCTCGGTGACCGGCGCGTTCGCGCTCGTCGAGGAGATCGGCCGGCAGCAGGAACGTCATCGCCAGCGTGGAGCCCGGGGCGAAGCCGGCGATCCGGCGCAGCGTGGCCGCGTTCGCCTCCTTCGTCAGGTACATGCTGACGCCGGTGGAGGCGACGACCGCCGGCTCGTCCGGCGCGAAGCCCGCGGCCGCGAGCCGGTCCCACCACGATGCGGTCTCGAAGTCGACCGGCACCAGGTGCAGCCAGTCCGGTACGCCCAAGCCGAGTTCGTCGAGACGGGCGCGTTTCCAGGCTTGCGGGCCCGGCTGGTCGACCTCGAACACACGCAGGCGGGAAGCGATTTCCGGACGGCGCTGGGCGAAGGTGTCCAGTCCGGCCCCGAGGATGACGTACTGCCCGACGCCACGGGCGGCCTGCGCGACGACCAGGTCCTCGACGAACCGCGCCCGCGCCACCATGCCCGCCCGGTAGCGCCCGGCCGTGGCCGGATCCATGTCGTCGCGCGCCCGCCAGCCGGCTCCGGGATCGGCCAGCCGCAGGCCGAGTTCGTCGGTGAACACGTGGGGCGGCGGATCCACTTCGACGTGCAGGGCTCGCCACAAGGCGGTCCGCACCGCCGTGCTGTCCGGCGCGGCCACGTCAGACCGCCTTCGGCGCCGACAGCGTCCACGTCCGCCCGTCGGGGTCGCGGACGGTCATTTCCCGGGTCCCGTAGTGGGTTTCTTCGAACGGCGTGACCACCTCGACGATTTCGCCGGCCCGGAACGCGTCCGCGTCGGGGACCTTGAAGACGATCTGCGTCCGGGGTTCCCGGTTTTCGGGTACCTCGGCGATGAAGAGGTACGGGCCGTCGCCGTTGCGCAGCATGCCGGAATTGTGGTCGGTCGCGAACTCGAGTTCGTAGCCCAGCGCCTGGAAGAACTTGGCCGCCTTGCCCCAGTTGCGGGTCTCCAGGTACATCGCCTCGATGCCCTCGGTCGTCATGTCAGTTCCCCTCTTCCTCAACGGTTTCTGCGAGGTAGGCGCGCAGCGCGTCGGCGACGAGTGCCGAGAGCGACCGCTCCGTCTCGATGGCTCGGTGCTTGACCTGCCGGATCAAGCCGATCGGCAGGTACACGTTGAACTGCTTGACGTCGTCATCGCCCACTCGCTGAGGCTAGCATGCTAGTAAGCTAGACGCACAAGTTCCCCTCGTTCGTCCCTTGACGTCGCGGGGCGGGACGTCGACAATTCAGGCGTACCTCCGAATGTTAGCGTTAACATTCCTCGACGACGAAGTCGGAGCGATGCCATGAAGCTGCGCCACGGACTGTCCGCGCTCTTGCTGATCGCGGGAGTCGTCCCGGGCTTGGCGGCGGCGCCGGCCGCCGCGAGCACGACCGCCGCCGAGGTGGCCGTCCCCGCACCGGCGATGGGCTGGGCGTCGTGGAACACCTTCGCCGCGAAGATCGACTACACCACCATCAAGGCGCAGGCCGACGCTCTGGTGTCGTCGGGGTTGAAGGCCGCCGGGTACAGCTACGTCAACATCGACGAAGGCTGGTGGCAGGGCACCCGCGACAGCGCCGGGAACATCACCGTGGACACCGCCGAATGGCCGGGTGGCATGGCGGCGATCGCGGATTACCTGCACAGCAAGGGGCTGAAGGCCGGGATCTACACCGACGCCGGGCGCGACGGCTGCGGGTACTACTTCCCGACCGGGCGGCCCGCGGCGCCCGGGAGCGGCAGCGAAGGCCACTACCTGCAGGACATGCTGCAGTTCCAGCGGTGGGGGTTCGACTTCGTCAAGGTCGACTGGTGCGGCGGTGACGTCGAGGGCCTCGACCCGCAGAGCACCTACCGGGCGATCAGCGACGCCAACCGGGCCGCGACGGCGCAGACCGGGCGCAGCCTGGTGCTGTCGATCTGCAACTGGGGCAAGAAGAACCCGTGGAACTGGGGGGCCGGGATGGCCCCGATGTGGCGGACCAGCACGGACATCATCTACTACGGCCAGACGGCGAACCTGGGCCAGGTGCTGACGAACTTCGACCAGGCGCAGCACCCGGTGTCGCAGCACACCGGCTACGTGAACGACCCGGACATGCTGACCGTGGGCATGCCGGGCCTGACCGACGGGCAGGCCCGGACGGAGATGAGCCTGTGGGCCGTCTCGGGTGCGCCGCTGCTGGCGGGCAACAACCTGGCGACGATGAGCACGGCCACGAAGTCGATCCTGACGAACCGCGAAGTCATCGCCGTCGACCAGGACCCGCGCGGCCTGCAGGGCGTCAAGGTGGCCGAGGACGCCGCCGGGCTCCAGGTCTACGCCAAGGTCCTCGGTGGATCCGGGAAACGCGCGGTCGTCCTGCTCAACCGGACGTCGTCCGCGGCGAGCATGTCGGTGCGGTGGGCCGACCTGGGCCTCACCCCGGCCTCGGCGAGGGTCCGGAACCTCTGGGGCGCCAAGGATGCCGGCACCTTCGCCACGGGCTACAGCGTGAACGTCCCGGCCGGCGATTCGGTGCTGCTGACCGTCCAGGGCGCCGACGCGGCGTCGGCGAGCTATCCCGCCGACGGCACCCGGTTCACCGGCGTCACCGCGGCCGCGACCGGTCTGGCGGTCGCGACCTTCTCCTACCGCGCGACCACCGCGCAGACGGCCACCCTCGCCGTGAACGGCCAGCAGCCGACCGTCCTCGCCTTCCCGGCGACCGGCGGGACGCCGAAAACCGTCTCGGCCGTCGTTTCCCTGGGCAACGGCAGCACCAACAGCCTGACGTTCTCGGGCACCCCGCCGCAGCTGTCCGCCGTCTCGATCCTGCCCCTGCCCGGCACGAACGGCGTCCAGGTGTCCGGTGTCCCATCCGGACGCTGCGTCGACGTCGACGACAACGGCATCACCAACGGGATCCAGGCGCAGCTGTGGGACTGCGCCGCCGGCCCGAACCAGACCTGGGTGCCGGTGCGCGGGCAGCTCGTCGTCAACGGCACCAAGTGCCTCGACGCCTACGACAGCGGGACGGCGAACGGCACCGCGGTGGTCGTCTGGGACTGCAACGGCCAGCGCAACCAGCAGTGGGCGCTCAACGCGAACGGGACCATCACGAACGCGGTGTCCGGGCTGTGCCTGGACGCGAGCGGCGCGGCCACCGCGAACGGCACGAAGATCATCCTCTGGGCCTGCGGCGGCGGGGCCAACCAGCAGTGGACCCGCCGCTGACTCAGGCGGTCGAATCCCGGATGACCAGCCGGCACGGCCGGGTGTGCCGGCCGGGGGATGGCTCGCCGTTGATCGCCGCCAGCAGCATTTCGGCGGCGGTCCGGCCGAGCGTCTCCAGTTCCATGTCGACGCTCGTCAGCGGTGGCTGGCAACCCAGGGCCATGACGTCCCAGTTGTCGAAGCCGACCAGCGCGACGTCGCCGGGCACGCGGCGGCCGGCCGCCTGCAGCGCGTCGGCGGCGCCGCGGGCGATCTGGTCGCTGCCGCAGAAGACGGCGTCGAAAGGGGTGCCCGCGCCCAGCAGCATCCGCACCGCCTGCCGGCCCCAGGCCTCGCTCCACTCGCCGAACATCGGGGCACCGGCCAGGTCGAGCCCGGCCTCGGCGAGCCGTCCGG
The DNA here is from genome assembly GCF_040682955.1 of Amycolatopsis sp. NPDC051045. NCBI lineage: Bacteria > Bacillati > Actinomycetota > Actinomycetes > Pseudonocardiales > Pseudonocardiaceae > Amycolatopsis > Amycolatopsis sp. NPDC051045. The sequence goes on from NZ_JBFBCC010000013.1 coordinate 176,825, forward strand.
CGGCGGCCGCCGCGCGCACGGTCGCCGAGTGGTGCCGCTCGGGACCGGTGATGTGGGCGATGCGGCGCCGTCCGGTCGCCAGCAGGTGCTCGACGGCCGTGCGCGCGCCGCCCGCCTCGTCCGGCACGACCGAACAGTCCTCCGGGTCGGTCGAGCTGATGAAGGCGTACACCACCGGGATCGGCAGCCCCGCGCCGATCGGCGGGCGCGCCTGGGTCCGGCGGCCGGTGACGATGATGCCGTCGACCCGGCGGGACAGCAGCGTGCGCAGGTAGTACTGCTCACGGATCGGGTCGTCGCGGGCGTCGCAGAGGAAGACCGACATCTCGCCGGCGCCCAGCGCGTCCTCGGCACCCATCATGAGCGGGATGCTGAACCGGCCGATGGTGTCGGTGGTGATCATGCCGACGGTGTAGGTGCGCCCGGAGTTCAGGGTGACGGCCGCGCGGTTGGGCTGGAAGCCCAGCTGCTCGGCCGCGGACAGCACCCGCTGCCGGGTCTCGGCGCGGAGCGACCCACGGCCGTTGAGCGCCTTCGACACGGTGCCGACCGAGACCCCGGCCAGCAGGGCGACCTCGCTGATCGTGGCCGGCTTCGCGAGCGCGCCGGGAGTTTCCGAAAGTTTCCGCGGGGGCATGGTGGCACAGTACCTCCGTGGTCGGCGACGACCCAAAGTAACCCGCGGGACTACGGCAAACAGCCCCTTGACGCGCTGGTGGAACGGCCCTAGCTTGATTCGGCAACCGGTTTCTGAAATTTTCCCGGTCTTTCTTCGACACCGCAGGCGGCGGCCTCCCGATAGGAGAGTCGATGACTTCGCACATCCGAACCAGGGCGCGGTGGGGGCGTGCCGCGGCCGCCGTCGCCGGCGTGCTCGTCCTCGCGGCCTGCCAGAGCGGGCCGTCCGGGGCGGCCGCGGGGGACACCGCGAGCGTGGACGACGGCACCACGATCACCATGTGGACCCGCTCGCCCACGGCCACCTTCAGCCAGACGCTGATCGACGCCTACAACGCGAGCCACCGGAACAAGGTCAAGCTGACGGTCTTCCCGGCCGACTCCTACCAGCAGAAAGTCGGCACGGCGGCGGGCGCGAAGCAGCTGCCGGACCTCTTGGCGGCCGACGTTGTCTACGCGCCCAACTACGCGGCTAAGGGCCTGTTCCTCGACCTGACCGCCCGCGTGAACCAGCTGCCGTTCAAGGGCAGTCTCGCGGCGGCGCACATGAAGGCGGCCACCCACGACGGCAAGCACTTCGCCGTCCCCCACGACATCGACCTGTCCGCGGTGTTCTACAACAAGGTCCTGTTCACCCGCGCCGGCCTCGACCCGGCGAAGCCACCGTCCACCTTGGACGAAATGGCCGCGGCCGCCCGCAAGATCGCCGCGCTCGGCGGCGACGTCAAGGGCTACTTCTTCGGCGGCGCGTGCCCGGGCTGCCAGCTGTTCACCAGCTGGCCGATGATCTGGGCCTCCGGCGGAACAGTGCTCGACGAGCAGGGCACGGCCGCCACACTCGACAGTCCCCAGGCGGCGAAGGTCTATTCCCTGCTGCGGCAGCTGTACACCGAGGGCGTCGTGCCGGCGTCGGCGAAGAACGAGTCCGGACCCACGTGGACGCAGTCCTTCCTCGACGGCAAGATCGGCATCCAGCCGATGGGCGCCACCGCGCTGCAGGGCATGAAGGAAGGGCCGGACCTGCAGGTCGGCGTCGCCCCGATCCCCGGGCTGACCGGCGGCAGCTCGTCGTTCGTCGGCGGGGACGTGCTCGGCATCGGCGCCAACAGCGCGCACGCCGCGGCCGCGTGGGACTTCATCGCCTGGACGCTGTCCGACCGGGCCCAGGTCGAGGTCGTCGCGAAGAGCAAGAACATCACCGTCCGGTCGGACCTCGCGGACAACACCTACGCCAAGCAGGATGCCCGGCTCGGCGTGTTCAACCGGCTCGCGAGCCAGGGCCAGACGCCGATCTCGGTCAACTTCGGCAAGACGTTCAACGACGCCAACGGGCCCTGGACGGCGACGGTGATCGACGCGGTCTTCGGCAGCGGGGACGCCGGATCGATGCTGAAGCAGCACAACGCGGCCGTCACCGAGTCCCTCTCCGGCGGCAGCTGACCATGGTCTCGCTCCTTTCCCCGAGGGTGCCGGCGCCGACGGTGACACGGGCGCCGGCACCCCGCCGCCGCGGGTCGATCGCCCGGGGCCGGCGCCGGCTGGGGATCGCCTACGCGGCTCCGATGGCCGTGCTGGTCGCCGTCTTCTTCGTCATCCCGCTCGGGCTGATGCTGTGGATGTCGGTCAGCCACTGGCCGCTGGTCGGCGCGTCCGCGCCCAACGGCGTGCAGAACTACACCGCGCTGAGCGATCCGCTCTTCCTGCGGGCGGTGTGGTTCACGCTGAAGTACACGCTGGTGACCACGGTGGTGCTCAGCCTCGTCGCGTTCGGGCTGGCGCTGCTGGTGCAGCACGACCGGCGCGGCACCGGCTTCGCCCGCACCGTCTTCTTCCTGCCGAGCGCGGTCGGGCTCGCCTCGACCAGCCTGCTCTTCTACGGTCTGTTCAACACCGACTCGTCGGCGTTGAACCACCTCGTGGACTTCCTCGGCCTCGGCCGGGTGGACTGGCTGGGCTCGGGCGGCAGCGCGCTCGGCTCGACCGTCGGGATGATCACCTGGCGGTTCGCCGGGTTCTACATGCTCATCCTGATGACCGGCCTGCAGGGCATCGACCCGGCGCTGTACGAGGCCGCGCGCATCGACGGCGCGAACCGGTGGCAGATCCTGTGGCGGGTCACGCTGCCGCTGCTGCGGCCGACCCTGGCCCTGGCGATGGTGCTGTCGCTGACCGGCTCGCTGCTGGCGTTCGACCAGTTCTTCATCCTCACCGGCGGCCGCCACGACACCGCCACGGTCGTCATCGACATCTACCGCGAGGCCTTCCTGTCCCAGGACCTCGGGCGGGCGGCCGCGGTTTCGGTGGCCACGCTGGCCGTGCTCATCGTCCTCAACGCCGCCCAGCTGCGGCTCATCCGCCGGGAGGGGAAGTGAACCGGCTCCGGTCCGCGGGCCTGCACGGCACGAGTGCCGCACTGGCGGTGCTGTTCCTGCTGCCGCTGCTGTGGACCCTGTACTCGTCGCTGACCGGGCGGCAGTCCGGGGAGGCCGGGACCGGCAACTACCGGCGGCTCGCCGACTACGGCAGTGGCCTCGGCACCTACCTGCTCAACACGACTGTGGTCGCCCTCGTCGCGGTGAGCGTCACGGTGGTGGCGACCACGCTCGGCGGCTACGCGATGGCCCGGCTCGCCTTTCCCGGGCGCACCCTGCTGTTCCTGGTCACCCTGGCCATCCTGATGGTGCCCTACACGACGATCCTGGTGCCGCTCTACATCCTGCTCGGCTGGCTCGGCCTGCAGAACTCGCTGCTCGGGCTGGGTCTGGTGCTGGCCGTGCTCCAGCTGCCGTTCGGCCTGTTCATGATGCGCAACTCCTTCGAAGCGCTGCCGGTGGAACTCGAAGAGGCGGCGCTGATCGACGGCTGCTCGATCGGCGGTGCGCTGCGGCGGGTGCTGCTGCGCGGGGTGCTCCCCGGCGTCGTCACGGTCGCGCTGTTCTCGTTCCTGGCGGCCTGGAACGAGTTCGTCGCTCCACTGATCTTCCTCACCGACGGCGAGAAGTTCACCCTGCCGGTCGCGCTGTTCAACCTGCAGTCCGGCAGCCTCGGCTCGGTCGACTTCGGGGCCCTGCAAGCGGGAGTGGTGGTCTCCGCCCTGCCGTGCGTGGCGGTCTTCCTCGTCCTGCAGCGCTACTACGTCCGCGGCTTCACCTCGGGAGCCCTCAAGGGCTGAGACAGGAGCACCTCGATGACCGAACGCATCCTCGGGCCCGTCCACCCCACGCCCGCCGCGAGGGCGGCACTGCGGCCGCTCTTCCTCGGCGCGGCCGCCTTCGCGCCGGACAGCCTTCTGGGCGGCTGGCAGGAGCGCAACGCGAACCGGACCCTGCCGCACTGCATCGAGCAGCTCGACGCGGCGGGCGCGCTGGACAACCTCCGGCGCGTCACCGGCGAGGTCGACGGCGACCACCGGAACATGTGGTTCGCCGACTCCGACGTCTACAAGACCCTCGAAGCGGCCGCCTGGCAGCTCGGCCGCGACCCGGGCGACGCCGAGCTGCGCGCCTTCCTCGACACCACCGCCGCCCTGGTGGCCAAGGCCCAGGAGGACGACGGCTACCTGAACTCGTACTTCACCGCCGACAAGCCGGAGCTGAAGTGGCGGGAGCTGCACTGGAGCCACGAGCTGTACTGCGCGGGCCACCTGATCCAGGCCGCCGTCGCCGCCGCGCGGGCCGGGGTGGGTGCCCAGCTCGTCAGCGTCGCCCGGCGCTTCGCGGACCTGATCGTCGATAGGTTCGGCACCGTGGGCGGTGTCGACAACGTCGACGGGCACCCGGAGATCGAGACGGCCCTGGTGGAGCTCTACCGGGTGACCGGGCACCGGCCGTACCTGGACCAGGCGCTGCGCTTCCTCGACCTGCGCGGCCGTGGCCTCCTCGACGGCGAACGGTTCGGGTCGCGGTACCTGCAGGACCACGTGCCGGTGCGGGAGGCCGACGAGGTCGCCGGGCACGTCGTCCGCCAGCTGTACCTGCTCGCCGGCGTGGTGGACGTCGCCGTCGAGACCCGCGACGACGAGCTGCTGGACGCCGCCCGCCGGCTGTGGGCCGACGCGTTCGGCGCCAAGACCTACCTCACCGGCGCCCAGGGGTCTCGCCACCGCGACGAAGCCTTCGGCGACCCGTACGAGCTGCCGCCCGACCGGGCGTACGGCGAGACCTGCGCCGCGATCGCGAGCTTCCAGTGGAACTGGCGGCTGCTGCTGGCGACCGGGGAAGGCCGGTACGCCGACGAGATGGAACGCGCGCTGTACAACGCGATCGCCGGGTCCACCGCCCTCGACGGCACGCACTTCTTCTACGCCAACCCGCTGCACCTGCGGACCGGTCACGACGGCTCGCACGAAGACGCCCCGTCGCAGCGCCTGCCGTGGTACTCGTGCGCCTGCTGCCCGCCCAACCTCGCCCGGCTGGTCGCGTCGCTGTCCGGCTACGTGGCCACCACCGACTCCGGCGGGCTGCAGGTGCACCTGTACGCCGCCGGGACTCTTCGGACCACTGTGGACGGTGTGGACGTCCACGTCGTCACGCGCACCGAATACCCCTGGGACGGCCGGGTCGAGCTGACCGTGACCACTCCGGCGCCGCTCATGCTTTCCCTGCGCATCCCCGGCTGGGCCGAAGGTGCCCTGATCGACGGCGTGCCCGCCGACGTCCGCGACGGCTACGCGGAGGTGCGGCGGGACTGGGCCGGCGGCGCCACGGTGACGCTCGAACTGCCGATGCCCGCCCGCGTCGTCCGGCCGCACCCGCGGATCGACGCCGTGCGCGGCTGCGTCGCGGTGACGCGGGGGCCGCTCGTGTACTGCCTGGAGCAGGCCGACCTGCCGGACGGTGTCACCCTGGAGGACGTGCGGATCGACCCCGCCGCGGCGTTTTCCGCCGGGCCGCTGCCGGAAGTGCCCGTGGCCCTCACCGCGCGCGGCTCCCTCCAGGCGCCCGCGTCGGACGAGCTGTACGGCGCCGGTGCCAGTGCGCCCGGTGAACCGGTCGCGCTGACCGCCGTCCCCTATTTCCTCTGGGGCAACCGGAGACCGGGCCCGATGCGGGTGTGGATCCCGGTCGCCCAATAGCCGCGAACTCGAACCCCTGCAGCTCACTCCACCACCCTGATCGGCATCCGGGAGCGCACCCAGCCGGCAATGTTAACGCTCACAAAAACCGAAGATTGCGAGGACCCGATGACGCGTCCTGTGGTATCTCGGCCCAACCGTGGCGTGCTCAGGCTGGCCGCTGCCGTAGTGCTGTGCCTGGTGGCCGGTCTGCTCTCCGTGGGCAGCGCGCAAGCCGCGACCACCTTCACCAGCACGGTGGTCGACCAGGGCACGGGAAACTGCGCGACCGTGCCCAACGGGAACAGCGCGGTGCAGTTGACCCAATCGAGTTGCAATTCCGGCGCCGGCCAGTCGTTCCGGTTCACCCCGGTGTCCGGTGATGTCTACACGGTCAGCACCTTCACCGCCGGCAGCTGCGTGGACATCTCCGGCGCGTCCACTTCGGACAATGCCGCGGTCATCCAGTACGCCTGCCATTCCGGGACGAACCAGCAGTTCCGGCTGCAGGCCACCGGATCCGCCTTCACCCTCGTCGCGGTCGGCTCGGGCAAGTGCGTCACGGCGGTGAACGCCGTGCTCGTCCAGCTGTCCTGCGGCACGGCCGTCGCGTGGCGGCTGCCCGGCTACCAGTCCGGCGGTGGTGACCCGCAGACCCCGGCGGAGAAGACCGTGCGGGTGTGGCTGCTGCGGCCGTCCGACGTGCCGTACGACCAGCGCTACCCGGACGGCATCGCGAACGTGATGCGCGAAGCGCAGCGGTACTACCGCCAGGAGCTCGGCAAGACGTTCCGGCTCACCGAGCCCGTCGTCCAGGTCGTCACCGGCGAGCACGTGAAGAGCTGGTACGAAAACACGCCCAACGGCGGCGAGCGCTACTGGTGGGCCGTGTTCAACATGCAGCAGGAGCTGGTGCGGCGGTTCGGCGTCCGGGACGGGGACCCCCGGTGGATCAACGTCGGCGAGGTTATCGCCGAGGGCCAGGGCGCGGGCGGCGGCGGAGGCAACGGCTGGGTGATCCTCTGCCAGCACGACGCCGACGGCGCGGCCGGGATCAACGGCCCGATGAACCGCTGGTACGGCGGCATGGTGCACGAACTGGGCCACGCCTTCGGTCTGCCGGACTCCACCTCGACCGACGGGACGCCGATGTCGGCGTCGTTCTACGACTACCCCAACACGCACTTCAGCCAGAGCCAGAAGACCGCGATCTTCAACGGCCCGTACGGCTCCTTCCTCTTCTGAGCCGGGAGAATCCGATGAGACGTCCTGTCCTGATCACCGCTGTCCTACTGGCAGCCGGCTTCGTCGCCGTGGTTCCGGCGACCGCCGCGACCACCTTCACCAGCACCCTCGTCAACCAGGCGAGCGGCAGCTGCGCCACCGTGCCCAACGGCGACAGCGCCGTGCAGCTGACCCAAACGTCCTGCAACTCCGGTGCCGGGCAGTCATACACGTTCACGCCGGCGGGAGATGCCTACACGATCGGCACGTTCACCTCGGGCAGCTGCGTCGACATCTACGGCGCCTCCACCGCGGACAACGCCGCGGTGATCCAGTACGCCTGCCACGGGGAGACCAACCAGCAGTTCCGGCTGCAAGCAGCCGGGACGAACACGTTCAACGTCGTCGCCGTCAGTTCGGGCAAGTGCCTCACCCCGGCGAACAACGCGCTCGTCCAGCTGCCGTGTTCGAGCGCGAGCGCCTGGCGTGTCCCGGGCTACACCCCCGGCACGTCCGACGCCTACCAGGGCATCCCGAACCTGGCGCCGAACGCGTGCAAGAATTCCGGGCTGCCGAGGTCGTACGGCACGAACTTCCAGACGCCGAACGACCCCTACGGCCAAGGCTTCCAGAACACCACCGCGATCGGCTGGGACGGCAACTACTGGCCGGTCTTCAGCTACCTGTCCGGTTCGTTCTTCGCCCGCGGCGTGAACACGACGTACAACGGCCTGTGCGGCGGGATGTACTCGTTCAGCGCCTACACCTACGGCGGAAATCCGGGCGCGCAGTCGGTGCAGTGGACCGAGGACAACGGCTACCTGCCGGCGATGACGACGTCCCGGACTTCCGGCAGCGTCGGGATCACCATCAAGAACTTCGCCGACAAGGTCACCATCAACGGTACCGCGGTCATGCTCGTCTACACACGGGTGTCGATCAAGAACAATGGTTCCTCGTCGGTGACGGTTCCGCCGGGTGGTGCCGGTCCGGGTCTCGTCCGGCTGACTTCGTCCACACTGGACACGGTCGCGGCGGGACAGACCAGCAACCACGACTTCGTGGTGGCCGTGGACAACTTCGGCAGCGGGGTCGCGTTGCCGACCGGCTCGACGCTGTCGTCGAACGCGCCGAACTACGACACCGCGTACGGCCAGATGACGTCGTACTGGAACTCGCGGCTGGCCGAGACGAACACCTTCAGCCTGCCGAACACGACCCTGCCCAACACCGGCGGCCTGGCGAACCCGGGTACCGCGATGACGAACGCCTACAAGGCCGGCACGATCTACAACCTGATCATGCAGGTGGGCAAGGCGCAGTTCTCCGGCGCCAACAACTACAACTGGATCCTCAACCACGACGTGCCCGGCGAACTGACCGCCAAGTTCCAGACCGGCGATTTCCGGGACGCGCGCAACCTGCTGCTCACCGCGCGGATCTCCCAGCAGGACAACTGGGACGAGGTCGGCGCCAACTGGTACTGGGACGGCGTCTGGAAGACGATGGGCTCCTGGGCGACGTACCTGGCGAAGACGAACGACACCGCGTTCGTCAGCCAGTACTTCAACGACAGCGGCTCGTGGGGACCCAGCCTCCGCACCATCGCCCGGGTGAAGTACCCCGCCCAGCTCGCCTCGGACGGGACGCTGCAGGCCAACTTCGACAACGACTCCACCGGGCGCTGGCTGTTCAGCAACTTCTCGGCGTTGCAGATGCTGGCGTCGTACAAGTACATCGCGACCAAGATCGGCCAGACCGCCGAAGCGACGTGGGCGAACACCGCCTACACCTCGCTGCTGAACGCGTTGAACACCGTCGTGGGCCGCAACCAGTCCGCGAACGGCTTCAACTACCTGCCCTGCGAGGTGGACAAGCCCAACAGCGCCAACCGCTGCAACACCTTCAACGACGCCAACTGGGCCTCGCCCGGGTGGGTCGGGCAGAACCAGTGGTCGACGCTGCTGTCCGGCGGCACCCTGACCGGCATCATGGGCGACCCCGGCCAGATCGACCGGATGTACCAGTGGGGCTTCAACCGGCTGTCGGCCAACGGGTACCCGTTCCCGACCTTCGGGGCGTTCAACGGCTACTCGACGGCGTACAACACGTCGTATTCGTCGGACGGGCTCTACTCGAACAACTACCGCGACCTGCCGATCACCAGCTACGCCTGGCAGCTCAAGACCACCACCGGCGGCCCGAACGCCTGGTGGGAGGCCAACGGCAGCGGGCCCAGCTCGGCCAACCCGTGGATCGGCAGCCACGCCGGCCCGCAGTTCGGCGCGTGCCCGTACGCGTGGCCGATCGCCGGGCAGCAGCAGGGCCTGCTGGAGTCGCTGGTGGCGGAAGGCCTGGCGGCGAGCGGCTCCGGGCCGTACACGTTCACCCGGCCGCTCTACATCGGCCGCGGCGTGCCGAACGCCTGGGTCACGCCCGGCCAGACGATCTCGGTCGGCAACCTGACCAACACCTACGACGTGGCCTCGGGCAGCCGGTCCACCTACGGGGTCTCCCTCGCGGTGAGCGGCTCGAGCGGCGCCCGCGTCGTCACGGTGACGCTGTCGGGCAGCCTGCCCGGCGGCCCGGTCGCCATCCAGCTGCCGGTGTTCCTCTCCACCGGCGTCAACTCGGTCAGCGGCGGCAGCTACGACGCCGCCACGCACACGGTCACCGCGAGTTCGACCACGGTGACCATCACCCTCGCGAGCTGAACCGTCCCGGGGTGCGCCGCGCCCGCGGCGCACCCCGGCCCCAGCGAAAGGCGCGATGATGCGCGAACCGACCTTCGACCGCCGCCTGCTGCTCAAAGCCGTGGGCGCCCTCTCCGCGAGCGCCGCCCTGGCCCCGGCGCTCGCCGGGACGGCCGCCGCGGCCGGCCGTCCTGACATCGGTGTCTCGGTGTTCCCGTTCCCGCTGGGCGCGGTGCGCCTGCAGGCCGGGCCGTTCCTCGACAACATGAACCGGCAGCTGGCGTACTTCCGGTTCGTCGACGCCGACCGCCTGCTGCACACCTTCCGGGTCAACGCCGGCCTGGCGAGCTCGGCCCAGCCGTGCGGCGGCTGGGAAAGCCCCACCACGGAGCTGCGCGGCCATTCGACCGGTCACCTGCTGTCCGGGCTGGCGCAGGCCTACGCCAACACCGGTGACACCACCTGCAAGACCAAGGGCGACTACCTGGTCAACGCCCTCGCCGCGTGCCAGGCGGCGGCCCCGGGCCGCGGCTTCCACGCCGGCTACCTGTCGGCCTTCCCGGAGAACTTCTTCGACCGCCTGGAGGGCGGCCAGTCGGTCTGGGCGCCGTACTACACGCTGCACAAGATCATGGCGGGGCTGCTCGACCAGTACCTCCTCGCGGGCAACCAGCAGGCCCTCGACGTCCTGCTCCGCAAGGCGGCGTGGACGAAGGCCCGCACCGATCCGCTGTCGTACGACCGGATGCAGCAGGTGCTGCGGACGGAGTTCGGCGGGATGCCGGAGGTGCTGGCGAACCTGTACCAGGTGACCGGCGACGCGAACCACCTCACCACGGCCCAGCGGTTCGACCACGCCCAGATCCTCGACCCGCTGGCCGCGAACCAGGACCGGCTTTCCGGCTTCCACGCCAACACCCAGATCCCGAAGGTCCTCGGCGCGATCCGCGAGTACCACGCCACCGGGACGACCCGGTACCGCGACATCGCCGTCAACTTCTGGCGGATCGTCATCGACCACCACACGTACGTGATCGGCGGCAATTCCGACGGCGAGTACTTCCAGACGCCGGACGCGATCGCGAGCCGGCTGTCGGACACCACGTGCGAGGTCTGCAACACCTACAACATGCTCAAGCTGGCCCGGCAGCTGTTCTTCACCAGCCCGGTGCCCGGATACCTGGACTACTACGAGCTGGCGCTGTTCAACCAGATCCTCGGTGAGCAGGACCCGGACTCGAGCCACGGGTTCGTCACGTACTACACGCCGTTGCGCGCCGGTGGGATCAAGACCTACGCCAACGACTACGACGACTTCACCTGCGACCACGGCACCGGCATGGAGTCGCAGACGAAGTTCGCCGACAGCATCTACGCCTTCAGCGGCGAAACGTTGTACGTCAACCTGTTCCTGGCGTCGGTGCTGACCTGGCCGGGCCGGGGGATCACCGTCCGGCAGGACACGACGTTCCCGGCGTCGTCGAGCACGAAGCTGACCGTCACCGGCTCCGGGCACATCGCGCTGAAGATCCGCATCCCGCCGTGGACGGCCGGGGCGGTGGTGAAGGTCAACGGCGTCGCCCAGGGCACTCCCGTGCCGGGGACGTACTGCACGATCGACCGGACGTGGGCGTCCGGGGACGTCGTCGACGTGACGCTCCCGGCGTCGCTGACCTTCCCACGCGCCAACGACGACGCGGGCGTCGGCGCGGTGAAGTACGGCCCGATCGTGCTCGCGGGCCAGTACGGCTCGACGAACCTGACCGCCCTGCCCACGTTGCAGACCCAGACCGTGAAGCAGGACCCGGCGAACCCGCTGCGGTTCACCGGAACGGCGAGCACGGGCGCGGTCACCTTGCTCCCGTTCTACGCCACGCACCACCAGCGGTACACGGTGTACTGGCGGCTGAACGGCACGCCGCCCACCGGGACGTCGTACGAGGCGGAGGCGGCCACCTTGGCCGGTCAGGCGGCGGTGCGGAGTTCCTCCGGTGCTTCCGGTGGGGCGCTGGTGGGCTACGTCGGCGGCGGCACGGCGAACTACCTGCAGTTCACCGGTGTCACCGCCACGGCGGGCGCGCATCCGGTGACGATCTTCTACGCCGCCGGGGAAGCCCGTTCGCTGACGGTGAGCGTCAACGGCGGCGCGGCGGTTTCGGTCAACACGCCCGGTACCGGCGGCTGGGACACGGTCGGTTCGGTGGTGGTGACGCTGACGCTCGCCGTGGGCGCGAACACGATCCGCCTCGGCAACCCCTCGGGCTGGGCGCCGGACATCGACCGGATCGTCGTCGGCTGAAGGTTCGTGAAGGCCACCTTCAGGGACTTGGCGTCCCTGGAGGTGGCCTTCGCGGACTTACCCCGCGGGCTCGCCGGAGGGCACCGGGAGCCGGGTGCCCAGCGCGACCGGGGTACCGAAGTTCGGCGTCCCGTCCGCGTTCCAGGTGAACTTCTGGGCGCGGGTGGTGCGGTTCATGTCGCAACCGCCGCCGGCGGAGCTGTTGGCGTGGTAGACGATCCAGTCCTCGGTGCCGTCGGGGGACTTGAAGAACCCGTTGTGCCCCGGGCCGAACACGGAATTGGCGGTGTTGCGCTGGAAGACCGGCTGGGCGGACTTGACCCACGACGACTGCTGCAGCGGGTCGCCGCCGTTGTAGGTCAGGATGCCGAGCTTGTAGTCGGGGGTGGAGCAGTGGCTGGCGGAGAACACGATGAACGTCTTCCCGTTGCGTTGCAGGACTTCCGCGCCTTCGTTGACCGCGCCGCCCACGGTCTCCCAGCTGTAGCTCGGGCTCGACAGGAGGTGCCGGGTGCCGCTCGCCGTCCACGGGTTGGCCAGCGGACGGATGAAGTTGGGCTGGGAGCCGTTGTAGAACGTCCCGAGCAGGTACAACTGCCCGTTGAGCTGCAGGATGCTCGGATCCAGCTCCCAGGTGTTGTCCTGGGTGGGGTCGAGCAGGTCGGCCTTGAAGCTGTACGGCCCCATCGGGTCGGTCCCGGCGCTCTCGAGCACGTGGATGCGCTGGGTCCCGAGGTCGTAGGGTTCGCGCCCGGCGACGTAGTACAGGTACCAGCGCGGCCCGTTCGGACCGGTGAGCAGGTGGAATTCGGGCGCCCACATCGTTCCGGCGCCGGTGGGCCGGGTGAGGGTGAAGATGACCGCGTCCGGCGCGGAAGCCAGCCCGCCCAGCGTGCGGGACTTGCGCATGGTGATCGTCGAGTTCCACGTCGTCGTGGCGAGGTAGTAGTAGCCGTTGTAGTACTGCAGCCAGGGGTCCGGGCCGTGCTGGCTCAGCGGGTTGGTGAAGGTGGCCGCGCTGGTGCCGGCGGCGATCCGCCAGACCCCGCTCGCGGCCGTCGTGCACGGCAGCTGCACCAGCCCGGTTCCGGTCGCCGCCGGGGCGACGCACTTCCCGGAACCGACCGAGACGACGGTGAACGTGTTCGTGCCGGCCGCCTGCAGGCGGAATTGCTGGTTCGTGCCGGAATGGCACGCGTATTGGATCACGGCCGCATTGTCCGCGGTGGACGCGCCGTAGACGTCGACGCAGCTGCCCGCGGTCATCGTCGCGACGGTGTACACGTCGGTGCTGCCCGCCACCGGCGTGAACGTGAACGTCTGGTTCGCCGCGGAAGAACAGCCGCGCTGAACGAGCTGCACCGCGCTCGACCCGTCGGGGACCTCGGCGCAGTTTCCGCTGCCCTGGTTCACCATCGTGCTGCCGAACGCGGCCGCCGCCCGCGCGGGTGCCGCCACGAAGAGCCCGGTCAGCAGAACTACCGCCGCCAGCCATGGGAATTGCCGCATTGAGCCCTCACATCCTCGATCAGAAGGAGAGAAACCCGAACTTCGGACCCTACTACGGAAAGCGCTTCCCGAACAGAAAGAACCGCCGATTCGCGATTCCGTGAATCGGCGGTTCGTGACGGCCTGGATCGGTTATCCCCGCGTCAGGTACCGGCCGAAGAATGCGCTGAGGGCCGCTCGCTGCGTGGCGGTGCTCCCGTCCGGGTCGACGGTCCCGATGAACGGCGCGATCGACGCCGGGTCGAGGCCGAGGCGGGGGAGGAGCGTCTGGTAGTCGGTGTAGCTGAAATGTTCGCCGTCCGGTAGGTGCTGCGTCCGGACCGGGCCGCGCTGGTGGGCGAGGAACTCTTGCCACGAAGGGTCGGACGCCGCGCTGTGGTTGCCCGCGCTCAGCAGCAGGAAGGGCTGGTCGAGGCCTTCGTCGGCGGCGCGGCCGTACTCGCGGGCCGACTGGGAGTACGACATGCTGCCGTCGAGGTCGGCCCCGGCGTCGAGGCGGGCGTCCGACACCATCGTCTCGCCGGTGGTGAACCCGCCCGCGGAGTGGCCGAACATGCCGGTGCGGGAGACGTCCGGCGTCAGCCCGGCCGGGAGCGGGCGGTGCTCGGCGTCCGGATTCCCGCCGCGGGCCAGGATTTCCAGCGCGTCGAGGACGAACCGGGTGTCCGCCACGCGCGTGGCGATCAGCTGCCGGCCGGCGTCGGGACCGGAGGGCAGCACCCGCCGTTCGACGCGGCCGCCGGGGAACTCCACCGCCGCCGGCTCGTGCGTGTGGTCGATCGCCACCGTCACGTAGCCCTCGCTCGCGAGCTGCTCCAGCTGCGCCGTGCCGACCGAGCGAGGGTACTTCGCACTGGGCGAATAGAGCACGACCGGCCGCCGCCCACCGGCCGCGGGAACGCCGGTGCGGGCGTGCGTGGCGAAGGTGTAATCGAGCCGGTCGGCGGCGATGCCGAGCGTCCGCGCATCTTCCTCGGCGATCAGCTTGGCGGCTTCCGGCGCCAGGTAGGGCGTTTTCGGGCCGCCGCCGGGGCGCGCGGGGTACCGGACGGTCACCATGAGTTCGCGGGTCGTCCCGGCGACCCAGGGGTCCGGGCGCGCGTGGTCGACGAGGTGCAGATCGGCGCTGCCGACGGCATAGGGCCCCGTGGGGGCGGGCAACGCGAGCCGGGTGGCCGCGGTCGCGGAGGCGGGGAGCGCGGTCAGGAGGAGGATGCCGGCGAGCCCGGCGACGAGTGGTGTATTTCGCATCCTTTGACCGTATTGACGGCGCAGGGGCGCCACATCAGGATGATCACCGAGATCGACCCGGTCAGGGCTGTGGCCCGGGCACCGGCCCGGGCCACAGCGTCAGGGCTCAGAAGCCGTAAACGGTTTCGTAGATCCGCTGCTCGGAAGCGTTGGTCGCGACGAGGCCGTTCGCCCACAGCGAGTTCACCCGGCTGCGCTCGGCGGAGTTGGGCACCGCGTTGGTGCAGGACGGGCCGGGGCCGCCGCCCGACATCAGCTCGGAGCACGGGCCCGAGTAGTGGTCGGGCAGCCCGAGGGCGTGCCCGGTCTCGTGGGCCGCGATGCGGGTCGGGTTGTACTGGCGGGCCTGGGTGTAGTCGATGAAGATGGTGCCGCTGCCGTGCCCGTTGGTCGAGGCGTAGGAGCCGCGGGGGTCGTTGCCCTCGGTGTAGCGCAGGCTCGCGCCGGAGTTGCGCTCGACCAGCTTGACGTTGGTGACGCTGCGGTTCCAGTTGGCGGCCCCGGCGTTGATGACCGAGCGGAAGCTCGGCGCGCTGGAGGTGCTGTAGTAGACCGTGGTGACGGCGGCTTCCTGCTCGGTGGCGGCCGACGCGGTGCCCGCGGCGAGCGGGGTCACGGTCAAGGCGAGCGCGACGGCGCCGGCCAGGGCGAACTTCCTCGACATCGGAAGACTCCTCGTGGGGGGACGGAGATTTGCCGGAATTGCGCGCGCTGTCGAAAATTTACCCGGACGAGGCCGCTGCGGGAGCCGACTAACGTAGGGCGGGAAAGTGGTGATTTACCAACACCAAAGTCGGGTTGACAAACCGTGGGCGGTTCAGGCCTGCCTGGTCAGGTCGAGGAGCTGCTGTTCGAGCCGCCGCGCGGCCGCCACGTCGATGCCCACCCCCCACAAGGGTGCGGTGCTCGCCCCGTCGGCCGCCGCGACCACCAGCGTGACGACGTCTTCGGGGAGGCCGTCGTCGTGGAGTTCGCGTTCCCACTTCTCCGCGTCCGCGCGGGCCAGCCCGGCGATCTCGGGGATCGAGATCAGCTGGGCGATCAGGGCGATGGTCTCGCGGACGGCGACCTCGTCGTAGGAGGTGTCCAGCGACGCCCGGACGTAGGCGCGCGTCAGCCGGCCCGGGCCGGTGTCGGCGGGGTCGAGCGCCGCCCGCACCTCGGCGCGGAAGGCGTCCAGCAGGTCTTGGGCGAGCGTGCGCACCAGCGCGTCCTTGGCGGGGAAGTGGTACAGCAGCCCGCCTTTCGACACGCCGGCCGCCCGGGCGATGTCGTCGAGGGACGCCGAAACGCCGCGGGTGCGGATGACCGTGGCGGCGGCGTCGAGCAGGGCCCGGCGCGTCTCCTCCGGGCTGCGCCCGGCTTTGCGAGGCATCTCAGTCCTTTCCGGACGGAATGGTACGCCAGGCGATCAGCGCGGTGACGGCGGTGACGGCGGCCGCGGCGAGCGACGTCACCTGCATGGCACCGGTGAAGGCTTCCCGCGCGGCCCGGGCGGGTTCCGAACCCGGATCCAGCACGCTCGCGGCCCCGGCGAGCGAGTCGCGCACCTCGCCGGGAAGCGGGCCCGCCGGCAGAAGGGCGCGGTAAACCACGTTCACCACCGACCCGAGGAGCGCGATGCCCAGCGCCGCCCCGAGTTCGTAGGCCGTCTCGGAGATCGCCGATGCCGAGCCGGCTTTGTCGCGCGGGACGGCGGAGAGCACCGAATCGACGGTCAGCGTCAGCGCCAGCCCGACGCCGAGCCCGACCGGCACCAGCGTCAGGCCCAGCCACCAGTACTGCGGCGCCCGTTCGGCGACCGCGACCAGCGCGAGGCCCAGCGCGGCGACGGCCAGGCCCGCCGCGACGGCCCGGCCCCGGCCGAGCCGCCCGGCGACCACCCCGACGGCGGCCACGACGACGATCGAGGCCAGCGTCGCCGGCATTTCCGCGAGCCCGGCCTGCAGTGGCGAGAAGCCGCGGACGAGCTGCAGGTACTGCGAGAAGAAGAACAGCAGGCCCATCAACGCGAAGACGGCGATGAAGTTCGCGAGGACGGCGCCGCTGAAGGCACCGTTGCGGAACAGCGTCACGTCGATCAAGGGGTCGGCCGCGCGCCGCTGGCGGCGGACGAACAGGACACCGGCGGCCAGTCCGAGCGCGGCGGCGACGGCCACCTGCGCGTCGAAACCCGTGCTCACGGCGTGCTTGACCGCGTAGACCAGCGGGACGATCGCCGCCAGCGACAGCCCGGCGGAAAGCAGGTCGAACCGGCCGGGGTCCGGATCGCGCGACTCCGGCAGCAGCCAGGCGCCCGCGATCAGGAAGACGACGACGATCGGGACGTTGATCAGGAAGACCGAGCCCCACCAGTAGTGCTCGAGCAGGGTGCCGCCGACGAGCGGGCCCAGCGCGATGCCGCCGCCGGACCCGGCCGACCAGATCGCGATGGCGCGGGTGCGCTCGCGCGGGTCGGTGAACAGGGTCCGGATGAGCGACAGCGTCGAGGGCATGATCGTCGCCCCGGCGACCCCGAGCAGCAGCCGCGCACCGACGAGCACGCCGGCGGTGGGGGAGAAGGCGGCCAGCGTCGAGGCGAGCCCGAACGCCGCGGTGCCGATGAGCAGCACCTTCTTGCGCCCGAAGCGATCGGCGAGGTTCCCGGCCGTGACGAGCAGGCCGGCCAGTGCGAGGGAGTAGACGTCGCCGATCCACAGGACTTCGGTGGCGGACGGCGCGAGCTCGCGCGTGAGCGACGGCACGGCCAGGTACAGCACGGTGCCGTCGACCGCGAGCAGGAGCACGGCGCCGACGAGCACGCCCAGCGCGGCCCAGCGGCGCCGGGGGCTCAACGGCTCGGCGGAGGTCGGCAGAGTGACGATCATGCGCGTTACTATACCGTCTGGACGGTATAGTAACGCTGGTGAGCCTGCTCACGGGTAGGCTGGAAGCAGCGGAAGGAGGCGGACGTGACGGCCGAGGAACTGATCATCGAGTTCGCCTTGACGCGCCTGGACCACCCGGACCTCGACTTCGAAGAGATCGCCGCGCTCCTGGTCCGGCGGGGCGGGCCGGAGCGGGAACTGGAGTTCGCGTCCCGCAACCTCGCCGACCGCGGCGAACTGCGCGGCGCCACGTTCCCGACGGCGGTGGAGTACGTGCTGCGGGTGGTCCTCACCCTGCGCGGGCCGTCGGACTAGACCACCTGTAATACCCGGCTGCTGCGTCGCGACTGTTCCAGGAACCAGATGCCGACCCGGGGAGGCTGGGTGTCAGTGGTCGATCCGGTTACGGCCAAGCTGGCCGGTGCCGCCGCGGAGACGATCCTCAAGCGGATCCGGCGGATGGCGGCTCGTCGCGGCTACGTGAAGGACTCCGCCGTCGCGGTCACCGAGCGCAAGCTCGAGAACCACTACGAGGGGTATTGGCCGGTCTCGCTCATGCGGTTGCTGCCGCCCGCGCGCACCCAGCGGGACATCGACCGCTTCGTCCGCACCCCGGAGTTGCAGGCGTTCACCCGGTTGCTGATCGCTTCGCACATGCTGGACGGTCGCGAGCTCCTCCGGACCCGCCTGTTCGGCTCGATCCAGGACGCGCTGCTCGACTTCCTCCCGCCGGTCTTCGTCGCGGACAGGGAAGTCCCTTCGGCGCCCGAGCAGCGGATCGCCCGATACGAAGCGTCCTTGCGCAAGTACGGTGCCGAGTTCTGCGACCACCTCAGTACCAGTTGCGCCGCCGCGGCCGATGACATCAAGCAGCGTTCGGAAGATCCCGCCGTGGCCCAAGCCTGGGCGTACAACCTGGTCGCCACCGACATCCTCCAAGCCGTCGAAGGCTCGCTGGCCCATCTCGCCCGTGACGTCCGCCAACGGACGAGCCTCGACTGGGTGCCGCGGTACCGGGATCAGTTCATCACCTATCACCGCGAGATCAACTCGCCCGACGTCAATGACCGGAAGACGATCGACTACGAGGACCTGTTCGTCGGCCCGACCGTGCTGCAGAGCGACCCGAAGACCCTGCGGCCCTTCGACGACATCGGTGTCCAGCAGCCTGAGACGACTTTCCGCCGGTTCTGGGAAACGCTCGATCAGGCCGTGCTGCTCGGCGACCCGGGGGCGGGCAAGTCGACGTCCAGTACCGTGGCCGCCATCGAACTGTGCCGCCGCGCCGGTGTGGTGCCGTTCGTCGTCGTGCTTCGCGAAGTGTCGGACCCCGGTTTCTACCTACCCGAGCTGCTCGCCCGTGTGCTGCGGAAGTACGAAGTGGCAGTAACGCCGGACTCACTGGAGAAGCTTCTCCGAGAAGGAACTTCCCTGGTCGTCTTCGACGGTCTGGACGAGATAGCGGACGCCAGCCGGCGGTCGGACCTGGCGAAGAAGATCGAGACCATCGCGTCTGCGTATCCGTTCCTCAAGATCCTGGTCACCTGCCGCAAGGTGGGGTACCGGACGGCCGCGCTCAGCGACCGGCGGTTCAGCGTCTTCCAGGTCGGCCCCTTCTCCCGGGAACAGACCCGGGAGTACGTGACCAACTGGTTCACCACCCAGGCCGGGGTGAGTGGCCGGTATGTCGAGTATTCGGTCCACGACTTCCTCGCCGCCAGCAAGGAGATGCAGGACCTCACGCAGAACCCGCTGCTGCTCGCGTTCATGTGCGTGCTCTACCGAGGCCTGCGCACGCTGCCGACGGATCGTCCGTCCCTGTACGACAAGTGCGTGCAGTTGCTTCTCGGTGACCGGGACAAGGGAATCATCGACAACGTCCCGAGCATCGAAGACACGAAGACGGCGCTGTCCCGGATCGCGTCCGTCGAACTGGAGGGCGGCGACCGGGTCGGGCTCACCCAGTCGCAGATCATCGGGGACCTGGTTCCGTTCCTCGTCTCGACGGTGTTCGCCACCGAGCGAGGAGCGGAACGGTTCGTCCGCGACATGCTGGCCTGGTGCCGTGGCCGTGCGTGGATGTTCACCGACTTCGGACCCGGTGACGACCACCGGGACCTGTTCACCTTCACCCACGCGAGCTTCCGTGAGTACTTCGGTGCCCTCTACTTCGTGCGGACGCACCCCGATGTCGAGAGCGTCGTGAACCACCTCTACCCGCTGGTCAAGGACGGCAAGTCCGAAATCTACGCGCAGGTCTGCTGCGCTCTGTTCGAGCAGGGACGGCTTTCCGGTGCCTCGTCGGTGATCTCGGGCATCGTGGACCAGTTGAAGGCAGAGTTCCCGGTGCTGCTGGACCAAGACCTGCGGGCCATCAGAACCGGGCAGGACCGAGACGACGTGGACCGGGTCCGTTCCGTGGGATCCGCGTACCTCGCGGGGATGGCCGACGGCCTCCCGCTCAGCCCGGCTGCGACCCGCTCGCTGGTGCGGCTGGCCCTCGAGCAGACGGCGCTCGGCGACAGCGCGTCGGTCGCCAGATTGCTGGATCCCTCCTACCGGCACCACGAGTCGATCCTCGAGCTGATGGTCGAAGACCTGATCGCCAGTGTCGGCGCACTGCGCGACGAAGCGTTTGCCCGCCGCCAGGTGTGGTTCGCCATCCACGCCCGCTACCTGCTCGCCGGCGCCGCGCAGGGAGTGCCGATCCGGCGCAAGGCCGTCGAATCCCTCAACGGGGTCGTCAAGGCGATCGGTCCCTACCTGAAGCGCTACGACGGCGTGCTCGACATCGAGTACGCGATGCTCATCCAGAGCGGGAACACCGGCTCGGAGAACTTCGTGAGGCTCGACGGGGCGCAATTCTGCCAGGTCTTCGCGTTCCTCTTCGAGCAGTACACCGTGCCGATTCCGGGCGTGGGGCCGAGTTCGACCATCCGGTGGGTGTTCGACTCCTTCCGCAGCGAACACCGCGAGGCGATGCCCGTAGCGCGGGTCGCTGCCTTCCTCCGCAGCTTCGGTGCGGCCGTCGATGTGCACCTTGACCGGTTGTACGAGCTGCCGCCGCCCCAGCACGCCGCGATCGCGGACTTCGACTTCGAGGCCGTGCTGGCCCGGATCGCTGCCTACCCGGTCGAGTGCCGGTCCAGCCTGCTCTTCCTGATCGCCGCGCAGATGGAGCTCAACGAACGCCTGGACCCGGTGTCCACCTACAGCGTTGACCGCGGAGTGGTCGACGGCTGGGCCGGCCAGGTCGGCGTCGAGGACCGGATCGGCGTGCTGCTGGACCAGTGGGCGAGAGGCGTGATCGACTTGTGGAGCCCGTTCGATCAGGGAACCAGTTGACCTTGAGGTCCCGCTTGCCGCGCGGTGGTCGAAGACCAGCTCGCGCGCCGTGCCCGGGGCCGTCGCGATCGCCCTCGCCAGCACCGCGTCCTCGCCCAGCTGGCCCGCGCCGCCGATGTCCGGCACCACCGGCGTCGTCGCGGTGAGGGCGCGGCGCATCGGGCCGGCCGGCAGGTCCGTGTTGCCGCCGGTGCCGCCGGCCGGCCCGATCAAGCGGGGGTCCAGGACCGCCATCACCGCAGCCACGACGTAAGTGCAGCCGGCCGGCACCAGGCGGTGGTTCAGCACCCGCCTGCTCGCCGGGGTTCCGACCTGCGGCCCGTTTCGTCCCACCCGTCCCTCTGAGTTGCCGCAAGTTTATCGGCGGAACCCTTCCGGCCACCGGGCCTTCTATGTTAAGAAACTTTACTAACTACTAGTCGGAGGCACGTCGTGAGTTCACCCACCGGGCCAGGGGAACCGCAGCCCGCCCTTGAGCGGAAGATCGGCCCGCTGCAGGCCACCGCGATCAACATGACCCAGATGTGCGGTATCGGCCCGTTCGTCACGATCCCCGCCATGGTCGCCACCATGGGCGGCCCGCAGGCGATGTTCGGCTGGATCATCGGGGCGATCGTCGCGCTGGCCGACGGGCTCATCTGGGCCGAACTCGGCGCCGCCATGCCGGGTGCCGGCGGCACCTACCTCTACCTGCGCGAAGCGTTCCAGTACCGCACCGGACGGCTGATGCCGTTCCTGTTCGTGTGGAGCGCGGTGCTGTTCATCCCGCTGATCATGTCGACCGGCATCATCGGACTCGTGCAGTACCTCGGCTACCTGGTGCCCGGCGTCACCGACGACAACGGCACCACGCCGCTCGGCAAGATCATCGGCATCGCCATCACGCTGGTGATCATCCTGGCGCTGTTCCGCAGGATCGGCCAGATCTCCAAGCTCACCACGGTGCTGTTCGTGGTCATGCTCGCCGCCGTGCTGACGACGATCGTCGCGGCGTTCTCGCACTTCAGCGCGGCGCAGGCGTTCGCCTTCACCCCGGGTGCGTTCAGCTCCGCCGGCGAGGGCACGTTCTGGGGCGGCCTCGGAGCCGGCCTGATCATCGCCATCTACGACTACCTCGGCTACAACACCTCCGCCTACCTCGGCGGCGAGGTGCGCACGCCGGGCCGCACGCTGCCCCGCTCGATCATCCTCTCGATCCTCGGCATCATGGGCCTGTACTTCCTGCTGCAGGTCGGGGTGCTCGGCTCGATCCCGCTGGACCAGCTGAAAGAGGCGAAGTCGGTCGCGTCGTCGGTCCTCGAACAGGTCTGGGGCACCGGCGCCGCCAAGGCCGTCACCGTGCTGATCGTGATCGCCGCGATCGGGTCGGTGTTCGCCGGGCTGCTCGGTGGTTCGCGCGTGCCGTTCGAAGCCGCGCGCGACAAGGTGTTCCTGCCGGTGTTCGGCAAGCTGCACCCGAAGCTGCACCTGCCGACCGCGGGCGTGCTCACCATGGGCGCCATCACGATCATCGGCTCGCTGTTCACGCTGACCGACGTCATCAACGCGGCCGTCACCACCCTGGTCATCGTCCAGTCGCTGGCCCAAGTCGCGGCGATCTGGACGCTGCGGCGCCGCCAGCCGAACCTGCGGCGGCCCTACCGGCAGTGGCTCTACCCCCTGCCGACGCTCATCGCCCTGGTCGGCTGGGTCTACATCTACGTCTCGGCCGACTGGGTGCCCATCGGGCTGTCGGTGGGCTGGATCGTGGCCGGCGGCCTCGCCTACCTCGGCTACGCCAAGGCCGAGCGCACCTGGCCGTTCGGTCCCAAGGAGATCAAAGAGGCCTTCGCCACCGAAACCGAAGGGGCTCAGGCATGACGAAGAAGCTCGCGATCCTCGCGGCGCTGTTGCTCGTGCCCGGCGTGCTCGGCGTGGCCGGACCCGCCGCCGCGCACGACGTCCAGGCCGCCGGGAAGCCGCACGGCCTGAGCACGCTCGGCCTGCAGGGCTGGCAGGTCCTCACCACCGCGCAAGTCAAGGACGGCGGTGAGCAGGTCTCCACCCCCGGGTACGCCACCCGCGGCTGGCTGCGGGTCAAGCCGGACGACGCCGGCGCGCCCGGCACCGAGATCAACGCCCTGGTGCAGAACGGCCAGTGCCCGAACGTCTTCTACTCCGACACCATGCGCAAGTGCTTCGGGTACGTCGACAAGCTCGGGCCCGTCGTCACGAAGCCGTTCTCCGACCCGTGGTGGTACCGCACCGACTTCGCCCCGGCCATCCGGCCGGGGCAGCACGCCAAGCTGACCATCCCGGGCATCGTCGGCGAGGGCGACGTCTGGGTGAACGGCACGCTCGTCGCCACGAAGGACGTGGTGAGCGGGGCGTTCGCCGGGCACACCTTCGACGTCACGAAGCTGGTGAAGCCGGGCCGCAACACCCTGGCGATCAAGGTCTACCCCAACGACCCGACGAAGATGTACACCCTCGACCAGGTCGACTGGGGCCAGATCCCGCCGGACAACGACACCGGCGTCCAGTTCCCGCCCACCCTGCAGGTCTCCGACGCGCTCACCGGCGACAACGCGCACGTCGTGCAGGACAACGCCGCCGACCTGTCCAGCTCGAAGCTGACGGTGAAGGTGGACGTCACCAACGACGCGGCTTCGGCGCAGACCGGGGACGTCGCGGCGACGGTCACCCCGCCGGCGGGCGCGCCGATCGTCGTCGAGCAGCGCGTGACGATCCCGGCGAACACCAAGCGGACGGTGGCGTTCGCGCCGGTGAAGATCGCGCACCCGCGGCTCTGGTGGCCGTACGCGATGGGCGACCAGCCGCTGTACACGCTGACCACCGCGGTTTCGCAGGACGGCGTGCTGTCGACGTCGTCGAAGAGCGCCTTCGGCATCCGCACGGTGACCTCGCGCCTGGTCGGGAAGTCCGCGCCGCTGCCCGAGGGTGCGCGGCAGTTCACGATCAACGGCCGGGACTTCGTGTTCCGCGGCGGTGGCTTCGCGCCGGACCTGTTCCTGCACTACGACAAGGCCGACACCGCGCACCAGATCGCGCTGATCAAGAACCTGGGCCTGACCGGCGTCCGGCTCGAAGGCCACGACATGCCGCAGGACTTCTACGACCAGGCCGACCGCGCCGGCCTGCTGGTGATCGGCGGGTTCCTCTGCTGTGACGCCTGGCAGCCGGAAGACGCCTCGACGCTGACCGAGCGCGACTACCGGATCATGCACGACTCGGCGTACACCATCGCGCAGGGGGAACGGAACCACCCGAGCGTCTTCAACTACGGCTGGAGCGACAACGAGCCGGTCCCGCGCCAGGAGTCCGAGACGCTGAAGGCGTTCGAGGAAGCCGACTTCCAGGTCCCGGTGATCGCTTCGGCGGAGTACAAGAGCACGCCGACGCTCGGCCAGTCCGGGGAGAAGGAAGGCCCGTACGACTGGGTCCCGCCGTCCTACTGGTACGACAGCTCGCACTTCGACGCCGAGGACTCCTCCCGCACCAACGCCGGCGGCGCCTGGGGCTTCGCGAGCGAGCAGAGCGCCGGGCACACCGTGCCGACGCTCGACTCGATCAAGCGGTTCCTGTCGCCGGCCGAGCAGGCCAAGCTGTGGCAGGACCCGGCGTACAACCAGTACCACGCGAACTTCGAGCCGGGCCACGGCGGCTACGCGTTCGGCACGCTGTACACCTTGGACCAGTCGATCACGCAGCGGTACGGGAAGTGGACCTCGCTGAAGTCCTATGTGGACCTGGCGAACATCGCGAACTACGAGAACACCCGCTCGCAGTTCGAGGCGTTCCTGCACCACTCGACGGACAAGGACAACCCGTCGACCGGCGTCGTCTACTGGCAGCTGAACAAGGGGTGGCCGACGCTGCTGTGGTCGCTCTACAACGACGACGGCGACCAGGCGGGCGCGTACTTCGGCGCTCAGAAGGCGAACAAGCCGCTGCACGCGATCTACGGCTACGACAACGGGTCCGTCACCCTGGACAACCTCGGCGCGGCCACGCAGTCCGGGCTTTCGGTGCAGGCCCGCGTGCTCGACACCGCGGGCAAGGTCCTGGACGACCAGACCGCTTCCGGGCTGAGCCTCGGCAGCCAGGGCGTCCAGACCGGCGTCCTGAAGCCCCAGGTGCCCGCCGAGACGAAGGCCCCGGCGCCCGCGCAGGTCTACTTCGTCGAGCTGCAGGTCTCCCGCGGCGGGAAGGTCGTCGACCGGAACGTCTACTGGCTGTCCACGCAGGAGGACGTCGTCGACTGGGGCAAAACCCTGGGCAACCCGCAGGCGACGCTGGCGCAGTACAGCGACCTGCAGGCGCTGCAGAACCTGCCGAAGTCGCAGGTCAGCGCGGTGGCGTCGACTCGGGCGACCGGTGCTGACCTCGTCTCCACGGTCACCGTGACCAACACGGCGAAGACGCCGGGGGCGGCGTTCTTCCTGCGGGCCGACGTCCGCCGCGGGACGCCGGACGGCCGCGAGGCACCGGGGGACAACCAGCTCGCGAACGCGACCTGGGACGACAACGACCTCACGCTGTGGCCGGGCCAGTCGCAGACGCTGACCGTCACCTACCGGGCGGCCGACCTGTGCGGCGCGGTGCCGGTGATCAGCGTCGACGGGTTCAACACGGGCCGGATCGTGGTGCGGGGGACGGGAGGGGCTCACGCGTGACAGAGGAACGGATTCTCGGGATCGACTTCGGCGGCACGAAGGTGGCGCTGGGGCTCGCCGATCGCGACGGCACCCTGCTGGCGACGCGCCGGCTGGACACCGACGCGCAGGCGGGGGCCGAGCAGGTCGTGGTGCGTGCGCTCGCCGCGGCCAGGGCCCTCCTGGCCGACGAAGGTGCGGTGCCCGCCTGCATCGGCGTCGTCAGCCCGGGGATCGTGCTGCCGGATCGCATCCTGCTGGCGCCGAATGTGCCGGGGTGGGAACAGCTGCACCTGCGTGAGCTGGTGGCCGCGGAGTTCCCCGGCGTGCCGATTTCGGTGGGCACGGACGCGAAGGCGGCGGCGCTGGCGGAGTGGCGCTGGGGCGCGCTGGCCGGGGCCGACCCGGCGGTGTTCTTGTCACTGGGCACCGGCATCGCGGCCGCGGTGCTGATCGGCGGCCGGGTGCTGACGGGCGCCAACGGAGCTGCGGGCGAGATCGGGTACAACCTGCTCTCGCCGCAGGACACCGAGGGTTTCGCGAGCGGAGCGGCGCCGCTCGAGGAAGCCGTCGGTGGGCGTGGGCTGGGCGGCCGGGCGAGCAGGCTGCTCGGCCGCCCGGTCACCGCCGGGGAACTGTTCGCGCTGGCCAGGGAGAACGTCGAGGCCAAGGAGCTGGTGAGGGCCGCGCTCGACGAACTGTCGATGCACGTGGCCAACCTGGCGATCGCGCTGGACCCGCAGCGCATCGCGGTCGGCGGCGGGCTCGTGCGGTCGGCGGACGTGCTGCTGCCGGCGCTGGCGGACCGCCTCGCGCACGCGGTGCCGTTCCCGCCGCAGCTGGTGGCGGCCCGCTTCGACCAGGACGCGGCGCTGCTGGGTGCGGTGGCGCTGGCCCTGGGCGCCTGAGCGTCCGGGTGGCGTGCCGGTGCCCCGACCCGGCACGCCACCCGGCTTCAGCCTTCGGCGGCGGCGAGTTCTTCGGTCCGCCGGAACGCCGCGGGGGACAGGGTGAACCAGACCAGCACCGCGCTGACGGCCTGGATGCCCGCCGCCATCACCCAGACGCCGCGCAGGCTCCAGTGCGCCGCGACCAGGCCGCCGCTGAGGGCGCCCAGTGGGGTCAGTCCCCAGGCCAGCGCCCGGTGGCTGGTGAGCACCCGGCCCAGCAGCGGCGCCGGCGTGAAGCGCTGGCGGCTGGACTGCGAGCAGACGTTCCAGATCAGCACCGTCGCCGTCAGGGACATCAGCACGACGCCCACCAGCGGCGGCCACGGCGGGACGACGGCGATCAGCAGCTGCGCCACCACGCCGAAGCTCTGCGCCAGCCGCATCGACCACGAGTAGCCGAGCCGGTCCACCACCTTCTGCACCACGAACGACGACGCCACCCAGCCGACGGCGAGGCAGGCGAGCAGCAGGCCGTAGCCGACCGAGCCGACGTGCAGGACCTGCGTCGCGTACAGCACGAACATCGCGTTGCCGGCACTCGCGGCGAACGAGCCGAGGGCGACGTTGATCGTGATCGACCGCAGCAGCGGCGTCCGCACCAGGTGCCGCAGCCCGCCCGAGAGGTCCCGCAGCGGATGCGTCGTCGCCGCCACGACCGACTGCGACGGGATCCGGCGGGCCAGCACCAGCGCGACCAGCGCGCAGGCCGCGGCCAGCCAGGCGGGCGCGCCGGCGGCGGCCGCGACGAGGAACCCGGTCAGCGGCGGCACGACGAACTGCACGACACCCCGGTCGATCACCGTGAGCCGCGCGTTGGCGTGGGCGAGCCGGCCCGGTTCGACGAGCTCCGGCACCAGCGCACCGCTGGCGCCGTCCCCGAGCACCTGCGCCGAGGTGACGACGAAGGCGACCAGCAGCAGCACGGGCAGGTTGAGCAGCCCGGCGGAGGCGACGGCGCCGAGCACGACCGCGGCCGCGACCTGCACGGCGTAGGCCCACGCCAACACGGTGGTCCGGCGCACCCGGTCGATGAGCACCCCGGCGAACAGGGACAGCAGCAGCCACGGCGCCTGGCCGGCGACGTTGACCAGCGACACCTCGCGCGGATCGGTCGTGACGGACACGGCGAGCAGGGGGATGGCCGCCAGCATCAGGCCTTCGGCGGACGAACCGGACACCGCCACGGCCTGCAGCCGCACCCACCTCGTCACCATGACCCCGAGCTTGCCGAACCGTTCCGTGAATCCCAAACGATTAGCGGCAGGTGCGGGAGGGGTTCCCGGACTACGCCGGCGTAAGGATCCGGCGAGTGCCGGCTGTTCGCCACGACGTGAGCCGCGGTGGTCTAGCGGCGTACCCGGGTGGATTCGCGGACGACCAGCTCCGGGGTGAACACCACGGCTCGCCGTTCCGGCTTCGTGTCCGACGTCTCCGCCAGCAGGAGTTCCGCCGCCGTGCGGCCGAGGCGGCGGGCCGGCTGGCGGACCGACGTCAGGGGCACCGCCGCCGCGCCCGCGAACTCGATGTCGTCGTAGCCGACGATCGCCATCTCGTCCGGGACGCGGACGCCCGCGCCGACCATCGCCTGCAGCACGCCCAGCGCCAGCAGGTCGTTCGCGCAGAACACCGCGGTCGGCCGCGGGCTCGTGCCGAGCAGGCGGGCGCCGGCGTCGCGGCCCGAGGAGACGTCGAGGCCGATCGCCTCCAGCACCGTCAGTTCCGCCGCCGAGCCGGCCAGCGCGCTGCGGAGACCCTGCTCGCGGTCGCGGCACTGGGTGAGGATGGCGGGGCCGTTGACGAACGCGATCCGCCGGTGCCCGGTTTCCACCAGGTGCCGGCCCGCGAGCGCGCCACCGGCGACGTCGTCGACCGACACGGAGCTCGCCTCCGACGCCGGGGCCTTGCGGTCGACGAAGACGTACGGCGTGCCGCTGCGCCGGAACGCGGCCAGGGCCGCGCCGGACGTCGCGACGGGGCTCAGCAGCACTCCGCGGACCCGTTGTTCGGCGAACATCGCCAGGTACGACGCTTCCAGTTCGGACCGCTGCCCGCTGTTGCAGGTGATGATGTTGAGGCCCTCGGCGTGCGCGGCCTCCTCGGCACCGCGGGCGACGTCGACGAAGAAGGGGTTGCCGAGATCGAGCACGAGCAACCCCATGACGCGGCTGCGGCCGGCGCGCAACTGCCGCGCCGACTCGTCCCGGACGTAGCCGAGTTCCTCGATCACCGAAAGCACGCGGCTCCGGGTGGCGGCCGCGACCACGTGCGGCCGGTTGACCACATTGGACACCGTGCCGATCGAGACGCCGGCCCGCTTCGCGACGTCCTTGATGCCGACCACCGAACCCCCTTGCCGAGAGGTGCGAGCCTAGCATGGTCTGAAACGTTTCAGACGCCGGTCCCTCAGCCGGGTCCCGACCCGTTGTCCCGGCCGCTCGCCGGCGTCGGCGTCGGCGTCGACATTGGCGTCGGCGCCGGCATCGGCGGAGTACCGGTGAACGACAGCTGGCGGGCCTCGTCGGTTCCGGAGATGACCCGGTTGATCGAGACCTTGAGCCATTCCAGCGTAACCCGGACCTGGTCGTCGATCTGCCAGCGGTCCAGCGCGTCGGACGCGAGCAGGTTGTTGATGAAGTCGAACACCTGACGGCGGTGGGTGTCCCGCTCCTTGACGAGAGCCTCGACCACCGGGGCCACCTGCTGCGGGTTCTGCGCCAGCTGGAGCGCGAACTGGTCGATGTCGCCGCCTTCGATGAGCGTCTTGAACGCCTGCACCTCGGACGCGAGCCGCAGGTTGTGCTCGGCCTGCTTGTCCATGCGCAGGCGCACGAGCACCTTCGTCCACAGCCCGTGCTCCGCCTCGAGCCACGCGTGCCCGAAGCGCGCGCCGGCCGCCTTCTCCGCGGATTCGACGTCGCCCACCCGCAGCGACCGGGTCTCCTGCCGCAGTCCTTCGAGCAGCAGCGGCACGACGACCCGGCGAACGTCCGTGAGACCGGTCCGCACCACCAGTTCCGGGTCGACGACCCGCCACTGCACGTCGACTGCCGCCCGGAAGACGAAGGCGTCCCCGGCGCTGGGCAACGTGATCCCCAGCGTCAGGCGGCGCAGGGACATGTCCACTTCGTACTGGCTCCGGAAGCCGCCCCACAGCATCTTGCGCACCGTCGGCTGCTTACCGCCGCGGAAGGTCGTCATGGCCCCGTTCTTGTGCACGAAGACCGTCGCCGTCCAAGGCCGGGCCGGGGCCCGCCGGATGAGGAAGTCCAGGCGGCCGACCCGGTACTCCCCGACGATCGGCGTGTGGTTGGACGGCTCGACGGTCCGGACCTCCTCGTCCGGGGCGTTCTCCTGCTTCGCGTCTTCGCGCCAGTTCGGGTCCGGCGCGGCGGGCGGCTGCGGGGTTTCGTCCGGCTTCTTCTCGGCACTCATGTCGGCAGATACCTTTCTCGTCGCGCGTGCACTGCGTCGGTCAACCGGGCCGAGACTTCGGGCCGGAGCGGATCGGCCCAGTCGGTCTGGAGCCGGTCGACCAGGTGCTTCAGCCGGAGCCGGTCGCTTTCCGTGTCGATGACATAGGGCAGGAACCGGGCCAGCGTTTCGAGGCACTCGGTGTCGCGCTCGGCGACGCGGACCCACTTGCCGAGGACCTGTTTGGCCACGGACCCTCCGGCGCGGGCGCGCAGCGCCTGGCGGAGCAGGTCGGCGATCGGTTCGGTGAGCGCGGGCTGCTGCCACTGCAACGTGAGCAGCAACGGCCACTTCTGGGCCACGGCCGGCAGTTCGGGCCGTTCGCTGCCCCCGGAAACGGCCAGGTGGTCGAGTTCGAACGCGTAGAGATCGGTCAGCTGGTCGATCGCGTTCAGTGCCAGCCGGCGGAGACTGCTGCGCTCACTCCGGATCCACCCGCCGAGGCAGTCGAGCACCGGGCGGATCTCACCGAAGGCCAGCAGTTTGGCGATGCTGAAGCCGGCCACCCAGACGAGTCCGTCGTCGGGACCGGTGTCCGTCGGCCCTTCCGCCGGTGTCCCGACGATGCGCAGCTCGTTCAGCGATTCCGTCACGTAGCGCCGCCCGAAGGTGAATCCCTGCGCCGCCGCGGCGGTCCAGCGTGCCGGGTAGCTCCGGGACCGGCACCAGCGACGCAGCTGCCGCCGGATCGCCGGCCGGAGGTTCTCGTCCTGCGCCGCCTGGTCCAGCGCGATGGCCGCCGACATCCGGCGCCGCCTCGCGATGGCCTTGGTCGGCGGCGCGTAGACGCCGGGAGCGATCATCTTCGTGTAGCCGTAGGCGAAGTCGAGACCGCAGAGGTACCCGGTGGCCTGGGCGGCGCGAACCCACACGAGAGCCCAGGGGTCCTTGCTGAGCTTGGTCAGCCACCACGCGATGGCGTCCCGCATGCGGTGGTGGTGGTCCCAGACGTACCTGAGCACGGTGCTGGGGTACCGCTCGTCGTGGAAGACCAGCAGGGGCATGGGAACGAGTTCCTGGCCAAAGGTCGTGTACCCGTCGATCACCTTCGCCCGCAGGGCCGGGAGGCGGTGCTCTTGGTCGTCGGTGAACAAGGAGGTGCGCCTGATTCCAGTCGCCCCGGTCGCGGCGATGAGCCGGCCGGCCAGCCGGCCGGCCGCCTCCGCGACGATGTGGTACGGCGACTTGTTCAACACGGCCAGCGCGATCCGGAACGCGGCGAGGCGCAGCGCCTCGTCGCGGTCTTCCCCCGCGGGCACGGCCTGGATGCCGGCGAACCATTCCGCGATCTGGAAGTACACCCCCCGGGTGGCTTCCCGTTCGACGTCGACCCGGGTGAGCCGGCCTCTCGCGTGCTGGGCCAGCAGCGCCGCCATGCGCACGGACTCGAGGGGACGCGGGCCGGGGCCCAGTGCCGTCGCGACCCAGTCCGCCGCCAGCAGTTCCGACATCCGGTCTTCGAAGTCGTCCGGGTCGTCGGTGCGGGCCTCGTGGTCCGCGTGCTTCTTCAGCAGGCCCCCGGCGTCCGGCGCGGAGTAGTCGTGGGCGTAGCCGCCGAAGACGTCGGAGGGCCGGGGATCGGTCTCGGCGATCAGGACGCAGTAGGCCTCCTTGTCCTTGAGCAGTCCGTGCAGTTTCTCGAGGTGGGTCTCCGTGAGTGAGCCCGCGATGCGGTGCGGAACCTCGGCCACGTAACCGGCGTTGCTCTCGGGCAGCCCGGTTTCGGTCAGCGATTTGAGGGTTCCGCCGCTGTCCAGCCGGAAGACCCGGCCGGGGGTGAGCCGGTCCAGCACGTGCAGGGCGGTGGTGACCCGGCCCGTGCCCGGGTGGCCGCGCAGGAGCAGGACGCGGTTGGACTTGAGCGACTCGACCATTTCCTCATACCCGGACACCTCGAGGTAGCGCTCCCGGATCCAGGTCAGGACTTCCTCGCGGACCGGTCCGGACGTGCACGACACGGTCTGCCCGACGGAGATGTGGGCCCCGTCACCGACCTGCAGTGCCTTGATGTCGGCCCGGCCGATCGACACGACCGCGCCGTACTGGTCGACCTCGGGCGAGAGGAAGTGGCTGCCCTGCTTGAAAGTCTCGGCGAACCCGCGCTGGTCGTCGCCGAGGAGGCTGTCGTCGGTCTTCTCCGCGGGGTCGGGGACGACTTGGGGGTCCGGCGGGGTCCCGGCGGCCGGGCCCGAGCTGTCCGGTGCCGGGGTGCCCGGCGCGTCGCTCATCGGGGATTCCCGTACCGGTGCACGCCGCCGATGGTGATCGGGGCGGTGAACGTGCCGTGGCCGATGGCCGTCGAGTGATCTCCGTGGGTGGTGGCCGAAACCGGTTGCGCCGCAGACGGAGCCGCGGATCCAGGCGGCTCCGGTGCGGGGGCCGGCTCCGGCGGCACCGAGTGCCCCGGAACCCTGAGCCAGCACCCGGTTTCGCCGTCGGGCCGCCGGTAGGACTCCGGGAACACCAGACGCCCACCCCGGGCCACCACCACCTGGTGGACCCGCTCGGACACGACGACCACGAGCCGCCCCTGGCCGGTGGCGGCCAGCAGGCGCCCGGCCGGCTCCGCGCCGGCGAGCTCGGCGGCTTCGGCGCGGGCCACCGCCGGATCCGCGGCCAAGGCGATGCCGACGGCGACGCGAACGTGGGGGAAGTGCGCGGTGGCGGCCTTGCGCACCTCCTCGATCCACGTCCCGGTCAGCGCCGTTCCGGCGAGCGCGGCGGGCACCCGGAACGCAAGGTCCCCTTCCACGCTCTCCGGTGCGGGCACGCCGACGGCTTCGAATGACGGGCGGACGACCTGTCCGAAGAACCCGGGCGGCGGTGCGGCCGTTCCGGCGAACCGCAG
The DNA here is from genome assembly GCF_040682955.1 of Amycolatopsis sp. NPDC051045. Lineage (NCBI taxonomy): Bacteria > Bacillati > Actinomycetota > Actinomycetes > Pseudonocardiales > Pseudonocardiaceae > Amycolatopsis > Amycolatopsis sp. NPDC051045. Next base: position 209,668 of record NZ_JBFBCC010000013.1, read on the forward strand.
ACCCACGGCCAGGGTGCCGAGACAGGCGCCGACTCGCCCGGCATCGATCCCGGGCACGTGCACCCAAGCCGTCGCGAAGAACTGCTTCGCCGGCTCCGCGACTTCGACGCGCGTGAAGTCCTCCGCCGTCAACGACGTGTGGCGTTGGCGGACGGAACCATCGAAAATCGGCTCGGACACGGCGAGCACCAGGTTCGCCTCCGGAAACGCTTCGAGTGCCTCCCGGACGGCGCGGGCATCGCGGAGACGGCAGACGTGGACCGGCGCGGCGCCTGCGTAGCCCAGCTCGCCCGGGAGCGTGACGCCGTGGTGGACGGCCACCCGAAGCCGCAGCCGGGCCTGCGGCCGGAGGTCGTGGTTGTGCCGCCGGAGCCACTCGTCCAGTTCCCGGACGAAGGGGCCGATCACCTTCGGCTCGGCGCTTTCGTCCGTGATGAGGGCGAACACCCCGTCGCCGGCCTCTTGCCGCCGCCACCGCGCCGGGTCGAGGCCGCCGCGCACGGCCGCGTCGCGGAGGACGTCGGCGAGCGCGCGCTGCAGATCGTGTTGCTGCCGGTCGTCGCGGGTCCCGTACCGCCAGGCGTCCACCGCGAGCAGGAGCGTCCGGGAAAACTGGCTGTCGTCCGTCACGGTGACCTCCGGTGATCGACTGCGGCTTCTCCTAACTCTGAGCCACGTCCTCGCTGCCGACCCCGTACAGATACGGGTTCTGCTCGGCGACGTGGCCGAATCGGAGCAGTGCGGCGAGGTCGCCGACGACGATGCGTCGATATTCGCTGCGCAGGACACCCAGTCGGTGGAGGCGCTGGGTCGTCTTCTCGAAGGTGCTCAGCGCCACCCCGGTGAGCGAGGCGATCTCGGCTTGGGTGAGCGACAGGTCGAGGACCCAGCCGTCGCCGGTGCGGCGGCCGTGGCGCTGGACGATCTCGGCCAGCACGCGCCCGACGCGCATCGGCGCCGGGCAGGTGAGGATTTCGGCCCGGCGGCTGTTCGCCCAGTGCAGCCGGCTGCTCAGCGAACTGGCCACCGCCCGCCACACCTCGGGATGCCGGTCCAGGAACTCGGTGAACTGCGCCTTGCCGACGAGCTTCGCCTGGACGGACGTGCAGGTCTGCACGTTGGCCGACCGCTGTCGCCCCTCGAACACGGACATCTCGCCGAGGATGTCGCCCGGGCCGCGCAGCGCGAGCAGGAGCGGCCGGCCGAATTCGGTGTCCACCATCACCTTGAGCGTGCCGGACAGCGGGATCACCACGTGGTGGCTCGGCTCGCCCTGCCGGAGCACGGTCTGCCGGGGACCGTAGGTCACCGCGGTCCCCAGGTTCAGCAGCGCGTTCCCGGTGCGCGCGCTCACCAGCCCGAGCACCGAGTCCACCGGCCAATGTCGTTGCTGGTTCAGCGCTACCCCCGGGGTGTCCGAACGCTCGTGTCGCGGCGCCCGCGTGCGTTGTTACGCCAGGGAACCCGCCTTCGCCGTCGGCGTTCCCGTCGTCCGATGGGGTGCGGCCGGTCTCATCGCGGGAACCTGGGGTTCCGACAGAACGGAGACGTGGATGAGCCCCAGGGCGAGGAAACGCGCGTCGGACACCGGCCTGGTCCGGGAGCTGGACACCGCGTTGAGCACGGTGACGTCGTTCCAGGGCGCGGTCCAGCACGCGGACGACAAGGTGCGCACCGTGGTCGCCGTGCAGAGCACGATCACGGCGCTGGTCGCCGCCCAGGTGGCTTTCCTGCCGTCGCTCCCGCCGGCCTCCGGGTGGCGGGTCGCCGTGTTCGCGATCCTGGCCGTCTTCGTCATCGGGTACGGCTATTCGGCCTACGAACTGGTCCAGGCCCTGCGGCCGCGCACGGAACGCCTCGCCGTGCCCAACCGGTTCGCCTTCCCGACCGTGGCGGGCGGCGTTGCCGCGATCGTCCCCGTTCCGGTGCGCCGGCAGTGCGCCGAAGCGCACCAGCTGGCCAGGCTGCTGGCGGACCTGGCGATGGTGAAACACCGCCACGTCCGGCGGGCCCTGGCCGGCACCGGCGTCCTGTTCCTCTGCGGTCCGCTGCTGCTCGTGGTCACCGCGCTGGCGTGAGAGTCACCCGTCCGCGACGGCCTCCAGTTCGGCGCGGTCCACGACGGTGATCCGCCGGTAGCCGGTGGCGACGATGCCGGCGTGCCGGAACCCGGCGAGCACGCGGTGGACGGTCGGTTCGGCGGCGCCGACGAGCCCGGCGAGCTCCGGCTGGGTGAGGTCCACCCCGATCTCGGCACCGGCGGGGCCCGGCGTTCCGTGAGCCGCGGCGAGTTCGAGCAGCACCCTCGCCAGCCGGATCCGCACTTCGCGGCTCCCGAAGTCGACGCGCCGCCGGGTGGCCCAGCGGAGCTTGGCGCCCACGCTGCTGCCGACCGCGAGCGCCACGTCGGGGTGCGCGGCGAGGAAGCGGCGGAACTCGGGCTGCGTGACGAGCCGCGCACGGACCCGGCCGGCGCAGGTGACGGTCGCGACGCGGGGCTGCCCGTCCATGCTCGCGAGCTCGCCGATCAGCTCGCCGGCCGTCCGGATCGCGAGCAACGCCAAGTGGCCGTCGGGCGTCGTGGCCGTCACCTTGACGAAGCCGGTGACGAGCACGAACGCGTGCGACGTCGGATCACCCTCCCTGAGCAGCACTTTGCCCGGCGGATACTCGCGGGCCGTGCCCAGGGCGAGCAGACCGGCTCTCGACGTCTCCGGCAGCTTCGCCAGGAAGCTGCCCGGGGGAAAGCTCCCGGTCAGGCTGCTCACGGCCGTCCTCCCTCGCCCGCCGTGCATGCTACGGACCGGCGTGGCCACGACCAAGGCCGCGAGCCGCGGGCCGGGCTTTGTCCTCTTGATGTCCAGCCGTTCGTCGGGGATCCGCCGGGATAGGGTGGCCGCGTGCGGAGTCGACTGGTGTTGATCGGTGCGGTCCTTTCCTCCCTGCTCCTCCTCCCCGGCGTCGCCTCGGCATCGCCGGTCGTGGAAGGCGATACCGACGATCCGGTGACCGCCGCGCCCGCCGTCACCCGGCCGGACACCCCGCACTGCAGCGTCACGCTCGCCGACGGCTTCCGCTCCAACGCCGCCGACGGCAGCCCGCGGTTCTACGAGGGCACCCTCACGCCACCGAAGGCCTGCCCCGGGCCGTGGGCGAAGGTCGTCATGGACCAGACCGTCACGGTGAGCGGGCGGCAGTACGACCGGATCGGCGACCTGCGGATCGGCGGCACCGAGGTCTGGTGGGGGACCACCGAGGAGCCCAGCGGTGAGGGCCGCCGCCCGATCACCTACCGCTTCGACAAGGACCTGACGCCGTACAGCGCCCTGCTGCGCACCCCGCAGCCCTTCCACGGCGGCGTCGAGAACTACACCTCGCCGATCTACACCGGCGTCTACGCGCAAACCGTGACGCTCACCTACTACCAGGCGGACCGCAGGCACCCCGCGCCCGAGACGCCCGATCACGTCGCCGGCTTCGGGCACGCCGACGCGACGCCCGCCGCGCCGGCCGTGCACTTCACCGCCCGAGACCTGCCGCGCAACATCACCCGCGCCTACCTCGAGGTGACGCTCGAAGGCCACGCCTGCGACGAGCAGTGGTTCGACGACGTCCCCGACGCCGTGGCGGCGAAGTACCCGGCGGCCGGGCTCTGCGGGAAGGGCCCCTACCGCGAGGCGAACTTCGCGATCGACGGGACCGCCGCCGGGAGTGCCTTCACCTTCCCGCACATCTACTCCGGCGGGATCGTGCCGCAGCTGTGGCGGCCGGTCGTCGCGATCGACACGTTCAGCCTGCACGCGGAAACCTACGACGTCACGCCGTTCGCCGGCCGGCTCGTCGACGGCGGCACCCACGACATCTCCTTCTCCTTCCCGGACATCGGCGGCGAATTCACCGTCGTGCCGACCCTGCTGCTCTACACCGACAAGCACGCCGCGCAGACGTCCGGGGGGCTGACCCGGCACGACGTCGCCGCCGCGCCGGCCCGGCAGACGACGGTCAAGGACATCTCCGGCGGCGTGAACGTGACCGTCACCGCCAAGCGGGACGACGTCACGGCGGGCTACCTCGACACCTCCGCCGGCCGCGTCCACACCCGCGTCGAGCGCACGCGGGACTACCGCAACAGCGACGACGTCACCGGCGGCGGCTTCACCCAGCACGTCGTGCAGGGCGACTCCGGGCAGCAGACCGTGGTGTCCACAGTGGACGGCCGGGTGCGCTCGGCGGACCGGCACACCTGGTCCTACCCGCTCACCACCGACGCCACCGCGAACATCACCGACGACCAGAACCTCCGGATCTCCGGCTCGGTGGACATGACGAAGGTCCTCGGCGACCTGACCGGCGACGGCCGGAGCTGGCGGCCGGTGCGCGCGTCGCGGGAGTGGCTGGGCTCGTCCGGCGTGCTGGCCCGCACGAACGGCGTGAACACCGAGGCCGACGGCCGGTCGAAGACGCTCTTCACCGGTTCCGACGACGTCGGCCGGCCGTACTTCCACTACGTCGCCAGCGAGCACGGGCTGATCACCGAGAACCGGGAGCTGCCGCCGCGGAGGTGAACCCCGTCTCGCTCTCCGTCACCCGATCGGGCTAGTGCGGTACTGTCGGTCCCATGGGGAGTCTCCGCTCACGGGTCCTGGGCTGGGTCGGCCGACGGTACCTCGCCCGGCAGTCGAAAAAAGGCTTCGACCTCGAGAAGATGTCGTCCGTCCTGCCCGATTCGGCACTGGAGCCGCTTCGGCGGGAGGGTCTCGATCCGGTGCCGGCGATGGCCGTGCGCCGCGCCGAAGCGCCGATCGGGAAGCTCGACCTGCCGTTCGGGATGAACGCCTGGCTGGTCACGGGGTACGACGAGGCGAAGGCCGTGCTGGGCCGGGCGAGCGGGTTCTCCAGCGACTTCGGCAACCTCGTCGGCAGCGCCGGCGTGACCGCCGACCAGAACCCGGGCGGGCTCGGCTTCGCGGACCCGCCGGTGCACACGCGGCTGCGGAAGCTGCTCACCCCGGAGTTCACCATGCGCCGGCTGAGCCGGCTGGCCCCGCGCATCGACGAGATCGTCGCCGGGCAGCTCGACGCGATGGCCGCGGCCGACGGCCCGGTCGACCTGTGGCAGGCGTTCGCGCTGCCGATCCCGTCGCTGACCATCTGCGAACTGCTCGGGGTGTCCTATGAGGACCGCGAGGACTTCCAGCGGCTGAGCACCGCCCGCTTCGACCTCTTCGGCGGCGCGGGCGCCTCGCTCGGCGCGATGTCGGAGTCGCTGACCTACCTGCTCGACATCGTCAAGAAGCAGCGCGAACAGCCCGGCGACGGCCTGCTCGGCATGCTGATCAAGGAGCACGGCGACGAGATCGACGACCGCGAGCTGGCCGGCCTGGCCGACGGCGTGCTCACCGGCGGCCTGGAGACCACGGCGAGCATGCTGGCACTCGGCGCGGTGGTGCTGCTGCGCGACGAGAAGGCGATGGACGCCGTCCGCGGCGACGACGAATCCGTGCACCGCTTCGTCGAGGAACTGCTGCGCTACCTGACCGTGGTGCAGATGGCGTTCCCCCGGTTCGCCAAGGAGGACGTGGAGATCGGCGGCGTGCGCATCGCCGAGGGCGACATCGTGCTGGTGTCGCTGTCGGCCGCGGATCGCGACCCGAAGCTGGGCCCGGACATGGAGCGGTTCGACGCGACCCGCGAGCCGACGTCGCACCTGGCGTTCAGCTACGGCATCCACCGCTGCATCGGCGCCGAACTCGCCCGGATGGAACTGCGCACGGCGTACCCGGCCCTCGTCCGCCGCTTCCCGAACCTGCGCCTCGCGGTGCCGGCGGACGAGCTGTCCTTCCGTCAGGTGTCCATTGTGTACGGTCTGGACGAGCTCCCGGTCCTGGTCGACTGACCTCAGCGGACGCCGCGGGGCCGGAACTGGATGCTGATCCGGGGCCCGGCCGGCCGGTTCGTCTTGGGGATGGCGTGTTCCCACGTGCGCTGGCAGGAGCCACCCATCACGATCAGGTCGCCGTGGCCCAGGGCGTAGCGGCAGGATTCGCCGCCGCCGCGGGGGCGCAGGGCCAGTTGGCGTGCCGCGCCGACCGAGAGGATGGCGACCATCGTGTCCTCGGTGCTGCCCCGGCCGATCGTGTCGCCGTGCCACGCGACGCTGTCCCGGCCGTCGCGGTAGTAGCACAGGCCCGCGGTGCGGAACGGCTCGCCGAGCTCGCCGGCGTAGTGCAGGCTCAGCGCGGTGCGGGCCTCCGCCAGCACGGGGTGGGGGAGCGGCGCCGCCTCGGGGTAGAAGCACAGCAGCCGCGGGACGTCGACGAGCCGGTCGTACATCCGGCGCCGCTCCGCCTGCCACGGGACGCCGGTGACGAGGTCGGTGAACACCTCGTCGGCGCCGTCGAGCCAGCCCGGCTGCACGTCGACCCACGCGCCGGCGCCCAGTTCGGTCCGGTGGGGCGCCAGCGCGTGCAGGGTGACAGGGCCGGATTCGCCGAACAGCGATGCCTGCAGTGCCGGGGTCGTCATGGGTCCGACCGTACACGATGTTCGAACACATGTTCTACGTGAAACATCGCGAAACGGCCGGACGCCGACGAGCTGTCAGTGCATCACGTCGTAGACCAGCTTCTGGATCCCGTTGCCGTAGGTCTCGCTCTGGGCGAGCTTCAGGTTCTGCTTGTTCTTGTCCGTGTCGCTGAACAGCCGCTTGCCCGCGCCGAGCAGGACGGGGAAGACCAGCAGGTGGTAGCGGTCGATCAGGCCCGCGTCGGCCAGGGCGCGGTTCAGGGTGGCGCTGCCGTTGAGGATGATCGGCCCGCCCTCGGTCTCCTTCAGTGCCGCGACTTCCTCCAGGGAACGGAGGATCGTGATCTCGCCCCAGGTGTCCACCAGGTCCTCGTCCTTGAGAGTGGTCGACACGACGTACTTGGGCATCGCGTTGTAGCCGGCGAACTCCACGGTCATGCCCGGCCAGACCGGCGCGAACGCCTCGTAGCTGACCCGGCCCAGCAGCAGCGCGGTGGCTTCCTCCTGCTCGGTGCCCTTGATCGCGTAGGCGGCCGGGTCGAATTCGACGTCCTTGAAGGTCCAGCCCGCGTTGCGGTAGCCCGGCTCCCCGCCGGGGGCTTCGACGACGCCGTCGAGCGAAACGAACGAGGTGGAGATCAGGGTGCGCATGCGGTGCTCCTCGGTGGTGGGTCTTGCCTTCACGAGTCTGTCGAACGGGCCGGGCCGGATTCGACAGCCCCCTGCGGAAAACTTCCGACGAGCTGATCGCCGGGTTCGCGAAGGGGTCTTGTCCCCGGGCGTCCCCGGCTCGTACAGTCTCCTCAGGGCGGGCAAAGGTCTGAACCTGTGCCCCTCTACCGCCGCCTTGGGCAACACGGGAGGTTGGACGGTGCGCAAACTTCACAGCGCGGGCGTGCTCGCGGCGGTGGCGGCGGGGCTGGCGGTATTCGCCCCGGTGGCGGACGCCCAGGTCGGGACGGGTCCGTGGACCTCGGACTCGCCGGGCTACTCGGAGCAGGAGCGGGGGTGCGGTGTCATCTCCGGGCTCACCTTCAAGCTCACCTGCTCCACCGGCAGCGGGGACCAGCGCGCGGAACGTCGCTACACCACCTACACCGGCGGCACCCACCAGTTCGAGGGTTCCTTCAAGATCACCAGCATGACCGGCTCCCGGATCAGTCTCAAGCAGACGTTCCGGGACGGCGGAAGCGCCGGGCCGTTCTTCATGCTGGCGGTGGAGAAGGGTGGCCGGCTCTACGCCGTCCACGGCGGGGAGACGATCGCCACCGGCGCGACCGTGGGCACGAGCGTCCGGGGCAACACGATCAACCAGGTGGGCAGCACCCACAAGGTGTACATCAACGGTTCCCAGAAGGACTCGGTCTCCAGCCCGGGCGGCAGTTACTACGACAAGTTCGGCAGCTACCGCACCTCGAGCGGCGCAGGACCGATCACCGTGCAGTGGAGCGGCATCAAGTTCTGGCACAAGTAGGCCAGATAGGGTCTGAACCGCTGTTTTGTGGTTGTTGATCTGGTCAGGCCGTCGCTAGGCCGTCTCGGGATCTTCAAGCCGTGTCGCCACCGTGTGTCGGGGCTTGAAGATCCCGTCGGCTGCGACCCGCGCCCGCCGATGGCTCGACGGGACCAAGTGGGTGTAGATCCGGAGGGTGTAGCCCGGGTCGTGGTGACCGAGGTCCTCGGCCGGCTCCTTGACCGACACTCCGGACGCCAGGGCGACCGAGGCGTAGAAGTGGCGCATGCCATGCATACCGTCTCGTCGCGGAGTGTAGTCAAGTCCGGCCACAGCGTAGGCCGGCTTCCATGCGGTGAGGTTGTACTCCGGGCCGCTGATCATCCCGCTGGCAGCACGAGCGCCGAGGCGCTGAAGACCTTCGGGCCTGCGAATGAGCAGCCGTGCGGTAATCGGACGCCCTCCGGGTTCGAGCCAGGGCAGGGTGACTGTGACAGGCTCGAAGGAGTCCAAGTGCGCGTCGATTTCTTCCAGGACTCCGGCGCCGATCGGCCAGCCGGGTCTTCCCGTCCTTCGGTGGAGCGAACACGGGCGTGTTGCCGATCCAGCGGATCTGGCGCTGGATGTTGGCCACCATCTCCTCGCGATCGACGTCGTCCGGGCTGAACCCGAAGATCTCCATCTGCCGCAGGATTGTTTCGGTCTTCTCGACGGCTCGCAGCGACTTGTCGCCGGGAAACGGGAAGATGCCGTTATCGAGATGGCTGGTTACCGTCTGCCGAGTCGAGGCGTCCGCTGACTGGCCTTTGCGCCACTCGCGGGTGTAGGTGCGGAACAGTAACTCACCAGCCTTCGGGTCGACGTACTCGTTCGAGAGCACGTCGTGTTGCATCTTGGTGAGGAACGCTTTCGCGCGGGTCAGTTCCTTGTCAGGAAAAGACTTGGAGTTCCTAACAAAATGATCAACATGGTGGCGGTGGGTGTGCCTGATGTGGATCATATTCGGTCGTGAAGAGGGTGAGTCGCCGCCGTGGGTCGTCTGTGACGATCTGTGGGAGTGGATCGAGCCGTTGTTACCGGTGGTGCCGCGCCGGCCGCGCAACCCGGGCCGCAAACGGGTGCCGGACCGGCAGGTGCTGTGCGGCATCTTGTTCGTGCTGCACACCGGCATTCAATGGGAGTTCCTGCCCCAGGAACTGGGATTCGGCTCGGGTATGACCTGCTGGCGGCGGCTACGCGACTGGAACGAAGCTGGTGTGTGGTCCCGCCTGCACGAGGTGCTGCTGGCGGAGCTGCATTCGGCCGGGCAGCTTGACTGGGACCGAGCCGTCATCGACTCCTCGCACGTACGTGCCGCGCGTCGCGGCCCAAAGCGGTCCGAGCCCGGTCGACCGCGCCCGGCCGGGCTCCAAGCACCACGTCCTGACCGATGGCGGCGGTATCCCGCTGGCCGTCCTGCTCACCGGCGGAAACCGCAACGACATCACCGGGCTGGAACCGCTGCTGGACGCAGTTCCCCACGTGCGCGGCAGACGAGGTCGTCCCCGGCGACGCCCAAGGACGGTCTACGCCGACCGTGCCTACGACCACGACAAGTACCGCAGACGCCTGCGTGCCCGAGGAATCGCCACCCGGATCGCTCGCCGTGGCCAGCCCCATGGCTGCGGCCTAGGCACGATCCGATGGGTCGTAGAACGCACCATCGCTTGGTACCACGGCATGAAACGGCTACGCATCCGCTGGGAACGCCGCGACGACATCCACGAAGCCTTCCTCAGCCTCGCCACCTGCATCATCTGCTACAGGCACGTCCAACGATTCTGTTAGGAACCCTTAGCCCGACACCGCCGAACTTGGTTGCGGCAGTCTCTACCTTGCGAAGCGCGATCTGGAAGCTTCTCAGCGCCCGCCTCTCGCTGAGGATTCGGTCCTTGCGAGCTTCGAGCCCTGGCTTGGCCGCGTACTCGGCGAGCAGTGTCACCACGAGGGCCGTGCCGCGCTGATGAGCGGTGTCTGCCATGCATTCACCTGACGTCCTCCCGAGGTTGACGCTGACCGTACCAGGCAACGTTGAGTCAAAGCTCCAGGTCAAGTGGTCTTTTGCACTCTGAGTCGAGCTTAAGACGACGCACCTCTTCCGTCCGACGCATGAAACTGGGAGGCGTTCGTGTACGAGCTGCGGGTCCCCGCGAACTACTCGTTCGGCCAGCTGACCAACCCGGCGGCCATTTCGGACACCACGATGGTGTCGACGGACTTCGCGTCGCTCCCATCAGGACTTCCTACCAGCCTCTACATCCCAATCACACTCCAGGACCCGGCGAACAACAACTTTGAGATCGTGTCGGCGACCGCGCACACCGGCGCGTCGAACACCATTTCCGTCGTCCGAGGCCGCGAAGGATCGACGTCCCGCGCATGGCCCGCATCGACGCTGTGGGCCTGCGCCCCGACTGGCGCCGCGATCGGCGGGCCGCAGCTACCATCAGGTGCTCGACGATTACGTTCAGCATTACAACGTCGGCCGCAGCCACCAAGGCCACGACGTCGGGCGTGCGCCGACGATGACCCCAACGTGATCCCCCTTGCCCACCGCTTTCGCCGGATCATGCCCCGACAACGCCTGGGAGGACTGCTCAGCGAGTGCTATCCCGCCGCGTGAAACCCCAGCTCACAGTCGGCGACGGGGTTTTCGACCAGGGCAGCCCGGTCAGGTGACGACAAGGGAGTAGCCGCCGATGAGCCGGCCGTCGAGCTCTGTCGCGGTGAAGCGGAGCAGGTGCTGGGATCGCGACGGGCCACCCATGGCCGAAGCGATGTTGGCGGCCTGCAGGTTGTCGATGTCGAGCAGCGTCCTCAGTGCGTCAGGGACCGCCCGGACGAGGGGCAGCCGAGTCGCTGCTCCCACCAGGTCTATGTCTTCTCTCGGCAAGTTACGGATCAAGCCCGGGAGCGCAGGGATGTCAGTGAACGGATCCGGTGCTTCCCGTTCGGCCAGTAGGGCGGCAAGGAGATCGCTGCGCACGATGATCGTGCGGTCGACCTCGACGCGGACGATGGTGAGGATGTGCTGCTCCAGTTCGGTCCGGGCACCTTGGCGCAGGTCGTCGAAGGGGACTGGCGTGACCGGTGTCGGGAATGGGTCGCCTTGCGGTGGCACGATCGTCAGCCTGCCGCCGGCGATCGCGTTCAGCAGCGGCCCGGCCGCGGGGCCGCCATGGGTGAGGTGGAGTGCGCTGAGCCGCGGCAGGTTGTCGCCGAGCGTCCAGAGCAGCGGGCCGGCATCCTGGTGCCCGGCCAGGACTGTCAGGTTGCGCTGCCCGAAGTGCCGGTCGTTGTTGCAGTCCCACTGCCCGCTCCACTGGTCCGCGGGACAGGACACGGTCGCCACCAGGCATTCGTGCCCGCTGATGTCGGCGGGAATGGACCACGGCCGGTCGAGTTCGACGAGACGCTGCGAGTCCGGCCGCGTCCGGTTGTCGAGATCCACCATGGCGCCGCCGACGAGCGTCGGCTCGTAGCCCTGCTGACCCTGGTTCGCTTGCCCGAAGAAGCCGGGCTGCACCCACCACGCCCGGACGTGGACACCGACGGCAGGGAGCAAGCCGAGGTTCCACACCCGGACGAAGAGACGATAGCTCCGGCCGGCTGTGGGTGAGGCCACGAGCCGGCCGGGATCGAACGGGCCGGTCCAGGCCGCGTCGATGAGCAGGATGTCCGGAGACTCCCAGCACGCGACGGGCGGCCACAGCGGCCGCTGACCGCGGTCACCCGGCGAGAACGCCCGGATCAGCAGGAACGGCAGCACGTCTTCGCGGCGTGGCCGGTGCCGTTGGGCAAGCCTGCCGTAGACATTTCGCCAGTGGTCGGCTCTGGTGTCGTCCGGTCGCCAGCCGGGATCCGGGTCGGGACCGGGGTCAGGGGGATGTCCGCCGCCGACTGTGCGGGTGGGGTCTTCCCCGCGCTGGTCGGATGCCGGGGGCTCGGTGTCGTCTGGTTGCCGGTCGTCGGTCATGGCCGGCCCGGACCTTCCGGTGGTGTGTGCCATGGTCGGGTTCATCCCCTCCGGCCCAAGCCGAGGTCATCGATCCGCTCCTTGCCCGGCAGCCGGTGTCGCCAGCCCGTGCCGTCGAACGGCTCGTGCGGCGGACCGGGCATGCCACAGGGATCTTCGTCGTCGGCCGGCGGTTGTTCGACGCCGTGACCGAGGTAGTGGACCTTCAGGTCCAGTCGCGGGTCGTACCACTGACTGTCCAGCGGCGTCGTCCCATCCGGCTGGAGCCGGTGTGGGTTGTCGTGGTCGGCATGGAAGAACTGTGGAGGCGTGCACGGCTGGCGGTAGGAAAAGGTGCTCTGGGGTGTGGCAGTCAAGAGCGGGAAGCAGACCCATTCGCCGGCGGCGCCGGCGTGGTGGCGGTCCCAGCCCCAGCACAACCAGGCGTACCCGCGGTCGGAGTCGAGATTGAAGTCCGGGACCCGGAACTCGGGTGACTGATCCGTGGCCATCCTGCCGATGAGGTAGAGGCCGTAGTCGACCGGGCCACCGAGGTGCAGGTCGTCGGGCAGCAAGGCGTCGAGCGCGGCAAAGGTCTCCGCCGGAGTCTTGCAGTCCTCGAGCCGGTTGCGCGCAGCCGTACTTCCCCGAGGGCCGGGCAGCAGGACCGTCGAGCCGTCTCCGGCGACGAACGGGCCGACATGGGCCGGCGCGCCTTCCTGGGGAACACCTTTGCCGGCTTGACCGGTCAGAGGATACCGCCACGGCGCGATCCACTCGGTGGGCTTGAACACGGCGATTCCGTCGCCCGCATACCGAAGCGGGCGGGTGAGTCCCAGCATGCCCGGAAGGTCGACGGCGCTGACGTCCGCGGGCTGGTCCCGTACGATGCCGCGAGGATAGGCGGGATCGAGTCCGAAACCGGACGTCGCTGTCTCGCGCCCGGACGGCTCGGTCACCCGGAACGTCGCCGCACCGTCACCCAGCGGGCTGTCGAGAGCCGCGGCCACGTCGTACGTTCCGGAGGCCGAGCCGAGTGTGGTCAGGCCGAGGTCGACCTCCTCCGGCTTGGGCGTCAGGAAGCCCGACATGACAAGTGCTCGCCGGGCCAGGACGTACAGGTTCCAAGCCGGGACCACAACGGCCCAGTAGAGCACTTCACGAACCGGGAAGGTGAGGACGTCGACGATCAGGCCAGGCAGCACGGTGACCAGCCACTCGATGATCTGCGCGAGGTAGACCACCCACGCGAAGATGGCCAGCACCAAGTCGAGCAGGCTGAACGAGTCGTCGTCATCGACGTCGGCACCGCGCGCCGGGTCGTCGTCGACACCGTATCCGCCACCGCCGGGCGGCGTGGGGAACGAATGGTTGGTGAACACCGACGGCGGCGCCGGGCGGCGCGGACTCAGACCGTCGCTTCCGGTGACCTTCAAATAGGCGTAGACGAGCGTCCACATCTGGTTCAGCGCATCACTGTTCGGCCGCCCGTCGGGAGTGCCCGACGCATCTGCGGCGGAGAACTGCGGATCTTGCGTCAGGATCTTCGGGCCGTCCGGGTACACCTCGGCCATCGCATCGAGCAGAGCGGCGACAAGGGACTCGGGGAGTTCGCCCGAATCCAGATCGAACAGAGCGCGCCGCGCCGCCGCGGGCGTGGCGCCGTCGGAGGTGTCGTAGGCTGGGAATCCGGCGAAGTAGTCATAGGCAGGTGCGTCTTCGCGCATGTCGTACGGCTGATCGTGCCGCGCGCGGAACGCGACGTAGAAGTGCAGGGCACTGGTGCCCCGCTCGCCGTAGCACGGTCCTGGGTTGCGTGCCGAGTAGTTCTCGCTGTCCATGTGGTTTTCGACCAGATGGTGACGCTGCCAGTGATCACGGTACGGTCCGCCGGCTTTGGCGTTGGTGAACGGGTGGCCCGTCACGTCGGTCGCGCAGTGACTCATCCACCCGACCGCGAAGGCAGTCCGGGCGTCGGCGTCCAGCCGTTCCGCGTCGGTGGTGGCCGCGGCGCGTGCCTGCTCGGCTTGGCGGAACAGCGTGTAGGGGAATTGGTAGGTGTGGCGGTAGTGGAACATGTCCGACCAGTAGAAAGCGTCGTTGCCGTACCCCTGGGGTACCCCGGAGGTGAGCAGCCCGAACCAGTCGCCCATCCGGGCGAGCAGTCCCTCGAATGCGGACGTGACGGCAGCCGACAGTTCGTCGAGGATCGCGCCGAGCTGGTTCGACAACCCTCCGGTGAGCTGGCTGGTGAGCTGGGCATCGTTCGTCTGGATCGGATCGATCCACTTCTCCCACTTGGCGACGAACTGCGCGTCGAGCACGGCCCACACGTCGACCACCCAGCGGATCACCTGACGGATCACGCAGCCTGTGGTGTTCGCGAAGTCCGGCAGGAGATAGAACAGGTCCGGACCCAGCGACCCGAGCGCAAGGTAGTTGCGCCAGGTATGGCACGTCTCGCCGAGGGCCTGCGAATCGGCGAGGTCGAGGGGGAACCCCGGCGGAATGTCACCGTCGCGCAGTCGTTGAGCCGTTTGTTTCGCAGCTTCCAGATGGACGTACCAACCGGGCATCACGCCCTCCTCGTCGCCGGTGCTCTCCGTGGGACATCACTCACGAAGCCAGTTGAACGTCACGCGTGTGCCACCGGCGAGGCGCTCAAGTCCGCCGAGAACGTAGGTCGTGCTGACCAGGCCGGCCGTCTTGGCTTTGCGGAAGGACAGCCGCTGGCCGTTGCGCACCTGATGCGTCCAGAGTCCGACCGTGTCTTCGAAGCGGCGCGCGCCGCCCCATACGGCTCCCGTGTGGATGTTCCACGAGCTGCCGGTCTCGCCGTCCGGAACGTTGATCTCCTTCCACCACCACAGCGTGCTGGCGATCCGGAACTCGACGACCTCGGCAGGCACCGTGCCCGGTCGGATGTCGGCCCGAATGACATCGCCGTCGTCGAGCAGGGAGCCGTTCTCCAGTTCCGCCCACGCGAGAGCGTATGGCCATTGATGGCTCAGGCCCACGTAAACGAGATTGACTGTGGGAGTGTCCGGTTGTACCGGTGGCCCGGTGCTGGTGGTGACGGTGTAATAGTGCGGTGAGGAGACTTCGATCGTTTCGTAAGGGCGCAGCGAATCCAGGAACGTGTAGACGGTGGCGCCCACGGGGTCGACGCGCGGGGGACCGTCCGGCAGGACGGCCGGGCCTCCCGGTCGATTGAACCTCGCGCCGGGCGCCGGGGTGACGGCGCCGAACCACTTCACCCGGAATGCTTGCACGGCTGATTCCTCTCACTCCCCGGCAGGCGCAGTCGGCGTATGCTCCACTCGCGGTCGCGCCAGCGGACCGCCTTCGGTCACGAACAGCGTGGAATCGCCGGGATGCCCTCTTTCGGTCGTGTCGGGCAGCGGAGTTCGGGCGGACGACGGGTGGCGCTGGAGCTCCAGGAGCTTGGCGACCAGATCCGCCTTGGATGCGAGTGGGAAATAGAACGCGGGAGCCAGGCGGAGAGCTTCGAGTGAAACAGTCCTTTGCGGACGCTCGCCTGCGTTTGCGAAAAGGGTCGCTAGTGAGTCGATGGGGTAGGTCAGGAAATCAAGGGAGCGGACGTCGTCGACGAGATCACGGATAGCTGGAAATTGATCAAGTATGACGTTGAGAGTATCCAGGTCATCTGCGTCGTATGTCATTTGTCCTCCAGCGGATGACGGGGAGGCGTGTACTCAGTCTCCTCTGACGGTACGGGCTGTCAAGCGGCGAAAGGGTTCATTCTGCAAAGATTCATGAGGTGCATCTGGTGGTCACTGTTGCGCGAAGTTGGTGCATTTCACACGATGTGAGATGCGACCGTGTATGCAATTTGCAATTGTAGACGGTTCTGCGCGGGACGATCATGCTTCTCTCCGCGGTTTGGCAAGGCGTCCGTACGGGGCGGCATGTGATCCACAACCGAGATCGCCACTCAGCTCGGGATCCCCGTGCTCAGCTCGCACGTAGCGGCGCCGGTTCTTCACCTGCTCGGTTTCCGCCCGGACGGACACCAGCCATCTCAGCGTGCGGGCGATCGACAGGACTTCGGACACCACGAGCGTGCCGGGTGCCGCCGAGATACGGGCAACATGCTGCAGTGAAGTGAAGTCCTGGACCTCGCTGTCGTCGGCTTCGACGTCCACTTTCGCCGTCGTGGTCAGGCGCTCGAGCCAGGCTTGCAGCTCCTGCGGGTGAACGGCCGCGATCGCCCGCCGCTCGATGAAGGGTCAGGAGTCGTCGGGCGACCTCTTCGGAGCTGAACGCTTCGCCAGCGGGGACGATCCAGGCACCCGTCGGCTCGCCGACCGGGCTGACGTGCCAGGTCGTCACGGACTCGACGTCGTCGTTGCCGCTCCCTACCCACAGCACGGCGCTCCCCGGCGCCCACAACACCGCCAGTTCCTCGATCGGTTCCACCTCAGCCAGGTCTGTCGCCGACGGCAGTGCGCGCCGGTGTCGCGGGCGATCTGGCTGGCGACCGCCAGGGCCTGCAGCGGGGGCTAGGAACGCCAGCTAGACCGGGAACTCGTCGGCGCCGCCGGCGGCGGAGGACTTCCGGCCCCTTTCGCCCGCTTCACTGCCGAAGCACAGTGGAATGGTGCCGAACACGCGGAAACCGTCGGGCCGTACCGACGGATGCCGTCGTAGGATAGCCTGTTGCTGCACCTGGAACGGCACGAAAACCTGATGGTCGTCACCCTCGGTGTGAGCTCGAAGCGGCTTCTCCGACGGCACCGCGCAGGAGTTCGACCTGCTGGTCGCGTTCCCACCGTTCGTCGCCGCCCAGCGCTCGAGGACCTTCCGGCCGACGACCACGGATTCCTCGTCTGCGAGGAGAGCAAGTGGGAAGTGCTCACGAGCCCGGGTGTCTACGCGCAAGATCGTCCGCTGCCTCGGTGAGGTCCGTGGCCGCCGCGTATCCGGTAAGCTGGCGCCTCGTCAAGCAAGGCTGGCATGGACATCCGGACTGCGCGGGCGGTCATCCATGCGAGCGTTGAGACCGACGCGCGCATCGCCCAAAAGGGTGGTAGTTTGGTCCTGGTGACACGTCTTCCATGGCGAAGGCGACATGTAAGGCATGACGGAAGAAGTTGAATCTCCTGAGCCGTCGTCGGAAGTAAAACGTCCAGCCGACGGGCCGTTGGCGGAATTCGCGGCGCTGCGAAGCGAAATTTTGACTCGTGACGTCAATACAATTCGCTTGCTGACATTCGAGCTGACGATAACGAGCGCAGTATTCGCATTCGCGCTCGCCAATGATCGCCAGCGGACGCTTCTGCTTGCCGTACCCACTCTCGCTTACGTAATCTCCGGCAGATATCTCGCGCAAATGCGAGCTGTTCAGCAAGCGGCTGAATATATCGCGAAATCGCTTGACTGCTCGGTTCCCGGAGGGTTGAAGTGGGAGGAATGGCTGGATGGCGACAAGATGACGCGACAAAGCCGTATGCTTGGGTGGATGATTCCACTCCTGCTCGCCTTCCCTGGAGTCGGCGTGGTCGCGCTCTTGATGTGTTTCGACCAGGCTTTTAGGTCGGGCGGCTTGCTGACCCGGGGATTATGGCTGGCGGATGTCGTATTTGTCTCAATATCGGTTTCTTTGTTGTGGGTGACGAAGACGACTGGAGAGCGGAAGAAGACCAGCGACTGACCGGCATCGCGGCCATGTTGGGCGCCTCTTGCGGCAAGGCGTGCCGCGGACCGCTAGTCATTGGTGCCCGACGGATAGCCCAGCGCCGCCTCGACGAGAAATCCCAGGGCGACAACTCGGTGGAATCAGCCGGTGCGGTTCTATCGCCGCTTCGATCAGTGTCCAGACCATTGTCGGGCTGAACCGTGTAGCTCGACCAGTCTGGGTGCCTTGGCGAAGTGCTGGATCACCTTTTCACTGGCGTCCGTTCGGACGGCGGTGGCAACGGTCGCGTCGACGCGATGTGGTCTTGGGTCCTCTATACCGCGGCAGACGCTGGCGTGAACCGGCTGGCATTCGGCAGCCATGCAGCCCTATGATCTCTGGCATGAACACGCATCCCGCGCAGGGAGTAACTGTTCAGGCCGTTTTCGGGCTGTGAGCGGGACTGTGGGATGATCTTGTTGTGGGGGAAGGTGTTCGTTCGTCGTGTGACGAGCTGGCCGCGCTGGTCGCAGCGCAGGCCGTGGAGCTCTCGCGTGCACGGGAGGAGATCACCGCGCTGCGGGCCGAAGTCGCGGCACTCAAACGCCGGTTGGGCACGAACTCGGGCAACTCCTCGATGCCGCCATCGTGGGACCGGTTCAGCAAACCCGCCCCGAAGTCGCTGCGCGGCAAGACCGGACGCAAGCAGGGCAAGCAGCCTGGCGCGCCCGGTGCGCACCTGTCACTGGTGGAGAACCCGGACACGATCGTCGACCACACACCGTCGGCGTGCGCGGGATGCGGCGCGGGTCTGCGCCGCACCGACCGTGCCGGGGTGATCCGCCGCCAGGTCGTGGACCTGCCACCGGTGCGCCCGTCGGTGACCGAGCACCGCCTGCACCGGCTGCGGTGCGGAGGTTGCCGCCGGGTCACGACTGCACCCGGCCCGGCCGAGGCGACCGCGCCCGCGTGTTATGGACCGAACGTGACCGGGTTGGCGGTCTATCTGCTGACCTACCAGCACATCCCGGTAGCCAGGACAGCGCAGCTGCTGCAGGACCTGCTGGGACTGCCGGTGTCGACCGGCTGGGTCTCCGGTGTCCTCACCCCGGTCGCCACCAGCCTCGACGAGTTCGCCGAGCGGGTCGAGCAGGCGCTGGGGCAGCGCCGGTGGCACACTTCGACGAGACCGGCATCCGGGTCGAAGGAAAGAACTGGTGGCTGCACGTGGCCTGCACGTCCCACCTCACCGCGTATCTGCCGCACCGCCAGCGTGGCGGTGAGGCGATGGACGACTTCGGGATCCTCACCCGGTTCCGCGGTGTCGCGGTCCACGACGGCCTCATGTCCTACCAAGACTTCGGGCGCAAACACGCCCATCATCTGCGCGAACTGGTCGCGGCCGGTGAGGCTTTTCCGGAGCACACCTGGCCCAGGATCGCCATGAAGACTCTCGAAAAGCTCAACACTGCTGCTCATATGGCACGAGACGCCGGCCTGGCCACGATCCCCGCCCACATCGTTGATCCGTTGATCTCCAGGTTCGTCCGCACGATCAACGTCGGCCTGCTGCTCCCACCGGATCGGGGTCGCAAGCAAAGCAAGACACGGAACCTGCTGGTGCGCCTGCGCGACTGCCAGCAGCAAGTGCTGCTGTTCGCCCGCGACCTGACTGTCCCGTTCACCAACAACCAAGCCGAACGCGACCTGCGCATGATCAAAGCACAGCTGAAGATTTCCGGCGGCTGGCGCACCCAACATGGTGCCCAGGCGTGGTCCCCCTTTGAACAAGGAGACGTGGGAAATCTTCCGCGCGGAGGCGGGTCAATCAAGCTACAGGTCAGTGGCAAACTTCAGGGTGGGGTCCTCGGACACTTACCATAGCCCCACCTGTGTGGATCGAGATTAGCCTCGATCCGCACATGTCGTTTACCGAGGTGGTAGGTGGCCTGTTGCACCCGGAGGCGAGCGAGCGGGACCTCGCGCTGTGACTGGATCGCCAGCAGCGGCAGCAGTGCTCGGTGGTCGCGATTGGCGAGATCGACCGGGCTGCCTGTCTTGGGCAGCTACAGCTGGATGCCGCGCCGGGTGCACCAGGCGTAGAGGGTGGCGAACTGGGCACCGGTGAAGGCGCGTTCGTATTTGCCAACGACAATCGCGTCAAGCATTCGCGTCGGTCTGGCGACCTCGGCCATAAGACGGGGGAGGGCTGTCATCGGGCCGTATGCGCATAGGAGCGGCAGGGAGCCAGGCCGTCTACAGGCCGTCACGCGTGCGGCCCGGATCAACCTCAGTCGGCCCCAACCGGCCGGAAAGCCCAGGTCAGGCCCTGTCTGACCGCAAAACGATGCCAGCTCGGGAAACGATGTCCTAAGTTCTGGCACAAGCGACACCGCCGGCGGCGTTCCCGGGGCACGCCGGGGGCGCCGCCCAGGCGTCGGGGTCGTCCCAGGCGGACAGGTGCAGCCCGCTCGTGAAGTGGCGGTGCGCACCGGTCAGCGGGTCGTCGAAGTCGAGGACCTTGGCCAGCAGTTGCAACGGTTTCGTGAAGTCGCCCAGGGACTTTTCCCGCAGCACCGGGTAGAAGTCGTCGCCGAGGATCGGGACGCCGAGGCCGCTCAGGTGCACCCTCAGCTGGTGGGTCCGGCCGGTCGCCGGGACCAGCCGGTACCGGGCCAGTCCGTCGCGGTGTTCGAGCAGGTCGACGTAGGTCTCGGCGTTCGGCTCTCCCGGCACCTCCTGGGCGGCCAGCACTCCGCGTTCCTTGACGATCCGGCTCCGGACGGTCCGGGGGAGCGTGAGCGCCGGGTCGTACGGCGCGATCGCTTCGTACTCCTTGTGCACCCGGCGGTCGCGGAACAGCGTCTGGTAGCGGCCGCGCACGCCGGGCGTGATCACGAACATCACCAGCCCCGCGGTGACGCGGTCCAGGCGGTGTGCGGGGGACAGGTGCGGCAGGCCGAGGTCGCGGCGCAGCCGCACGAGCGCGGTCTCCAGGATGTGCTGCCCGCGCGGGATGGTCGCCAGGAAGTGCGGCTTGTCGACGACCAGCAGGTGCTCGTCGTGGTGCACCACGTCGATCGCGAACGGCACCGGCACCTCGTCCGGCAGGTCGCGGTGGAACCAGATGAACGAACCGGGCGCGTAGGGCGTGTCGACGCCGAGCGGGCCGTCGGTGCCGTGGATGCGTTCTTCGCGCAGCATCTGCTCGATGCGATCCGGCGCGACGCGCGGCAGCCGGTCGACGAGGTGCGCCAGCAGGGTCGGCCACTCGCCGTCGGTGGGCAGTTTGAGCCGGGCGGGCTCCAGCCCGTGGCGGGGCGGGATCGGCGGGCGGAGCTTGCGTCTCATCGTCCCCCGACTGTAACAACCCCACTACGGCTGACCCTCCGACGACGTCCGGTAGCGCGCGAGGTAGCGGGCGGTGACGTCGGCGTTCTTCGCTTCGGCCGCTTCGGCGCGGATGCGGCGTCCGGTGTGGTGGGGGAAGCCCTGCCGGCCGAGCCGGTGCTCGATGCTCTCTTCCATGTACGCGCACGAGTAGAAGTACGCGACGAGGGCTGCCATCAGGACCAGCGAGAGCCGCAGCCAGATCGAGCCCGGCAGCAGCAGCCACACCGCGCACAGCGGCACGATGCCGACCGACCGCTGGAGCACGTACCGGGCCCGCCAGTGCTTCGACGTCGCGTCGTGCAACGCCCAGTCGTTGAAGCGCTCGGGCAGCCGCACCCCGAGGGCGTAACCGGCCCAGCGGAGCACATTCGGTCGTTCCATGCGATCGATAGTACGCTAATACTTAGCGTGCTAACCATTAAGGTGAGACAGGAGGATCGGGACATGATCGACCTGGGCGAGGATCCCCTGAAGCTGGACCGGCAGGTGTGCTTCGCGCTGTCGGTGGCTTCGCGCAGCGTGATCGCGATCTACCGGCCGCTGCTCGAGCCGTACGGCCTGACCCACCCGCAGTACCTGGTGATGCTCGCGCTGTGGGAGCGTTCGCCGCGTTCGGTGAAGGACCTCGGCACGGCGCTGCGCCACGACCCCGCGACGCTTTCGCCGCTGCTCAAGCGGCTCGAGGCGCTCGGCTACGTCACCCGCACCCGCAGCCGTTCGGACGAACGCCGGTTGACGGTCGAGCTGACCGAGTCCGGCACGGCCCTGCGGGCCGAGGCGGAGAAGATCCCGTACAAGGTGGTCGAGACGCTCGGCATGGAGGTCTCCGAGCTGGAGGCGTTGCACGGCGTGCTGAGCCGGGTCATCGACGCGACGGCCTGAGGAATTCCCGGCCGCCCGGCGCGTTGCTCCCGGAGAGCCTTCCGGGAGGAACCGTGCTGAAGATCAGGTTGGGCGTCGCACCCGCGGCCGGCACCGGGCCGGCGGAATTCGCCGGGCTGGCGCAGCGGCTGGAGGAAGCCGGCGTCGACTCGCTCTGGCTGTCCGAGCTGGTCTACTCGCCTGAAGTCGACCCGATGATCGGCATGGCGCACGCGCTGGCGCGGACGTCGAAGCTGAAGGTCGGCACCGGGGTCGCGATCCTGCCGGGCCGGCACCCGGTCCTGGTGGCCAAGCAGCTGCTCACCCTGGCCGGCCTCGCGCCCAAGCGGGTGCTGCCGGTGTTCGGCCTCCGCCCGGCCCGCGCGGCGGAGCACGACCTGTTCCCGGTACCGCCGGGCCGCCGCGCCGCGGTGTTCGACGAGTCGCTCGTCCTGCTGCGGCGGTTGCTGGAGGAGGACGAAGTGTCCTTCCACGGCGAGTTCTTCCACCTCGACGGCGTCCGCCTCGGCCCGCGTCCCGCGAAGCGCCTGGACGTCTGGCTGGGCGGAGCGGCCCCGGCGGCCCTGCGCCGGACGGGCCGCCTCGCCGACGGCTGGCTGGGCAGTTTCCACACGCCGGCCCAGGCGCGGGCCGCCCGCGTCGCCATCCAGCAAGCCGCGGCGGCAGCCGGGCGCGAGATCGAGGAGGACCACTTCGGGCTGAGCCTGGCGGTGGCGGACAAGGGACTGCCGGCCGAGCTCGCGGCGGCCGCGGCCCGCCGTCGTCCCGGCGTGCCGGTGACCGACCTGGTGGCGACGAGCTGGGCGGAGGCCCGGCGGCTGGTGGAGCAGCACATCGAGGCCGGGCTGTCGAAGTTCGTCATCCGGCCCGCGCACGCCGATTTCGCGGGGTTCCTGGAGAACTTCCAGGCGGAACTGGTGCCGCTGCAGAACTAGGGGCTCCTCACCCGTGGTGGAGGCCGCCGTGCACCTGGCCGATCTGGAACGCGGTCCCGTTCACCGGTCCGCTGATGACGTTGGTCGTGCTGCCCGGCGGTGGCGGCGGGATCTGGGCCTTGGCCTCGGCCAGCTCCTCCGCGTAGTCGCCGCCGGCCCCGTAGCGCAGCAGGTCGCCGCTCGGATTCGGGATGTACAGGTAGACGGTGCCGCGGTATTCCTTGAGCTGCACCTGCGCCGGCACGACCTTCGTCGAAGGCAGTTTCGCGTATCCGCTGGCCAGCACATCTTCGAAAACGCGCTGGGACAGCGCCACCGCGAGGAACGTCTGGTCGGGGTCCGAGCGCTCCAGCACCGCGCGCACCGGGGCGGCGTCGAGCAGCCGGTGCGTGGTGATCACGGCACTGCCGATGGCGGCCGCCGAGGTGGTACCCGGAGCGGGCTCGAGGATCGGGCCGACGTTCAAGCTGGCCCGCATCCGCAGACGAACCGACCGCGCGGCCGACCGCAGGCGCGCGTCCCGCTCGGCGAGCACGGTCTGCAATTCGTCGAAGAACCTGGTCACCACGGCGGGCAGGAAGCGCGGGTCGAAGCCGAGGCCGTAGCCGTCACCGGTGCCGTGCGGGAACAGGGCGGTTTCCCAGACGTCGCGCAGCCCGGCGCGCTCGAAAGCCTGGGAAAGCACGTCCGGGATCGCGGCGGACAGCACCGCCTGGGTGGCGTCGGGATTGCTGCCGAAGCCTTTGGTGTCGACCACCAGCAGGGCACGGTAGGGCGGGAGTTCGGCGAGCACGTCGTCGACGGACACGGTCGGGCCTTCCTGATCGCTGGTGGCCCTTCGATTCTGACGGACCGGCGAGGGATGCCCAAGTCACGGCAGCGGCCGGCACCGGCGGCGAACCCCATGAGTGACGTGTAGTCACCCAGCAGGTAGTCGGTGACGGCGCCACGCCAGTCGGTGCGAGAGCGAGCACGCCGAGGACGTCGGCTTCGATGAGCGGAACGAGGTCGTCGTCCACCGTGGTCCGCCTAGAACTCCAGCTGCTCGGTCTTCCGCGGCATGAGCAGCAACGCCCCCACCGACAGCACGGCCACCGCCAACAACCCCAGGAACACGTAGTGCGTCGCCTCCGCCAGCGCCCCGCGCACGTACACCGCCGCCGGGGAATCGTCCGCGTGGCCACCCAGCACCAGGCTCGTCGCGTCCACCGAAGGCGGCAGGGGCCCCACCCCCGCCGGCGGGTTCGCGAACCTCGACGCCAGCGTCGCGTTGGCGATCGCCCCGAAGACCGCCGCCCCCACCGCGCTGCCCAACGACCGGCTGAACAGGTTCGTCGCCGTCACCACGCCTCGGCGGTCCCAGCCGACCACCGACTGGATCGCCACCAACGTCGGGCTCGCCGCCAACCCCAAACCCACACCGAGGACGAACGCCGCGAACGCCGCCGACCAGATCGACGAACCCGCTCCCAGCAGGGCCACCAGGACACCGCCCGCGATGATGAACACGCTGCCGATCAACGCCGTGTCGCGGAAGCCGATGCGCAGGTAGATCTTGCCCGCCAGGGACGCCGAGATGGGCCAGCCGACCGTCAGCGCCGCCACCGCGAACCCGGCCACCAGCGCGCCCGCGCCGAGCACCCCCTGCGCGTACGTCGGCAGGTACGACGTCAGTCCCATCAGGACCGCGCCGACCACCAGCGCCACCAGGTTGCCGCCCACCAGGACCCGGCGGGTGAACACCCACAGCGGCAGCACCGGCTCGGCCGCGCGCTTCTCCGCCAGCACGAACGCCACCAGCACCACCGCCCCGGCGACGAAGATCGCCACGCTCGGCAGGGATCCCCACGCCCACGCGACGCCGCCTTCGAGCAGCCCCAGGATCACCAGCGAACAGCCGATGGTGAGCAGCGCCGCGCCCAGGTAGTCGACCTTGTGCGGCTTGCGCTCCACGCGCTCGGCGAAATTGCGGAACAGCATCAGCGCGGCGATCGCGCCCAGCGGCAGGTTGATGAAGAAGATCCACCGCCAGTCCAGGTACTCGGCGAACACGCCGCCGAGCGTCGGGCCGATCACCGAAGCCACGCCCCAGACGCTGGCCACGTAGCCCTGCACCCGGGCGCGTTCCTCCACCGTGTAGAGGTCGCCGATCACCGTCATCGACATCGGCTGGATCGCGCCCGCCCCGATGCCCTGCACCGCGCGGGCGGCGATCAGCACCGGCATGCTCCACGCGGCGCCGCACAGCACCGAGCCGACCAGGAACGCGGCGATGCCGAAGAACATCACCGGGCGGCGGCCGAGCACGTCGGCGAACTTGCCGTAGAGCGGGACGGTGACCGCCTGGGTGAGCAGGTAGATCGAGAACAGCCACGGGAACTGCGCGAACCCGCCGAGATCGCGCACCACCGACGGCACGGCGGTCGCGATGATCGTGCTGTCCAGCGCGACCAGCGCCGTGCTGAGCATGACCGCGATCAGGACCGGGCCGCGCTCCGACCGGAAGCCGACCCCCTTCACGCTGGCGGCGGGCGTCGTCATCGGCGGCGTGCTCCTCGGGACGGTCATGACCGGAGTCAACTGCTTTGCAGCCCTAAGCATTCCATCCCCGCGGCACCGGCCCCAGCGAATTTCCGGGCCCCGGTGGCGCAAGATGGGCAGGATGAACGACTGGATCCGGCCGATCGGGCGGGGCTGGGTGGTCCGCGACGCGGTCCCCGGCCCCGACGTCGACGAGTTCGCCGAACCCGACCACGTGATCGCCGCGCTGGCCGCGCCCGGCGCCGCGGACAGCCTCCTGGCCGTGCAGCACCCCGCCCGCACGCCCGCGGCGCTGGCGCGGGGGCTCGGCCTGACCGCCGCCGTCCCGGTCGCCCGGGCCGTGCTCGAACGGCTGCGCAAGCGGTTCTACCGGCCGGTGCGCGACATCGTCGCGCCCTACCGCGTCGAGGGGCCGGACGGGGTGGCGCTCGGCCTGCTCTGCCTGGTCGACCCGGCGGCGGTGACCGACGACGGCGCCGCGCGCGTCCGCCACACCGAGGACGTCTACCCCGAGGTCGTGGCCGAACGGGCCGCCGTGCTCGCCGGGCTCGGCTGCGCGACCAGCGCGGCGCTGCTCGTCCCGGCCACCGGCGGCCCGGAGCTGACCGAGCAGGTCGAGCAGGCCTGCGCCGGGCTCGGCCTGCCCGATCTGTCCACTTCGGACGCGGCCGGCCGGCGCCACGACCTGTGGCTGGTGCCCGCGGGGCCCCTGCAGAGCCGGCTGCTGGCCGCGGTCGCCGGGACGGACCTGCTGGTCGCCGACGGCAACCACCGGGTGGCGGCCGCCACGGCGGCCGGCCACGGCGCGCTGCTCGCCCTGGTCACCGCGGGACCGGCGCTGAAGATCGGCGCGATCCACCGCGTCCTCACCGGCACCGGCCTCGGCCCGGAGGACCTGGTGTCGCGCTGGTGCGCGGCCGGCCTGGACGTCCGCTACGACGAGCACGCGGTGCCGGTCACCGGCGAGGCCGTCGTGCGCGCCGGTGACGCCGTGCTGCGGGTGCCGCTGCCGAAACGGGCCGGGCCGGAACCGGTGATCGACCACGAGGTCGTCGAGCGCGTGCTCTTCGCCGAAGCGCTCGGCGTCGACCCCGACGGGCCGTGCGTCCGCCCGCTCCCCGCGGGCCGCCCGCTGCCGCCGGACGCGGACGCCGTGGTGCTGCTGGCCCCCGTGAGCTACGCCGACGTCCTGGCCGTGCACGCGGCCGGCCGCCGGATGCCGCGGAAGGCCACCTACTTCACGCCGAAGCCGCGCAGCGGGCTCGTCCTGGCGGAGCTTTAGCGGGCGTCCCACCAGTCAGGACCCGGGTGGCGGACAGGTCGCGCTCCACCTGCCGGCGTAGGGCCGGAGTCGCGCAACCAGGCGAGCACGTCCACTACGCCCCCGTGACGCCGTCGATGGCCTCCCGCAGGAAGTCGGCGTGGCCGTTGTGCCGGGCGTACTCGTGGATCATGTGCAGCATCACCAGCCGCAGCGAGACGTCTTCGCCCCAGCGCGGCTGGTGACCGGTGACGTCCAGGGACTCGGCCGCTTCTTCGATCTTGCGCGACTGCTCGACCTCGGCCTGCCAGGCCTCGAAGGCCTCCGAACGCGTCGCCGAGCTCGTGTCGTAGGCGGCCTGGAAGTCGTTGGCGACGGCCGACCACACCATCGGGACGTCTTCGGCGTTGATCACCCGCCGGAACCAGGTGCGCTCGACCTCGGCCATGTGCCGGACCAGGGCGAGCAGCGAAAGCGTCGACGGCGGGCTGGCGGCCCGGCGGAGGTCCTCGTCGGACAGCCCGTCGCACTTCATGGCGAGGGTGGCGCGGTGGAAGTCGAGGAAGGTGCGCAGCATTTCGCGCTCGCCTCCGGTCAGGGGCGGCGCGGGGCGCTCGGTAGTCACGCGACAGTGTCTATCACGCCCGGAAATGTCGTACCGGTGTTTTAAGCTCGCGCGGTGGACTTGCCCGTGATGCCGCCGGTGCGGCCGATGCTCGCGAAAGCCGTGCACGCCGTGCCGCGTGCGCCCGGGCTGCTGTACGAGCCCAAGTGGGACGGGTTCCGCTGCATCGTCTTCCGCGACGGCGACGAGATCGTGCTCGGCTCCCGCAACGACCGCCCGCTGACCCGCTACTTCCCGGAGCTGGTGGAGCTGCTGGCCGCCGCCCTGCCGCCCCGCTGCGTCGTGGACGGCGAGATCGTGCTGGTCACGCCCGCGGGGCTCGACTTCGAGGTGCTGCAGCTGCGGCTGCACCCGGCCGCGTCGCGCGTGCGCAAGCTCGCCGAAGAGACGCCGGCCAGCTTCATCGCCTTCGACCTGCTCGCCCTGGGCGACACCGACTTCACCGAGGAGCCCTTCCGCGAGCGGCGCAAGCAGCTCGAAAGCATTCTGAGCACCGCGGCCGAAGGGCTGCAACGCGTCCACTTGACGCCGCTGAGCGACGACCCGGCGCAGGCGGAGGACTGGTTCACCCGGTTCGAGGGCGCGGGCTTCGACGGCGTCATGGCCAAGCCCGCCGACCTGCCCTACGAGCAGGACAAGCGCGTCATGCTGAAGGTCAAGCACGAGCGCACGGCCGATTGCGTCGTCACCGGGTTCCGCTGGCACAAGGACGGCGCCGGTGTCGGCTCGCTGCTGCTCGGGCTGTTCGACGACGACGGCGTCCTGCACCACGTCGGGGTGGCCAGCAGTTTCACCAAGGCACGCCGGGCCGAGCTGGTCGAGGAGCTGGCGCCGCTGCGGGAGAACGCGCTCGAGAACCACCCGTGGCGGTCCTGGGCCGAGTCTCATGCCGCCTCCGCGGGGGAGAGCACGTCGGCGGGATACGAGCCCGAGCCGGGACGGCAGCCGGGCGCGAACAGCCGGTGGGCGCCGCAGAAGGACCTGTCGTGGGAGCCGCTGCGCCCGGAATGGGTGGCGGAGGTCCGCTACGAGCACCTGCAGGGCGGCCGGTTGCGGCACGGCGGGCGCCTGGTCCGCTTCCGGCCCGACCGCACGCCGGAGTCCTGCACGTACGCCCAGCTCGAGGAAGCACCGCCCGCCGAGCTCGCGAAGCTGTTCGGGGAGGCTCGGTGAGCGAGGCGATGATGCTCGACGTCGACGGCGTCGAGGTCAAGATCAGCAGCCCGGACAAGGTCTACTTCCCGGAGCGCGGCGAGACGAAGCTCGACCTCGTCGAGTACTACCGGGCGATCTCCGGGCCGCTGCTGGCCCGGCTCGGCGGGCGCCCGCTGCTGCTGGAGCGCTACCCGGACGGCGCCGGCGGCAAGAACTGGTACCAGAAACGCGTGCCCAAGGGCACGCCGCCGTGGCTGACCACCACCGTCGTCTCGACGCCGAACGGCACGACGAGCGACGCGCTGGTGGCCAAGGACCTCGCCCACATCCTCTGGGCGGTGAACCTCGGCTGCCTGGGCTTCCACGTCTGGCCCTACCGCGCGGAGACCCCCGAGGTCACCGACGAACTGCGCATCGACCTCGACCCGTCGCCCGGGATCGGCTTCGACGAGCTGCGCGAGGCCGCGGTGCTGACCAGGGAGTTCCTGGCCGAGCACGGCATCGAAGGCCACTTGAAGACGTCGGGCTCGCGGGGGCTGCACCTGTACGTGCTGCTCGAACCCCGCTGGGACGGCTTCCAGGTGCGGGCCGCCGCGGTCGCGCTGGCGCGTGCCCTCGAACGCCGTCACCCGGAGAAGATCACCGTGCAGTGGTGGAAGGAAGAACGCGGCTCCCGCGTGTTCGTCGACTTCAACCAGAACGCCCCGCACAAGACGGTGTTCGGCACCTGGTGCGTGCGCCCGCGCGTCGGCGGCCAGGTGTCCACCCCGATCGGCTGGGACGAGCTGGACACCGTCGAGCCCGGCACGCTGACGCTCAGCACGGTGCCCGCGCGGGTGGCCGAGCGCGGCGATCCGTGGGCCGACGCGGGGGAGCGGCCCCAGTCGATGGAGCCGCTGCTGGAGATGTCCGCACGGGACATGGCGAACGGGCTGATGGACGCGCCGTGGCCGCCGGTCTACCCGAAGATGCCCAACGAGCCGCCGCGGGTCGCGCCGAGCCGCGCGAAGAAGACGTGATCAGGGCGGCCCGAGGCGGCGGTGCAGCTGGCTCCACGCCGTGAGCGCCACCAGCGCGGTCAGCCCGAACACCGCCGCGGACCCGATGCCCGCAGCCGCCGCGCCGGCCACCGGTGCGGCCGCGGTCTGGCCGACGCCGAGCCCGGCGAACGACCACGTGATGCCCCGGGCCGGCCGCGCGGGGAGCAGGCGCGCGGCCCAGAGGATGCACAGCCCGGTCAGTGCCATGTAGGTGCTGCCGAACAGCGCGCTGGAGAGCAGGGCCGCGGGCACGCCCGGACTCGGCAGGGCCAGGAGGCCGATGCCCGCCGCCGCCAGCGTCCACGTCACGAGGTTGACCGTCCGCAGGCCCGCGTGCTCGGCCGCCCGCCCGGCCAGGCCGCCGAGCAGCCCGGCCACGCCGATCGTGCACCAGCACCAGGTCGCGGCCACCGGGCTCAGGCCGGCTTCGGCGAGCCGGGAACTGGAGAACGTCCAGTACGGCGCGCTCGTCGCGCCGACCAGGACGGAGTTGACCACCAGCGGAGCCATCCCGCGGACGGGGGCGGTCTCCGCCGCGACGCCGTCGGTTCCGGGCGAGCGCGGCACCGTCCGCCAGGCGATCAGGGTCACCGCCACGCCGAGGGCGGCGAACGCCGACCAGATCACCGGCCAGCCGAACGCCAGCAGGGGGGTGAACGCCGAGGCGGCCAGCCCGAGGCCGGTCCCGGTGTTGGCCCAGGTCTGCGCCCGGGTGCGGGTGCGCGCCCCGACCGTCTCGCCGATCAGCTGGGCGACGCCCGGCGAGACGAGTCCCGCGCCGGCCCCCGCGACGACGATCCCGGCGCCGAACACCGCGACGTGCGGGGCCAGCGCCATGAGCCCGAGCCCGGCCGTCGCCGACGCCGCGGCCAGCAGCACGGTGCCGCGCGCCGACCGCGCGGAAGTCCTCGGGGCGAGCAGCAACCCGAGGCCGTACCCCGCGGTGGACAGGCCGCCGAGCACGCCGACGCCGACCGTCGTGAGCCCGAACGTCTCGCTGAACCGCGGCACGAACGGCCCGTACGCGTAGCGCGCGAACCCGTAGCAGAGGGCGATCACGACGGCGCCGATCGCGGCCGTCGACCGCCACTGGGCTGCCGTCTTTTCCTCCGTTCCGGTCACCATGCCCTCCACCAAACAGACAGGTCTGTCTGGTGTCAAGTGGTGGTAGGATCACCGCAGGAAGCAAGCCATACCGAGTTGTCCGGAGGAGTGCGGTGGCCCGGACCCGTCCCGGCGATGCGGGCGCGAAGCTGCTCAAGGCCGCGTCGACGTTGTTCTACCGCGACGGCATCCACGCCGTGGGTGTCGACACGGTGGCGGCCGAAGCGGGCGTGACGAAGGCGGCGCTCTACGGCAACTTCGGCTCCAAGAGCCGGCTCGTCGTCGCGTACCTGCGGGAGCGCGATCGGCGGTGGCAGGAGGAGATCGACCGGATCACCGCCGCGCACGCCGATCCGCGGGAGCGGGTGCTGGCGGTGTTCGACGCCTACGAGGCCTGGCTGTCCCGCGACGGCTACCGGGGCTGCGCCTTCCTGAACGCGACGTCGGAGTTCCCCGACCCCGCCGACCCGGTCCGCGAGGTGGTCCGCCACCACAAGACCGCGCTGCGCGGCTACCTGCTGGCGCAGCTCCGGCGCGGCGAGCCCGGACGCGCCGACACGCTGGCCGACGAGCTGATGCTCCTGCTGGAGGGGGCGGCGGTCACGTCGGTGGTCGCCCAGGGGCCCCAGCCGTTCGACACGGCGAAGCGGCTCGCGCAGACCTTGATCGCCTAGACCTGCAGGTCGAGGGCGAGCTGGCCCCGGTCCTCGCCGACCCCGGACAGCGTCGCGACGCACGCGGGACACGGCGTCACGTCGGACGTGGCCAAATCCAGGGGTTTCCAGCTGCGGGATTCCCGCTCGCCGCAGGCCGAACGCCGGTAGCGGAGGTCGCCGGAGCGGGTCATCAGGTGGGCCAGGGGGACGTCTTCGGGCAGCACGCCGACCAGGTACCAGCGTGGTGCGCTCACCGCGGTGGTCGTCATGGCCGTCAGTGTCCGTCGCGGTGGCCGGGGCGGGAGCGCATTTGCCGATCTTCGGCGTGGCGCCTCAGGTCTCGTCGGGCAGGTAGCGCAGGACGTGCAGCAGGCCGCGCTCGTCGACGGCGCCGGGGTCTTCGGCCAGGCAGCGGCCCAGGTCGGCGAGCACGGCGCCGGTGTCGATCCCGGCGCCGATCAGCACCAGCTCGGTCCGCCGGGGCTCGCCCGGTGGCCACGCCGACCGCTCCAGCTGCACGAATCCGCCGACGGTGTGCAGGTGGAAGCGCGACTTGGGGCCGGTGGGCCCGAAGTCGGCCCGGCCCTTCATCCGGTACAGCCCGGCCGGGCGCCGTTCGAGGAACTCGACGAAGGCGCGCGGCGCGAGCGGGGTTGCGGCGGTGAACGTGACGCTCTGGTACTCGGCGTGCAGGTGCCGCGAGTGGTGGTCGTCCTCGCGCAGGTCGTCGAACGACAGCTGGCCGGCCCGCTCGCCGCGGGGTTCGGGGTCGAAGAACAGCCGCGGGTCGACCCGGCCGTGCGCGGTGACCAGCAGTGGCCGGCCCGGCGCCAGCTCTTCGACGGTCGCGGTGAGCTTCGCGAGCGCCTCGGCGGGCACCCGGTCGGCTTTGTTGAGCACCACGAGGTCGGCCAGCCGCAGGTGGTCGGCCAGCTCGGGGTGGCGTTCGCGGGCGGCGTCGAACTCCGCGGCGTCCACCACCTCGGCGAGGCCGCCGTAGCGGATGTCGGGGTTCTCGCTGGCGATCATCAGCCGGATGAGGTCGCGCGGCTCGGCGATGCCGCTGGCTTCGACGACGATGACGTCGATGCCCGCCTCGGCGCTCGACAGCTTCGCGAGCATCGCGTCCAGCCCGCTCGCGTCGACGGCACAGCACAGGCAGCCGTTGCCGAGCGAAACCATCGTGTCGACCTGGCCGGCGACGGCGAGCGCATCGACGTTCACCTGGCCGAAGTCGTTGACCACGACGCCGACCCGGGCGCCCTCCCGGTTGGCGAGCAGGTGGTTGAGCAGTGTCGTCTTGCCCGCGCCGAGGAACCCGGCGACGAGGACCACGGGGATGCGCCTGGCGCTCACGAAACGTCCTTCCTCCGGCCGATCACCGCGACCCTAACGCCGGGGCCCGCGCCGCCCATACACGGGTGACCGCCGCCGGTGAAGGCCGTTCGGCGAATGCCCACGAAAAGACGCAGGCGGCCGCGCGGGAAAGGATCACGCGAATTTCGCCACCCGAAGTGATCGATTGACGGAGAATGCGCTGTGCCATGTCCGAATAACGCTTGGTAGCAGTTGTTCTTTCGGTATTTCCCTTGGTTGCGGCCGAATTCCGGGACGGCCGTGACGTCGTTCACGACTGGCGGAGCACGCTTCGCGGAACGTGGGGTATCCTCCCCCGCCTGGCCGGACTTCCCAGGGCAGTGGGAACTTCGGGCCGCCAGTGTCGTCGGCGACCTTCGGAGGAACCGTGAACCTTTTCGTCGGGATGCAGATCACGATTTCGGAGAGTGGGGTGGCACGGTGACCGTTACGCCCGAGCGGGTGACGCCCTCGCTGCCGCTTTACCCCCAGCGCGTGTCGGGGGAGCAGAGCGTCGAATCCGCGGAAGCGGAGGAATTCCTCGACCGGATGTTCGCCGAAGGTGCCGCGGAGGAGGGCGAGCGGTTCGAGACCCGGCTCGCCGAGGTTCGCGCGGAAATCCAGGAAACCGGGACCTACCGGCACACCGCGGCCGAACTGGCGTACGGCGCGCGCGTCGCGTGGCGCAACTCGGCGCGCTGCATCGGCAGGCTGTACTGGCGCAGCCTCCGGATCCGGGACCGGCGCCGGGTCACCGGACCCGCCGCGATCGCCGGCGAATGCGTCGCCCACCTCCGTCAGGTCACCCGGGGCGGGCGGATCCGGCCGACGGTCACCGTCTTCGCGCCCGACGCCCCGGGCGCGCCGGGGCCGCGTATCCACAACGAGCAGCTCATCCGCTACGCCGGGTACCGCTTCGAAGACGGGTCGGTCCTCGGCGACCCGCGCTACACCGAGTTCACCGAGCAGGTGCGAAGACTCGGCTGGCGCCCACCGGAGCGCAGAGGGTCCTTCGACGTCCTTCCCCTGCTGATCGAGGCCGAACCCGGCGAGCCACGGCTGTTCACGCTCCCGCCGGACGCCGTCCTCGAGGTGCCGCTGACCCACCCCGACCACCGCTGGTTCGCCGGGCTGGGCCTGCGCTGGCACGCCGTGCCGGCGATCAGCAACATGCCGCTGGAGATCGGCGGCGTCACCTACCCGGCCGCGCCGTTCAACGGCTGGTACCTCGGCACCGAGGTCGGCGCGCGGAACCTGGCCGACGAGCAGCGCTACGACCTGCTGCCGGTCATCGCCGAGCTGATGGGCCTGGACACCGCGTCCGAGCGCACGCTGTGGCGCGACCGGGCGCTGGTCGAGCTGACGCTGGCGGTGCAGCATTCGTTCGACGCGGCCGGCGTCACCATGGCCGACCACCACACCGAATCGCACCGGTTCCTGGCCCACGTGGAGCGCGAGGAGCGGGCCGGGCGCCGGTGTCCCGCGGACTGGAGCTGGATCGTGCCGCCCCTGTCCGGCGGGCAGACCGCGGTCTTCCACCGCTACTACGACGAACCCGATCCCGCGCAGCGACCGGCGTTCCTGCCGCCGGGGTGAGCAGCGTGGGAACGCCCGTTCGGCGGATCGTGACCGGTCCGTGGAGCAATCCGGCCCGTGAGGGCCGACAATGGGGCATATGACCGCAGTCCTCGTCGCCTACGCCGGGCGTCACGGCGGAACCCGGCAGATCGCCGAGGTCATCGCCGCCGAACTCGGTGAAACGGGCCTGACCGTCGAGGTGCGCGACGCCGCCGACGTGGCCGGCGTCGAGGACTACGCCGCGGTCGTCGTCGGCAGCGCCCTGTACTACCACCGATGGCGGCCCGAGGCCGTCCGGCTGCTGGAGCGCAACGCCCGGGCGCTCGCCGAGCGTCCGGTGTGGCTGTTCCACAGCGGGCCGTGCGGCCCCGGCGCGGCCACGCACCAGGTCAGCCTGCCGGCGAACGTGGCGCTGCTGGCCGCGCGCATCGACGCGGAGCGCACGGCCACCTTCGGCGGCAAGCTGGACCCGGCGACCGTGCGCGGCCTGATCCCGAAGCTGCTGGCGTCCGGCCGGCGCGGCGGCGACTTCCGCGACTGGGACCGGATCAAGGCGTGGGCCCGGGACGTCGGCCGCCGGGTCCGCACCCGCGTCGCGCTCTGAATGTTCTTGCCCGCTTCGGGCGGTGGATGCTAAACCGTGCCTGAAGTCTTCCGGTGGGAAACCGACGGAACGGGGCGAACGTGACGGATCGGCCGGCAAGGAAAGCGCTTACTTCCGGTCAGCGGAACGCGTTCCTCGCGGCGCTGCTCGGCTGGAGCATGGACTCGTTCGACTACTTCCTCGTCGTCTTCGTCCTGGCGGACATCGCGAAGGACCGCTCGTTCGGCGCGACGGCGACGCAGCTGGCGTTCATCACGACGGCGACGCTGGTGATGCGCCCGGTGGGCGCGCTCCTGTTCGGCCTGTGGGCCGACCGGGTCGGCCGCCGGATCCCGCTGATGGCCGACGTCCTGCTGTACTCGGTGGCCGGTCTGCTGTGCGCGTTCGCCCCGAACTACACCGTGCTGCTTGTCCTGCGGTTCGTCTACGGCATCGGCATGGGCGGCGAGTGGGGCCTGGGCGCGGCGCTGGCGATGGAGAAGATCCCGGTGGCGCGCCGCGGGTTCTTCTCGGGCCTGCTGCAGGTGGGTTATTCGATCGGCTACCTGCTGGCGGCGCTGGCGTACCTGCTGTTCCACTCGGCGCTCGGCCTGCAGTGGCGCTGGATCTTCGTGCTGAGCATCTTCCCGGCCCTGATCAGCCTGCTGATCCGGGCGCGCGTCCGCGAGTCGGAGGTGTGGGAGGCCGCGCGGGAGAAGCTGAAGGTGACGCGGACGTCGGTCAAGGACGTGCTGCTGAACCCGAAGGTGATCCGCCGCTTCGGCTACCTGATCCTGCTGATGACGGCGTTCAACTGGATGAGCCACGGCACCCAGGACGTCTACCCGAGCTTCCTGAAGGCCCACGAAAACGGCGGCGCCGGCCTGAGCGCGGCGGCGAGCACGTGGATAGCGGTGCTGTACAACATCGGAGCCATCATCGGCGGGTTGACGTTCGGCACGTTGTCGGAGCGGCTGGGCCGCCGCCGCACGATCGTGACGGCGGCGGTGCTGGGCCTGCCGGTGGTCCCGATCTTCGCGGTCGACCACGGGGCGGGCATGCTGGCCCTGGGTTCGTTCCTGATGCAGATCATGGTCCAGGGCGCGTGGGGCGTGATCCCGGCGCACCTGACGGAGATGTCCCCGGACGCGATCCGCGGGTTCTACCCGGGAGTGACCTACCAGCTGGGCAACCTCCTGGCGGCGCTGAACCTCCCGATCCAGCAGGCGATCGCGGAATCCCACGGCTACACGTCGGCTTTGGTGTGGACGGTGGTCCCGGGGTTGATCGCGGTGGCGGTGTTGACGGCGATCGGGAAGGAGGCGAAGGGCATCAAGTTCGGCGAGTCCGCGGTGGCTTCTGCACCGGCGGGATCGAAGTAACCAGTCGAATCAGGATCCGGGGCCCGATTCGGGACTTTCGAGCTACTCGGCGAATACTCCCCTGGCCTCGGCCCATTCCAGGATCACTGTGGCACTCTTCTTCTGGCCACTTCGTTCGGCATATTCCAGGAGGGAACTGGCGCGTGGTTCCAGGTACAGCAGGGTCGCGGCGATCGCAGTCCGGCTGTCGCTGTCGATCGCGTGGTGAAGCAGTCCGGTGAGATGATCGGCGGTGGCGCTTGGTGCGATCACTGCCATGATCGAAAGGATCGCCCCCGTTTGGTTGTGATCGATGGCGAAGGCGGCGAGAGCTTCGAGTGTTTCCCACTGACCTCGGGCGGAGAGGGCGCCGGCCAGCGCGAGGCCTGCTACTCCGTCCGCCATTCTGATTGCCTCGCGGGCAAGATCGGAAAGGTCTCCAAACCTGCTGTTGGCGGAGAGGGTTGCCGCAGCGGCAACCATGACTTCCCCATGCCGGATCTGGGCGGCGTCGTGGAACATCTCTTTGAGCTGGGAGAACCGCCCCATCTTGCCGATCACGATGGCCACTATCCCCAGCGCCACGGAATCGCCCGCCTCGGAGGCGCGCCGGAAACACTTCTCGGCCACCTCGAACCGCCCGGCTCGGTAGGCGCCCATGCCGATCGCTGTGACCCCTTGGTCGGAACTCAGCGAAAACAAAGTGTCCCAAGTGCTGTCGGGGATCGGCGAGCCGCCCAGCGGGCTGGTGCCTTCCTGCGCCTGGTCGACCAGGTAGTCGGAGGCCAGGTAGGCGCCGTCGCTTCGGGGCTGCAAGCAGGAACTGGCGCCCAGCACCGGCCGGGCCGCCCAAGCCAGGCCTTCGGAAACCGGCGGGAGATCGGGGCGGTCGCACCACGGCGCGGCTAGGTAGCTGCGGCACAACTCGGCGAGCGTCGCGCTCGGAACGGCCTCGGCATAGCCCGCCCGCCGGCAGTCGACTGCTGCGCTGATCACTGCCTGGCCGACATAGAACAGCGGGCTGTCGCCGATGGACCACCGCTGCAGCATCGGCGTCCCCGCCGCCAGGTACTCCGCGAACCCTTCGGAGGCCGTCAGCGCCCGGCCGATGCGTGGGTCACCCGACTTTGCGGCTCTCGCGCGCTCCTGCTCGGCCTCGGTCAAGTGCTGGTTGATCGCGATCAGGTGGCTCGGCGGGATGCTCGCGATCAAATCCGCTGCCGCCTTGTTGATCGCTCCCTCGGTGGTGCGGAAGGCGGCGAGTTCGTGGTCGCGGATCGTGGCGATCAGACACGCCGAGGGAGCCAGTCATGACCGGGACGCAACCGCCGCACAGCCTCGGCCGCCGCCCGGCTCTTGCCCGCGGCGGCGCGGCCGTGCAGCAGCACCAGACCGCCGCTCGCGATCGCCCACTCCAGGTCCTCGTCCCGGTCGCGCGGCACGTACCGGGGGAGGTCCCGGCCTTCGGGGTCGAACGTGTCCACCGCCCGCTTGACCCGCAACGCCAGCAAAGACACGTCGGCAACCTTCGGCAACCGATCGCCATCGAGGTGAAGAGCCCGTCCTGCACAGACACTCTGCGAGACGACAGGTTTTCGGCGCCGCAGTTCGACCACCGAGAAACCGACCGCCACGACAGCAGCCAGCCAGCTGAGTGCTTCGAGCGTCCGCCGAACCGCGCCGCCGTCGGCCACCAGCCAGCTCAGCCAGCCCAGCCGGAGCGCCGCCACGACCGCCACCGGGACGAGGACGGCCGCACCTCGGCGGACCCAGCGGGGACTCACGGCGTGACGAGTGCGGCTTCGTAGGCGAAGATCGTCAGCTGGACCCGGTTGCTCACGTCCAGCTTCGCGAACGTCCGCGTGATGTGCGTCTTCACCGTCGCCTCGCTGAGGAACAGCTCGGCCGCGATCTCCGCGTTCGGCTTGCCCTGCGCGACCGCCGTGACGATCTGGCGTTCGCGGTCGCTCAGCATCGCCAGCTTCGCCTGGGCGTGAGTGCGCCGCGGGTGGACGCGCGCCGCCACGAACTGGCCGATCAGCTGCTTCGTCGTGCGGGGCGACAGCATCGCGTCGCCGTTCGCCACCGCCCGGACGCCTTCGATGATCTCCTGCGGCGAGCCCTCTTTGAGCAGGAAACCGCTCGCACCCGCCGCCAGCGCCTCGAACACGTACTCGTCGAGGTCGAACGTCGTCAGGATCAGGACCTTCGGCGGCCGGGGCCGGGCCAGCACCGCCGCCGTGGCGACGAGGCCGTTCATGCGGCGCATCCGGATGTCCATGATCACCACGTCCGGTGCGTGCCGGGCGACCTGCTCGACCGCTTCGTCGCCGTCGCCCGCCTGCGCGACCACCTGCAGATCGGGCGCGCTGGCCAGGATCATGGACAGCCCGGTGCGGACCAGCGGGTCGTCGTCGACGAGCAGTACGCGCACGCTCACCCGCCCATGCTAGGGCGCCGGTGCCACCCACGGCAGCCAGGCCCGCAGCGCGAACGTCCGCTCGTCGGCCGGGCCGGCCGACAGCCCGCCGCCGAGCAGGGAAATCCGCTCGTTGACGCCGGTGAGCCCGGTGCCCGATCCCGGCGACGGCACCGGGTGCGGCGGCAGCGGGTTGAGGACCTCGAGGGACAACCCGGCTCCCGGGCCCCCGCGCACCGTCACCTCCGCGGGCGCTCCCGGTGCGTGCCGCAGGACGTTGGTCAGGGCCTCCTGGAGGATCCGGTAGGCCGCCGTGGCGAGGGGGGCCGGCGCCGCCGACGCCTGGTCGAGCAGGATGGTCACGTTGACGGCCAGGCCGGCCTGCCGCGCGCCGGTGATCAGGTCGGGGATGTCGGTCAGCGCCGGCTGGGGCGGCTCCGCGGGCCCGCCGGACGCCCGGTCGGCGAAGCCGGCGCCGCGCAGGATGCCGATCACCTGACGCAGGTCGTCGAGCGACTGCGGGGCGGTGGTCCGCACGGTCTTGGCCGCCTCCGCGGCGTCCGGCGTCGTGGTGGCGGTGACCTCCAGGGCGCCGGCCTGCAGCGAAAGCAGGGACAGCCGGTGCCCGAGGACGTCGTGCATTTCGCGGGCGATCCGCGCCTGCTCCTCCCGGCGGGCCACCTGGTCGCGCAGGGCCGCCTCTTCGGCGGCCAGGCGCCGCTTCTCGGTGAGGCTGTACCGGACGATCCCCAGGGTGAGCGGGACCGCCGTGTAGACCGCTGCGGTGACGACGACGCCGATCAGCTTGGCACCGATCGTCTCGGTCGAGATCCAGGCCTCGGCCAGCGACATGTCCTGGTACCGGCCCGCGTCGCGCCACACCGCGAGCCCGGTCGCGGCGAACACGAGCGCCGCCGCGCTCCAGCGCCACCAGCCGGTGAAGCGGCTCACGAGCGCGGCAAGGGCGATCAACGCGGCCAGCGAGTCGGCCACCAGCAGCAACGGTGGCACCACCGCGACGCCCGTCACCACCAGGGGCCAGCGCCACCGCCAGACCAGCAGGATCGACGCGCCGATCCCGAGCAGCCAGCCGAGTACCGCGGCGGCCGTCACGTGCAGTTCGTCGGTACCGGGCAGGCTGATCTCCAGCGACACGTTCACGATGCCCGTCACCAGGCTCGCGGTGACCGCCAGCACGGTGCAGACCACACCCAGCACGGACCGTCCCATGGGGGTCAGCGTACGAGGTGGCCACCGCGTCCCCATCAGCCGTTCCGCTGGTTCACGCGGGCGCCGGTGACGACTTTCGTCGTACGGGGTCGAGGCCTTCCGGCGACGCGGGCGGGGCCGCGTGGCTGGTTTTCTGCTCGCCGTCCAGCAGAGGTGAAAGGAAACCCCGATGACCGACCACACCCAGCTCCAGCCGCAAGCGGTTCCCCAGGCCGCGCCGCCGCGCAACGGCCTCGGCACGGCGGGGTTCGTCCTCGGCCTGCTCGGGCTGGTGTTCTCGCCGATCCCGATCGTCGGCGTCATCGCCTGGCCGCTGGCGGTGCTCGGCCTGATCCTGTCGGCGGTCGGCATCGCCAGAGTGCGCGCCGGGAAGGCGACCAACAAGGGGCTCTCGATCGCCGGCGTCGTCGTGTCGGTGCTCGGCCTGCTCGTGAGCATCCTGTGGGTGGTCGTGATCGGCAAGGCGATCGGCGACGTCAACGAGCAGGCCACCCAGCACCACACCATCACCTACGAAGTGAGCGGCGACGCGAAGGCCGTCGACATCGAATACAGCACCTTCGACCGGAACACGATCCTGATCAACACCGAGGTGGCGGCCGCGGTGCCGTGGACCAAGACCGTCGAAGCCACGGGGTTCCTCGCCGGGGCGCAGTTCACCGCGACCGCCGGGCCGGACGGCGGCTCGGTCGGCTGCAAGGTCGTCGTCGACGGCAAGGAGGCCAAGACCGCGACCGCGGCCGGGCCCGGGGCGTCCGCGAGCTGCACCGGCTTCTGAACCGCCCGTGCCGCCCGGGCGAGGGGCCGGGCGGCACGGGGGAGGGGTGGGACCCCGCCGGGGGGCGGGTCCCCCCTGTCGTGGGTCAGCTGCAGTGCTCGAACTCGCTGTTGAAGGACTCGCCCCCGGTCGAGCCGCCCCACTTCACGCACTTGTCCGCGGCGACCGCCGAGACCGGGCCGGCGAAGTAGGAGAACGAGCCGGAGTCCGTGACCCGTGCCGAGCCCTTGACCTCCAGGTAGGCCGAGGTCGCGGTGGCCGTCCCGGCGGACGCCCTCTTCATCGTGCTGACGCAGTTCTTGCCGTTGGCAGCGTTGTAGGACAGGTAAGCCGTGCCCGCCGTGCCGAGCGGCTGCGATTCGATCACGGTGTAGCCGCCGCCGCAGGCCGGCGCGCCGAGCGCGGCTTCGGTGACCGTGGCGTAGCGGATCGAGTTGCGGTATTCGCCCCCCGTTCCTGCTTCGAAGATCACTCCGGCCGACGACTCGGACAGCGGAACCATGTCCGAGTACGCCGCGTCCTGGCCCCACACGAGCAAGCTGCCGGCGGTGCCGGTCCAGTTGGCGCCCTCGTCGAACGACGAGTGGATCCGGAATTCCTTGCGTTCGCCGCAGAGGGACGGCGCGGCGAACAGGAGGCGGTTGTACTTGCCGCCGGTGTCGGTGGCGCTCATGCGGCCCGTCGACCCCTCGACGACCGAGGTGACGAGGTCGGTGGCGAAGGTGAAGTTCTGGCTGAAGGTCTCGGCGCCGTCCGAGCTGATCGCGAACGCCCGGTTGCGCGTTCCGTCGGCCAGGCACCGGTTACCGTCGTTCGCCTGGTTGCGGGCCGCGGCGTAGACCCGGCCGTCGTTGAGTTCGGTGACGCTGATCTCCTGCGGGTTCATCGCACTCGACGTCGGCTTGTCCTTGGCGCCGAGGTGCCAGGTGCTGCCCTTGTCGTCGCTGTAGATCAGAGCGCCGATGTTCGAGTAGCTCATCCCGGCGACGAGCCGGCCCGCGTGGGCGCCGCGCGTCAGCACGATCCCGTGGGACGGCCCGGTGGCCAGCCAGTCGGGCGCGGTCGAGAAGCCGAGTTCCGAGGTCAGCGTCTTCGGCGTGCCCCACGTCTTCCCGTTGTCGTCGCTGATGGACACGCGCGGGACCCGGTTGCAGTCGGGACTGGTGAAGCACTGCATGGTCGACAGCAGCACGATCCGGTTGCTGTTCGGGATGACGATCGGCGCGGGGTTGCCCTTCACATCACCGAACGCGGTGATGACGGTTTTCAGCTCTCCCCACGTCTTGCCGCCGTCGATGGAGCGCTTCATCACGAGGTCGATCTTGCCGAGGTCGTTGCACCAGCTGGCGCCGCCGTTGCGGCCTTCGGCGAAGGCGAGCAGGTCGCCGTTGTTCGCCTTGACGATGGTGGGGATGCGATAACAGTCATGGTCGTCAGTGTTCCTGGCGAACACCACCGAGCTGGCCACGTCGGCCTGCGCCGTCGCGGCGCCGATGGCGGCCGGAACGGCGACGGCCGCGCACCCCAGCAGGCCGGCCAGCAGGCCTTGGGCGATACGGGCGAACTTCACGGTGGAGACTCCCTACGGGTTCGTTCTACGTCCTATGTCTTGGGCAGAAGCGTCGACCCGGCCCGTACAAGAGCTGTACAACCCCGCGTATAACGAACTATACGTGTCCGGAAGGAAAAATTCAGGTGAACGCGGCCAGGGTGCCGAACCCGGTCGCCACCACCAAAAGCGTGGACAGCAAGCCCAGCAGCAGCGCCCGTCCGCCCCCGCGCAGCAACGCGCCGAGCCGGACGGCGCAGCCCAGCCCGAACAGCGCGCCCGCGAGCAGGAGCGTCGACGCGGTTTTCGCGACGTCGAGCACGACCGCGGGGACGAGCCCGGTGCTCCGGACGGCGACCATCGCGAGGAAGCCGAGGACGAACACCGGCACGAGCGGAGCGTGCCCGGCGTGGCGGCCGCGTTCGGTGGCGCCGACGAGCGCGACCACGGGAGCGAGCAGAACGACGCGGCTGAGTTTCACCACGACCGCGATCCCGGTCGCGGCGGCGCCCGCCGGCCCGGCCGCCGCGACGACCTGGGCGACCTCGTGCACCGAGATCCCCGCCCAGCTGCCGGTCCGGCGGGCGTCGAGGTCGAGGGCGCGAGCGAGCAGGGGAAGGACGGCCAACGTGAAGCTGCCGTAGCAGGTGACGAGCGCGACGGCGGTGGCGACGTCTTCGTCGTCGCGCTCGATCACGCCTTCCACGGCGGCGATCGCCGAGGCGCCGCAGAT
Source organism: Amycolatopsis sp. NPDC051045 (assembly GCF_040682955.1). Taxonomy (NCBI): domain Bacteria; kingdom Bacillati; phylum Actinomycetota; class Actinomycetes; order Pseudonocardiales; family Pseudonocardiaceae; genus Amycolatopsis; species Amycolatopsis sp. NPDC051045. Next base: position 252,457 of record NZ_JBFBCC010000013.1, read on the forward strand.
CGAAAAGCCGGTGGCGACCAGCAGGGCGAGCCCGCGCGGGACCCGGACCAGCCGGGCCAGGCCGAGCGTGCCGAGGAAGGTGACCGCGACGGTCAGCACCACGGCGGCGAGCGTGCCGGGGCCGAGCGCGAGCACCGTGGGGACGGCGAGCTGGAGCCCGAGCAGGACGACGCCCGCGCGCAGCAGGCGTTTCGTGACACCGGCGACGGCCCGGCGGTGTTCCGCGGTCAGGACGGGGGTGCTCCCGGCAGCGACGCCCAGTACCACCGCGACGGTGAGCGCGCCGGCCACCGGCCACGCCGAGCTGAGTGCGTACGCCGCGGCGACGCCGAGCCCGGTGATCGCGAGACCGGATGATTTCGCCGACATCAGTGCCATGCGTCCAGCGTCGCCGGTTCCCGGCGTGCGCGGTAGCCGGTGGTCGGTGGTGAGGTCATAGACTGAAGCTATGACCGGACCCGACCTGGACTCGCTGCGGCTGCTGGTGCTCGTCGACGACCTCGGCAGCATCGGCCAGGCGGCCGGAGCGCTCGGCATCGCCCAGCCGTCGGCGAGCAACCGGCTGTCCACTTTGGAGCGTCAGCTGGGACTGTCCCTGGTGGACCGGACCCGGCGTGGCTCGGTGCTGACCCCGGACGGCCGGGTGATCGCGGGCTGGGCCCACCGGGTGCTGACCGAAGTGGACGGCCTGCGCACCGGCGCGGAGGCCCTGCGCACCCAGCGCGGCGCACAGCTGCGGGTGGCGGCGAGCATGACGCTCGCCGAGCACTTCGTGCCGGTCTGGATCGGCGAAGTCAAGCGGAGCGGGCCGGACACCTACGTCGGGCTCGAGGTGGTGAACTCCGAGCAGGTCGCCGATCTGGTCGCGCGGGGCCGGGTGGACCTGGGCTTCGTCGAGTCCCCGGGGCCGTGGCCGGGACTGGCCACGCGCCGCGTCGCGGTGGACCGGCTCGTCGTCGTGGTCCCGGCCGGGCACGCCTGGGCCCGGCGGCGCCGCCCGCTGACGGCGGCGGAGCTGGCCGCGACGCCCCTGGTGGTGCGGGAGCCGGGTTCGGGAACCCGCGAGACGGTCGAGGCGGCGTTGCGCCGGGCCGGGGCGGGCCCGGTGAGGCCGTTGCTGGAGCTGGGGTCGGCGTCGGCGGTGCGCAACGCGGTGATCGCGGGGGCCGGGCCGGCGGTGATCAGCGACCTCGACGTGGTGCGCGAGGTGGCGGGCCGGCGGTTGGTGCCGGTGGCGGTGGCGGGGGTGGAACTGGGCCGCGTGCTGCGGGCGGTGTGGCCGGCAGGACGGCGCTTGACCGGCCCGGCGGCGGAGCTGCTGGCGTTGGCGGTGAGGTCCGGGACGGCGTGAGTCGGGTGGCCTCGGGCCCGCGGCCGGTCGGCGGCGAGTGCCGGTGCGGGCGGAAGCGGCTTGCCCGAGTGGCCCGGTCTGGTGGCCAACTTGGTCCTTCGCCCGACGGCGGGTGGGTTGCCGTCGATCGAGCGGCGATATATCGTGTGAATGTCGCCGATACGATGAGGAGGTCATCATGGAGATGAGCGCGGGAGCAGGACGGATCTTCGCCGGGTTCGGGGGGCCCTTCGGTCACCATCACCCCGGACACCCGGAGCACCCCGGCCACCCGGAGCACGCCGTGCCGGGACACGAAGACTGGGCCGGTGGCCCGGAGCTGGCGCGCGGGGGCCCGCCGCACCCACCCCACCCGCCGCAGCCTCCGGGGGGTCCCGGCGGGCCCGGCTTCCCCGGGTTTCCCGGGTTTCCCGGGTTCCCGGGCGGGCCGGGGTCGTTCGGCGGGCCGGGCGGCTGGTCCGGCGGCGGCGGGCCCTTCCAGCGGGTGCGGGAGTTCCGCGGCGGGCGCCCGGCGGCCCGTCCGGTGCGGCCGGCCGTGCTGGCGCTGCTGGCCGAGGAACCCAGGCACGGCTACCAGCTGATGCAGGAGATCCGGCGCCGCACCCACGACCGGTGGCGGCCCAGCCCGGGGTCGGTCTACCCGATCCTGCAGCAGCTGGAGGACGAAGGCCTGGTCCACACGGTCGAGACGGCCGGGCGCCGGGTCGCCGAGCTGACCGACGCCGGGCGGGAGCACGTCGCCGGGCGCGAGGCGGAGTTCGCCGCGCTGTGGGAGGAACCCGAGGAAGAGCCGGGTGCCGACCGCTTCGCCGCGCTGTGGCACGCGCTGGGGGAGCTGTCCGGCGCGGCCGCCCAGGTCGGCTACAGCGGCACGGAGGCGCAGGTCGCCGAGGTGAAGAAGATCCTCGCCGACGCGCGCCGACGCGTCTACGCGGTGCTCGCCGACGCCGGCCTGGAGGACGAGGACGCCTGACGGGCTCGCCGTCCCGGCTCCGAGGGGCCCCGCACCTCCTGACCAAAGCCGGGGTACGGTCCACCAGCCCGCGTCCGGCCGGATCGTCCACATCGGACGGTCCGGCCCGGGGGGTAAGCTCGGGCCGCATGGAGGAGAAGGACTTCGCCGCGCACCTGACGGAGATCATGACCGGCAGCGCGCTCACCATGCTGATCGGGCTCGGTCACCGCACCGGGCTCTTCGCGGCGGCCGCTCGCGGCCCCGCCACCAGCGCCGGGCTCGCCGAACGCGCCGGGCTTCAGGAACGCTACGTCCGCGAATGGCTCGGCGCCATGGTCACCGGCGGGGTCTTCACCTACGACGACGGGGAGTACACCTTCCCGCCGGAGCACGCGAAGTTCCTGCTCGGCGAGACGGCGTCGAACCTGATGCCGTCCCTGCTGACGCTGTCGGCGTTCACCGGCATCCTGCCCGACCTGGAACGCGCGTTCGCCGAAGGCGGCGGCGTCCCGCGGTCGGCGTACGGGCCCCACCTCGAGACCCTGGGTGCGAAAACCGGGGACAGCTGGAAACACACCTACCGCGAGCACCTGGTGGACGGCTTCTTCGGCGCGGTTCCGGGGCTGACGGAACGGCTCACGGCCGGGGCGCGCGTGCTCGACCTGGGCTGCGGCACCGGCCACGCGATCGCGGTCGCCGCCCGCGCGTTCCCCGCGTCCCGCTTCACCGGCCTGGACCTCAACGCGAGCGTCGTCGAGCAGGCGCGGGAAAACCGGCTGCCGAACGCCGAGTTCGTCGTCGGCGACGCCGCCGAGCTGACCGCCGACCCGCCCTACGACGTGATCACCGCGTTCGACGCGATCCACGACCAGGACCGCCCCGACGTCGTGCTGCGCCGGATCCGCGGCGCGCTGGCGCCGGACGGCCTGTTCTTCATGGTCGACACCAACTTCTCCAGCCACGTGGCGGAGAACGTCGGCAACCCGCTGGCCGCCCTGACCTACTCGATCAGCCTGATGTACTGCACGACGACGTCGCTGGCGGAGGGCGGCGCCGCGCTGGGGGCCGTGTGGGGCACGGAAACGGCGTCGGAAATGCTCGCGGACGCGGGGTTCCGGCACGTCGAAGTGCTCGGTTCCCCGCGCCCGCAGAACTGCATCTACGCCTGCCGCCCGTGAATCACTGCTGGTACGGCGCCGCGGCGGCCTTCGCGGCGGTGATCAGCGCGCCCTTGTTCTTCGGCCAGAAGGTGCTGTCGACGCAGGTGTAGCGCGGCAGGAAGCCACCGCAGGTGCCGCTCGAGCCGCCGACCTCGAACGTCACGCTGGCGACGCCGAGTTCGCCGTAGGTGAAGTCGTCGGTGGTGCCGCTCGTGTCGTACCCGACGGTTTCCTCGTTGGTGCCGACGAGGTAGCCGTTCGACGCGGAGTACTTCGCGCCGAGCTTGCGGTACTGCGCGTCGTTCGGCGAAGTGGCCTGGGTGAAGCCCCACGGGATGATGATGTCGTTGCCGTAGCTGTGCAGCGTGATCATCGTGCCCTTGGCGGTCGCGGGCGCCGGGTCGTTGTTGCCGGTGCCGCGCTGGTCCGGGAAGATCGCGCGGGCCAGCTTCTCCAGCGCCTGCACCTCGGGCTCGGAACCCGCGCTCACGCCCTGGTAGGTCTCGGCACAGGCGGAGTTGGAGTCGCCACCCCACTTGAACGTCGAGTTCCGGTTGAGGTCGACGCCGATGTTCGTGCCGCTGCAGCCGCCCCGGGAGTTGTTCGCGTTCTTGCGCTGCAGCTTCGGCGAGTTCCCGCCCGAGGCGACGATGTCGACGCCGTCGGGGTTGGCGATCGGCACCACCCACACCTCGGTGGTGTCCAGAATGGACTTGGCCGTGGTGTCGGTGGCGTAGCCGTCGGCGAGGTAGTCGATCCAGCGCCAGGCGAGCTCGCCGGTGGACAGCTCGCGCGCGTGGATCTGGGCCACCAGGAAGAACTTCGGCTTCGTCGACGTCGTCGACAGCGTGCAGTCGCCGGCCTGCTTCTTGGTCAGGCAGAGGGCCTGGACGTCGTGGCCGCCTTGGCCCTTCGTCTTCTTCCACGACTGGCCGATCGTGTACTTCGTGGCCAGGTCGGGGTGCGCCGAGGCGACCTGCGCGACGTGGTTTTCGTGGGCGGTGACGGTCCGGTACCCGCCGTAGTAGGTGTCCGCGGCCAGGCTGTTCGTCCGGGCGGGCAGTTCCTTGTAGACGGTGTCGAAGAACGAGGGTCGGTAGCCGAGCGCCCGCAGCTTCCCGGCGACGGCCTGACCGCCGACGACGTTGACGCTGCCGGCATCCCCCTCTTCGACGTCGAAGCCGGCCGCGGCCAGCGCCTGCGCCTGGGCGGCGGTGGCCGGGACGCGCCAGAACACCGGCGTGTCCGCGGCCTGTGCGGTGGCCGTGCCGCCGAGCAGGGTGGTGAGCAGGACACCGGCCGCCGCGCACGCGAGCCGGGACAGGGACCTTGACGCCATCGGGTGATCTCCTCACGGCCGCACGGATGGACGTCCGGTGGGGACCGCGAGCCCACGGTCACCGTACCGGCACGCACAGTGTGTCGGCCCGGGGTAAACGGGCCATACCCCCGAAAGTCGCGAAACCGCCCGGCGGCGACCCCGGCGGCCGTATCATGAGTGGCCCGGACCACGAGGGGGTCGGCGTGATCGAGCCGCTCTACGTCGATCAAGCGCGGTTGGACGAGTACTACTCACAAGTCGTGACCAAGCCGAAGGTGCGGCGAGTGCCGACCTACACGATCAGCGCGGGACTCAGCCCGTCGGTCGGGCTCCAAGGAGCGGTGACCCAGGTTCCCGTCGGGCTCGCCGAGAAGCTGGAGACCGTCTGCGCGTACCTGGGTGGCCAGGACGTCCTCGGTCTGACCCGGCCGAGCATCCACGACTCGTGGGACAACGCGTCGCCCGACCCCGACCTGCCCGAACCCGTATGGACCGAGCTGCGGAGGACGTTTCGCCGGGAGACGTGCGAAGTCCGGAGCCTGTTGCTGCCCCCTCCCGACGGCGCCGCCGCCGGAACGAAAGGCCTGGCGCTCTGGATCTCGGCCCGCCCGCTCGAACTCGAGACCGGCACCGGCGGCGACCGGGAGATCGGCGCCCTCTACCTCCTCCCGAACTTCCCGGAGCCGGACGGGCCGGCCCGCTACGTCTCCGGTCTTTCTCTGCTCGCCATGCTCTACGAACTGGAGCTGCCCCGGCTCGCGGCCGGACTGGAGCAGTTCGCCGACGACAGTGGCCGGCGGCCGTGCCGCGGGACAAGGAACACCCGGGGAGCCCGGCTGCAGGACCTGGTCGAACTCGGGAAGTGGGGGCCGCCCAAGATGGTCGACGTCCTGTACCGCATCCGTGCGTCCTTCATGGACAGCGACGACGACTTCCGGGTCACCACCATCGCCTATCCCATCGCCATGCTGCGCGCCTAGGAGACGCCGGAGGGCGGCACTCCCCGCGGGAAGTGCCGCCCTCCGGCGAACCGCTCGTTACTTCTTCAGGCCGTGTTCGATGGCTTCGATGATCCGCGGCCGCAGGTCGGCCGCGCTGATGATCGCGTCCACCGAGCCGACCTCGACCGCGCGCTGGATGCTGTGGACCCGGTCGAACTCCGCCGCCACTTCGCTCACCTTCTCCGCGCGGACCGCCGACTGGACCTCCGCCAGCTGGGCGTTCAGCGCCGCGCGGGCCGCGCCGCCGGCCGCGGCGACCTGGGCCTGCAGCTCTGTCACCCGGGGGTCGTTCGCCGTGCGGGTGTTCACTTCGCCGGAGAACACCACCGCCGCCGCCGGGGCGCCGCCCAGCACCGAGGCGAAGGAGCCCTCCAGGGCCAGCACCGTCATGTTCGGGTTGAGCGCCTTGGAGAACACCACGAACGCGCCGCCGTGGTAGCGCGAGATCACGCAGAACACGATCGGGCCCTCGAAGTTGACGATCGCCCGGCCGATCTCCGCGCCGTACTCCAGCTGCAGCTTCCGCAGCGACTCCGGCGAGCCGTCGAAGCCGGACAGGTTCGCCAGCACGACCAGCGGCCGGTTGCCCGACGCCGCGTTGATCGCCCGCGCCGTCTTCTTCGACGACCGCGGGAACAGCGTGCCCGCCGTGTAGGTGTCCGGCCCGTCGGTGGGCGGGAAGCCGCGGCGGGGCACCGACCGCGACTCGATGCCGATCAGGCAGACCGGGCGGCCGCCGATGTGCACGTCCTGCACCGCCGAGGTGTCCGCGTCGGCCATGCCGGCCCAGCGCTCCAGCACGGGGTGGTCCTGGTCGGACAGCGCACGCATCACCGTGCGGATGTCGAACGGCTTCTTGCGGTCCGGGTTGTGCTCGGCCGAGAAGATCTCCCCGACGGTCCGGAAGTCGCTGCCGACGATCGCGTGCGGGTACGGCGAAACGTCGCGGTCGACCGGGTCGGTCGTGCTCGCCTTGCGCGGCCCGGCCTCGCCCGGCACGACGTAGGTGTGGTCGTAGTACGACATCAGCACGGCGCGCGCGGCGGGCAGGTTCGGCGCCCAGTACTGCGCCTGGCCGTTCGGGCCCATGACGCGGTCGTAACCGCCGATGCCGTAGTTGTCTTCGGCCGACACGCCGCCGGAGAAATCGAGGGCCTGCTTGCCGGTGAGCACCATCGCCGAGTCCGGTGTCATCACCAGGATGCCCTTGGTGTGCATGAGCATCGTGGCTTCGGCGTTCCAGTACGGCTGGGCACCGACGTTGATCCCGTTGACCACGACGTTGATCTCGCCGCCGTCCTGGGTGAACGTGACGATCCGCTTGAGCGCCGCGGCGACCCAGTCCATGTTCTCGGTGCCCGAGGACATGGAGATCCGCGCGCCCGACGACAGCGCGAACCACTCCAGCGGAACCTGCATCCGCTCGGCCAGGTCGAGCGCCGCGATGACGCGCGAGCACTCCGGCTCCGACAGCGCACCCAGCGACTTCGTCGGGTCGCCGAGCAGGACGACCCGAGTGACGCCTTCGGGGTGCCGTTCGGTCGGCGTGGTGACGACGCCGGCGACGATCGCCGCGGTGTTCTTGCCCTTCGGCCGCTCGACCGGCACCAGCACGCCCGAGGAGTCCATGTCGTGCTCGACGAAGGTGCCCGCCGGGCCGGCGAGCAGGTCGGTCAGCTCGTACGGGTAGACGTTGCCGCGCCGCGCCGCACGCAGCACCTTCAGGCGGTACTCGTCAAGGGGCTTCACCGGCTCGGTCGACGGCGGCTCGACGTGCAGCCGCGCGCCGTGCCCGGGGTCGAGGGTGATCCGGACGGCGAGCTCGGTCAGCTTGCCGGCGTCCGTGCGCCGCCGCGCCAGGAACTGGACCTCCTCCAGCCCGGCCCCCACCGAGGTCGGCAGGATGCGCTGGACGAGGGTGTTCAGCTCCTCGGTGGTCAGGTCGGTCGGCGGCCAGACGTACATCATGATCCGGTTGGTGTCGAACCGCTTGTTCTGCGGCCGCTGCGCCTGGATGTTCCGGATCGAGTCGAGGCAGGCGGTGACCGCGTCCTCGAGCGCGGGCAGCGCGACCAGCCTGCCGTCGGCCTCGCGCAGCGGGGTCAGGTCGCGGACCTGGCCCATCGCGATCAGCCGCTCGTCGGCCGGGTTGGTCCGCGCCACGGCCTTGAACAGGTAGATCTCCTCGTCCGCCGACGGCAGCCGGGTGAGGTCGAACTCGTGCAGCCGCTGCAGCTGCAGGCGCTGCGCGATCTGCGGGTGCAGGCCGCGGATCAGCCGGTCTTCCGTGAAGCCCGCGCCGTCGCGCCGGAAGGTGAAGTGGTGGTGCATCACCGCGCCGCCGGTGCCGGCCACGGTGACGACGATCCGGTGCACGCTCTCCGGCAGCGGGTGTTCGGCCAGCAGCGCGGCGAGCCGCGCGGCGGTCGCGTCGACGTCCGGCTGGTCCTCCCAGCGCAGGTACAGGTCGGCGACCACGCCTTCGGTGGCCACTTCGCCGAGCGCGCGGAGGGCTTCGGGCAGGGCGGCGATGTCGACGGCGGTGGTGACCAGCGGCAGCACGCCTTCGGGGGTGTCGAGCTCGGCGGTCAGCCACCGGTGGCCGCCGGCGTCGCGCACGGCGACCCCGGACAGCCGCCGGTTGCCGTAGTACCGGCGGGTCAGCACCTCGAGCAGCGGCGCGTGGTCGCGGCCCGGCCGCCCGATCCGCTGCCCGATCAGCCGGACCAGCGGCTGCGAGCCGGTGATCATGGCCTGGATCCGCTCGGCGCGGTCCGGCGCGTCCGGGTGCTGGTCGAGGTAGCGCAGCTCGGTGCGGACGGCGGCGTAGACGCGGGCGCGGTTGCGGCGCAGCAGCGGCTGGGCGAACCAGCGGAAGACCACGCCGCGGGCCAGGTCGGACACCGCGGGGAAGCGCACCTGGGTGGCCTCGACCAGGTGTTCCAGGGCGAGCCCGGCGCGTTCGCTCAGCGACTCGGCCGGCTGCGCCCCGGCCAGCCACTGCCGCAGCAGCTCCGAGACGACGGCGACGTCGGCCGACGTCCGCTGCTGGGCGAGGAAGATCCGGAAGACCGCGGCCTCCAGCTCGGGGGTCCGGTCGAGGTCGGTGACACCGTAGTGCCCGAGCACCGCCCGCAGCCGGGCCTGGAAGGCTTCGGTGACGCCGGCGCGTTCGACGTCGAGGCTCTGCAGGTAGCTGTGGAAGAACTCGCGCGGGCTGTGCACCGGGCTGCCCGGCTCGGTGAGCTCGCCGCCCGGGGTGTTGCGGCTCAGCTCGGACAGGTCGGCGAAAACGGTGAGCAGCTGCAGTTCGCCCTCGATCGGCCGGCTGCCCAGTTCGGCGCGGGCCTCCAGGTACGCGGCCAGCACGCGCTGGCGCTCGGCCGGGTCGACGTCGTAGCCGAGCAGCAGGCTCATCAGGTCCTGGAGCCCGCGTTCGGCGCGGTCGGCCGCGGAGACGCCCGCCGGCGCGGACGGCAGCTCGATCTCGACGGTCTCGGTCTCGTCGGCCGCCGCTTCTTCGGCGCCGTCGGCCAGCGGTTCCAGGCGCATCAGCGGCGCGCCGGTCTCGACCTGGCTGCCGACCGACACCGGGCATTCGCGGACGCGGGCGCGGAACGGCGCCCGCAGCACCGTCTCCATCTTCATGCTCTCGAGCACGAGGATCGGCGCGTTCGCCTCGACCTCGTCGCCGACGGCCAGGGGGGTGGCGACGACCAGCGCGGGCGCGGGGGAGCGGACGACGCCGCCTTCGTCGCGGCTGATGCGGTGGGTGACGCCGTCGACCTCGACGAGGTGGATCGGGCCGTGCGTGGCCGAAATCAGCCGGAAGCGCCGGCCGTTGACCAGGATCTGGCCGCTGTGGGCGTCGAACCGGTCGATTTCGATGTCGGCGTGGTGGACGTCGGACGCGCCGGCCGAGATGCCGACGCGGAAGCGGCTGCGGCCGGCCCGGGCGACGGAGACGCGGTAGCCGACGCCGCGGAGCTTGAGGTCGAGCGGGCGGCTCTCGTGCTGCACCTGCGGGCGGCCGCCGTGCGCGGTGGACAGCAGCCGCTGGACGGAGACCTCTTCTTCGTCCTGGTAGGCCTCGATGGCGGCCGCGGCGAGCGCGATCGCGGAGTGCCGGTGGGTGACCAGGCGGCCCTCGGCGCGGACGCGGTCGATCCAGCCGGTGTCGGCGCTCGCGTCGATCACCTCGGGCTGGTCGAGCAGGTCGAGCACGAAGCTCTTGTTGGTCGCGCCGCCCTCGATGATCACGGTGGTCTCGGCCATCGCGCGGCGCAGCCGGCCCAGTGCCTCGTCGCGGTCGCGGCCGTAGGCGATGATCTTGGCGATCATCGAGTCGAAGTCGGCGGGGATGGTGTCGCCCTCGCTGACGCCGGTGTCGACGCGGATGCCGGGGCCGGCGGGCAGGGCCAGCCGCGCGATGCGGCCGGGGGAGGGCGCGAAGTCGCGGTCGGGGTCTTCGGCGTTGAGCCGGGCTTCGATGGCGTGGCCGAGCTCGGCCGGCTGGTCGCCCTCGAGCTTCCCGCCGCCGGCGACGTGCAGCTGCAGCTTGACCAGGTCGGTGCCGGTGGTGATCTCGGTGATCGGGTGCTCGACCTGCAGGCGGGTGTTGACCTCGAGGAAGGCGAACAGCTTCTCGCCCGGGTGGTACAGGAACTCGACGGTGCACGCGCCGCGGTAGCCGACGGCCACCGCGAGCCGCTCCGCCGACGCCTTCAGCTCGGCGGTCTGCGCCGGCGCGAGGACGGGGGAGGAGGACTCCTCGATGATCTTCTGATTGCGCCGCTGCACCGAGCAGTCGCGGACGCCGAGCGCCCACGCCGTCGCGCCGTCGGAGATCACCTGGACCTCGACGTGCCGGGCGCCGGTGACGAGGCGCTCGAGGAAGACGACGCCGGAGCCGAAGGCGCGCAGGGCTTCCTGGCTGGTGCGCTCGTAGGCGTCGGCGAGGTCCTCGCCGGAGGCCACCATGCGGATGCCGCGCCCGCCGCCGCCCGCGGTGGCCTTGAGCATCAGCGGGTAACCGATCTGCGCACCGGCCCGCAGTGCGTCCTCGAGGGTGGCGACCTCGCCGCGGCTCCACGGCGCGACCGGCACGCCGACCTCTTCGGCGATCAGCTTCGCGCCGATCTTGTCGCCGAGCTTGCGCATCGCGTCGGCGCTCGGCCCGACGAAGGTGACGCCGACCTTCTCGCACAGCTCGGCGAAGGCCGGGTCCTCGGCGACGAAGCCCCAGCCGACCCAGGCGGCGTCGGCCTTCGTCTCGACGAGTGCCCGCTCCAGCTTGGCCAGGTCGAGGTAGGGGCGCGCCGAGGCCGGCCCCAGGTCGTAGGCCAGGTCGGCCTCGCGCACGAACGTGGCGGTGCGGTCGGCGTCGGTGTAGAGGGCGACCGTCTCGATCCGCGTCCCGGTTTCCGCCGACAGATCCCGGACGGCGTGGATGAGCCGCATCGCGGCCTCTCCGCGGTTGACGATGGCGACACGACTGAACACCGGCTGAGCCTCCCAAGTACCCCACGCGCAGAAGGCGACGTACCTGTCCTGGAACGTCGCCTGCACCTGTGTACACCCTGGCGGATGACCGCGGGGAGACCAATGTCCGCCATGGCGCATGCCGAGGCGGCTGTTTTGTGGGAACCCGACAAAAAGCGACCCGCACCACACCGCCTGGACCGGCTTTCACGCGAGGTCTGCGACAAAGCGGATCGGCACCCTACGGCCGGCGGAACATCCGGTGACGCGGCAGCGATCAGGAGGCGAGCAGGACGTCGGACTCCAGGACCTGGCCCAGCTCGCGCCGTTCGGCTTCCGACAGCGGCACGGCGGCGACGTCGCAGCGGCCGTCGGGCCCGGGGGCGGTGGTGACCGCCAGCACGGGCCGCCCGTCGATCTCGCGCAGCGTGACGCGGCCACCGCACGCCAGGTCGACGGTGACGCCGGGGCGATCGCGATGCCGGCCCAGCCAGCGGCTGACGAAGTCGAAGGTCATTCGCGGTCTCCCTCGGTCCAGCGCGCTCCCTTGAGCACAGGTGTCGGTTCCTGATGCCCCGGATACCGCGGGTTTACACCCGATCGTGCGAAACGGCGGGCCGGCACCCCCCGACGTGGTGCCGTCACCTTCAGCGCTGCACCGATTCCGTGGGCCATTCCCGTGCCGGTGCGGAACCGGGTTCTCCGCCACCCATGAGGCGTGCCGGACGTGGGTGCGCGGCCATCATGGCCGGATGAAGCTGGGGCGGGTGGCGTCGGCCGCGCGGGAGATCTTTTCGGCCAGGCTGGTCTACGGCGAACCGGTCGAGCGCGACGGCGTCGTCGTGATCCCCGCCGCGGCGGTGTTCGGCGGCGGAGGCGGCGGCGGTGGGGACGACTCCGGTGTGCTGCCCGTGCGGGAAGGCGCCGGAGCCGGGGTGCTCGCCCGGCCCGTCGGCGCCTTCGTCGTGCGCGGTGGCTCCGTCACCTGGGTGCCCGCCGTCGACGTCACGCGGCTCGGGCTGGCCGCCGTCGCCGGTGTCGTCGCCCTCGCGAAGATCCTGGCGAAGCGCACCAAAGCCTGACCGGAACCGCCGAAAGTTCACCGCCGGTTTGTTGTCCACTTCCGGCGGACGCTGCTGCGCGCCGGTGGGGGTGGCGGCTCGGGCAGCCGGACCCGGACCGTCACCGGCACGCTGGAACCGGACGTGCCGGGCTGGTTACTACCTGCCCGTCGAAGTCCGCCGCCCGTCCGGCGGTCCGAACACGACGGTGCCCCACGCGATGGTGGCGATGTCCAACCCGATCTTCCTCGGCGCCACCCGCCACTGAACCCCCGGCCGGTGCGCCGCGTCCTGCTTTGGGCAGACTGGTGCGAACGGGTGATGGGGAGGCAGGGTGCGCGGTTGTGGCCTGAAGGTGGCCATCGTCCTGGGGGCGATCGTCGTGCTGGTCGCGGGGATCGTCGTGGTGGTGGCGGTGACGCGCGACTCGGTCCGTACGCCGGGGTGCACGGTGGCGCTGCCGGGGGACAACGCGTCCGCGTACACGTTCACCCCGGAGCAGATGAACAACGCGGCGACGATCTCGGCCGTGGGCACCAAGCTGGGCCTGCCCGCCCACGCGGCGACGGTCGCGCTGGCGACGGCGTTGCAGGAGTCCAAGCTGCGCAACCTCGAAGGCGGCGACCGCGACTCGGTCGGGTTGTTCCAGCAGCGTCCCAGCCAGGGCTGGGGCACGGTGGCGCAGCTGCGCGACCCGGTCTACGCGGCGACGGAGTTCTACGAGAAGCTCGAGAAGCTGCCGAACTGGGAGACGTTGCCGATCACCGTGGCGGCGCAGGCGGTCCAGCGTTCCGGCGTCCCGGACGCGTACGCGCAGTGGGAGCCGCAGTCCCGGGCCATGGCCGCGGCGTTCAACGGCCAGTTCCCGGCCGCGCTGACCTGCCGCAACCTGACCCTGGCGGCCCCGGCGGACCTCGCCACGGCGGCCACGGAGGAGCTGGGCGCGGCCCGCTTGAGCGGCGCCCACCCGGGCGCCCAAGGCTGGGCGTACGCGACCTGGCTGGTCGGCCGCGCGGAGGCGCTGGGGGTGGACAAGGTCAGCTTCGCCGGGCAGACGTGGACGGCGGAGTCGGGCGCGTGGGCCCAGGACACCGCCGCCGGTCAAGACCTCTCACTGCACCAGGCCCCGGCGCCGCAACCGAGCCAGTAGCGCCGGCCCCGAAGGCCACTGGGACGCACGGGACCGGGCCTGGTGACCGTCCTAACTGGCCAGTGGCAGCGCGACGGCGCCCGGGAAACGGGGCGTCTCGGCCTCGTCGAGCATCGTCGCCGCGACGGTCTCCCGGCTGATCGCCGGCTCGAGGTCGAAGGGAAATCCAAGTTCGTCAAGCGACGATTTACCGGCACCCAAGTCAGCGGCGGTCCGCTCCGGTGAGCGGGGCCGGGGTGTAGCGGAGGTAGCGACCGGGCGCGCCCAGTGCGGCCGCGGCCGCGTTGAGGCGTTCGGGGCGGAGGTCGGGCCAGTGGCCGGTTTCGATGCGGGCTTCGAGGGCGTGCAGGGCCGCGAGGGTTTCCGGCGGCCGGAAGGCGCAATGTCCGGCCGCATCGACGTAAGCCTGGCGTAGCAAGGGTTCTCGCCCCGCCGCGCGGACGCGGTGGGCGTACCAGTTCTCCTGCTCGACCGGGACGAGGTGATCCGCGGTGGTGTGGACGGTGAGCTCCGGGACGCGGAGCCGCCCGGTCGCCGTTGAAGTGCGGGCGAGCGTGCCGACGGCCTGCGGGTCGGGCGTGATGTCCGCGTGGCGGGTCAGCTCGGTCAGGTCGGCGTTCAGGTCGAGACCCGCGGCCCGGTACAGCGCGCGCACCTGGCGGGCCAGCGGGCTTCCGGACAGCAGGGCGCGGTAGTCGACTCCGGCGGTGAACGCGCTGTTCCCGCCCGCGGCGAGTTCGATCTGGTAGCGGCCGGGCACGATGAAACCGAGCACGAACCGGCTCAGCGCCTGCTGCTGTTGCTGCTCCTGGCCCGCGTAGTCGGCGGGGCCGGGCGGGGCGTCGCCGGTCAGCCAGGGCGGCATGTTCATCAGCGCGGCGCCGAGGGCGATCCGGGCCCGGCCGGCCGCGGTGCCCTGGGCGTCGGTGACGATCCTGGTCAGCGCCGCGCCCGCCGCGCTCGCTTCATCCGCACTCGCGTAGCGGACGAGCTTCACCGGCTGGGCCGGTGCGAGCAGGCGGGACAGCGCGTATTCGCCGTCGAGCTGGTAGTTGTTCAGGTTCAGGGCGCCCGCGACCAGGCCGCACGTGGTCAGCGCGCCATCGAGCCGCCGAGCGCCGGACTCGGCTTCGAGCGCGCTGACCAGCCCGCCCATCGAGGTGCCCCAGGCGATGGTGCGGCGGGGCTCGCCGATCCTGCGCACGAGCTCGTCGAGCGACGCGAACTGGTCCCGCGGCGCGGAGGCGAGCGCCCACAGCGACGTCCCGCTGTAGGACGAGCCGACCAGGGCGTAGCCGGCGGTGAGCAGCGCCTGCCCGGTCGCCTGGTCCGGGGCGTTCTGTGCCACGAGCGGGCCGAAGCCGTGGCTGTAGAGGATGACGGTCCCGTTCCAGGACGCCGGCACGTCCGCCACCCAGCTCGCGCCGTCCGGCAGCACGCCGGTGTAGTGCGTGGGGGTGGCGGCGTGCGCGGTGCCTGCGGTGGTGAGACCGAACGCCGTCAGCGTCGTCGCGACGATTGCGCCGATCCGGCGGAGCCACCTGCTGCTCATCCTCGGTTTCCTTCCGGTTGGGCGGCCGCGGGCACGGCCGGCTCCGGGGTGAGCTCGCGGCGGTGGGTTTCCCGCAGCGCCAGGACGCAGACGGCGGACAGGACGCAGAACGCGGCGATGGTCCAGGACACCGAAGTGGTCGAGGCACCGCCGTTGCCGCGCTGGAGCTCGGCGAAGATCAGCGGGGCGAACCCGGCGCCGAGCCCGGCGAGCTGGTAGCCCAGCGACGCACCGGTGTAGCGGTTCTCGGTGGCGAAGAGCTCGGTGTACAGGGCGGCCAGCGGGCCGTACATCATCGGGTGGATCACGCCCTGGCCGATCACCAGCGCGAGGACGAGCAGCAGGCCGCTGCCGCTGCGGACCATCGGGAACAGCAGGAACCCGAACACCGCCATGGCGATCACCCCCGCCAGGACGACCGGGCGGCGGCCGATCCGGTCGGACAGCGCGGACCACAGCAGGATTCCCACCACCGCGCAGGCCGACGACAGGGTGAGCGCGTTGAGCACCTCCTGCCGCGGGTGTCCGTGCTGGACGCCGTAGGCGAGCACGAAAGTGGTCAGCGTGGCCTGGACGACGAACGCGGCGAGCCCGACGCCGACGCCGAGGGCGAGCACGCGTGGGTGGTCCCGCAGCACGGCGACGACCGGCAGCCGGCGTCGCCCTTCCTTGCGCGTGGCCAGGAACGCGGGCGTTTCGTCGACGCGCGAGCGGACGAACAGGCCGATCGCGAGCAGGATGATGCTGAGCAGGAAGGGAATCCGCCAGCCCCAGGCGAGGAAGTCCGCCTCGGAGGTGAGTGCGGCGGTGCCGGACATGGCGAGCGTCGAGACGACCATGCCGCTCGGCGCGCCGGCGTTGGTGAAGCCGGCCCACAGCCCGCGGCGCGACCGCGCGTGTTCGGCGGACATCAGCACGGCGCCGCCCCACTCGCCGCCGACCGCGATGCCCTGGACGACGCGGAGCAGGACCAGGCCGAGCGGGGCGACCGGGCCGATCTGGTCGTAGCCGGGGAGCAGGCCGATGAGGAAGCTCGCGACGCCCATCATGCTCATGGTGAGCACGAGCATCCGCTTGCGGCCCAGCCGGTCGCCGAAGTGGCCGAAGATCAGGCCGCCGAGCGGGCGGGCGAGGTAGCCGGTGGTGAACGTGCCGAAGCTGGCGACCGTGGCCAGCGCCGGATCGAGGTCGGCGAAGAAGACCTTGCCGAAGACCACCGCGCTGGCCGTGGCGTAGAGGAGGAAGTCGTAGTACTCGATCAGGCTGCCGAGAAAGCTGGACGCGACCGCTCTGCGGAGCTGACTGCTCATGGGGTCACCCTCGTCTTTGGGGGCGGGTCTTCGGGGGCGCTGGGGCGGGACAGGTTCGTCCATGGCGGACGACGGGGGAGCGGGCCCCAACGTTAGTCAGGCTCATAACGGTCGTCAAGATTCTGCACAACATCAAGTGGCGACCGGCCGGGTTACGCTGGCGAGCGTGACGCCCTTCGACGACACCGGCTCCGGGCCCCGCCCGAAGTCCGTCATGCTGACCTTCCTGGGCATCCACCTGCTCGGCCGGGCGACGGCGATCTATTCGGGCAGCGTGATCGACGTGTTCGCGCGGGTCGGCGTCTCGGAGGAGGCGGTCCGCTCGACGCTGACCCGCATGGCGGGCACCGGATTGCTGACCCGCCACCGGCGCGGGCGGAAGGTCTACTTCGGCCTCAGCGGACGCCTCGCCGCGGTCCTCGAGGACGGCAGGCGGCGCATCTGGGAAACCGGCGCGGTCAACCGGTCCGGGGACGGCGGCTGGACGCTGGTCGGCTTCTCGCTGCCGGACACCCGCCGCGGTGACCGCCACGACCTGCGCCGGCAACTGACGTGGGCCGGTTTCGGGTTGCTGCAGAACGGTTTGTGGGTCGCCCCCGGCGTCCGCGACGTCGCGGCCATCGTCGAGCAGCTCGGTCTCGACGGGCACGTGACCGTCTTCACGGCGCACCCGGCGAAGCCGACGGAAGCGGCCGGGCTCGTCCGCAAAGCCTTCGACACGGCGACGATCGCGTCGCGCTACCACGACTTCATGGAGAAGTGGGACGCCGGGAAGCCGTCGTTCCCCGACGACCTGACGCGGCAGCTGATGCTGCACTCGGACTGGCTGCACGTCGTCCGGCGGGATCCCCACCTCCCGGCCGAGCACCTGCCCGGCGACTGGCCCGCCATCCAGGCCGAGACGTTGTTCCGCAAGCTCGACGAAGACTTCCGGGACGAGGCGGCCAGGCTGGCCGCCGAGACCCTCGAACTGATGCCGATCGCCCAGACCGCCGGGTAGGAGTGCGGGCCCCGGCTCACGAGCTGTGAACCCCGGGGCGGGCGGAAACCGCCCGCCCCGGGTGGTTCACCGGATCAGCGCCGGCAGGGGTTGCCCGCCGGGTGCGCGGCCGTGCCTGCTGCTTCACGACGCCGTTCGCGATGGTCTGGCCGTTCAGCTTCAGCGAGCCGATGACCAGCGCGATGGTCAGCGGTGCCGAACCCACCGTGACCGAAACGCCGTTGATCTTCAGGGAGGCGACACTCGAACTGCCGGTCAGCGCCGGGGCGAGCCCGCCCGGAGCCGGCTGGCAGGTCGCTGCCGCCTGGGACTGGATCACGCCCAGCTCGATGGTCAGCCCGACCGTGCTGATCACCGTCTTGTCGATCTTGGCCGTCGCCTGTGCGTGGTCACCGGCCGCCGGGGCTGCCGACTGGTTGTCCGGCGCCAGGTCGGTCGAGGCGGTCAGCGCGTGGGTCTGGACCTTGATCAGGCCGGCGTTGAGCGTCGCGTCGAGGACGGTCTTGCTGTCGTCGGCGCAGGGCAGGTTGGCCGGGTTCGCCACGGCCGCGGTGATGCCGATGACGTTCGCGGCGGTGCCGGTGCAGGAGAAGACGCCGTCACGGTCGTCGTCGACGATCGTGCCGACCCCGATCGGGTCGATCAGCCCGGCGCCGGCCGGAGCCGAGAGCGTCACGGTGAACGTCTCGTCCGGCTCGTCGACGGTGTCCGGGTTGACCGGCACGGTCACCGGTTTGGCCGTTTCACCGGGTGCGAAGGTGACGTCACCGCTCGCCGCCTGGTAGTCGGCCGGTGCGGTCGCGGTGCCGTTCGCGGTGGCGTAGTGGACCGTCACCGGGTTCGGGCCGGCGCCGCCGAGCAGCGACACGGTGAAGGTGGCCGGCACCGGCGCGCCGCCGGAGCCTTCGTTCACCGTGACGTCGTTGATGCTGAGGCCGAGCACGCGCACGGCCGTCGTCTCGACGAACCCGCGGGACACGCCGTCGACCAGGTAGTCGACCGTGCAGTGGTAGGTGCCGGGCGCGGCGTCGGCCGCGGCGGCGACGGTCTCGGTGAACGTCGCGACGTCCCCGCTGGCCACCTTGACGCTCGCCGGGGCGTTGGTGAGCGTCAGCTGCGGGTCGCAGCTGGTGACGTGCGGCGCGACCGTCACCTCGATGGACTTGATGCCCTCGAGGATGGCCTGCGAGACCTGGTTCGACGGCACGTTGTTCAGCAGCACGCCGCCGGTGGCGGAGGCGATGGCGCTCGCCTGGCCGGTGGCGTCCAGTGCGCCGACGTTGACCGCGACCACGCGGATGTTCGCCGCCTTGAGCGCGTCGATGGTCTGGGCCAGGGTGTGCCCGCCGCTGGGGTCGTGCGACGGCGCGTCGCCGAACCAGGCGATGATCCTCGTGCCGTCCGGGCGGAAGGTGACCGCGCCGGTGGCCAGTTCGTAGAGGGCGTTGAGGTCGGCTTCGGGCGTGTCGCCGCCACCGGAGGCGACCCACTGGTTGGTGCCGGCCTGGATGGCGGCGGTGTCACCGGTGATGCCCTGGTTGACCTTGAACGGCACGGAGTCGGTGAAGTCCTTGTACTCGGCGACGCCGAACTGGGCGGTCGGCTGCGCGGCGAGCACGTCCCCGGTGATGGCGTTCGCACCTGTGCGGACGTTGGTGATGGCGCCGCCCATGCTGCCGGTGGTGTCGGCGAGCAGCACGAGGTCGGGGTTCGGCGGGACGGCGGAGGTGGTGACGTGCTTGGTGATGTCCGCGCTCTGCCCGGCGGAGAGCGTGAGATCGACGGTGGCCGGATCGACCCCGGGTGGCGCGGCGGCGGCCACCGCGGCCGGGATGAGCAACGCGCCGACCGTGGTCAGCGCGACGAACGTGGATCTCCGCGACATGGACTTCCTTCCGAAGGCGGAATTGCTGCGGGTTGCCTGGGGAAGACGGAAGGAACGGGATTTCGTTAGCAAGCCGGGAAAGCGTCACCCCCGGCGCACTGTCAAGGCGCTCAACGGGCTACGGCGGGGAATCCGCGCTACGCAGACCATGGCGGGACTGCGCCCGACAGCGAGGATCGATCGGTGGCCGCCACCCGATTCAGGGATGATCCGGCACCACCGGTACCCGCCGATCTTCCGGAGCGTGGCGAATTTCGTCGTGCGAGCCACCCGGATGTCGCAATGTGACCGCTGTTTTCCCGGTGATCCGGCTCAGCCGGTGCGAGGCCGGCGGCCGAGATCGGCGAGGACGGCACGGGCCGCCCGGGTGCCGGACGCCAAGGCGCCTTGGAGGGAGCTCGTGTCCCGGTGGTCGCCGCACACGTACCGTCCCTCGCCCAGGCGGACCTCGCGGCGGATCTCGTGCGGGGGCCGCATCGCCGGGAGTCCCCGGGCGATCTCGTACCGGCCGATCAGCGGCCAGCGGGTCGCGTCGGTGCGGTACATCCGGCCCAGCGCCCGGCGCACCTCGTCCTCCGGCAGGGCGGTCAGGGCGGACGCGCTCACGAGCGCGGCCCCCGGTGGGGCGTAGGAGGGGCACACCTCACTGAGCACACTGGTGTTGACGACCGGCCCGCCGCGCGCGTCGATCACGATGACCGGTTCGCGCAACGGTGCTCGCGGCGGCGCGAAGTACCACGTGGTCCCGCTGTTCCACCGCGGCTCCGCGACGCCGAGGAGCCGGTTGGCCGTGGAGCCGTCGGTCGCGACCACGACCGCGCGGGCCGTCCGGACTTCGCCGCCGGCCGTGCGGACCCGGCCCGGGCGGACCTCTTCGACCGGCGTGTCCGGGTGGACGGCCGAGGTCGGCAGGGAACGGGCGAGCTGCCGCGGCAGCTCACCCATGCCCAGCGCCGGCAGCGACGGTGCCGACCGCAGGAAGCTGCGCCACACCAGCTGGAAGAACCGGGCCGAGGTGGTCAGCTCCGGTTCCAGGAACACCCCGGAGAGGAACGGCCGGAACACCGTCTCCACCGCCCGGGCGGACACCCCGGCGCGCCGCAGCTCGTCGAGCGTCGTGCGGTCGGCGCGGTCGATGATCGCCTGGGCCGATCCCGCGGCCACACGGGCGGACAGCGCGCCCAGTGCGGCCAGGTCCTTCGC
Source organism: Amycolatopsis sp. NPDC051045 (assembly GCF_040682955.1). NCBI lineage: Bacteria > Bacillati > Actinomycetota > Actinomycetes > Pseudonocardiales > Pseudonocardiaceae > Amycolatopsis > Amycolatopsis sp. NPDC051045. The sequence continues at coordinate 272,887 of NZ_JBFBCC010000013.1, forward strand.
CGACAGGTAACGCCGGGCCGCGATGTCGCGCAGCGCCTTGGGCGTGTCGAGCGGGTTCCCCAGCAGGGAGACGCGGTCGTCGTCGGCCACCCGGACCGCGCGCCAGAACCGGCCCAGCCGCAGGGCGTCGACGTCCACCAGCCGCCGGATCGCCGGATAGGCCGGGTTGAGGATCTGGAACCCGCGGTCGAGGCGGAAGCCGTCGACGAGGTCGGTGCGCACGCGGCCGCCGACGTCGTCGGACGCTTCCAGCACCGCGCACGGCACCCCGGCCCGGTGCAGGGTCACGGCGGCGGCCAGCCCGGCGAGCCCGGCGCCGACGATGACGACTTCGTGGTCCGCCATCCCGCTCACCCGCCGAAGGCCTTCGCCGAGGCGAGCCGGTTCAGCAGGCCGATCCGGCCGCGGTTGGGCACTGAACGCAGCGGGTGCCCGGCGAGCCCCCAGCCTTGCAGGAGCGTGTTGGCCGCGGCCCAGCCGGTGGTGGCCGCGCGTTCCATCAGCGCGACCGGCAGGTCGATCCGCACGCCGTCACCGGCCAGTGCCAGCGCCGGATCCGGCGTGACGACCGCCGGGCGGCGCGCGAAGTCGCCCAGCCCGAAGAGCGGGCAATCCTCCCGCCACAACGAAATCGAGGCGCTGACCCGCGCGTCGAGGGTTTCGGGGTAGATCGCGTGCAGCCGGTCGTCCACGGCCTTCACCAGCGTCTCGCGGTCGTCGGTCGTGGCCGCGTAGGCGTGCAGTTCGACGACCGAGCCGCCGGTGCGCGCCGCCCACCGCCGTGCCTCGCCCTCGTAGCGGTCGAGCAGGCTGATGTTGTCCAGCGGCGGGACGCTCCCGGTGCCGAGGAAAGGCGGCCGGGCCGCGTCGACGGGCCGGTCGAGCCAGAGCCGGCGGACGAGGAACGGCGGTGCCGTGCGCAACCCGGCGACGGCGGCTCGCCACTCCGGCGTGGCGACCGTGGGCGACGCGGCGACGATCTCCTGCAGCCCCCGCACGTCACAGGCGAGCACGACGCTGTCGAACGGCGTGGTGCCTTCCGCCGTCGTGACCGCGAATCCTTCGGAAGTGCGGTCGAGGGACGCCACCGGGGTGCCGGTCCGGATCGTCACCCGGCGATCGGCCAGGTAGCCGGCCAGCGGGTCCCACAGCGCCTGGGGAAACGGCTCGGTGGGGACGTCGAACACGAGGCCTTCGCTGGAGCCCAGGAAGTACAGGTGGAACATGGTCGCCAGTTCCGCCGCGGAAAGCTCACGGGGATCGGCGAAGAAGCTCCGGGAGAACACCTCGAACGCCAGGTGCTTGGCCGCGTCGGGGAAGTTGATCGCGTCGAGGAAGCTCGCGGCGTCGGTGCCGTCGAGCCGGTGGTAGATCTCCGGCACGCTGACCGTCGCCAGCGGCAGGGCCCCGCGGCCGTTGATGCGCACCAGGTCCCGCGGGGTGAACGTCGGGCTGCGCCAGGCGAACGCCAGCGCGTTCCACGGCGGCGTGCGGGGGAGACCCGCGAAGGTGTCCGTGCGGCCCTCGGCGTCCAGCAGCGGGTAGTCGGCCAGCGGGGTCAACCGGTCCAGCCAGGGATCAGTGCGCATCAGCAGTGACCGGAGGTTGTAGTACTGGCGGAAGAAAGCGTGGAAACCCCGGCTCATCGTCACCGCGGTCCCGTCCGGCAGCCGGTCGGCCCAGCCGCCGACCCGCCCGCCCAGGTGGCCGTCCCGCTCGAAGAGCGTCACGGTGACACCCCGCTCGGCCAGCCCGGTGGCCGCGGTGAGGCCCGCGATGCCGCCGCCGACGACCGCCGCGGTCGGGCGCCTGCCGAGCAGCCCCGCGTCGGTCAGGCCGGGCGGGGCCGGCCGCGTTTCGATCCGGCGGTCGGTGCCGAGGGGACGGGTCACGGGTGCTCCTGCGGGTTGGTGCCGAGGACGGTGTGGACGATGCCGTGCTGCCAGCCCGGCATCGAGGCGGTCCGGACGTCGGTGAACCCGGCGTCGGACAGCCGGCCGGCGAGTGCGGCGATCCCGTCGAATTCCCGGACGCTGCGGCGCAGGTGCCGGTAGAGGGTCGCGTCGCCGGTGGTGACCTTCCCCAGCGGGATGATCACGCCCGCGCAGACCGCGTTCCACACCCACCGGGCGCGCCGCGAGTCGTGGACGGAGTATTCGTGGACCGCGATGCGGCCGCCGGGGCGCAGCAGCCCGCGCAGCCGCCGCAGCTGCCGGGTCGGCTGGGTGAGGTTGCGCAGCAGGTACGCCGCCAGGATCGCGTCGAAGGGGCCGGAAATCCCGGCGAGGTCCTCGACCGGCGTGTGGACGAAGGTCACGCCGTCCGGCCAGTCCTTGGCCCTGGCCCGCGCGAGCATCTCCCCGGAGGCGTCGAAGGCGGTGATCCGCGCCCCGGGCGCCACGGACAGCAGCGCGGCCGTCGACGCGCCGGTGCCGCAGCCGGCGTCCAGCAGCCGCAGGCCCGTCGCGTCCGCCGGCAGCGCCAGCCGCTGCGCCGAGAGCCGGAGGTGTTCGTGGTAGCCCGGATTGGCACCGACCAGCCGGTCGTACCACCGCGCTTCGGTGTCGAAGGCCGACGGGACGGTGCCGCGGGGCAGACCGTCCTTCGCCATCGCGCTCATGTTCGCTCCCGGCGGGGGTCGGCTCGTTCCCACCCCAGCAGCACGGCGGTCACGAGCGCGAAGCCGAAGAGGAAGTCTTCGACGGGGATGTCCCACGGTAGGCGCCAGTTCGTGACGTGCTCCGGCGCGTAGCGCACGATCGGGTCGGACAGCTTGGTCAGCCAGCCGTCCACCGGGATCTGGAACGCGGTCACGATGGCGATCGTGATCCAGTAGGCGGGGCGGCGGAACAACCCCGTGCGCAGCAGGAAGAGTTCGGCCAGCACGACCGCGGCCACCGCGGCGGCCGCGGGCACGGTGTAGCCCCACGGGATCACCGGCGCACCTCCTGCCTGCCGCGCCGCCGCAGCAGCACCGCGAGGGTGAGCTGGACGATCTCGTAGGTCAGCACCCCGCAGAGGGGGATCACGACGAAGAACAGGATTTCCTCCAGCGGCACGGCGAAGGGGGCGCGGATGCCGGTGACGTGCTCCGGTGCGTAGTCCCAGACCCCGCCGGCGATCGCCAGCGCGTCCCAGACGAGGAACACCAGCGCGACCGGCAGCACCGCGCGGGCCAGCCGCCGGGGCTGCCGGTACACGCGCGCGCCCGCCAGCTCCAGCGGCAGGGTGACGAGGACGCACGCGGCCAGCACGACGAGGTATTCGGCCTTGCCCACCTCAGCCCACCGCCGCCGGGAGCGCCGGAGCGGGGTGCCGCCGGCGGGCCCACTGCGTGCGCGCCACCGCCCCGCACGCGACCGCCAGCCGCTGCCCGCGGGAGACCGCCGCGCGCCCGGCGAAGACGTCGTGGCCGGCGTCTTCGATGCGGTCGAGGATCCCCCCGTACAAGGTCGCCGCCGTGGCCACGCACGGGCGGGAAACCGGGTGCAGCATGGCGATCCCCGGCCGGGCCTCGGCGTACACCTCGCGGGTGACGGCGATCTGGTGGCGGATCGCGGCCTTCACCGGCTGATCGGCCCGGCCCCGCCGGGCGCACCACGCCAGCCGGTCGCGGTCGACGCCGTGCGCGGCCAGCTCGTCGGCCGGCAGGTAGACGCGCCCGCGCTCCAGGTCCTCGGCGACGTCGCGCAGGAAGTTGGTGAGCTGGAACGCTTTGCCCAGCGCGGCCGCCCTCGGCTCGGCCTCCGCGCGTGGCGCGACGAAGCCGAGCACCGGCAGCACCTGCAGCCCGATCACCTCGGCCGAGCCGTGCACGTAGGTGTCGAGCTCATCGCGCGTGGCGTAACCGGTGACGGTGAGATCCATCCGCATCGAGGTGAAGAACGCCCGGAAGTACGCCTCGGCGAGGGTGTACCGGGCCGCCGTGTCGATCACGGCGGTCAGCAGGGGGTCCTCGCTCGCGCCGGCGTCGAGGTCGGCGAGGAAGCGGGTCTCGACCTCCCGCAGCCGCCGGGCGAGCGTTTCGGGGGTGGCGTCGTCGTCCGGTTCGTCGACGATGTCGTCGAGCCGGCGGGCGAAGCCGTAGAGCGCGTGGATCGCGGGCCGTTGCGCCGGGGTCAGCAGCCGCGTCGCGAGGAAGTACGTGCGGCCGTGCCGGGCGTTGAGCTCGCGGCACCACGTGTAGGCCGAGCGCAGCCCCGGTTCGGTGATGCCGGCGGCGTCGAGTTCGCGTCGGGTCATCGGGTCCCTCCGGTGATCCGGTCGGCGGCCAGTCTGCCGGAGATCAGCACGGTCGGCACGCCGACGCCGGGAACCGTGGCGCCACCGGCCAGGACCACGTTTTCCGTCCCGCGGGGGAGGTTCCGCGGCCGGAACGGCCCGGTCTGGACGAAGGAGTGCGCGTAGCTGAACGGCGTCCCGGCGACGAGGCCGCGGTCGGCCCATTCGGCCGGGCCGAGCACGTGCGTGAACTCCGGTTCGAAGCCGGGCAGGAGCCGTCCGCGGGCCACGTCGAGGATTTCTTCGGCGTAGGACGCGGTCTCGGCGGCCCAGTCCACGCGGCCGTGGTCGAGGTTGGGCACCGGGGCGAGGACGGAGTAGAGCTCGCGGCCGGGCGGGGCGAGCCCGGGATCGGACGCGGTCGGCCGCGTGACGAGCAGCGACGGATCGCTCATCCGCCTGCCTTGCGCGATCAGCTCGTCGAACGTCGACCGCCACCCGTGCCCGAAGGAGATCGTGTGGTGGGCGATCGCCGGGTGCCGGGCGGGGCCGCCGGCGTGCACGACGAGCGCCGAGGGCGCGGCCCGGAGCGGGACAGGCCGTCGCGGGTGCCGGCCGAGCAGCCGGTGGCTCTCGGGCAGCTCGGTGGTGAGGACGACGGCGTCGCACGGGTAGCGGGCCCCGGCGGCGGTGCGGACCGCGGTGACGCGGGCTCCGGCCCGTTCGAGCTCGCTCACGGCGTCGCCGTAGCCGAACTTCACCCCGGCGTGGGCCGCGACGCGGGCCAGCGCCTGGGGCAGGGCCGCGATGCCGCCGGGCGGGAAGTAGACCCCGCCGACGGTGTCCATGTACGAGATGACCGCGTAGAGGGCCAGCGCGTGCATCGGGGATTCGCCCGCGTAGAGCGCCTGGAAGGTGAAGACGCGCTTCAGCCGCTCGTCGGCGAGGAACCGGCCGACCTGGCCGTCCAGCCGCCGGAAGCCGCCCAACGCCACGAGGCGCGCCAGTTCCGGCCGGAGCATGCCGAGCGGGGAGTCGATGTTCGCGTCGATGAACCGGCCGAACTCGGCGTGGTACAGCTGCGTCAGCCAGTCGCGCAGCCGGGTGTAGCCCGCGGCCTCGGCCGGGCCCGCGAAGTCGCGGACCGCGTCGGTCATGGCGGCCGCGTCGGTGTGCACGGGCAGCGTGCTGCCGTCGGCGAACTGCGCGACGTACGCCGGGTCGAGCCGGGTCAGCGGCAGTTCGGTGGTGAGCTCGGCGCCGACCGCGGCGAAGGTGTCGCCCAGGATCGACGGCATGGTCAGCACGGTGGGGCCGGTGTCGAGCAGGTAGCCGTTCCGTTCGACGCGCCCCGCGCGGCCGCCCGGCCCCGGATCCCGTTCGAGGACGGTGACCTCCCGCCCCCGCCCGGCCAGGTGCAGGGCCGCGGCCAGGCCGGCCAACCCGGCCCCGACGACGACGACGCGGTTCACCGGTCCGGGCACGGTCTTCATCGGTCGCGCTCCATGCCTCGGGCCGCGGGCGCGGCGGGCGGATTGCCGGTGTGGTGCGGGGTTGCGGTGGGGGCGGGTGCCTTGGCGGCTTGTTCCGGGCTCAGCTCGCCCCTCATCGGTCCCGCTCCGTGCAGCGTGCCGCGAGGGCGGCGAGCAGGTCGCCGGCGTGGCGCGGCACCACCGCGGGGTCGATCGCCGCGAGGGCTTTGTCGGCTCGTTCCCTGATCAGCTCGCCCATGCGCTCGCGCGCGCCGGTGGCCACGATGAGTTCCCGCCAGCGTCCGACCGCTTCGTCGTCCACCGTGGGCAACTCGAGCAGCTCGGCGAAGTCGGCCTGCCGGCGCCGGTCGGCCATCGCCGCGGCGAGCACGATCACGCTGGATGCCTTGCGGTCGCGCAGGTCCTGCCCGGCCGGCTTGCCCGTGGTGGCCGGATCGCCGAACACGCCCAGCAGGTCGTCGCGGAGCTGGAACGCCTCGCCCACCAGGCCACCGAATTCGGCCAGCCCGGCCATCAGCTCCGGGCCGCACCCGGCCAGCGCCGCGCCGAACTCCAGCGGCCGCCGCACCGTGTAGTTGCCGGACTTGCGGCGCAGGACGTCGAGCAACGTGTCCCAGCTGGGCAGGGCCCGCGCGTCGTTCACCAGGTCGGCGAGCTGCCCGACGGCCAGCTCGGCCCGCATCGCGTCGTAGTGCGCCCAGCCGCGCGCCAGTTGCGCCGCCGCCAGCCCGCTTTCGCGCAGCATCTGCTCGGACCACACCAGGAAGAGGTCGCCGAACAGGATCGCGGCGGACTCGCCGAACCGGGACGCCGAGCCCGCCCAGCCCTGCTCCTCGTGCCACCGGGCGAACCGGACGTGCAGGGCGGTGCGGCCGCGGCGCAACGCCGAGCCGTCCATCACGTCGTCCTGGACCAAGGCGAAGCAGTGCAGCAGTTCCAGCGCGGCGGCCGCCCGGATCGCGGCGTCGGATTCCGGTTGCCCGCACCGCCACCCCACGTACGCGAAAAGCGGGCGGAGACATTTTCCGCCCGCGACGAATTCCGGCACCGCGGTTTCCGCGAGCTTTCCCTCGCTGCGCCCGGAAAAGTGTTCCGCCGCCCGCGCGCTCACGAAGCCGTGCGCCTCGGCGAGGCACCGCCGGCCCAGCGCGTCCAGCCGCTCGGCGGGCGCACCACCGGTGGGGGCGTCCCCCGTCGTCGTCATGGTCGCGGTCATCCGCCGCCCTCCAGCCGTCAGCCTATTCGATTCGCAACCGTTTCACATGTGGTGTAGCTTGTCTACTTGAACCCGATGAAGCGTCCGTGACCAGCCCAGATCGTCTGGTGGCCCGACGAACGGCGGTGGATTGGATCGATGCTGCATCGGAATCGGCTTTCCTGTGGACGGGGCGGCGATGCCACGCGCCGCCCCGGCGAACCCCCCGTCCCGCTCGCGGGCGTGGGTTCGGGTACCCGGCGACGCCCTGCTCACACCCAGGGCGTCGCCGGGTGCTTGTCGACCATTCTTCTCCCCATTCTCCGCCGATCATCCAGCCATTCTCCGAAGGGGGCGGCCGCATTCACCCGTCGCCGCCCGGCCCCGCCCGCACTGGCCGCCTGGCTTTGCGCGGCCGCCACCGTGCTCTGCCAGATCCTCTACTCGGTGACCGATCCGGGTGGCCGTACCCCGTTGACCGTCCTCACCGTGCTCTGCTTCGCGGCGGCGTCCCTGGCCGACGCGTGGTCCCGCTCCGGCGCCCGCGCCGTGGTCGCACTGGTGGTCGTGGCGGGCGGCGGCGGGCTGCTGGCCGAGGTGGCGGGCCTGCACACCGGATTCCCGTTCGGGCGCTACGAATACACCGGGGTGCTCGGCTGGCCCGTCGCCGGCGTTCCGGGGATCGTCCCGCTCGCCTGGCTGATGATGGCGTGGCCGGCGTTGCTCGCCGGGCGCGCCCTGGCCGGGAAGCCGGCCGGCGTGGTGGCGGCGTGCGCGCTGGCGGCGTGGGACGTGTTCCTCGACCCCCAGATGGTGGACGAGGGGTACTGGGTCTGGTCTTCTCCCGAGCCTTCGTTGCCGTTGGTGCACGGCATCCCGGTGACGAACTTCGCGGGCTGGCTGCTGGTCGCCGTCCTGATCCAGGCCGCGTTGCACCGGTGGGTGCCGCGGCCGCCGGATCCGATTCCCGGCGCGGGCGCCGGTCCGGCGCCCGCGTTGTACCTCTGGACGTGGTTTTCGTCGGTGTGGGCGCACTTCGCGTTCTTCGGCAGGCCCTGGGTGGCCGTCGCCGGGGGCGTTCTCATGGGCGCGGTGGCCGTGCCGTTCGCCATCCGGATGGGAAGGGGATGCCGATGGGCTCGCGTATCCGCGTGATCGTGCGCGCCGGGGCCCTCGGCGCGGTCATCGGTGCCGGGCACGCGGCCTACAACGCGCGGATCGTCCGGGCGCCACGCGAAGGGCCGGCGCGGTGCCGAGAAACCGTGTCGATCCTGCTGCCCCTGCGCGACGAGGCCGCCCGCGTGACCCCGGCCCTGCGCTCGCTGCTGGCGCAGCGCGGTCTCGACGACGCGGAAATCCTGGTGCTGGACGACTGTTCCACCGATGGCACGGCCGCCGTCGTCCGCCGGGTCGCCGGGGCGGACCCGCGGGTCACGCTGCTGACCGGCGCCGAACCCCCGCCGGGGATGCTGGGCAAGCCCCACGCGTGTCACCAGCTCGCCCGGCGGGCGCGGGGGAGTGTGCTCGTCTGCGTCGACGCGGACGTCGTGCTCGCGCCCGACGCCGTCGCCGCCGCGGTTTCGCTGCTGCGCGAGGCGGGCCTCGACGCGGTTTCGCCGTTTCCGCGCCAGCGCGCCGAAGGCCCGGCTGCCCGGCTGGTGCAGCCGCTGCTGCAGTGGTCGTGGCTCGTGCTGCTGCCGTTGCGGCTCGCCGAGACGTCGCCGCGGCCGTCGCTCGCCGCCGCCAACGGCCAGTTCTTCGTCATCGACGCCGCGGTGCTGCGCCGGTGCGGCGGGTTCGCCGCGGTCGCCGGCGAAGTGCTGGACGACATCGCCCTGATGCGCGCGGTGAAACGCGCCGGCGGCCGCGGGGTGGTCGCGGACGGCAGCCGGGTCGCGGAGTGCCACATGTACCCGACGTGGGCGCAGCTGCGCGACGGCTACACCAAGTCGCTCTGGTCGGCCACCGGCTCGGCCCCGGCGGCGCTGGCGATCGCCGGGCTGTTCTTCGTCGTGTGGGTGCTCCCGGCCGCCGCGGCCCTGTGCGGTTCGCGGGCCGGTCTGCTCGGGTACGCGGCCGGGGTCGCCGGCCGGGTCGTGGCGGCCCGCCGCACCGGCGGCCGGGTGTGGCCGGACAGCCTGGCCCACCCCGTCTCGGTCCTCGCACTGGCCGGGCTCATCGGCCGGTCGTGGCGGGCCCGGTACGCGGGCAGGCTGGTCTGGAAGGGCCGTCCGCTGCCGCGCCGGGGTGCCGCGTGAGCGACGTCGTGGTGGTCGGCGGCGGCATGGGCGGCCTCGCGTCCGCGGCCCGGCTGGCCGCCGCGGGGCACCGGGTGACCGTGCTCGAGCGATCGGCGGTGTGCGGAGGCAAGCTCGGCACCCGCACCCGGGACGGCTTCACCTTCGACACCGGTCCTTCGCTGCTGACTTTGCCCTCGGTCTACCGCGAGCTCTTCGCGGCCACGGGCGCCGACCTCGACGAGCTGGTCGACATCGTCCCGGTCGACCCGGCCTGCCGCTACCGGTTCGCCGACGGCACCGAACTGGCCGTGCCGCACGAGCGCGCGGCCGTCCCCGACGCGCTCGAAGCGGCCTTCGGCCGCGGCGCCGGCGAAGAGTGGCGCGGGCTGATGCGCGACGCCGAACGGCTCTGGGGGCTGGTCGGCGAGCCGGTGCTGCGCCGCCCCCTGAACGGGTCCCGGGACCTGCTCAGGCACGCCAGGGGGATCCGGGACCTCGCCGCGATCGCGCCGTGGCGGACGTTGCGCGGGGCCGGGCGCCGCCGGCTGACCGATCCGCGTGCCCGGATGCTGCTGGACCGCTACGCCACCTACACCGGCTCGGACCCGCGGCGGCTGCCCGCCGTGCTGAGCGTCGTCCCGTTCGTGGAGCAGGAATTCGGCGCCTGGCACGTCCGCGGCGGCCTGCGCCGGCTGGGGGACGCCCTGGTCGACCGGCTCGTCGCCCTGGGGGTCGAGATCCGGACGGACGCGGAGGTCGTCGCGATCGAAACGGGCGCCGCGGGCGTCCGCGGGGTGCGGCTGGCGGACGGCGAACGGCTCGCCGCTCCGGTCGTCGTGGCCAACGCGGACGCGACGCACGTCTACGGCGACCTGCTCGACGACGCCCGGACGCGCAAGCCGCGGCGGGCTTTGCGGCGGACGCAGCCGTCCTTGGCGGGGTTCGTCCTGCTGCTCGCGGTGCGTGGCACGACGCCGGACCGCAGCCACCACCGCGTGCTCTTCCCGGCCCGCTACGACGCCGAGTTCGACGCGATCTTCGGCCGGGCTCCCCGGCCGGTCGAAGACCCCACGATCTACGTCTGCGCGCCCGACGACCCCCGGCTGCACCCGCCGGGGTGCGAATCCTGGTTCGTGCTCGTGAACGCGCCGCGCCACGATCCGGCGGCCGGGGTCGACTGGACCACGCCGGGGCTGGCGGCGCGTTACGCGGACCGGGTGCTCGACGTCCTCGCCGTCCGGGGCCTGGACGTGCGCGACCGCCTGCGGTGGCGGGAGATCCGCACCCCGGCCGACCTCGAACGTGACACCGGCGCACCGGGCGGGGCGATCTACGGGGCGTCGTCCAACGGGCCTCGCGCGGCGCTCCTGCGCCCGGCGAACGCGAGCCCGGTGCCCGGCCTGTACCTCACCGGGGGCTCGGCCCACCCCGGCGGCGGCCTGCCGCTGGTCGCGCTGTCAGCCGAGATCGTGGCCGGGCTCGTCGGGCCGGCCGACCGCCCGCGCGACGCCCACCCAGAGATGAGCCAGGCCGATGAGTGACAGACCGGTGCCCAGCACCGCGCAGGTCGTGCCCCACGGCCAGCCCGTCCACGGCGTCCCGGCCGGAGCCAGCGCGGACCCCGTGACGGCGACAGCCGTGACGACCAGGCGCGTCGGCCGCTCGGCGACGGTGATCGCGCCGGCGCCGCGCATGCCCGCGGCCTGCGCGCGGGCCCGGACGTACTCGTGCAGCAGGAGCAGCACGGCCATGGCCGCGCACCACGCGGCGGGCGCCCCGAGCACGAGCAGGACGGCCACGAAGCACAGTTCGGTGAGCCGGTCGGCCGCCGCGTCGAGGACCGCGCCCAGCGGCCGGGCCCGCCCGGTGCGCAACGCGACCGCGCCGTCCAGGCCGTCGAAGACCCCGGTGGCCACGATCGCCGCGAGGGCGAGCCACGGCGCGGCGCCGGCCGGCGAGGCCAGCCAGACCGCGGCCAGCGCGCTCAGCACCCCGCAGCCGGTCAGCACGTCGGGTGGCACGCCCAGCACCGGCCGGGCCAGCAGGTGGATCGCCCGCAGCCAGCCGACGGCGAGCACGTTGGCGGACACGTCGTGCTCGTGCACACGGGACCACCCGGCGACCCCGTCGTCGGCTGCGCGGGCCGGCGGGCCGGCGTGAGCGCCGCGGAGGTGGCCCGCTGGGCGGGCGTGGTCCTGCGGGACGCCGGCCGGGAGCTCCGGGGCCGGGACGTGTCCCTGTGGGCCGCCGGCGTCACGTTCTTCGCCGCGCTGGCCGTCGTCCCGCTGGCGCTGGTCGCCCTCCGGGGTGCCGCGTTCCTCGGGTCGCCGGGGTTCGTCCGCCACGGCGTCTCGCGCTGGGCCGCCGCGCTGCCCGCCGGCCACGGCCCGGGACCGGTGCTCGAGGCCCTGGCCACGGCCGCGCTCGGCACCCCGTGGACCGCGCTGGCCGTCACCCTGCTGCCGGCCACCTTCTACGGCGAAGGCCTGTTGCGCGGCCTGGTCCAGGTCGCCGGGCAGCGCGCCGGCGCCCTCGTCGGCTGGCGGGGGCGCCTGATGTTCGTGCCCGTCCTGGTCCTCAGCCCGACCCTGGCGATCGCGCCGCTGGCCACCGCCGACGCGGTGGCCGACCGCTACCAGGGCGGCGGCGGGCCGGCGTTCTGGGGCATCGCGCTGTCGTTCCACGTCGACTGGCTGATCATCTCCGCGGTGACCGCGATCGTGTTCGCCGGCAGTGCCCCGCGCGGCGTGCGCCGCGGGCCGCTGGTGGCCGGCGCGTTCGCCGTGGCCGCCGTCCTCGCGGGCTTCTTCCACGGGTTCCTCCTGTTCCTGGCCATCCCGCTGGACTGGAGCGTGCCGTTCGGCGGTCTCGCGGCGGTCGGTGCGGTGTCGGCGTTGCTCCTGTGGCTCTACCTGCTCCACGTGCTGCTGCTGCTCGGGTACCGGCTGACCCTCAGCGCCGAGCGCACCCGCCTCGGCGCCACTGAGTCCCCGGAAATCGATGCGGAAGCGCATGGTCCATCCGGGCATTCTCGCAGCCGACGCCGGTGACCGCAGGCAAGCGCTGCCCAATCGATCCATCCGGTCGGGGGCTCTCTGCCCGGAAACGTGCCTCAGCCGGATAAACTGCGGCTCGAGCCACAGATTTGTCCAGGGTGGCGGGCGGTGGGGAACGTGGTGTTGATGGACGCCGACGCGGTGAGTGGTGGGGACGGGTCTCGGGCCGCGGGCTCGTGGACGCCCGGCAAGGTCGCCGAACTGCTGGGCGTCTCGCCGGTGACGCTGCGCACCTGGGCCGCCCGTTATGGGGTCGGTCCCACGCTGCGTGACGACGGGCGGCACCGGCGCTACTCCGACGCCGACGTGCGCCGGCTGCAGTACATGCAGCGGCTCATCGACCGCGGCATGCGGGCTCGTGAAGCCGCCGCGGCCGCGTTCTCGGGCCCCGAAGACGTGGCTCCCGAAGTCTCCGTGGACCGGCACATCGAAGAACTCCAACGGGCCGCGGAGAGCCTCGACTTCGCGGCGCTGGCCGCGCTGCTGGACGAAACGCTGGACGCGCTCGGACCGGCCGCGGCGTGGACCGAGGTGCTCGTCCCGGTGCTGCGCCACCTCGGCGACCGCTGGTCGCGCGGCGACGTGTGCTTCGACGCCGAATGGGCGCTGACCGGGGAAATCTCGCTCGGCCTGCAGCGGTACAGCGCCGGGTTCGCGAACACCCCGCCCGGCCGGGCGGTGCTGCTGGCTTGTTGCCCCCAGGAGCGGCACAGCCTGCCGATGGAGGTGCTGCGGGCCGCCATGGTGGAGGTCGGCATCCCCGCGGTCTACCTGGGGCAGATGGTGCCCGCCGAGACGACGACCGCCATCGCGGCCAAGCTCGCCCCCGTGGTGGTGTTCCTCTGGTCGATGTCCGCCGGCACCGCCGACGGCCAGCTGGCCCAGCGGCTGCGGCGGCGTGGTTTCGACATCGCCGTGGCGGGGCCGGGGTGGGGGAACCGCACCGAGCGGGACGTCGCCTGGGTCGGGGACCTGGCTGCCGCGCTCGAGCTGGCCGCGGAACGCCTGAAGGCGTGAACCCGCGCCCGGCGACCCGGCAAAGCGTTGCGCAACCGCTCCAAATGCCCGAGGATGGCTCGCGTGCCGGTCGCCCGGCCGGCCGTCTCGGGCGGGAGCGTATCTGGTGGACTTCAAGCGGCAGGTGATCGAGCGCTGGCCGGCGCGCTGGCCGGTGCAGCCGTTCCGCGAGCCGGCGTGGGCCCGGCAGGAACCCACCTACGCGGACTGCAGCCCCGCCCTGATCGAGGCGGCGGTCAAACGGGCGGGCGCCCGGCCGTCGGGCAACTGGTTCGTCTTCGCGGCCGGGCGGGAAGTGCGCGCCGACCGGCCGCTCGGGGTGCGGGTGGGCGGGCGCGAGCTGGTCGCGTGGCGCGGGCCGGACGGCGCGCTGCTCGTCGGCCCGGGCGCGTGCCCCCACCTCGGCGCGCCGCTGGAGCAGGCGCGGGTGCACTGCGGTGAGCTGGTCTGCCGGTGGCACGGCCTGCGCGTCGGCGCGGACCGTCCCGGGTGGACACCATTGCCGTCGTACGACGACGGGGTGCTGGCGTGGGTCCGCCTCGACCGGCTCGGCGGCGAGCAGCCCACCGAACGCCCGGTCGTGCCGGTCCGCCCGCGCGGCACCACGGTCGACGCCGTCGCGACGCTGGCCGGGGTCTGCGAGCCCGAAGACGTCGTCGCGAACCGCCTCGACCCGTGGCACGGCGCGTGGTTCCACCCGTATTCGTTCGCGCGGCTGCGCGTGCTGTCGGCCCCGCAGGGCGTCGACGTCGCGGAGGCCGACGACCGGTTCGTCGTCGAGGTGACGTTCCGGCTCGCGGGCAAGATCGGCGTACCGGTGGTCGCCGAGTTCACCTGCCCCGGCCCGCGCACGGTCCTGATGACCATTGTGGACGGTGAGGGCACCGGCAGTGTGGTGGAGACCCACGCAACCCCGCTCGGCCCGGACACCGACGGCCGCCCGCGCACGGCGGTGATCGAGGCGACGATCGCCGCGTCCGACCGTCCGGGCTTCGCCAAGGCGATGCGCCTCGCACCCGTCCTGCGGCCGTTCATGCGCCGCGCCGCCGCCCGGTTGTGGCGGGACGATCTTGCCTACGCCGAGCGCCGGTACTCCTTGCGGGGGGAGCACCGCTGACCCGCGGGACTCCGGCTCCGTCCCGCGACGTTCAACGCCGGAGGGTCCGGCGCCAGTAGCCGGTGACGCTCCGGCGCAGCGCCTCGGTGTCGACGCTCCCGGGATCGAGCAGCCGCTGCAGCGCGATCCCGCGCAGCTGCCCGACGACGGCGATCGCGACGTCGTCCGCGCTGACGCTCGCGTCGATGGTGCCGTCCTCGATGCCGGCCCGGACGTCTTCGCTCAGGTCCGCGCGAAAAGCGGCGTCCCGCTCGCGGAAGATCGGGGCCAGTTCCGGCTGGGTGGCCGCCTCCGTCCACAGCAGGAGGAACGCCTGGTTGAACACCCCGATCCGGCCGAGCTCGCCGAGGTAGCCGTCGATCAGCCGCAGCAGGCGGTCGAGGCCGGGGGGCAGGTCCTCGAGACCCGGGACGAAGCCGGCCTGGGTGGCGCGCGCCAGCCGTTCGACCAGAGCCTGCTTCGCGCCGAAGTGGTGGGTGACGATGCCGCGGCTGTAGCCGGCGCGTTCGCCGACGCGGGCGAGCGTCAGCGAACGCACGCCTTGCTCGACGACGAGTTCGGCGGCGGCGGTCAGCAGTGCGGCTTCGGCCTGGTCGCGGCGTTCCTGCTGGGTGCGGCGTGCGGTGGGCATGGGCTCGAGTCTAGCAAAGTAACTTGCGTGTTGGTCAACAAGTATGTGTACAGTGACGGCGACGACTCCAGGAGGTTCCGATGATCGAAATCGAAGACCGCGCCCTCGACGCCCTGCTCGCCGACGACCCGGGCGGCCCGGTCGTGATGCTCAACCTGCTGCGGTTCCGCCCGGACGGCGGCCGCGAGAGTTACCAGCGCTACGCCGAAGCCGTCGGCCGTGAGCTCAACCCCCGCTACGGCCTGGCGGTGGAGTACCTCGGCACCGGTGGCCCGCCGCTCGTCGCCGAGGAGGGGCAGGCCTGGGACATGGTGGTGCTGGTCCGCTACCCGGACCGGAAGGCGTTCGCGGCCATGATCCGCGACCCCGAGTACCAGGCGATCACTCACCTGCGCACCGAGGCGCTGGTCGAATCGGTCCTGCAGCCGACCACGCCGGTCGTGGCCTGATGCCGGCGGTGTTCGTCCACGGCAACCCCGAGACGGCGGCGGTCTGGGAGCCGCTGCTGGCCGAGCTCACGCCGTCGCGGCCGGACCTGGTCTGCCTGTCGCCGCCCGGTTTCGGTGCACCCGTACCCGCCGGGTTCGGCGGCACCCCCGCGGCCTACCGCGACTGGCTGGCCGGCGAACTCGCGGCGTTCGGCGAGCCGGTCGACCTGGTGGGCCACGACTTCGGCGGCGGGCACGTGGTGAACGTCGTGCTGAGTCACCCGCACCTGGTCCGCAGCTGGGTCAGCGACGCGCTCGGGATGTACGACCCCGGGTACGAGTGGCACGAACTCGCCCGCCGCTGGCAGACGCCGGGGGTCGGGGAGGCCGACGTCGCGGCGCGGTTCGGTAGCACCGTGGAGGAACGCGCGGCGGTGCTGGTGGAGCGGGGGATGGAAGGGGCGGTCGCGGCCCGCGTCGCGGCGGGTCAGGACGAGGCGATGGGCCGCGCGGTGCTCACCCTGTACCGGTCCGCCGCCGCGGCGGGCGCGCCCGGCTTGGGGCTGCCGCTGGAGCGCGCGGCGGCTCGCCCGGGCCTTGCCGTCCTGGCCACGGCCGATCACGTCGCCGGCACCGAGGAACAACGCCGCCGGTCGGCCGCCCGCGCGGGGGCTCGTGTCGTTGTTCTCGAAGGGGCGGGTCACTGGTGGATGACCCACGACCCGGCGCCCGCCGCCGCGGCGCTGACCGGGTTCTGGGCGTCGATCGGCTGAGGATCACCGGGCGGTGCAGGCCAACCCGGCCAACGGCTGGGCCGCGCCGGTGACGACGGCGCCCCAGGTCGTCGCCGCCCCGGCGGCCAGTGCCCCGTTGTAGGTCCGGTTGGCCGCCTGCACCTGCCGGCCCGTCTGGGCCGGCACGGCGTTCCACGAGCTGGTCACCTGCTGGGTGTCCGCGAACGAGAACGACGTGGTCCAGCCCGAAAGCGCGGCCGGCCCGGTGTTCCGCACGGTGAATTCCAGCTGGTGGCCGCCGGTCCAGGACGACGTCACCGCGGCGGTCGCCGTGCACGACGCCCCGGCCGGGGCGGTCGGGGTGGTGGGAGTGGTGGTCGGGGTCGGGGTGCTGGTTCCGGTCGTGTAGCCGATGGCGGTGTAGGCGGCCGCGCACCCCGAAAGGCACTGGTCCGGCAACGTGAAGCGGTAGACGCGGCCGTCGTTGACGAGCGCGTCACTCGCGTCCCGGACCCGGATCGCGTACCCGGTGCCCGCCGTGGTGGTGGGGCCGATGACGAAGGCCTGTCCCAGATCGCTGTCCGGTTGTGCCTGCTGCCAGGTGCCGTCCGCGCCGAGGAACTCCACGCCGTGGACGCCGTTGGGCAGGTGCGAGACGGCGATCGCCGTCCAATACCGTTGCGCGCCTTGGAGGAAGCCGAGTTTCAGGTCGCCGGTGTAGTCCGGGGCGGGCACGTAGGACCACGAGATCCGCCGGTTGTTCCAGTGCGCGGGGTTCATGTCCCCGACCGGGACGCCGTTCTTCACGAACCGGTTGAGCGACGCCGTCGAGAGGTCGAGGTGGCCGGGATCGTCGCGGCACCAGGCGTTTGCGTCGCCGCAGCTGTCGGCCACGACCATGGTCAGCCGGGCGCCGGCGTAGCCGTCGGACACCCAGGACCCGTTGCGGCAGAACGCTTGTCCCGGCGCGCCGTCGTTGACCCCGGTGCAGTAGTCGCCGATGGTGACCTGCACGAACCGCCCGCAGTTGCGGCCGTTGTCCCACAGGCCGATCTTGGCGGCCTGCGAAGGGGGGATCGGCCGCGGGTAGAAGCTGTAGTCGCCGGGGGTGTGGTAGACGTTCAGGGCCACGAAATCCGGGGAGTCGAGCACGTCCTGCGGCAAGCCGCACCCGCCGTAGGGGGCGCCGAGCGCGTCGAAGCGGGTGGCGTTGCCCGCGAGGGGAGCGGCCGGGGCGGCGCCCGACTTCCAGGGCCACAACACCGAAACCGCCACCACGAGCACGGCGACCGCGGCGAGGGCGGCCGGGCGGGAGGCGGATCCCATGGACTCTCCTTCCGCTTCGGTACCGCGGCAGGCGGAAACGGTCCCGGCGGCGATGTCTGGAAGCGCTCCCAGGGTGCGCCGCGCGCCCGCGGTTGTCAATCGCCTCCGCGCTCTGACGGGCTTACGCCGGCCCGCGGGCCACGACGGTCAGCCGGTCGAGGGTGAGCCGGCCGGTGGTCAGCCGCAGGCCGATCGCGGGGGACCAGCCGGCGAGCCGCTGCGGGTCGACGGCCGTGCCGACCGGGATGGTGCGCAGCAGCTGCCACCGACCTTGGTGGCCGAGCCAGCTCGTCATCGAGCCCCGGTGGTCGGACACGACCGCGAACCGGTCGCCCGGTGACCACGTCACCGCGGCGCAGCACCCGCCGGTGACGTCGTCGCCGTAGTCCCGGCCGGCCGCCCGGACGTCCGCACCGGACGTTCCGAAGTGGTTGTTGTACCAGGCGAGGGCCAAGTCGTCCGGTCCGGCGGCCCGGCCCAGGAGCACGCTGTCTTCGGGCGCGCCGCCGGCGAACGCCCGGGGTTCGAGGACCACCGCGAAGTCGCCGTCCGGTGCGCTCACCGGCGCCACGAGCACGGCGGAGGACTGCCGGCTCGCGGACGCCACCAAGGCGCCGTCCGCCTGGCCGAGTTCGGGGACCGGTTCCCCGAACCGCGCCCCGATCCGGTAGGCCTTCGGCTGGGCGCCGGTGAAGTCGTCGTCCCAGACCGGCGTGCCGAAGTCGGCGGGGTCGAACACGACCTCCGCCCGCACCACGTCCGCGGTGCTGCGCACCGGGGTGCCGTGATCGAGCGTGGCGACCAGCAGCCGCACCGGTGCCCGGGTGCCCACCGGCGCGTCCGCGGGGGCCGACACGCGCCACCGCAGCCGCACGGGCCGGCCGGGCGTGAGCCGGACGTCGCCGTCCGGGCCGATCGGCTGGGCCGTCCAGCCGCGGGGCAGCGTCAGCGCGGGCCGGACGGTCATCGCTTGGGTTCCGCGGACCACTCCGCTGAACTCGGCCGTCTGTCCGGGCCGGATCCGCGTCGGATCGGCGCCGCCCTGGAGCTGGACGCTGAGCCGTTGGTCCTCGGCGCGCCACGCCTGCACCGCCGTGATGCCCACGGCGCCACCGTCCACTCTGGACGGAAGCACCCGAAGCCCGTCCGTGCGGACCGGCGGCTGGACGACGACCCGGTTCGGCCTGCCCCGCACCGGTGCGCCCGGTTCTCGTTGCTGACCGGGAACGTCGGCCCACGACCCGTCCGCCGTGCGGTACTGCAGTGCGTAGCCGTCCGGCGTGCGGACGCCACCACCGTCGTCGTAGAAGGAGATCCGGACGTCGGAGACGTCGGTGGCCGCGCCGAGGTCGACCGCCAGCCAGTCGCTCCGGTTCGGGCTGCCGTAGCTGGTCCAGCGGGTCGACGGGACGTCGAGGGAGAAGTCCTGGCCGTCGATCGCGTTCGCCGGGCTGTCCCCCTGCCAGGTGTAGGAGGCGGACGCGGCCGGATAGCCCGTGCGGCCGGGGTTCGCCAAGTCGTCGACGACGTGGGGCGCGCCCGGCGCCGGGCCCGGGCGCACCGGTACGTCGACCGCCGTCAGACCCGCTTGGCGGTGCACGAGCTTGCCGTCCAGCCAGACGCTCAGCCCGGCGCCCTGGTGGTAGACGTGGCCGTCGCGGTCCCAGGCGACCGTCAGGTTGCGTCCGTGGTAGGGGACGTTCTCGACGGCGAAGTGGTCCCAAGTGGACGGAACCAGGGGCGCGAGCCGCACGTGGTCGCCCTGCTGGGGCCGGATGCCGAGCAGCCCGGACAGCACCAGGTCGTCGAACGTCGAGTGGTTGTAGTCCTCGCTGTGCCCGGGGGAGTCGTACAGCCAGCGGTCCTCGTCCGGGTGGTGCGCTTCGGCGACGTACGGGAGGCCGTTCTTGCGCTGGGTGAGGGCATAGCCGCGCAGCAGCGTGTAGTAGTCCTGCGCGGTGACGTAGGACTGCGGGGGATAGTCGACCAGCAGGTTCGCCAGCGCGGTGAGCGTCTGGCTCGTCGCGTACGGCCAGCTGGGGCCCGACCAGCGGCAGCAGCCCTCGAACGCGTCGTGCATGAACCAGGGGCTCCGCCGTTCGACCGTCGTGGGCCCGAACGGCGCCGCGAACCCCGCCGGATCGGTCAGCTGCGCCCACGCGGCGGCGGCGCCGGCCGGTGCCATGTGGAAGTACCAGGGCACGAACCCCATTTCTTCCCGGTCCGCGATCTTGGCGCGCGGGGGATTGCCGTCCCGCATCACGTGCTTGTAGAAGCCGTCGCCGCTGTCCCACAGGGCGCGTTCCTGGTTCGCCTGCAGGGATCGGGCGTCCTGCTCGTACCGATCGGCGAGCTGCCGGTCGCCGGGGGCGCCGCGCCGGCGCAGGAGGTTCGCGATGGCCAGCGCGTCGCCGTACTGGTAGGCGTTGAGCGTCGGGCGGAACCCCGCTCCGCCGTGGTACGGATCCGGGCTCTGGTAGGAGCTCGCCGTGTACTCCATGGCGTCCCAGACCGGCACCTGCCAGTAGAGGCCCAGCTGCGGGTCGAACTGCGGCGACCACGCCGCCCACTGCCGTTGCAGTTCGGGGAGCCGGTCGACCGCGAAGCCCCACCGGCCGTCGACCGACGCCCGGGCGAGCACGGCGTCGGCGGCCCAGAACGAGTACTCGTGGGCCCAGTCCGTGGTGTTTTCGTTGAGCCCGTCGGTCGCCGGTTTGGCGCCCGCGCCGCTGCCGCGCAGCCAGTAGTCGAGGTAGTCGTCGAGGTAGCGGTGGTCGCGCAGCCACCGCCCTTCGTAGAGGTGGTGCCCGGCCGCGGCGTCGATCCCGCCGCCGGGGGCGGCGTAGCCGACCGGGCCGAGGAATTCCGAGACGATCCAGCCGTCCTCGGGGCCGGTGTACTTGAGCGCTTCCTTGTAGGTGCGCCACCGGTAGTAGTAGGTGTCTTCGATCGCCTTGTCGGGCAGGTCGACGAAGGGGATGTTGGCCTCGTACCAGCCGGGATCGGGGAGGCCGGTCAGCTTCGCGGCGTGGTCGAGCAGGTGCGTCCCGGGACCGACGTCCGGGTACATCGGTGGCGGGCCGCTCTTGCTTTCCGACGCCGGGGTCACCGCGGTGGAGAGGGTGACGACAGCGGTCAGGACCGTGCACAGACGTCGAAGCGAGCGCATGCTGACGCTCCTCGTGATCCTCGGATACCGGCAGGGGGAGACGGTAGCCGGTCGATACAACGTTGTAAATAGCGCTTTACAACGTTGTATCGACCTCGTGTGCACGTGCGTTGCCGCCGGCCGGTCGAGGTGCTGCGCAGCGGGAGAACCACGCCCGGGTTAGCCTCACGCCGTGCACCGCAGCCGGTTGTTCGGGATCTTCATCGACACGCCCGCCGCCGACGCCGAGGTGGCGGCCGGCTTCTGGTCCGCCGCGCTGGCCGCGCCGGCGCGTTCCGTGGCCGGTGAAGAACAGTTCACCGGCCTGGACGGTGCCCTCCCCGGCTTGATCGTCGACATCCAGGCGATCGACGGCGCCCCCCGCTACCACGTCGACATCGAGACCGACGACGTCGCGGCGGAGGTCGCCCGCCTGACCGCGCTGGGCGCGGAACCCGTCTCCCGCTGGCTGGACTGCCACACCCTGCGCGCGCCCGGGGGCCATCTCCTCTGCGTGGTGCCGATCCACAGCGACCCGGAGACGTTCCGGAGGCTCGCGAACACGTGGCCGTGACCGACCGGCCCAACCGGGCTCAGGGCCGCCAAGCCGGGTCGCGGCCGAGGAAGCCCATCAGCTTGTCCTGGGCCGGGGCACCGTCGTCGACGGGCACCGCGGGGCCGAACTGACCGCTGTCGCGCAGCATCGGCTCCATCGGCCGCATCGCGGCCAGTGCCCCGGCGCAGCGCTCCTCGCCCAGGTCGGGCTCACGGCCGAGCGCCTTGGCGAGGTCCCAGGAGTGCATCCAGATGTCGCCCGTGTAGAACTGGTCGATCGCCTCGTCCACCGGCCGGTCACCGGTGTGCGGGTTGCTCAGCACGCGCCCGGCGGGGTCCTCGAGGATGGCCTGGATGTCGGCGACGTGCTGCTTCCAGGCGGCCGCCGGGCCGGCGTCGACGGCCAACGCGGGGAGCTCGATCCCGGCGCCCCGGAGGAAGGCGCGCGGCCATTCGACCAGGTGCTTCACGACGTCGAGCGCCGTCCAGTCCGCGACCGGCGCCGGCCGCGCCCAGTCGCCGGCCGAGGCCGACTCGACCAGTTCGGTGAAGCGGGCGGCGTCGACCGTGTGCTGCTGAGCCGGTGTCATCTCAGGCCTCCTTCGCGAGCAGTTCGTCGAGCTTGGCGTAGCCCTCCGTGATTCCTGTTTCCATGCCGCCGGCCAGCATGCCGTCCCGGGTTTCGAAGTCCGGCACCACACTCAGCACTCGCAGCCGGGTGCGGCCGCCCTCGATCTCTTCGAGGGTCAGCGTTTCCAAGGCCACCCCATCGGGCTCGCCGTCGTAGGTGAACGTCCACACGATCCGGTCGTGCGGCCGCACTTCGTGGAAGCAGCCGCGGAAAGCGGCGATCTCCTCGCCGTCCCGGTCGTTGGCGAAGGCCCACTCGCCGCCGGTGCGCGCGTCCCACCGCGTGATCCTCGTGGTGACCGAGTGCGGCCCGACCCACTGCGCGTAGAGCGCGGGGTCGACGTGGGCGCGGAATACGTGTTCGGGAACGGCGTCGAAGTCCCGGACGATCCGGATCGTCGGGACCTTCGCGTCCGCCTGGATCTCGGCTTCGTGCTTCGCCATGGTCATGATGCGTCCTCGCGGGGTCGTGCTTCGTCGCCGGTCATGCGGCCCAGCAGGGCGTCGAGGCGTTGGTAACGCTCCTCGGCCTGCCGCCGGTACCGGTCGATCCAATCGGTCATCAGGGCGAACACCTCGGCGTCCAGGTGCACCGGACGGCGCTGGGCGTCCTTGCTGCGGGTCACCAGCCCGGCTTCCTCCAGCACCTTCACGTGTTTGGAAACCGCCTGGAGGCTCATGTCGTACGGCTCGGCCAGTTCGCCGACGGTCGCGTCCGCGCCGGCCAGCCGCGCCACCAGGTCACGCCGGGTCGGATCGGCCAGTGCCGCGAACGCCCGGTTGAGCCGCTCGGTGCTCTCGTCCACCTGTCTTCCTCAACTCGTCGGTTGACCGAGACGCTAGGCCGTCCCGGGAGCGTTGTCAACCTGGTGGTTGAGAAAGCGGGGCGGGGTTCCGCGCACGGAACCCCGCCTGGTGGATCAGAAGCTGTCCGGAGTGCTGATCCGGCTCCGGACCAGGGCGCCGGACGCGGTCAAGGTGCCGGTGCCGTAGTCACCGCCCGCGCAGGTGCCGGGGCGCAGCGCCGCGCTGCTTTCGTCCGCGTCGGAGTACGTCCAGTTCGCGTACCCGATCTTCAGCTGGTCGAGCAGGTCCAGCCAGGCCGTGGTGCTCGACTGGTCCAGCGTGCCGCCGCCGGTGGCGGTCACCGTGCCGAACTCCGTGACGAACAGGGGCAGCTTCGCGGCCGCCCGGCTCACCGTGGAGCGGTAGTTGTCCTTGTGGCTGGCGGCGTAGAAGTGGAACGTGTACATGATGTTGGTGGCGTTGACGGGGTTGTTGACGATCTCGGTTTCGTTGGAGCCGTCGGAGACGCCGAGTGAGGACCAGCCGCGGGTGCCGACGATCACGACGGCGTCCGGGTCGGCGGCGCGGATCACCGGGATGACCTGCTCGGCGTAGTTCTTGATGGCGCTCCAGCTGACGCCGTTGGGTTCGTTGGCGATTTCGTAGATCACGTTCTTCTTGGCCGCGTTGCGCGCCGCCACCGCCGCGAAGAAGGTCTTGGCGCGGTCGAGGTTGTAGTTCGGGTCGCCGGGGGTGAGGGTGTGGAAGTCGATCACCGCGTACATCCCGCGTTCCTCGGCTTCGCCGACCAGGCTGTTGACCCGGTCGGTGAACCAGGCCGCGTTGGTCTCGTAGCCCTTTTCCTGCACGTACATCGCGATGCGGAGCAGGTCGGCGTGCCAGTCCTTCGCCAGTGCGTCCAAGGACGCGTCGTTGTAGCAGGAGTCGAACCACTGGAGGCCGTGCGTGCTCATGCCGCGCAGCTGGATCGCCCGGTTCGCCTCGTTGCACAGGTGGACGCCGCAGACGTGCAGCTGCCCGTTGGCCGCCAGCGGTGTGCTCCCGGGCGGCGGCGTGGTGGTCGTGGTGGGGGTGCCGGTCGTCGTCGGCGTCGGGCCGGTGGACCCCGTGCACGTCACGCCGTTCAGGGTGAACGACGCCGGCACCGGGTTGGCGCCGGTCGTGGTGCCGGTGAAGCCGAGGTCGGTGGACGCCCCCGCCGCCAGGGTCCGGTTCCACTCGGCGTTGGCCGCGGTCGCCGTCGCGCCGGATTGCGACCACGTGGCGTTCCAGCCCTGGGCCACTTTCTGGCCGGCGTCGGAGAAGGCGAACTGCAGCGACCAGCCGGTGATCGTGTCGCCGAGGTTGGTGACCTTCACCCCCGCCTGGAACCCGCCTTGCCACTGGTTGGTGACGGTGTAGTCGACCCGGCAGCCTTGCGCGGCGGCCGAGGCCGGGGGCATGACCACCAGGGCCGCGGAGCCGAGAACCGTCGCGCCGGCGGCCGCCAGCGCAGCGATGGAGCGCTTCATTGAACTCCCTTTGATCCGGTGTTCGATGGTTTCAACGGGGCTGGGAGCGCTCCCAGATCAGAACATCCGGCGCCAGGGGACGTCAAGAGGCGCGAAGGAGGGTCGCTGAAGCGTGGGCACACGCCGCGGCCTGGACGGGGACGGCGTCGATCACGCTGGAACAGGCGCGTGCCGAGAGGGGGTCGTTCGCCGTCGTCCGGCGGTTCACCCCGGCCGGGGGTGCAGCGGGCGCGTGCTCGCCGAGGGCTGATGGGGGATTTCCGCCGGGGGACCAGCGATCGCGGAATGGTCCATTGTGGACCAGAGAGCACTTCGGCACGCGGCGGTGAGGCCGCGTGCCGAATCATGTTCGTGGCAGGTCAGCTGCCGGATTCGCTCTGGAGGGACCGGTTGCGGCGGTTGGCTTCGTGGAGTTGGTCTTCGAGGGTGATGATGCGGCAGGCGGCGTCGATGGGGGTGCCGTGGTCGACCAGTTCCCGGGC
>NZ_JBFBCC010000014.1:0-296456 GCF_040682955.1 Amycolatopsis sp. NPDC051045
CGACGACGACCAGCGCGCCGCCGTGCCCGTGCGCCTTCAGCCACTCCGCCACCCCGGCCGTCGTGCGGGTGACGACGGCGACGTTCATCCCGTTCCCGACGCGGCTGGGCGGCCCGCCCGTCAGGTCCGCTCGGACAGCAGGTCCACGGCCAAGGCCGCGGTCCAGCTGAACGAACGGGTGCCGTGGCCCGCTCCGGTCAGCGGGTCGACGTACTCGGCGAAACCGGACTTCGAAGCGGTCTCGACGAGGTCGTCGCGCAATCGTGCGGCCAGGGCGTGCTCGCCGTGGCGGAGCAATCCCTGCCGGACCAGCCAGCCGACGTTGAACCACGACGGCCCGCGCCAGTAGCGGCCCGGGTCGAAGCCCGGCGCGGTCAGGTCGTAGCTCGGCACGCCGTGCACCCGGCCGAGCCGGAAGCGCGGGCCGGTCGCGGTCGCCAGCAGGGCCGGCGCGACCGCCAGGTCCGGCAGCACCAGCGGCAGCAGGCCCGCGCACGTGTACTCCCGGGTCAGCGAGCCGGTGTGGACGTCGCGGGCGAAGAAGAAGCCGGCGGCGCTGTCCCACAACCTCTCCTGCAACGCCTTTTCGACGCGCGCCGCCGCCTCGCGGTGGCCTTCCGACGGCAGGCCGAGCTCCTCCGCGATCTCGGCCATGGCCAGTTCGGCGTCGGCCAGCAAGGCGTTGAAGCCCGGGTCTTCCACGGCGAAGCGGCCGGTGTCCCGGTAGCCGCTGTCCCGGTACTCGGCGGCGAGCCGGACGTACCGGCCGTAGTCGTCGTCGCTCGGCCGGTCGCCGGCCGAGCCGTGGTCCAGGTCGCGGCGGACGAACCCGGTGGCGAGCGGGACGCGCGAAAGCGGGCCGTCCCAGGCCGGGCTGTTGTCCATGCCGGATTCCCACGGATGCACGATCGCCACCAGCCCGCGCCCGCCCGCGTCGCGGTGGGTCCGCAGGTAGTCGTGCCAGGCCACGAGCTTCGGGTACAGCGTGGCGAGGAACGGGTGGTCGGGTTCGGCCTCGTGCACCGCCAGCGCGGCGCGAGCGTGCACCGGCGGCTGGACCAGGCCCGACGTCCGGCCGGCGCGCCAGAAGGCCGGCCCCGGGAAGTACGCCTCGGGCGGCGTGCCCGGGTCGAACACGATGTGCGGCACGCGGCCGTCACGCCACTGCGCGGAGAACAACGTCAGCAGCTCACCCCGCGCGCGCTCGGGGAACAGGTGGCGCAGGCCGAAGGCGATGAAGGCGGAGTCCCAGCTCCACTGGTGCGGGTAGAGCGAACGGGAGGGCACGGTCGACGAGCCGAGCCAGTTGCCCGCCAGGACTGCCGCCGCCTGCTCCCGTGTTACGTTCATATGTCCAATCTATCTCCGACTTGTGTCTTGTCAATGGACAAAAGTCCGAAGGGGGCCGCGGGATGACCACGCCGACCAGCGCCGGCGAACTTCTGCAGCTGGTCCGGACGGGGCAGGCGAGCACGCGAAAGGCCCTCCTCGAACGCAGTGGCTTGTCGCGCTCGACGCTCACCGCGCGCTTGGATCAGCTCCAGACGGCGGGCCTGCTCGCCGAAGGTGCGCAGGAGGACTCCACCGGCGGCCGGCCGGCACGGCAGCTGCGGTTCGACGACCGGCACGCCGTCGTCCTGGCCGCGAGCATCGACACGACGCACGCCGAGGCCGCCGTCACCGATCTGTCGGGACAGGTCCTGGCGCGCCGCGCCGGCGCGCTGCGGGTCGCCGACGGCCCGGAGCCCGTGCTCGGCCGGATCGCGAAGTGGTTCGAGGCGATGCTGGCCGAGGCGGGACGGCCGGTGTGCGGCATCGGCGTTTCCGTGCCGGGCCCGGTGGAGCCCGGCCGCGCCCGGGTCACGCAACCGCCGATCATGCCCGGCTGGGACGGCTACCCGATCGACGCCCACCTCGGCACGCGCTTCGACGCGCCGGTGCTGGTCGACAACGACGCGAACCTGATGGCGCTGGGCGAGCACCGCGCCCGGTACCCGGATTCGACGGCGCTGGTCGTCGTGAAGGCGTCCACCGGGATCGGTGCCGGGCTGGTGCTCGGCGGCGAGGTGTACCGCGGCATCGACGGCGGGGCGGGCGACATCGGGCACATCCGGCTGCCCGAGCACCCCGAGGTGCGCTGCCTGTGCGGTTCGCTCGGCTGTCTCGCGGCCGTCGCCGGTGGTGGCGCGCTGGCGGCCCGGCTGACGGAACTGGGCCTGCCGACGTCGTCGGGTTCCGGCGTGCGCGACCGGATCGCGGCGGGAGAGCCGGCCGCGGTGCGGCTCGCCGAGGTCGCCGGCCGCCAGGTCGGGGAGGTGCTCGCGACGCTCGTCTGCGTGGTCAACCCGGGGGTGGTGGTGATCGCCGGCGACCTCGCCGAGCCGCACTTCGTCGCCGGCGTCCGGGAGGTGCTCTACCGGCGGGCCCTGCCGCGCGCGACGCAGAACCTGCGCGTCGAAATCGGCGGCCGCGGGGAGGGGCTCGCGCTCGCCGGGGCGGTGGCGATGGTCGTCGACGCGGTGTTCGCTCCCGCCGAGGTGGACCGGCGGCTGGCCGCGCGGGCGTGACGGCGCGGTGCCGGGGTGCGAAGGGCCGCCACCGCCGGACTGTCCGGAGTGGACGGAGCGACCGACTTTAGTAGGTGGCGTGCGGCCGCCACGCGTGGTCCGCGGTACCGGCACGAAACGGACTTAGCGCACATCGAACACTATTCCTCGCGTTTTTCGTGCGACAAATCGGATTTCCGTACCAGGCTCGGCGGCCGGTGAATATGCGGCGAGATAACGGTTCCGCAAGCACTTCCCCGCGAGCGGAACACCGGCTTAGTCTCACCCGGTGTTCCAGGCCCGTTTTCTGGGGCCGCTTTCGAAGAGGGAGATTTCTGTGCGAAGAAGCTCCACCCTGCTCCTTTCGCTCGCGGTGGTGGGTGGCCTGACCGGCACCCTGCCGGCGACGGCGTCCGCGCAGGGGCGTCAGGACATCCCGCAGTCGCACCCGTTGTGGGCGAACGCGCAGGCGAAGGTCGCCGACACGGCGCCCGCCGCGAAGCTGAGCTTCCGGGTTTACCTAAACCAGCGCGACAACGCCGGTGCCGAGGCGCTGGCCCAGGCCGTGTCCGACCCGGACAGCAAGACCTACCGCCAGTACCTCAGCCCCGACCAGGTGCGCGACCGCTTCGCGGCCAGTGACGCGACCGTCGACGCCGTCAAGACGTGGCTGACCGGCAACGGCTTCCGCATCGGCGAGGTCCCGTCGAACCGCGCCTACGTCGAAGCCACCGGCACCGCGGACCAGACGGAGAAGGCGTTCGCCGTCGACCTGGCCAAGTACCGGGTCAAGGGCCAGACGCTGCGCGCCGCCGACAAGAACCTGTCCGTGCCGGCGAACCTGGCCGGCGACGTGCTCGGCGTCGTCGGCGTCGACCAGGCCACCAACCTGTTCAAGCCGGACCACACCGACGGCATCGACTCGGGCAAGGCCGCGAAGTCGGTGCAGCCGTCCGACGTCGCGCCCGGCCCCGGCTTCCGCAACGCGCCGCCGTGCAGCGCCTACTACGGCGAGAAGATCGACACCACCGATCCCGCCTACAACGGCAAGCAGCTGCCGTACGCGCCCTGCGGCTACACCCCGGCGCAGCTGCGTTCGGCCTACGGCATCGACAAGGTCGGCGCGGACGGCAAGGGCACCACGATCGCCATCGTGGACGCGTTCGCCTCGCCGACCATCTACGCCGACGCCAGCGAGTACGCGCGCCGCAACGACCCGGCGCACCCGCTGAAGCAGAGCCAGTTCTCGCAGCACGTCTTCCCGGTGAACCCCGAGCTGGAACCGCCGGACCAGTGCGACGCGGCGGGCTGGTACGGCGAGGAGACCCTCGACGTCGAGGCCGCGCACGGCATGGCGCCGGGCGCGAACATCCTGTACGTCGGCGGGTCCGACTGCCAGGACAACTCGCTCGACATCGCGCTGAACTACGTGGTCGCCGGCCACAAGGCCGACATCGTGTCGAACTCCTACGGCGACACCGGCGAGGACATCCCGGCCGACGAGGTCAAGGTGTTCAACCAGATCTCGCTGCAGGCGGTGCTCGAAGGCATCGGCGTGTACTTCTCCTCGGGCGACAACGGTGACGAGGTCGCGCGCCTCGGCACGCCGTCGCCGGACTTCTCCGCCTCGGCGCCGTGGATCACCGCGGTCGGCGGCACGTCCATCGCGATCGGCAAGGACGGCAAGCGGATCTTCGAGACCGGCTGGGAGACCAGCAAGTCGCTCCTGACCAACGGCGTCTACGGCCCGGCCGCCTACACCAGCGGGTCCGGTGGCGGCACGAGCCGGCTGTTCGAGCAGCCCTTCTACCAGAAGGGTGTCGTGCCGGACGCGCTGGCGTCGAAGAACCAGACCGGCCACAAGAAGGGCCGGGTCGTCCCGGACATCTCCGCGGTCGGCGACCCGAACACCGGCTTCCTGGTCGGCCAGACGCAGACCTTCCCGGAGGGTGCGCACTACGACCAGTACCGGATCGGCGGCACCAGCCTCGCGTCGCCGGTGTTCGCCGGCATCATGGCGGTGGCCGACAGCTTCGACCACTTCCACCACGGCTTCATCAACCCCGTGATCTACAAGCTGACCTCCCGCACCGCGGCGATCAGCGACGTGAAGCACGTGGACGCCGCCGTGGCCCGGGTCGACTACGCGAACGCGGTCGACGCCTCGGACGGTCTGCTCCGCTCGGTGCGGACGCTCGACTACCAGGGCCTGACCATCCACACCACCCCCGGCTACGACGACGTGACCGGCCTCGGTGTGCCCAACGGGCTGCTGTTCCTGCTGCTCGTCTGACCCAAGTCCGTGAAGGCCACCTTGAGGGACGCCAAGTCCCTCAAGGTGGCCTTCACGGCTTTTCGGCGTCCAGGGGGATGACCGCGGTCACCGTGGTGCCTCCGGGCCCGCTGGCGACGTCCAGTTCGCCGCCGAGCGCCTGCACCCGGTCGCGCAGCCCGGCCAGCCCCGTGCCGCCCTCGGCGGCCGCCCCGCCGACGCCCGCCGCGCCCGCGACGCGCGCACCTCGGCCAGCCGCTGCTCCAGCTCGGCGGTGAGCCGCTGGTTGTCCAGCACCAGCCCGGCGGCCGCGTTGAGCGCGTCGATCGACCGGCTGTCCTTCCAGACCTCGTCGTCCTGCACGAGCGCGGCCAGCCCGGTGCCGTCGCGTTCCAGCAGCAGCCGGATCATCTCGGCGTTGCCGACGCGGGCCCGCAGCACCCCGGTCAGGAACGCCAGCGGCCACAGGCAGAACAGGATCCGGTACGCCTGCAGCAGCGGCCCGGACAGCGGGTGCGCGTCGCCGAGCGCCGTGCCCGCCCCCGACGTGAGGGCGCCGGCCAGGGCGATGACCACCACCGGCGACAGCAGCCGCCGCTGCGGCAGCCGCCCGGTCAGCCACCGGTAGAGCAGCACGACGATCACACCCGCGCTGATCGCCGTCGCGGCCAGCTCCAGGGCGCGGTCGGCGAAGGCGCCGCTGCCCGAACCCGGCGAGATCGCCAGCAGGTCCCGCGGGTCGTTGCCGAACAGCAGGCCGACCACGCCGGAGCCGAGCACCACCAGGTAGGCCGCGGCCACCAGCAGCCGTTCCCACCGATTCGCCCGTTCGGGCCGTCGCGTTACACCACGCGGCTGCGCTTTAGGGTGATCGCGGACGGAAGGCGGGGACATGAGCGGACGCGGTCTGGACGCCGAGGTCTTCGGCGGGCGGATGCCCACCGGTGGCCGGGACCTGGCGATCGAAACCCACGGCATCACGCCGGTGCCGGAAGGCAACCGGTTCGGGCGCCCGTGGCGGTTGTTCAGCGTGTGGTTCGCGCCGAACCTGACGATGACGGCGGTGTTCACGGGCACCCTCGCCGCGTCGCTCGGCCTCGGGTTCTGGACGGGGCTGGCCGCGATGCTCGCCGGGACCGTGCTGGGGTCGCTGCCGGTGGCGTACCTGTCCACCTGGGGCCCGCGCACCGGCACCGGCCAGCTGCCGCTGGCCCGGCTGCCGTT
Source organism: Amycolatopsis sp. NPDC051045 (assembly GCF_040682955.1). NCBI lineage: Bacteria > Bacillati > Actinomycetota > Actinomycetes > Pseudonocardiales > Pseudonocardiaceae > Amycolatopsis > Amycolatopsis sp. NPDC051045. Next base: position 6,043 of record NZ_JBFBCC010000014.1, read on the forward strand.
CGGTGGCGGCGTGGTGCTGCCCGGCCTGGTGCAGTGGCTCGGCTCGATCGCCTGGGACGCGCTGGTCGGCCTGTTCGGCGGCGAGGCACTGGCCGAGCTGACCGGGCTGCCGTTCTGGGCGGCCGTGCTGATCGTGCTCGTGCTGCAGTGCGCGCTCGGCGTGTTCGGCTACGCGCTGATCCACCGTGTCCAGGCGGTGATGAGCGTGCTGCTGGTGGTCGCGTTCGCCGCGCTCGCCGTGAAGGTCCTTTCCGGCCACCCGATCGTCACCGCGGACACCGCTTCGGGCGCCGATCTCGCGGGCGGTGTCGTCCTCTTCACGACGATCACGTTGTCGCTGGCGATCTCCTGGGCGCCCTACGCGTCGGACTTCAGCCGTTACCTGCCGGCCGAGACGTCGTCGCGCGGCGTCTTCCGGGCCACGCTGCTGGGTCTCGTCGCGTCCTACACGATCGGCGAAGGCCTCGGGCTCGCTTTGGGGTCGTCGCTGGGTGAGCACACGTCGGGCGGAATCGCTCAGCTGCTCGGCGGCGGGTTCCTGGGCGCGCTGGCGCTGGCCGTGATCGCGCTGGCCGCGGTGTCGTCGAACGCGATGAACGACTACAGCGGCTCGCTGGCCCTGCAGACGGTCGGCGTCCGGCTGCGGCGCCCGGTGTCGGCGGTGGTCGTCACCGTGCTCGCGTTCGCGCTGATCCTCTGGATGCACAGCGGCGACCTCTCGGCGAAGTTCGAGAACGTGCTGCTGTTCGTCAGCTACTGGATCCCGCCGTTCCTCGGCGTCGTCGTCCCGGACTGGCTCGCGCGCACCCGCGGCGGGCGGCGCGTGGACGTCCTGGCTTCGGTTTCCGTTCGGCCGTGGGCCGCCGTGGTGGCGTTCGTCGTGGGGTTCGGCGCGGCGGTGCCGTTCATGAACACGTCCCTCTACACCGGACCGGTCGCCGCGGCCCTGCACGGCGCGGACCTCGCGTACTACGTCGGCCTCGTCGTTTCGCTGGCAGCGTATTTCCTGCTCCGCGGCAGGTCTTCGGTTGACCTCGAGTAATGTAGAGGTTTCACGATGGTGTGGTACCCCTCGAAGGAGGAACCATGCCCACCGCACTCGTCACCGGTGCTTCCGCCGGGCTGGGCCGCGCCCTCGCGGCCGCGCTGGTAAGTCGCCAGTGGACGGTCATCGGCGACGGCCGCGACGCGGCCGCGTTGGCGTCGGCCGCTCGTGAGACCGGCTGCACGGCCGTCCCCGGCGACGTCACCGACCCGGCCCACCGCGCCGCCCTGGCCGACGCCTGTCCCGAACTCGACCTGCTCGTCAACAACGCCAGTTCGCTGGGGGTCAGCCCGCTGCCTCCGTTGGGGCGCTATCCGTTGGCGGACCTGGAAGACGTCTACCGCGTCAACGTGTTCGCGCCGCTGGCGCTCACGCAGCTGCTCCTGCCTGCTTTGACTGCGGCTCGGGGCGTCGTGATCGACGTCAGCTCCGACGCCGCCGTCGAAGCGTACGAGGGCTGGGGCGGCTACGGCTCCGCGAAGGCCGCGCTCGACCAGCTGACCGCCGTCCTGGGCGTGGAACAGCCGGGCCTGTCCGTGTACGCGGTCGACCCGGGCGACCTGCGCACGGCCATGCACCAGCGTGCCTTCCCCGGCGAGGACATCTCGGACCGGCCGTTGCCGGAGACGGCCGTCCCGGCGTTCTTGAGGTTGCTCGACGAGCGCCCGCCGAGCGGCCGCTACCGCGCCGCCGACCTCCTCGTGACGGCATGAACATCCGGTTTGACCTGCCGCCGGACCTGTCGGCGTCGGCACCGCCGGAGTCGCGCGGCCTGGCCCGCGACGAGGTCCGCTTGCTGGTGGCCGGCCCGTCCGGCGTCCACCACACGGCGTTCACGTCGCTCGGCGAGCACCTGCGGCCGGGGGACCTGCTGGTCGTCAACACGTCCGGCACCCTCCCGGCGGCGGTCGACGCGCGGCGAGCCGGCCGCCCGGTCGTCGTCCACTTCGCGACACCGCTCGACGACGGTTCGTGGGTCGTCGAGCTGCGCGCGCCCGGCGGCCCCCTGCTCGACGGCCGGCCGGGGGAGCGCCTGGAGCTGGCCGGGGACGCGTCGCTGACGTTGCTGGCCCCGGCCGCGGCGGGTACGGCGCGGCTGTGGCGGGCGGAGGTGTCGGTCGAGGTGACCGGCTTCCTGGCGGCGGCCGGCCGGCCGATCCGGTACGGGTACGTCCCGCGGGCGTGGCCGCTGGCGGATTACCAGACGGTGTTCGCCCGCGAGCCGGGCAGCGCGGAGATGCCCTCGGCGGCCCGGCCCTTCACCCCGGCGCTGGTGACCCGCTTGGTGACGGACGGGGTGTTGTTCGCACCGCTGCTGCTGCACACGGGAGTGTCCTCACCGGAGGCGGCCGAGCCGCCCCAGTCGGAGCGGTTCCGTGTGCCGGCGACGACGGCGGCGTTGGCGTCGTGGGTCCGAGACCGCGGAGGCCGGGTGATAGCGGTGGGCACGACGGCGGCCCGCGCCCTGGAGTCGGCGGCTTCGGACGGTGCTCTCCGGGCGGCGGAGGGCTGGACGGACCTGGTGCTGGGCCCGGACCGCCCGGCCCGGGTGGTGGACGGCATCGTGACGGGCCTGCACGCGCCGGACGCGTCGCACCTGCTGCTGCTGGAGGCGGTGGCCGGCGCGGAGGTGGTCCAGCGGGCCTACGACGCGGCGGTGGAGCAGCGGTACCTGTGGCACGAGTTCGGTGACGTGTCACTTCTGCTGCGCCGCTGATCGGGCGGTCCCGGCAGCAACCCTACTGGCGCGCTTCGGCCTGCCGCCGGGACCGGATCAGCCCCGCGACGACCACCGCGGCCACCCCCAGTCCGACCCCGCTGACGATCGACGCCACCAGGCTCGCCGTGCCGGTGGCCAGGCCGAACGCGCCGCCCAGGTACACCGGGATCGAGATCGCCACCGGCAGCCAGTTGCGCAGCGTGAACGCCTTGTCCGAAGCCAGCCACAGCACGAGCGCCACCGCCGCACCGGTGATGACCGGGATCGCCCAGACGACCGCGCTCGTCAGCGCGTCCATGCCCAGTGACCGGAGCCACTCGAACGACGCCTGGCCCAGCCCGATGAACAACACGCCCAGCGCCACGCGGACGCCGACGGCTCCCTGGCCCCTGCTCGTCATGCTTCCTCCCGAATCCGTGGTCACCCATACCACGTCCGGGTGGCGCGAGCGGTTGCCCGCGCCGGCGACTTTCTCACGGGCCCTATGCGCAGCGGCCGCCGATGTCAAGAAATCTCAGCAGAATTCCCGGGATGCGGATGGCTATGCGCCTGAGTGGGTGACCGTGCGAACCTCGCCCGGACACCGACCCGAAAGGCGACACTGACGTGCGCACCCACCACAGAACCCGCTTCCTGGCCTCGGCGCTGGCCGCCCTGACCGTCGTGGGTGTGCTCGCGGGCTGTTCGCGTGCGGACAGCACCACCGCGCCGGCCACGAACCAGGGCGCCGCCGGCGAGGTCCGGGTCGGGTTCTTCCCGAACGTCACGCACGCGCCCGCCCTGATCGGCGTCAAGAAGAACTTCTTCTCCGGTGAGCTCGGCTCGACCAAGCTCACCACCCAGACCTTCAACGCCGGCCCCGAAGAGGTCAACGCCCTGCTCGGCGGCTCCCTCGACGTCGGGTTCCTCGGCTCCGGCCCGGCGATCAACGCCTTCACCAAGTCCAAGGGCGCCATCCAGCTGGTCTCCGGCGCCGTCTCGGGCGGCGCGCAGCTGGTCGTCAAGCCCGACATCACGAGCGTCGACCAGCTCAAGGGCAAGAACATCGCGACCCCGCAACTGGCCAACACCCAGGACGTCGCGCTCAAGAAGTTCCTGGCCGGCCAGCAGCTGACCGATCAGGTCAAGATCACCAACCTCGACAACCCGAAGACGCTCGACGCGTTCAAGAAGGGCGAGGTCGACGGCGGCTGGCTGCCCGAGCCGTGGGCGTCCCGGCTGGTCCTCGACGCCGGCGCGAAGGTCCTGGTCGACGAGAAGACGCTCTGGCCGGGCGGCCGCTTCCCGACCACCGTCGTCGTCGTGCGCAGCGAGTTCCTGCAGCAGCACCCGGACACCGTCCGCGCCCTGCTCAAGGGCGAGCTCGCCGCCATCGACTGGGCGAAGGCCAACCCGGCGGAGGCGAAGACCGTGGTCAACGGGGCGCTGAAGGAGCTGGCCGGCAGTACCCTGAGCGCAGCGGTCCTGGACCGCGCGTTCTCCGGCATCGAACTGACCACCGACCCCGTCGCCGCCGAGTTCCCGCAGCTCGCGCAGGACTCGGTGACCGCGGGGGTCGTGAAGTCGGCCGTCGCGCTGAAGGGCTTCGCCGACTTCGGCCCGCTGAACGAGGTGCTGAAGGCGCAGAACCTGCCTGCCGTCCAAGCCCCCGAACTGACCAAGTGAAACCGGGGCTCCGCCCCGGGCCGGGGGCTCCGCCACCCGGAACCCCCGAAAAAGAGAGTGATCCGGAGAGGCAGCCAGCGATGACCTCCACCCTCCCGACCGGCCGGGCCAGTTTCACCGGCGCGACCGCGGTGCGTCTCGACGGCGTCCGCAAGACGTTCGGCACCGGCGGCCGCGCGGTCGTCGCGCTCGACGGCGTGGACCTCACGGTCGCGCCCGGCGAGTTCGTCTGCCTGCTCGGCGCGTCCGGCTGCGGCAAGAGCACGCTGCTGAACCTGGTCGCCGGGCTGGACGCGCCGTCGGCGGGGGAGATCACGCTGAACACCTCCCGGCCCGCGGTGATGTTCCAGGAAGCCGCGCTGATGCCGTGGCTGACCGCGGCCCGCAACGTCGAGCTGCCGCTGCGGCTGGCCGGGTTCGGCCGGGCGGAGCGCCGCGAGAAGGCCGCCGAGCTGCTGGATCTGGTCCGGCTGAACGGCGCGGGCGGGAAGCGGCCGCACGAGCTGTCCGGCGGGATGCGGCAGCGCGTCGCGCTGGCCCGCGCGTTGGCCGCGACGCTGCGCGTCGGCGGCGACCCGGAACAGTCGCTCCTGCTGATGGACGAGCCGTTCGCCGCGCTCGACGCCATCACCCGGGACGTCCTGCAGGGCGAACTGCTGCGTGTCTACCGCAGCACGGGCACGTCCGTGCTGTTCGTGACGCACGACGTGCGCGAGGCGGTCCGGCTCGGGCAGCGCGTGGTGCTGCTGTCGTCGCGGCCCGGCCGGGTCGTACGCGAATGGACGGACGTGCCGCTGGCCGACGCCGAGGAGCTGACCGAGGAAATCACCGGGCACCTGCGTGAGGTGATCAGCACCCATGCCGCAGCTTGACTCGGCTGCCGAAGCCGACCTGGACGCGGTCGGCGCGGGACTGGATTCGCTCGACGCCCCCGTAGGCGACCGCCGCCCGAGCTTCTGGAAGCGGTTCGCCTGGGGGTTCCTGCCGCCGCTGGGGGCGCTCGTCCTGCTGGTCGTCGTCTGGCAGATCCTCTGGGCCGCGGCCTTCTGGCCGGAGTCGCAGCTGCCGGCCCCGCTCGCGGTGTGGGACCAGTTCTGGAGCATCGTCGTCGACGGGCAGGTGTTCGGCTTCGTCTGGACGTCGGTGCACCGCGCCGCGCTCGGCTTCCTCGCCGGCGTGCTCATCGGCACCCCGCTCGGCCTGGTCGTGGCGAAGGTCCGCGTGGTGCGGGCGGCGATCGGGCCGCTGCTGACCGGGCTGCAGAGCCTCCCGTCGGTGGCCTGGGTCCCGGCGGCGATCCTGTGGTTCGGGATCAACGACGCGGCCATCTACTTCGTGGTGCTGCTCGGCTCGGTGCCCTCGATCGCGAACGGCCTGGTGTCCGGCATCGACCAGATCCCGCCCATCCTGCCGCGCGTCGGCCAGGTGATGGGCGCGAACCGGCTGTCGTCGGCCCGGCACATCCTGCTGCCCGCCGCGCTGCCCGGCTTCCTCGCGGGCCTCAAGCAGGGCTGGGCGTTCTCGTGGCGGTCGCTGATGGCGGCCGAGCTGATCGCGCTGTCCCCGCAGCTGGGCATCGGGCTCGGCGCGTACCTGAACCAGGGTTCGTCGTTCAACAGCATGGAGACGGTGATCGCCGCGATCTTCCTGATCCTGCTGGTCGGCGTGGGTATCGAACTGGTGGTGTTCCGCCCGCTGGAGCGCGCGGTGCTGCGCGCCCGCGGGCTCACTTCGTCCCTGTAGAACCTGTAGAAACGGGCATCACGCGTGCTTGAAGGGGCATCACGATGATGCCCGCCCCAGCACGCGTGATGCCCGTTGGATCACGCTTGATGCTCTAGCGGGACCGGCGACCGCCGGCGCGGGTGCCGGACGAGAAGGCCGCCGCGCCGCGGTTGCCCGCGGCCGGGGCGCCCGAGCGGCCGGTGCCGCCCGTCTTGCCCGAACCGGCCGCACCACCCGACCGGCGATTGGCTCCCGAAGTGCCGCGGCCGGAGTCGGCCGAACGCTGCTGCTGCTCGTCGCGCCGCGCCTGGCCGTTCGCCCGGGAGCGCTGGCCGCCCCGGTTCTCCTTCGGCGTGGCGGGGCCACCCCGGCGTCCGCGGCCGCCGCCCGGGGCCGTGCCCGTGGCGGAAACCTTCTTCGGCCGGTTGTCGACCGCCGGGCGCGCCGGTGCCGCCGTGAACGAGCGCTCGCCCGGGGCCAGCTCCGCCAGCAGCGGGTGGCCCGGGCCGAGCTGGGTGGTCGTCGGCTTGATGCCCGCCTTGCGGGTCAGGTCGCGGACGTCGCGGACCTGCGCGTCGGTCATCAGCGTCACCACCGTGCCCGACGCCCCGGCGCGCGCCGTGCGGCCCGAGCGGTGCAGGTACGCCTTGTGCTCGACCGGCGGGTCGGCGTGGATGACCAGCCGGATGTCGTCGACGTGGATGCCGCGCGCCGCGATGTCGGTCGCGACCAGCGTCTTCGCCGTCCCCGACGAGAACGCCTCGAGGTTGCGCGTCCGCGCGTTCTGGCCCAGGTTGCCGTGCAGCTCGACCGCGGGAACTCCCGAGGCGACGAGCTTGCGCGTCAGGGCCTTCGCCCGGCTCTTGGTCCGCGTGAACACCAGCGTGCGGCCCGGCGCGGCGGTCAGGTCGACCAGCACCGGCAGCCGGTGGGTCTCCTCGAGGTGCAGCACGTGGTGCTCCATCGTCGACACCGGCGACTGCGCCGAATCGACGCTGTGCGTGATCGGGTCGCTCATGAAGCGCTTGACCAGCACATCGACGCCGTTGTCCAGGGTCGCGGAGAACAGCATCCGCTGCCCGCGGGACGGCGTCTGGTCCATGATCCGCCGCACCTCGGGCAGGAAGCCCAGGTCGGCCATGTGGTCGGCCTCGTCCAGCACGGTGATCTCGATGGCGTCGAGCTTCACGTGCCCGGAGCGCATGTGGTCGGCGAGCCGGCCGGGGCACGCGACGACGATGTCGACGCCGTCACGCAGCCGGGTGATCTGCGGGTTCGCGCTGACCCCGCCGAAGATGGTGGTCGTCTTCAGGCCCAGCGGCTTCGCCAGCGGCAGGATCGACGCCTCGATCTGCGTCGCGAGCTCGCGCGTCGGCGCCAGGATCAGTGCGCGGGGACGGCCGGGCTTGCGCCGCGTCGGGCCCGCGGCGAGGCGGGCCAGCACGGGCAGCACGAAGCCGTACGTCTTGCCGGAGCCGGTGCGGCCGCGCCCCAGGACGTCGCGCCCGGCGAGGGTGTGCGGCAGGGTCGCCGCCTGGATCGGGAAGGGCTCGGTGACGCCCTGGGCGGCCAGCGCGGTCACGAGGGGGGTGGGCAGGCCGAGTTCGGAAAAAGTGCTCATAGGGTGCGTGCGGGCGTGGAAGCGCCCTGGTCTCCATAACCTGAGAAGGGTTGTCCTGCCCGGCGCAGACCGACGTACGGCCGCGGCGCGTGGTAGTCGACAACAGCAGCGGGCCGAGGCAGAACTGAGCGGCCCGCAAGATCAGTGTAGCTGGCGAGGGTGACGTAGTCCCAGTGAGATTGCCCGCACTCGGATCGCCTTGCTAAGTTACCGGTCAGTAATCGAGGAGGACCACCATGCTGCTGAACCCGCACGAGTACGACCCGAGCCACTTCGACGCCGAAACGCGCCGGCTGCTCCGGGCCACGATCGACTGGTTCGAGCAGCGCGGCAAGGCGAAGCTGACCGAGGACTACCACAACCGGACCTTCTACGCGGACTTCATCGAGTTCGCGGGCAAGGAAGGCCTGTTCTCGACCTTCCTGACCCCGGCCGCGAACGCCGAGGGCCACCCGGACAAGCGCTGGGACACCAGCCGCGTCGCCGCGCTGTCGGAAATCCTCGGGTTCTACGGGCTGAACTACTGGTACCCGTGGCAGGTCACGATCCTCGGCCTCGGCCCGGTGTGGCAGAGCGGCAACGCCGTCGCCCGCAAGCGCGCGGCCGACGCGCTGGACGCCGGGGGAGTCGGCGCGTTCGGACTGTCCGAAAAGGACCACGGCGCGGACATCTACTCCTCCGACATGGTGTTGACCCGCGACGGCGACGGCTACCGTGCGACCGGCTCCAAGTACTACATCGGCAACGGCAACTGCGCGCGCACGGTGTCGGTGTTCGGCCGCATCGACGGCGTCGAAGGCCCGGACCAGTACGTCTTCTTCTACGCCGACTCCGGGCACCCGAACTACCACGTCGTGAAGAACGTCGTGCCGTCGCAGATGTACGTCGCCGAGTTCCGGCTCGAGGACTACCCGGTGCACGCCGACGACATCCTCCACGTCGGTGCCGAAGCCTTCAGCGCCGCGCTCAACACCGTGAACATCGGCAAGTTCAACCTCTGCTTCGGCGGCATCGGCATGGCGACGCACTCGCTGTACGAAGCCATCACGCACGCGCACAACCGCGTCCTGTACGGCAAGCCGGTGACCGACTTCCCGCACGTGCGGCGCGGGTTCGTCGAGGCCTACGCGCGGCTCACCGGGATGAAGCTGTTCTCCGACCGCGCCGTCGACTACTTCCGCAGCGCGCACGCCGAAGACCGCCGGTACCTGCTGTTCAACCCGATCACCAAGATGAAGGTGACGACCGAAGCGCAGAAGGTGATCGGCCTGGTGGCCGACGTCGTGGCCGCCAAGGGCTTCGAGGCCGACACCTACCTGGCGATGTCGAAGAACGACATCGACGGCCTGCCCAAGCTCGAAGGCACGGTGGCCGTCAACCTCGCGCTGATCGCGAAGTTCATGCCCGCGTACCTGTTCGCGCCGCAAAAGTACGCCCCGGTGCCGACCCGGACCGACGCCGCGGACGACGAGTTCCTCTTCCGCCAGGGCCCGGCGCGCGGCCTGTCGAAGGTCCGGTTCCACGACTGGAAGACCGCCTACGCCGAAGCCGCGCACATCCCGAACGTCGCGCTGTTCACCGAGCAGGCCGGTTACCTGGTCAAGCTGCTCACCGAGGCGGCGCCGGACGAGGCGCAGCAGGCGGACCTCGACTTCGGGCTCGCGCTGACCGAGCTGTTCACGCTGATCGTGTACGGCCAGCTGATCCTGGAGCAGGCGCGGATCACCGGCTTGGACGAAGAGGTAGTCGACCAGATCTTCGCGGTGCTGGTGCAGGACTTCAGCGCCGCGGCGGTGGACCTGAACGGCAAGGCGAGCTCGACCGAGACCCAGCAGGCGATCGCCCTGGCCGCGCTGCGCAAGCCGGTGGTGGACGCCGAGCGGTTCGAGAACGTCTGGGCGCGGGTGCGGGAGCTGTCCGGGGTCTACGCTATGCACCCGTGATGGCGAGGAAGTACCGGCTGGGCGTGACGCGGAAGGCCGCGAACGTCGTCGTGAAGGCGTTGCTGGAGCGCGGCGTCCCGATCACCGGCGGCACCGGGCTCCTGCTGACCACGCGCGGGCGGCGCTCCGGCGCCGACCGCACCACTCCGGTCAACGTCCTCGAGGTCGGCGGCGATCGATGGCTGGTCTCGCCGTACGGGCAGGTCGGCTGGGTGCACAACCTGCGCGCCGACGCCACCGCCCGGCTGTGGCGCGGTCGCCGGCGCGAGACGTGGGAGGTCGAGGAGGCCGACGCGGCCACGGCCGGCCCGGTGCTGCGCGCCTACGTCCGCAAGATCCCGGTGACGGCGCCGTTCTTCGACGCGAAGCTGACCGATCCACCCGAGGCCTTCGCCGCGGAAGCCGATCGACACCCGGTGTTCCGGTTGGCAAGATCGCGGGGGTGAACCGGGAGCGGGCGGCGGAGCTGATCTGGGACGCGTGGCTGACCGGCAAGCGGCTGGAGGGTCTCCCGGACGACGTCCGCCCGCGCGACCTCGCCGAAGGCATGGCGGCGCAGGCCGCGCTGGCCGAGCTGGCCGGGCCGGTGTCCGGCTGGAAGATCGCCGCGACCACCGTGTACGCCCGGCAGTACCTCGACGTTCCCGGGCCGCTGCCGGGCGCGATGTTCGAGCGGTTCCGCCACGTCGAGGGCGAAGCGGTGCCGGCCGACACGATGACCATGGGCGTGGCCGAGCCGGAGTTCGCCTTCCGGCTCAAGGCCGACCCGGGCCGGTCGCCGTCGCCGGCCGCGGTGCTCGACGCGGTCGACACGATGTTCCTGGCGATCGAGCTGCCGGACAGCCGCTACACCGACCACCGCCACGCGGGCGGCCCGCAGCTGCTGGCCGACGTCGCGTGCGCGGGCCGGTTCGTCGAGGGCCGCGCGGTGCCGGGCTGGCGCGACCTCGACCTGCCCCGGCAGCCGGTGGTCCTCCACGCCGATGGCGAGGAGTTTTCCCGCGGCAGCGGCAGTTCGGTGTTGGGCGACCCGCGGCTGGCGCTGCACTGGCTGGCGAGGGAGATCCCCCGGCACGGCCTTGCCCTGCGTCCGGGCGACATCGTGACGACGGGAACGGCAACCCCGCCGTGTCCCATCCACGCCGGCGGCCACGTGGTCGCGGATTTCGGCGCGTTGGGCAGCGTGGAAGTGAGGTTCAGTCCACCGCCGTCACCGCTAGAGTGACGAAGTGATGACGTTCCGTGCGGGTTTCGTCGTGCTCGCCGTGGTCGTGGCGGGGCTCGACGCGGGCTTCTGGTTCTTCGCACGCGGCCAGCACCAGACCACGGCGCGGGTCGGCTTCCTGGTGGCGTTCGTGCTGCTGCTGGCCCTGCTCGCGGCGGCCGCGGGCGTGGTGCGCTGGGAGATCGCGGCCCCGTTGGGAGCGGCATCGACCTCAGGCCTGCTGTTCGTCGGCGCGGCGGCGATCTTCAGCGTGGGGCTGGGGTTTCTGCTCACGGCGGTCGTGGAGGCGGCCCTGGTGCGCCGGCTGGTCCTCGACGCGTCCCCGGTGGGCTGGCACGGGGGCACCTGGCTGATCAGTTCGGCCGCCGCGGTGGTGCCCGTGGCGCTGTTCGCGGTGGGCTTGTTCGCGCTTCGCTGACCCTGCTGGAAAAGCCGTGAATGCCACCTTGAGAGCCTTCAAGTCCCTCAAGGTGGCATTCACGGACTGACGTTGGTTACTTGCCGAACCCGGCTCGCCGGAGGGCTTCGGCCATGGATCCGCTGGCGTTGCCGCCGCGGTCCCCGCCGCCGCTGCCGCCGCGCTGAGCGCCGCCGCCAGTGCCGCCGCTGCCGCGGCGCTGAGCGCCGCCGCCCTGGCCGCGGTCCCGGCGCTCGCCGCCGCCACCGCCGCGGTTGGCCGAGGGTGCGCCCGGCTCGTCGTCCAGCCGCAGCGTCAGGGAAATCCGCTTCCGCGGCACGTCGACGTCCAGCACCTTCACCTTCACGATGTCCCCGGGCTTCACGACCTCGCGCGGGTCCTTCACGAAGTTCTTCGACAGCGCCGAAACGTGGGCCAGCCCGTCCTGGTGCACGCCGACGTCGATGAACGCGCCGAACGCCGCCACGTTCGTCACCACGCCCTCCAGCCGCATGCCCGGCTTGAGGTCGCCGATCTTGTCGACGCCCTCGGCGAACGTCGCCGTCTTGAACGCCGGGCGGGGGTCGCGGCCCGGCTTGTCCAGCTCCGCCAGGATGTCCGTCACCGTCGGGAGACCGAACGTCTCGTCGACGAATTCAGTCGCCTTCAACGAGGACAGCGTCCGGGTGTTGCCGATCAACGAGCGCAGGTCGGTGCCGGTCTTCGACAGGATCCGCCGGACCACCGGGTAGGCCTCCGGGTGCACCGCCGACGAGTCGAGCGGGTCGTCGCCGTCCGGGATGCGCAGGAAGCCCGCGCACTGCTCGAACGCCTTCGGGCCGAGCCGGGCGACCTCTTTCAGCGCCATCCGCGACCGGAAGGGGCCGTTCGAGTCGCGGTGGGAGACGATGTTCTCCGCCAGTCCGGTCGTGATGCCCGAAACCCGGGTCAGCAGGGGCGCCGACGCCGTGTTGACGTCCACGCCGACCGCGTTCACGCAGTCCTCGACCACCGCGTCGAGCGAGCGCGACAGCGAAACCTCGGACAGGTCGTGCTGGTACTGCCCGACGCCGATCGACTTCGGGTCGATCTTCACCAGCTCGGCCAGCGGGTCCTGCAGCCGCCGCGCGATCGAGACCGCGCCGCGCAGCGAGACGTCCATGTTCGGCAGTTCCGCCGAAGCGAACGCCGACGCCGAGTACACCGACGCGCCCGCCTCGGACACCACGGCCTTCGTCAGCTTCAGCTCCGGGTGCTTCTTGATCAGCTCGACGGCGAGCTTGTCGGTCTCGCGCGACGCCGTGCCGTTGCCGATGGAGATCAGCTCCACCTTGTGCCGGGCGCACAGCGCCGCGAGCTCGGCGATCGACTGGTCCCACTTGTTCGCCGGCTGGTGCGGGTAGATGACGTGGGTGTCGACGACCTTGCCGGTCGCGTCCACGACGGCCACCTTGACGCCGGTCCGGAAGCCCGGGTCGAGGCCCATGGTGGCGCGGGTGCCGGCCGGCGCGGCCAGCAGCAGGTCGCGCAGGTTGGCCGCGAACACGCGCACGGCGTCGTCCTCGGCGGACTGGCGCAGCCGCATCCGCAGGTCGATGCCCAGGTGCAGGAGGATCTTGGTGCGCCACGCCCAGCGCACGGTGTCGTTCAGCCACTTGTCGGCCGGGCGGCCCTCGTTGGTGATGCCGAACTTGGCCGCGATGCGGCGTTCGTAGTCGGTCGGGCCCACCTGCGGTTCGTCGGTGGGCTCCTCCGGCGCCATCGTGAGGTCGAGGACGTCCTCCTTCTCACCGCGCAGCATCGCGAGGATGCGGTGCGAGGGGAGCTTGGTGTAGGGCTCGGAGAAGTCGAAGTAGTCGGCGAACTTGGCGCCTTCCTCTTCCTTGCCCGAACGGACCTTCGCCACCAGGTGGCCCTGGCCCCACATCTTCTCGCGCAGTTCGCCGATGAGGTCGGCGTCTTCGGCGAAGCGCTCGACGAGGATCGCGCGGGCGCCGTCCAGCGCCGCCTGCGCATCCGCGACGCCCTTGTCCGCGTCGACGAACACCGCGGCCGCGGCCTGCGGGTCCGTCGCCGGGTCGTTCAGCAGGCCGTCGGCCAGCGGCTCCAGGCCCGCTTCACGCGCGATCATGGCCTTCGTGCGGCGCTTCGGCTTGTACGGCAGGTAGATGTCCTCGAGCCGCGACTTCGTGTCCGCGGCGAGGATCGAAGCCTCCAGGGCCTCGTCGAGCTTGCCCTGGCTGCGGATCGACTCCAGCACGGCGAGCCGCCGCTCGTCGAGTTCCCGCAGGTAGCGCAGCCGCTCCTCGAGCGTGCGCAGCTGCGCGTCGTCGAGCATGCCGGTGACTTCCTTGCGGTACCGCGCGATGAACGGGACGGTCGAACCGCCGTCGAGCAGCTCGACGGCGGCCTTGACCTGTCCTTCGCGCACGCCCAGTTCTTCGGCGATCTTCTGCTCGACCGACACGCTCACTGCAACACGCTCCTGCTTCGCCTGGATCCGATCGTCTCATTCTGCCGTTTCCGCCACCCCGACTTTCGGATGGGGCTGCTTGACATTCAGATTGGTCTAGTCCACTTTGTGGTGACCTGCCTCACCAGTGTCGTGGAGGTCGCCCGTGGTCCCCAAGGTCCGCTTCGCTCTGCTTTCCTTACTTTCCGTGGTTGCGCTGTGTCTTGGCGTGACTTTCGTGCTCGCCGGCAGCGCTTCGGCGGCGAACATCCTGGCCAACCCCGGCTTCGAGGCCGGCACGACGGGCTGGACGTGCACCGGCACGTCGGCCGCGGTGAGCACCCCGGTGCACGGCGGGAGCCGCGCCCTGAACGCGACGCCGTCTTCGTCGGACAACGCCCAGTGCTCGCAGACGCTCGCCGTCTCGCCGAACACGGCGTACAAGCTGTCGGCCTGGGTCCAGGGCAGCTACGTCTACCTGGGTGCTTCGGGCTCGGCGTCGGCCAGCACCTGGACGCCCGGCACCAGCGGCTACCAGCAGCTTTCGCTGAGCTTCACGACCGGCTCGAGCACGTCGCTGACGGTGTACCTGCACGGCTGGTACGGCCAGCCGGCGTACTTCGCCGACGACGTCAGCCTCGACGGCCCCGGCACCCCGCCGACGACGACGCCGACCACGCCCACCACCCCGACCACGCCTACGACGACCACCACCCCGCCGACGACGACGACCACGACGCCGCCCACGCAGGGTGACCTGCCCAAGCACGTCCTGACGGGCTACTGGCAGAACTTCTACAACGGCGCCAAGGCACTGAAGCTCGCCGACGTCCCGGCGAAGTACAACATCATCGCGGTGTCGTTCGCGGACGCCACCGGCACGCCGGGCGCCGTGGGCTTCACGCTCGACTCCGGCCTGTCCTCGCAGCTCGGCGGCTACACGGACGCCCAGTTCAAGGCCGACGTCAAGACCGTGCAGGCACGCGGCCAGAAGGTGATCATCTCGGTCGGCGGCCAGAACGGCACGATCAGCGTCGCCGACTCCAACTCGGCCGGCAACTTCGCGAACAGCATCAAGGCGCTGATCGCGAACTACGGCTTCGACGGCGTCGACATCGACCTCGAGAACGGCATCAACGCCACGTACATGGGCCAGGCGCTGCGCAGCATCCACAACGGCGGCGGCAAGGTCATCACGATGGCGCCGCAGACGATCGACATGCAGTCCACCCAGAGCGGCTACTTCCAGCTCGCGCTGAACATCAAGGACATCCTGACGATCGTCAACATGCAGTACTACAACTCCGGCTCGATGAACGGCTGCAACGGCAACGTCTACTCGCAGGGCACGGTCGACTTCCTGACCGCGCTGGCCTGCATCCAGCTGCAGGGCGGCCTGCGCGCCGACCAGGTCGGGCTCGGGCTGCCGGCCTCACCGCAGGCGGCGGGCGGCGGCTACCAGGCACCGGCCAACACGGTGTCGGCGCTGAACTGCCTGGCGAAGGGGACGTCGTGCGGCAGCTTCAAGCCGTCGACGACGTACCCGTCGATCCGCGGCGCGATGACGTGGTCGATCAACTGGGACGCGTCGCAGGGCTACGCGTTCGCCAACACGGTCTCGGCCGGGCTCGCGGGCCTGCCGTAACGGTGCACCGAGAGGTCCTCCCGGCGGCGCGGTCCGGGAGGGCCTCTCACCGAGGGGTCAACGGCAGCCGCAGGGCGCCCGGTGCCTCCGACGGCACCACCGGGTTCTTGGGCGCCACCGCCGCCACCCGCCGGTACGAAGCACCCAGCGGCGGCCGCGCGTCCTCTTCGCCGCGATTCGGCCAGAACGCCATCGCCCGCTCGGCTTGCGCCGTGATCGTCAGCGACGGGTTCACGCCCAGGTTCGCCGAGATCGCCGACCCGTCCACCACGTGCAACCCCGGATACCCGTACAACCGCTGGTACGGGTCGACCACGCCGGTGGCGGGGGAATCCCCGATCGCGCAGCCGCCGATGAAGTGGCCCGTGATCGGGATGTTCGCCAAGTCGGTCCACGCGCCCTGCGGCAGCCCGCCGATCTTCGCGGCCACCCGGCGCGTCACCTCATGGCCCGCCGGGATCCACGACGGTGACGGCGAGCCCGCGCCCTGCTTCGTCGTCATCCGGCGGCCGAACAAGCCGAAGAAGCGTGGTTTCGTGTACGTCGTCACGGAGTTGTCGAGCGTCTGCATCACCAGCAGCCCGATCATCCGCTCCGACCAGTGCCGCGGGTTGTGGATCCGCAGCAGGTTCCGCCGCTGCCGCCACAGCTCCCGCAGCCCGAGCACCCAGCGACGGCGCCCCGGGGACGC
Organism: Amycolatopsis sp. NPDC051045; assembly: GCF_040682955.1. Classification (NCBI taxonomy): domain Bacteria; kingdom Bacillati; phylum Actinomycetota; class Actinomycetes; order Pseudonocardiales; family Pseudonocardiaceae; genus Amycolatopsis; species Amycolatopsis sp. NPDC051045. The sequence goes on from NZ_JBFBCC010000014.1 coordinate 22,172, forward strand.
GTCCACCAGCACCGTCGCCAGCAGGCCCAGCAGGTTGCTGCCGCGCCCGTACCGCACCGGCTCCACGTGCGTGACCGCGTCCGGGTGGATCGACGACGTGATCGCGACGCCCCGCGAGTAGTCCGTGTCCGCCCGCAGCGACCGCGCCGCCAGGACGGCTTCGGAGTTCGTGCGAGCCAGGAGCCCGAGCCGGGGCGACAGAAGGGGCAGCGTTCCCGTGTCGCGCATGCGGTGCAGCAGCCGCTGTGTCCCCAGGGCGGCCGCGGAGAACACCACCTGCGTCGCGGTGAACGTCCGGCGGGCCCGGCGGCCGGTGCGCACCGTGTCGACCGCGTACCCGCCGTCGATCGGCCGGACCGTCACCGCCGTGGTCAGCGGGTGCACCGCGGCCCCCGCCCGCTCGGCCAGGTGGAGGTAGTTCTTCACGGTCGTGTTCTTCGCTCCGACCCGGCAGCCGGTCATGCATTCGCCGCAGAGCGTGCACGACTGCCGGACGGGGCCCGCGCCGCCGAAGAACGGGTCCACCCCGGACTGTCCGAAGTAGACGCCGACCGGGGTGCGCCGGTACGTGTGACCGATGCCCATGTCCTCGGCGACCTCGCGCAGGACGCGGTCCGCTCGTACAGCGTGTTCGCGTACACCAGCGAGCCACCGCCGACGCCGGCGCCGCTCATCACGAAGGTGTCCTTCAGCAGCGTCAGCCGCTGGATGCCGAAGCACCCCAGTTTCGGCGCCCACAGGTACTTCCGCAGCCGCCACGACGTCTTCGCGAACTCGTCGTCGGCGAACCGGCGGCCGGACTCCAGCACGCCGACGCGGTAGCCCTTCTCGGTCAGCCGCAGCGCCGTGACGCTGCCGCCGAACCCCGAACCGATCACCAGGACGTCGTAGTCCATCAGGCCACCACCCGGTAGTCCGCGACGTCGAACCGCCGGGTCCGGCGGTCGTACTCGGTGACCAGACCCGGCCAGTTGGTGGTCACCCGGCCGTCGGCCTGGCGGTACCAGCTCGTGCAGGCGCTCCAGACGCTGCGACCCAGCCGCTGCTGCACCTCACGGTCGTACCGCTCTTCGACCTCCGGTCGCACGTCCAAATAGGACACTCCGGGGCGGGTGAGCCGTTCCACCGCCTGCCGGATGTACCGTGCCTGCCGCTCGATCATGTAGATGATGGACCCGGCGCCGAGGTTCGTGTTGGGCCCGTAGACGCAGAACATGTTCGGGAAGCCGGGCACGCTCATGCCCAGGTACGCCCGCGCGCCACCGGACCACTCGTCCCGCAGCGACCGCCCGCCGAGGCCGCGCACCTCCATCGGGCCGAGGAACTCCGTCGCGGCGAACCCGGTGCCGTAGATCAGCACGTCCGCCTCGATCTCCGTGCCGTCCTCGACCCGCACGCCGTTCGCGGTGATCTCGCGGATCCGCCGCGTCTCGACGTCGACGTTCGGCTGGGCGAGCGCGGGCAGGTAGTCGTTGGTGAAGAGGATCCGTTTGCAGCCGAGCGGATACGCCGGCTTCAGCTTTTCCCGCAGCCGCGGGTCCTTGATGTGGCGGCGCCGGAGCTGGGCGGTCCGCAGCTCGAACATCTTCGCCAGCACGGGGTGCCGCGTCATGGCGTACGTCGCGTACTCGGCGAGCAGGAAGATCCGCAGCCGGCCGAGCAGCTGGGTGGCCGGCAGGTGCTCGAACAGCCAGTGCTGCCACCGCCGGTAGCGCGGATCGGACTTTGCCATGACGTACGGCGGCGTGCGCTGGAAGACCGTGACGTGGCGGGCGTGTTTCCGTAGCTCGGGCACGAACTGCACGGCGCTGGCCCCGGTCCCGATCACGGCGACGCGCCGGCCGGCCAGCTCGACGCCGTGGTCCCAGCGGGCGGAGTGGAAGGCGTCGCCCGCGAAGCTTTCGCGACCCGGGATGGCGGGCAGTGCCGGTCGCGACAGCTGCCCGACGGCCGGGACGAAGACGTCGGCCTCGTAGGTCTCCCCGCTCTGCGTCTCGACGCGCCAGACACCGCGGTCGGCGTCGAACGCGGCCCCGGTGACCTCGGTCCGGTAGCGGATGTGCGGCTCGAGCCCGTACTTGGCGATGACGCGCCGCAGGTAGGCGAGGATGTCGGGCTGGTGGGAGAACCGCTTCGGCCACCGCGGGTTGGGTTCGAAGGAGAAGGAGTACAGCGGTGACGGGATGTCGCACGCGGCCCCGGGGTAGGTGTTGTCCCGCCAGACACCCCCGGCCTCGGCGGCGCTCTCCAGGATCGTGAAGTCGGTGAACCCCGCCCGCTTGAGCTCGATCGCCGTCCCGATGCCGCCGAACCCGGTGCCCACGATCAGCACCGACGGCCCCTTCGCCGAACCAGTCATGCCGGAAAAGCTACGCACCGGACGCCTGTGACAACAGGCCACGAACGGTCACGCAATCGAGATTTCCGGCCAGCTCACTCCGGCGCGTGGACGCGCACCTCGTGGGTCTCCGCGGCCGGCTCTGCCCACTTCACCAGCTGCCCCGCCGAGCTCTCCAACCCCGCCAAGTCCCGCTTCGCCAGCTTCTCGAACGGCGACAGCTCGATCACCGCCGCCTTGCGGGACGCCTTGGTGTCCCAGAAGCCACACACCTGTCCGTCGACCAGCAGCGTGCCTTTGACCAGGCCGTTCTGCGAGATCACGCGCTTGCGGTAGGCGTCCGAGATCACCCGGGTCCGGTCCGCGTAGGACAGGATCGTCTGGTCGAACGGCCCCAGCAACCGCGGCGGCGCCGGGACGTCCTCGTCGGGCACCGTCAGTTCCGGGAGGTCCAGCAGCTCGCGGCCGTCCGGGTCGCGGTAGCGCCGCAGGTCCATCGAAGCGGCCACTTCGCCCAGTCGCGTGATGCCCGCCCACGTCTGCACGTCCGCCACCGTAGCCGGGCCGAACGCGCGCAAGTACCGGGAAATCAGCTCCGCCGGCGAAGGCGGCGACAGCGGAGCACCGACCCACTCGTCCAGGCACGCGTACGTCGTCTGCCCCGCCTTGCCCCAGATCGCCCGCGGCGGCACCTGGACCAGGGGCAGGCGAGCACGGGCCAGGTGGGTCAGGGAAGCCGCCGGGACGTCCCAGGTTCGCGCCAGCTCGGCACCCAGCGCCGTGCTGGCCAATGCCGAAGCCGTCAGCAGCTCCCGGGCCGCCGAGGCGACCGCGGAGTGGTCCAGGCCGGCCAGCGCCCGCGCGTGCTGGGTGTTCGTCTTCAGGTCGCGGTCGTACAGCACCTGGACCACCGGCCGCCACGCCAGCGCGTCCGCCGCCGTGACCAGGTGGACCGTGCCGCGCATCAGCGCGATCCGCACCACGCGCCGGCTCTCGAGCAGCTCCGCCAGTTCCGCGGGCCGGAACCCCTCGAGCCGCGACCACAGCCCGAAGTACGGCGGGAACGGCGCCTGCGCCTGCAGCCCGGCCAGGTGCTCCACCGCGTCGTAGGCCGACATCTTCGCCGGGCGCAGCAGCAGCTGGCGCTCCAGCGTGGCGCGGTTCAGGGCTCGTCGGCTCAAGGTCTCCACGCCGCCACCCTAACGACCACCGAGGACAGTTCCGGTCCTCGATTGGACACGTTCTCCCCCGGTGATCCAGAATTCCGGCCATGGCCGAGCTCGCCGCGCCCGCCGTCGGGGACTGGGACTTTCCCCGCGGCACCGCGAGCATCGAGCTGATGACCCGCTTCGCCGCCGAACGCGGCGTGGCCGCCGGCGAGCTGCTCGTCGCGACCACGCTCACGCCGGAGCTCCTCGCCGACCCCTCCGTTCAGGTCGACGCGCGCCAAGAGCTCGCCGTCGTCCGGGCCCTGGCCGGCCTGGACGGTTCGGACGCGACGGCGCTGGAGCTGGGGCGCCGCTACCGGGTCACCACCTTCGGCATCTTCGGCTTCGCCTGCATCAGCAGCCCGACGTTGCGCGACGCGATGCTGTTCGCCCTCCGCTACTTCGACCTGAGCTTCGCGTTCTGCATCCCGCACGTCGTCCTCGGCGCCGACCGCCTGACGCTGGAGCTCGACGACAGCCGCGTGCCCGCCGACGTCGCCCGGTTCCTCGTCCTGCGCGACCTCGCCGCGATCTTCGCGGTCATGCGCGACCTGCTGCCCGGGATCGCGCTGGACGAGCTGACCTTCCGCCACGAAGCGTCCACACCGGACTCGTACCTGGCCGCGTTCGGCGTGCTGCCGCGCTTCGGTGCCGACGCCTGCCGCGCGACGCTCGACCCCGCGCTGCTGACCCGGCCGCTGCCGCAGGCCAACGACCAGACCGTCGCCCTGTGCGCCGCGCAGTGCGAAGCGCTCGTCGCCCGACGACGGCAGCGTTCGGGCGTTTCCCAGCAGGTGCGGGAACGCCTGGTCCGGCTCGGCGGCGTCGACGCTCACATGGACGAGATCGCCCGGCAGTTGACGCTCAGCACGCGCACCCTGCGCCGCCGCCTGACCGAAGCCGGGACCAGCTACCGGGCGCTGGTCGACGAGGTCCGCCAGACGCTCGCCGAAGAGCTGCTCGACACCGGCGTGCTGTCGGTCGAGGACGTCGCCTACCGGCTCGGGTACGCCGAGGCGTCCAGCTTCATCCACGCGTTCAAGCGCTGGACGGGGATGACGCCGGCGGCGTTCGCCCGTCGCTTCCGCGCCGGCCGGCCAGGACCGCCGGGTAGGTGATCTTCAGCAGGTTGAGGAGCGCATCGGTGAGGAAGGTGCGCAGGGCCACGCGGTCGAGCGTGCCGCGGATCAGCCATTCCCGCGACGCCGCGCGCAGCATCCCGCCGAACGACCGGATCATCGCGCGCAGCTCTTCGCGCCCCTCGGTCACGCCGGTCATCAGCGCGGCCTCCAGGACCCGGTCGGCGGCGATCTCGTCGGCCTCCAGCATGATCCGCTCGATCTCGGGGTCGCGTCCGGCCGCCTCCGGCCCGATCACGGTCAGCCACGCGTCGCGGTTGCGGTCCACGACTTCGATCCACCGCTCGACGCCGATCGCCAGCCGCTGCTCCATCGTGGTGTCCGGCAGCGCTTCGGTGACCGGCGCGGGCACGATCATCATCTGCCGCACCACTTCCAGGTACAGCTCGCGCTTCCCGCCGAAGTAGTGGTTGATCAGCGGGCGCGCCACCCCGGCCGCCTCGGCGATGTCCGAAGTGGACACCGACGCGTAGCTGCCGGCGCCGAACAGGTGCCGGGCGGCGGCGAGGATCTCCGCGCGCCGCTCGGCCGGTTCGAGCCGGCGGCGGCGGGGCCGGGTCCCACTGGTCATGCGCCCAGCCTCGCCGGGCACCGGCACGCTGTCAACAAGTAGTTGACCCGTTGTCAAAAGAGTGACTCCGGTGGCGGCCAAGCGGTGTTTCGCGCCAACCTTTGTCGTTACGCAACCGGAACAACTCGCCGGTAACTTCCCGGGACCCGGATGCGACGAGACGGCTGAGACCGCGACCGGGGGTAGGACCAGATGACCGAAGAAGGCGCGCCGACCCGGCCGGCCGGGCGCTGGGTGAGCGTCCGTCTGCAGCACCGCCACGTCAGCTTCGACGTCGGCTTCGAAGCCGACGAGCCACTGCCCGACGGCGACTGCGCGGACGAAGCGTCCCTGTCGTACTCGGGCATCGTGATCTCCAGTTACGACCGGGGCGAGAAGGTGTCCGAGCGCTGGATCCCGCTGGGCGTCGACCCGTCCGAAGCGGACGACGAGCGGCTCATCGGCCAGCTGCGCGAGGCCCTGCTGTGGCAGGCGGGCCGCCCGCCGCAGAACGCGGAGGAGTGACCCGCCCGGCCTGGGACCGCGTGCGGGCCGTGCAGCGGCTCACGTTCCGGTGCGCAGGCCCTCGAAGGCCACCTTGCACACCGCGTCCGCGACCTCGGCCGCCGACGAGCCGCGCCGCGGCTTGTACCACTCGATCAGCGAGTTGACCATGCCGAAGACGAGCCGCGCCGTCACCGCCGGGTCGACGTCCGGGCGGACGTCGCCCTCCGCTTCGGCCTGCTTCACCAGGTCGGTCACCAGGCGGTCGAATTCGCGCCGCCGCGCCAGCGCCGCCCGTTCCACTTTCGTGTTGCCGCGCACGCGTAGCAAGAGCGTCACGAACGGCAGCCGGTCGGCGAGCACCAGCACGCTGCCGCGCACCAGGTGCTCCAGCCGGTCGATCGCGCGCCCGTCGAGCCGGGCCGTTTCCGACGCGACCTCGAACAACCCGTCGAGGGCCCGGTCCACCGCCAGCCGCAGCAGTTCTTCCTTGCTGGGGACGTGGTGGTAGATCGCCGACTTCGTGATGCCGAGCTTGCGGGAGAGGTCTTCCATGCTCGTGCCGTCGTAGCCGCGCTCGTTGAACAGCTTCACCGCCACCTGCAGCAGCGATTCGAGGTCGTAGCCGGGGCGCCCGCGCCGAGGTGTCGTCACGGCTTCTCCCGCTGGTCGACGATGCGCCGCATCTTGCCCATGGACCGTTCGAGGGTGTCCGGCTCGACGACCTCCACCGACACCGTCACGCCGACGCCGTCCTTGACGCCGCTCACCAGCGAAGCGGCGGCCTCCGCCCGTGAGGAAGCCGAAGCGTCGTGGCGCGCCTCCACCCGCACGGTGAGGTGGTCGAGCCGGCCGCGCGTGGACCGGACGAGCTGGAAGTGCGGGCTCAGCCCGGCCGTCCGGAGCACGATCTCCTCGATCTGCGTCGGGAAGACGTTGACCCCGCGCAGGATGATCAGGTCGTCGGTGCGGCCGGTCACCTTGGCCATCCGCCGGAACGCCGGGCGCGCGGTCCCCGGGTTCAGCTCGGTCAGGTCGCGGGTGCGGTAGCGGATGATCGGCAGCGCCTGCTTGGTCAGCGACGTGAACACCAGCTCACCGGTCTCGCCGCTGCCCAGGACCGCCTCGGAGTACGGGTCGATCACCTCGGGGTAGAAGTGGTCTTCCCAGATGTGCAGGCCGTCCTTCGTCTCGACGCACTCCTGCGCGACGCCCGGGCCCATCACCTCGGACAGCCCGTAGATGTCGACGGCGTCGAGCGCGAACCGCTCTTCGATCTCGGCGCGCATCTGCTCGGTCCACGGCTCGGCGCCGAAGATCCCCACCTTGAGCGAGCTGGAGCGTGGGTCGATGCCCTGCCGTTCGAACTCGTCGAGCAGGGTGAGCATGTACGACGGCGTCACCATGATGACCTCGGGCCGGAAGTCGGTGATCAGCTGCACCTGCCGCGCGGTCATCCCCCCCGAGGCCGGGATCACCGTGCAGCCCAGCTTTTCGGCGCCGTAGTGCGCACCGAGCCCGCCGGTGAACAGGCCGTAGCCGTAGGCGACGTGCACCTTGTGCCCCGGCCGCCCGCCCGCGGCGTGGATCGAGCGGGCCATCACCGTCGCCCAGGTGTCGATGTCCTGCTCGGTGTACCCGACGACGGTGGCCTTACCGGTGGTCCCGCTGGAGGCGTGGATGCGCCGCACCTGCTCCTGCGGCACGGCGAACATGCCGAAGGGGTAGTTCTCGCGCAGGTCCTGCTTGGTGGTGAACGGGAACTTCGCCAGGTCGGCCAGGTCCTTGCAGTCATCCGGGTGGACGCCGGCCTCGTCGAACTTCTTCCGGTACGCCGGAACGTTCGCGTAGGCGTGCCTGAGCGTCCACTGCAGACGTCCGAGCTGGAGGGTGGCCAGCTCGTCGGCGGAGGGGTCGGCGTCGATCATGCTTCGTCCCGTTTCGCGGAGAGGACGCGGCTGCGGCCGCGGAATTCGGCGACGACCTCGGGCCCCGCGGGGGTTTCCCGGTGCACGGTGACGTCGTAGATGCCGTTGCGGCCGTAGCGGGTGCGCTCGGTGGCTGTGGCGACGAGGTGGTCACCGAGCCGGCCGGCCGCGACGAAGGAGATCTCCGCGCCCGCGGCGACCGTCACCGGGCCGTGGGTGTTGCAGGCGCAGGCGAACGCGGTGTCGGCCAGCAGGAAGACGTACCCGCCGTGGGCGATGTCGTGGCCGTTGACCATCGCGCGCGTGATCGTCATGGTCGCGACGGCCCGGCCGTCGCCCGCTTCGACCAGCTCGATGCCCAGCGCGCGGGAGGCCTCGTCGGCGGCGAACATCGCGTGCGCGGCGTTGGTCATGCACCCCTCCGTCCTCACTGACCGAATGGACGGTCGCCTCGCGGTGCCGCTCAGTAAAGGCAGTGGTCGGGGCCGGTGTCAAGCGTTCGCCCTTCCGATCTCCGGCCGCAGCGGATACCATGCGATTAACTGAACGTACGGTAGGTAATTCGGTGAGAGGGTCGGACCTGATGGCATTGCTGCGCAGCTACGTCTCGGGCGGGTGGCACACGGCGGCAGACGGAGGGGTCCCGCTGCACGACGCGGCCACCGGCGAGGAGGTCGCCCGGATCTCGTCGGCGGGGATCGACTTCGCGGCCGCCCTCGAGCACGGCCGCCGGGTGGGCGGTCCGGCGCTGCGGGAGCTGACGTTCCACCAGCGTGCGGCCCTGCTCAAGGCGCTGGCCTCGCACCTGCGCGAGCACCGCGACGAGCTGTACGCACTCTCCGCGAAGACCGGTGCCACGCTGGGTGATTCGAAGTTCGACATCGACGGCGGCATCGGCGTGCTGTTCAGCTACGCCTCCAAGGGCAAGCGCGAGCTGCCGAACGACACCGTCTACGTCGAAGGCAACGTCGAGCCGCTTTCGCGCGGGGGCACGTTCGTGGCGCAGCACATCGCGACGCCGTTGCGCGGGGTCGCCGTGCAGATCAACGCGTTCAACTTCCCGGTCTGGGGTCCGCTGGAGAAGTTCGCGCCCGCCTTCCTCGCCGGCGTCCCGAGCCTGGTCAAGCCGGCGAGCTCGACGGCCTACCTGACCGCGCGGCTGGTCGAGCTGATCATCGAGTCGGGGATCCTGCCCGAGGGTTCGCTGCAGTTCGTCGCGGGCAGCGTCGGCGACCTGCTGGACCACGTGACCGCGCAGGACCTGGTGTCGTTCACGGGGTCGGCGTCGACGGCGCAGAAGCTGCGGACCCACCCGGCGATCATCCGCCACGCCGTCCGGTTCAACGCGGAAGCCGACTCGCTGAACTGCTCGATCCTCGGCCCGGACGCGGTCAAGGGCACGACCGAGTTCGACCTGTTCGTCAAGCAGCTGGTCACCGAGATGACGGTCAAGGCGGGGCAGAAGTGCACCGCGATCCGCCGGGCGTTCGTGCCCGCTTCCCTGCTCGACGACGTCGCCGCGGCGACGTCCGAGCGGCTCGCGAAGGTCACCGTGGGCAACCCCACCGCCGAGGGTGTCCGGATGGGTGCGCTGGCGAGCCTGGAGCAGCGCGAGGAGGTCCGGCGGTCGCTGAAGGCGCTGCTGGACGCCGGGAGCGTCGTGTTCGGCGACCCCGAGCGCGTCGAGGTCGTCGACGCCGACGCCGAGCGCGGCGCCTTCATCTCGCCGGTGCTGCTCAAGGCCGACCCCGAACGCTCCGAACCGCACGAGGTCGAGGCGTTCGGCCCGGTCTCGACGCTGATGCCGTACACGTCCACCGCGCAGGTCGTCGACTTCGCGGCGCGGGGTGGCGGCAGCCTCGCCGGGTCCGTGGTGTCCGCGGACCGGGAGTTCGTGCGCGAGGTCGTCCTCGGCGCGGCGCCGTTCCACGGCCGCCTGCTGGTGCTCGACGCCGACGACGCGAAGGAGTCCACCGGGCACGGTTCGCCGATGCCGCAGCTGGTCCACGGCGGTCCCGGCCGCGCCGGTGGCGGCGAGGAGATGGGCGGCATCCGTGGCGTGCTGCACCACATGCAGCGCACCGCCGTGCAGGGCTCGCCCGCGGTCCTGTCGGCGGTCACCGGCCGGTGGGTCACCGGCGCGCCGCGCACCGAAGGTGACGTCCACCCGTTCCGGAAGTCACTGGCCGAGCTGAAGATCGGCGACTCCGTGGTCGCCGGGCCGCGCACGGTCACGCAGGAAGACGTCGACCACTTCGCCGAGTTCACCGGCGACACGTTCTACGCGCACACCGACCCCGAGGCCGCGGCCGCGAACCCGCTGTTCGGCGGGATCGTCGCGCACGGGTACCTCGTCGTCTCGTTCGCCGCGGGGCTGTTCGTCTCGCCCGAGCCGGGGCCGGTGCTGGCCAACTACGGCCTGGAGAACCTCCGGTTCCTCACCCCGGTCAAGGTCGGGGACTCGCTGACGGTGACGCTGACCGCGAAGCAGATCACGCCGCGGATCGACCAGGACTACGGCGAGGTCCGCTGGGACGCCGACGTCACCAACGCCGACGGCGAGTCCGTGGCCAAGTACGACGTCCTGACCCTGGTTTCGAAGGAGCAGCCGTGACTTTGGATGGGACACAGCTTCAAGACCAGTTCGAGCACACCATCGAGCGCGACCAGCGGATCGAGCCGCGCGACTGGGTGCCCGAGGGCTACCGCAAGACGATGATCCGGCAGATCGCGCAGCACGCGCACTCGGAGATCATCGGGATGCAGCCGGAGGGCAACTGGATCACGCGGGCGCCGTCGCTGCGGCGCAAGGCGATCCTGCTGGCCAAGGTGCAGGACGAGGCCGGCCACGGGCTCTACCTGTACTCGGCCGCGGCGACGCTGGGCGCGGACCGCGCGGACCTGACCGACAAGCTGATCACCGGCAGGCAGAAGTACTCGTCGATCTTCAACTACCCGACGCTGACCTTCGCCGACGTCGGCGTGATCGGCTGGCTGGTCGACGGCGCGGCGATCTGCAACCAGGTGCCGCTGTGCCGGTCGTCCTACGGGCCGTACGCGCGGGCGATGATCCGGATCTGCAAGGAGGAGTCCTTCCACCAGCGGCAGGGCTACGAGCTGCTGATGACGATGATGAAGGGCACTCCGCAGCAGCGGGAGATGGTCCAGGAGGCCGTGAACCGCTGGTGGTGGCCGTCGCTGATGATGTTCGGGCCGCCGGACGCCGATTCGCCGAACACCGCGCAGTCGATGGCGTGGAAGGTCAAGCGGCACACCAACGACGAGCTGCGGCAGCGGTTCGTCGACATGTCGGTGCCGCAGGCCGAGGCCCTCGGCGTCACGTTCCCGGACCCGTTGCTGAAGTGGAACGCCGCGCGGGGGCACTACGACTTCGGCCCGGTGGACTGGGACGAGTTCAAGAACGTGCTGAAGGGCAACGGGCCGTGCAACACGCAGCGGATCGCGCACCGGCGACGGGCCCACGAAGACGGCGCTTGGGTGCGGGAAGCCGCCGTGGCGCACGCGAAGAAGAAGGAGCGCGAGTGAGCGACCTGACCGCCGAAGGGGGCCACGGCGCCGTCCCGCTGGAAGGCGTCCCCGCGGCCCCGGGGCCGATCAAGCACGACTGGCCGCTGTACGAGGTGTTCGTCCGCGGCAAGCGCGGGCTGAACCACGTGCACGTCGGGTCGCTGCACGCGGCCGACGACGTGATGGCGCTGCACCACGCGCGCGACCTCTACACGCGCCGCAACGAAGGCGTGTCCATCTGGGTCGTGCGCGCGGCGGACATCACGGCCTCGTCGCCCGACGAGAAGGACCCGTTCTTCGCGCCCAGCGGCGACAAGGTCTACCGGCACCCGACGTTCTACGACATTCCCGAGGATGTGCCGCACATATGAGTTTCGACAACGTGTACGAGGCCATCACCGAGGAGAACGACGCCCGCTGGGCGTTCGGCACCGGCTTCGAAGACCCGCTGTCCGGCATGGACACTTCGGTGCCGTCCGGGGTGGACGCCGCGCAGCTCTCGGCGTACTGCCTGATGCTCGGCGACGACGCGCTGATCTTCTCCCACCGGCTCCAGGAGTGGTGCACCAACGCGCCCGAGCTGGAGGACGAGGTCGCCATCGCCAACATCGCCCTGGACCTGCTCGGCCAGGCGCGGCTGCTGCTGGCCCGCGCCGGCAAGGCCGACGGCTCGTCGCGCACGGAGGACTCGTTCGCGTTCGTCCGCGCCGAAAACGAGTTCCGCAACGTCCGGCTCGCGGAGCTGGGCGGCGGGCACTTCGGGCACCTGATCGCGCGGTTGTTCGTGTTCTCGACGTGGCGGCTGGCGCTGCTGCAGCGGCTGGTGGGCGGGGTGGACCCGGTGCTGGCGGCGATCGCGGACAAGGGCGTCAAGGAGGTGACCTACCACCGCGACTACGCGGCGCAGTGGCTGGTTCGCCTGGGTGACGGAACATCGTTGTCGCACTCGCGGATGCAGGACGGCCTGGACGCGGTCTGGCCGTACGTGGGGGAGCTGTTCCGCACGCACCCCACGGAGTTCGTGGACGCGGCTTCCCTGCGGCCCGAGTTCGACGCGGTGGTCGACCAGGCGGTTTCCGCCGCGACGCTTTCGGTGCCTTCGGTCGGCGAGCTGGCGGGCGTGTCGGGCCGGACGGGCCGCGACGGCGTCCACACCGAGCAGATGGGGTACGTGCTGGCGGAGCTGCAGAGCGTCGCCCGGGCGATGCCGGACGCGAAGTGGTGACCGCGGCCGCGGTGGCCGCCACGGTCACCGACCCGGAGCTGCCGATGCTGACGCTGGCGGACCTGGGCGTGCTGCGCTCGGTGTCCGAGTCCGGCGGCCGCGTGGTCGTCGCGATCACGCCGACGTACACGGGTTGCCCGGCGATGGACACCATGCGCGACGACCTGGAGCACGCGCTGGTTTCGGCGGGCTACGAGGACGTCGAAATCCGGACGCAGCTGTCGCCGGCGTGGACGTCGGACTGGATTTCCCCTTCGGGGCGCGAAAAACTGGCCGCGGCCGGGATCGCGCCGCCGGGCGTGGCCCCGCGGCGATCGGGTCCCATCCCGCTGACGCTGTCGGCGCCGGTGTCGCGGGTGCTGTGCCCGCACTGCGGTTCCGCGGACACCGAAGAGCAGTCCCGCTTCGGCGCGACGGCGTGCAAGGCGCTGCGGCGCTGCCGCGCCTGTCTCGAGCCGTTCGAACACGTCAAGGAGATCTGAGGTGGCGCGGTTCCACGAATTGACGGTGGCCGGGGTCGAGCGGCTGTGCGACGACGCCGTCGCGGTGACGTTCGACGTGCCTTCGCCGCTGGCTTCGGAGTACGCGTTCAAACCGGGCCAGTCGCTGACGCTGCGGCGCGCGATCGACGGCCGTGACGAGCGCCGGTCGTACTCGATCTGCGCCCCGGCGGGCGCGGCACCACGGGTGGGCGTCCGCCTGGTCCCGGACGGCTTTTTCTCGTCGTGGCTGGTGAACGAAGTCCGCCCGGGCGACACGATCGAGGTGGCCCCGCCGACGGGCTCGTTCACCCCGGACCTCTCGGAGGGCGGCCACCACGTCCTGATCGCGGCGGGTTCGGGTATCACGCCGGTGCTGTCGATCGTGTCCTCGCTGCTGCAGTCGTCCACGGCGACGGTGACGGTGCTGTACGGCAACCGCCGCACGGACACGGTGATGTTCGCGGACGAGCTGGCGGACCTGAAGGACAGGGCACCGTCCCGGCTGGAGCTGATCCACGTGCTGTCGCGCGAGCCGCGCGAGGCGGAGCTGTTCACGGGCCGGCTGGACGTCCCGAAGCTGCGCACGCTGTTCTCCTCGTTGGTGCCGGTGTCTTCCGTCGACCACTGGTGGCTGTGCGGCCCGTTCGAGATGGTGTCGGGCGCGCAGGAGCTGCTGGCGTCGCTGGGCGTGCCGCGGGAGCGCATCCACCAGGAGCTGTTCTACGTGGACACGCCCCCGGCGCCGGTGGAGCACCTCGATCCGGCGGTGGCGGGGGAGTCCTCGGAGGTGTCGGTGGTCTTGGACGGCCGTTCGACGCCGATGACGTTGCCGCGCTCGTCGTCGGTGCTCGACGGGGCGCAGAAGTTCCGGCCGGATCTGCCGTTCGCCTGCAAGGGCGGGGTGTGCGGGACGTGCCGGGCTCGCGTGACCGAGGGGAAGGTGGATCTGCGGCGGAACTTCGCGCTGGAGAAGGCGGAGGTGGAGGCGGGGTTCGTGCTGACGTGCCAGTCGTACCCGGTCTCGGAGACGCTGACGGTGGACTTCGACGCCTGAGTTCGCCTTACCGGATCGGCTCGCCGGGCTCGGCCTCCTCGGCGTCCGCGAAGCCCCAGTCGCGGGCCATGCGGGTCAAGGCGCGGGCGGCCCAGGCGCGCCGCTCGGTGCGGCCGAGCCCGATCGGGGCCACCACGGTCGCCGCTCCCTCCGGGCCCGGCAGTCCGGTCGGCTTCCCGAACACCGAGAGGTCGGCAACGGCCGGCAGGCTGGTGTCCGCTTTGACGTGCAGTTCGACCGCCGGTGGCGCCAGCAGCGCGGCGCACTCGGGGTCGGGGACGAGCGCACCGGGCACCACGACGGTCGCGGTGTGCCACGCCGCCGTCCACAGTTCCACGATCTCGTTCGCCGTGACCCGGAGATCGGCGGCGGTCCCGCCCGGCCGCGCCGAGGCCCACGCCGCGAAGTTCGCCTGGAACTCGACGGAAACCGTGACCGCCCACGGCCGGCCGGCGGGAAGCAGGATGCGGGCGACCGCGCGCACGGCTGTGCCCCCGCCGGCCGGGCTGCGCACGGTGCAGTCGTACCGGGCGTCCTGTCCGGTCTGGCGGACGTCCGGCCCGCTTGCCCGTTCCCACCGGACCGGGGCGGTCCGGGCCCGCCGCAGGAGGGACAACGCCGGGAGGAGCGTGCTGATCGGAGCCTCCGGGAGCGCCGCTTCGATCAGGACGCGGGTCCGCCGGGTGATCTCGGCGTCGTCGTCGAGCTGCCACGGCAAGGTGGCGACGGCGCGCACCGTCAGGTCTGCACGCCCGGCCACCGGGAGCCGGAAAGCCTCTCGGGCGTTCCTGCTCAGCCGGGGTTCGGGGTGCCACCACGCCGACCCCGTCGCGGGGTCGCGGTGCAGGCCCCCCTTCTTCCAGGCTCCGCCGTCGAGGTCGACCACCCGGGCGGCGGCATCGGTGCCGTCCGTGACCGGGAACCCGGGTCCGTCCGGGAAACCCGGCACGCCCGAAAGGTCGTCCCACACCGGCCCGGCGACCACCACGGCCGGCTTGCCGGCGACCGCGCAGATCACCGCGCCGCCTCCGCCGGATCCGGTGAAGTGCTGGACGAAGCCGGGTCCCTCGGGGTAGGCCCGACCGGTGGGCGCGCCCAAGCGGCCCCCAGCTCGCCGGGAAGCGTCCTCGAACGCTCGCTCGGTTCGCGGATCGGCCCCTTCGCCGATCCGGATGCCGGGTGTGCCGGGGACCGTCACGGATCCGGCGTTCCCCACCTGGATCACGACCCCGTTGACGTCCCCGGTGACCACGTTCCGGACGGCTGGGGCCGGCTGCGGTCGTGGCGTCACGGGGCCGGGCGGCGGCACCTGCCGCGGCTGCAGCACCGGAATGGCACCCAGCGGCCGCGGGACGAATTCGGGCTGGTCCGTCAGCAGCCGCAGAAGCTTTTCGGCGCCTTCGACGGTGAAGTCCGAGACCGCGTAGACCGTGGAGGTGGCCGGGGCCAGGAAGTCCGGCACGCCCTCCGCGGACCGGCCGGGCAGGACGACCGGAACGATCCGTTTCACCGCGTGCCGGTCGGCGTAGTAGGCCTCGCGGATCAGCCGGGCTTCCCATTGGACGCCGGGTTCCTCGTGCGCTTCGCCGCGGCCCTCGGCACTGCGGCGGTACGCGGGGGAAGCGATCACCAGGACGTAGTCGGCTTCCCGGATCTGCTCGGCCATCCACAACGCCCAGTCCCGGCGCTCGTAGGCGTTGCCCAGATCGAGTTCGGCGTCGATACCGCAAGACCGCAGGAACTCCCAGAGCCGGAGCACGGACTCCTGATGAGACGGGTCGTCGGGCTCCTTGGCGTACGAGAGGAACACCTGGGTCACGCGGGCGCCACCCGTGCCGTGTTCCCGGCGAAGCGCATCGGCTCCGGCCACGCGCACCTCCCCACCTCGTCCACGCGAGGGAGAGGAGTCTACCGACTCGGGGATCGCCGTCAGAGCCTGCGGCGCCGGCGCCGGCGGGGCCGCGGTTCGATCCCCTGGTCCTCCGGCGGAGCGTCGCGCTCCTCCCGGACCGCCGGATCCGCCAGGCCCAGCATCTCCGCCGCCAACTGCTGGGAACTCGCGAACATCCCGGTCGGTGCCTCGCTCGCCCGGCGCAGCGCGGCCGGGCGGAGGCGGTTGTAGCCCCGGACCGTCACCGGCCTGCGGGCGCGCAGCTCGTACGCCTTCTCCTCCGCGAGCTCCGTGGCCAGCTCGCGGTCGACCAGGATCGTGCCCGGGCGGGCCACCGACGTCAGACGGGCCGCCAAGTTGACCACTGATCCGTACACGTCGCCGAAGCGCGAGAGGATGCGGCCCGAGGCCATGCCCGCGCGGACCGCCGGCAGCCCGTCGTCCGCCGAGGTGCGTTCGGTCAGCACCAGGGCGATCTCCGCCGCGTCGACCGGGGAGTCCGCCACGAACAGGACCTCGTCGCCGATCATCTTCACCACCCGGCCGTGGTGCTCGGCGATCACCTCGGTCGCCAGCGTCTCGAACGCGTCGAGCACCCGGCTCAGCTCTTCCTCGTCGATCTGGCGCGTCAGCCGGGTGTAGCCCACCATGTCGACGAAGCCGACCACTTCGGTGCGGGTCTCCAGGTGCTCCTCCGGCGCGGCGAACGCCCGTCCCGCGTACGCCGCCAGGTGCCGGCGCCAGACGAAGTTCTGCACCCGCTCGAGCTCGGGCAGCAACCGGTCGACCAGGCGGGTCACCTGGCGCTCGCTGCGGCCCAGCTCGGGCTGCTCCTTGATCAGCTCCCACAGCATGTCGACCTGCCACTCGGCCAGCCGCGACAGGTGCTGGCCGAGCGCGCGCGTCACCGACACCTCGATGCTCGGGTCGATCAGCCCCGACTGCACCAGCTGGTCGGCGGTCCGCATCGCCTCGACGTCCGCGTCGGTGAAGACCACCTCGTCGTCGCCTACGGTCGCGAAGCCCAGCGCGCGCCAGAGCCGGCGTGACCGCTCTTCGGGCACGCCGGCCTTCTCCGCCACTTCGAGCCGGGTGTACTTCCGCCGGCCGCCGAGCAGGACGCGTTCGAGCCGCTGCTGCAGTTCCTCGCTCGGATCGGTCACGTCAGGTGGTGTGGACGATCAGCACGTCCACGCCGGACTTGCGGGCCACCTCGGACGGCACCGAGCCCAGGATCCGGCCGGCGATCGTGTTGAGCCCGCGGTTGCCGACCACCAGCAGGTCGGCCTCGCGCTCCTTGACCACCTTGCGCAGCGAGTCGACCGGGTCGCCCTTGACCGCGACCGTGTCGATCTTTTCGGCGCCCGCGCGCGCCGCCCGGTCCCGCGCCGACTGCAGGGTGTCTTCAGCCGGCGCCGAGCCGACGACCTGGTACGCCTCCTCGCCGAGGACGTCCTGTGCCTTGTCGACGTCGGACTGGCTCGCCGGGTAGAACGCACACGCGATGACGAGCGTGGCGCCCGCGTCGCCGGCCACCGCCGCCGCGCGGTCCACCGCCGCGAACGAGGACTCCGAGCCGTCCGTGCCCACCACCACGGTCCGATATGCCGCACCCATGCGCAAAACCTCCAGGTGATCCCGCGTGAGCAGGGACGATAGCCGGTCGTCAGCGACCGAGCAGGCCCGTCCGCGCCCTGTCGGGTGGAAGGTTACTCGCCAGTCGCTTTCTGCGCTCCGCTCGGCCGGGAAGCCGGCTTCGGCGCGGGCTTGGGGGCCGGCTTGGGCGCCGCTTTGGGGGCGGGCTTGGCCGCGGTCTTCGGCTTCGGCACGTCGGCGGCGCGGATCCGGATCGTCTCCTCGACGTCGGTGACCCGGACCGTCTTCTCGGTGTCATCCCCGGTGCCCGCGTCCGGCTTGCCGGTCTTGTCCGGCACCAGGTCGGCCTGGACGTCGGCGGGCACCTTGACGTCGTCGCCGAGAACGGTGTGCGCCTCGGCCAGCACCGCCCGCGCCGCGCGCACCTGCTCGGCCAGCCCGCCGCGCACCTTCCGCAGCGCGTCGACCCGCTCGTTCGCCTGGGTGATCCGCCGGTTCGACTCCTCGGTCGCCGACGTCACGCGGCGCCGCGCCTCGTCGGCGGCCTCCGCGAGCCGGGCGTTGGCCTCGTTGAGCGAATCCTGACGGCGCTTGTTCGCGTCCGCGACCGACTCCCGCTGGCGGCGGTCGATGTCCGCCTTCGCCGCTTTCTCCTCTTCGATGATCTTCGCGCGGATGTCGGCGGCGTCCTGGGTGGCCTCTTGGACGCGCCGCGCGGCTTCCGCCTTGCTCGCCGCCTCCTGCTCGGCCAGCACCCGCATCGCCTCGGTGCGGCGCGAGGCCATCGCGATCTCGAAGTCCTCTTCGACCTTGGTGCGGCGCTCCTGGGACTCGGTGTCGAGCCGCTTGCGCTCCGCCTCGGCCTGGTCGGTGATCTCCTTGGCCTGCGCGCGGGCGTCTTCGAGGACCTTGCGGTGCTCGGCTTCCATCTCCTTGCGCCGCAGGTCGAGCTCGGTGAGCAGCTGCTCGTAGCGGGCGCGCATGGCGCTCGCGTCCGTCTCGGCCTTGGCCCGGATGTGCCCGGCCTCGGCTTCGGCGCGGGCGCGGGTGTCGGCGGACTCGTCCTGCGCCAGGCGCAGCATCCGCTGGAGCCGCTCGGACAGGCCTTCGACGCTCGTCGGCGGCTGGGCCAGCCGGTCGACCTGCCCGCGCAGGTCCGCGATTTCGCCGCGCGCGATCTCCAGCTGCCGGGCCAGGTCGCCGGCCTGCGCGATGGCGGCGTCCCGATCCGCGGTGAGCATCTTCAGATCGGCGTCCAGCCGTTCGAGGTGCTCGTCGACCTGCGCTCGGCTGTACCCGCGCTTCGCCACGTCGAAGCCGGCTCCCAGCGGCACAAGCTCCCGTTCATCGCCAAGGCTCATGGCCCTACCGTAGTCGCAGCCGGGTCACGGAAGGGTGAGCACCCGTGCAGTGCGCCGAGCGTGCCGTCTGCTGCGGCGAGCGATTTTGCTCGCACGCAGGTGATCCGGCGTCCGGGACCACCTGCGTGCGACGCGGCTCAGGCGCCGCGGAACGCGTTGATCCCGTCGAGGTGCTTCGCGCGCTTCTCCTCGTCGCGGACGCCGAGGCCTTCTTCCGGGGCGAGCGCGAGCACGCCGACCTTGCCCTGGTGGGCATTGCGGTGCACGTCCAGCGCGGCCTGCCCGGTCTCCTCGAGCGCGTAGGTCTTCGACAGCGTCGGGTGGATCAGACCCTTCGCGATCAGCCGGTTCGCCTCCCACGACTCGCGGTAGTTCGCGAAGTGCGAGCCGATGATCCGCTTCAGGTTCATCCACAGGTAGCGGTTGTCGTACTGGTGCATGTACCCCGACGTCGACGCGCACGTGACGATCGTGCCGCCCTTGCGCGCGGCGTAGACGGACGCGCCGAAGGTCTCCCGGCCCGGGTGCTCGAACACGATGTCCGGGTCCTCGCCGCCGGTCAGCTCGCGGATCTTCGCGCCGAAGCGCTGCCACTCCCGGGGGTCCTGCTCGTGCTCGTTCTTCCAGAACTTGTAGTCCTCGGCGTTGCGGTCGATGATCAGCTCGGCGCCGAGCTTCCGGCAGATCGCCGCCTTTTCGGGGCTGGACACGACGCACACCGGGATGGCGCCGCCGTTCAGCGCGTACTGCGTCGCGTAGGAGCCGAGGCCGCCCGAAGCGCCCCAGATCAGGACGACGTCGCCCTGCTTCATGTCCGCGCCGTTGCGCGAGACGAGCTGGCGGTAGGCGGTCGAGTTGACCAGGCCGGGGGAGGCGGCCTCTTCCCAGGTCAGGTGGTCCGGCTTCGGCATCAGCTGGTTGGCCTTGACCAGCGCGAGCTCGGCGAGCCCGCCGAAGTTGGTCTCGAAGCCCCAGATCCGCTGCTCGGTGTCGAGCATCGTGTCGTTGTGCCCGTCCGGGCTCTCGAGTTCGACGTTCAGGCAGTGCGCGACCACCTCGTCGCCCGGCTTCCAGTTGTGCACGCCGACGCCGGTGCGCAGCACGACGCCGGACAGGTCGGAGCCGACGACGTGGTAGGGCAGGTCGTGCCGCTTGGCCAGCGGCGAGAGCTTCCCGTACTTCTTGAGGAACTTGAACGTCGGGATCGGTTCGAAGATCGACGTCCACACGGTGTTGTAGTTGATGGCGCTCGCCATCACCGCGACCAGCGCTTCCCCCGGCCCGAGCTCCGGCACGGGGACGTCGTCGACGTGCAGCGACTTGCGGGGGTCCTTGTCCCGGCTCTCGAGGCCCTCGAACATGTCGACCTCGTCGGCGTGCACGGTCACCCCGCGGTAGCTCTCGGGCACGGGCAACGAGCCGACCGCGGCGGACTCGCCGGTCAGGATGGCCTGCTGGATCTCGCCGAGCTGCGTCATCGGTTCCTCCGCGGAGATGGGGGTCAACGTTGGCGGCAGAAATTACTCGCCGGTAACACGCGCCCACAACTGTACGAGACGGACAGCACGGTTACAGGTCGAACTGTGACCCATCAGTCTTGACCGGCCGGCCAGTCAAGCGGATCATCGACGGCGGGTACACCCACCCGACCAGCAGTTTCACCGACGGAGGTGAGCACGAATGAGTGAAGTCTCTACGCGCGCGTGGTCCCGGCCGCACGACTGGGCCGAGGTCGTCATCGGGGTCGTCGCCGCTCTTTCACCCCTTTGGCTGAGCACGGACACGACCGCGATGTGGACGATGGTCGTCCTGGGCGCGCTGATCGCACTCGACGGCCTGGTCTCGCTGGCGATGCCGGGCATGGTCTACGGCGAAGGCATCCAGATCGCGCTCGGCGTGCTGCTCTTCATCGCGCCGTGGGTGATGGGGTACACCGAGTTCAACGGCGCGTCCTGGACGTCCTGGATCGCCGGGGTGCTGACGGTCATCGCCGGCGCGGCAGCGATGCCGGTCGCGACCGCCGCGCACCGCACGGCAGGCCAGCACTGACGACGCAGGAGGCACGGGAATGACCGAGGATTCGGCGAAGGAGCGCATTCTCTGCGCCGCCGAGGCGCTCTTCGCCGAGTCCGGCTTCGACGCCACCCCGACTTCTCGCATCGCCGAGCGGGCCGGGGTGCCGAAGGGGCTGGTGCACTACTACTTCCGCCACAAGTCGGACCTGCTCACCGCGCTCGTCGAGCGGCTGCCGGACGAACGCATCGAGCCGGCCGTGGTCGTCGTCCCCGGCGACCTCGCGGGCAGCCTGCGGCGGCTCGTCCGCGAACTCGACCACCGCTTCAGCCGGTCACTGGGTCTCTCGCACCTGCTGTGGCGCGAGGCCGACACCCATCACGCGGTCCGCGACGCGCTCCACGACCGCTTCCAGGTGCTGGTGCGCCAGGTCCGCGCGGTGATCGTCGCAGCAACGGGCGGCGGACTACCGGCGGCCGACGTGGATCGCGCATCGGGCCTGCTGGCCCGCGCGGTCAGCCACCGGCACGCAACGGCCCGGCATTCGGACGACGACCTGCCGGCCGAGTTCGACGGCGAGCTGACGTTCATCGCCGACGCACTGGCCTCCAAGGCCGCGCCTGCATAGCTCGGCCGGGTGGCGTTCGCTTGGCGGATCGCCTGCTGGCCGATCCCCACCGCCTGGCCGATCCCGCCTGCCTGGTCGGGCGGCACCGGCTTGGCCGGGCGTGCCCGCGTAGCCGGATCGCCTGTTGGCCCATCCCGCGTGCGTGGCCGGGCGCACCGGCTTGGCCGGGCGTGCCCACTTGGCCGGATCGCCTGTTGGCCCATCCCGCGTGCGTGGCTGGGCGCACCGGCGTGGCTGGGCGCACCGGCGTGGCTGGGCGCACCGGCTTGGCCGGGCGTGCTCACTTGGTCGGGCGGCACTGGCTTGGCCGGGCGTGCCCACTTGGCCGGGCTGGGTGCGCTTGGCCGGCCTGCGCGCCTGCTCCGGCGGAGGCCTCGGTCGCCGGGCGTTCGCGTCGACCTGTGCCCGCGCGCAGCTCGGTCCGGGGTGGCTGCGGCCAAGGCGGCGCTCCGGATTCCGCCGGCGTGCCGGCGCTCGCCCGTGTCCTGGCCGGCCGCCCGAGCTCACGGCCGCGCGCCCGCTTCTCGTCACGGGCGTGCGGCTCCGCGCCGGTCCGTTGCGCCGAAACCCTTGCTCCCGAACGGGTCGGCGGGGGTCAGTGCGCCGTTGCGTCCTTGGCCGGCTCCACCAGTTCCACCAGGACGCCGCCCGCGTCCTTCGGGTGGACGAAGTTCACCCGGCTGTTCGATGTGCCCCGCTTCGCCTCCTCGTACAGCATGCGCAGGCCCTTTTCCCGCAGGGCCGCCGCGGCGGCGTCCACATCGGACACTCGATACGCCAGCTGCTGCAACCCGGGGCCGCTCTTGCCCAGGAACTTGCCGATCGCCGAGTCTTCGCGCAGCGGGGCCAGCAGCTGGATCTGGGTCTCCGTGCCCGCCGTGCCGGGCGCGCGCAGCATCGCCTCCCGCACTCCCTGCTCCTCGTTCACCTCCTCGTGTGCGACCTCCAGGCCGAAGTGCGCGCGGTGGAACTCGATGGCCGCGTCCAGGTCCGGGACCGCGATGCCGACGTGGTCGATGGCCGTCACGAACGGCCGCAGGGCGTCATTCATGGAGGCAGGATAGGGGGCCCGCGCACCGCGGTGAGCCGGAATAGTCGCGTGCCCCGCCTCACACTGGCTCCATCAAGAAGCCCTGCTCCCGGGTATGGTCGGGAAAACTGCCCATGCGCCGATGCTTGGAGGACGCCGTGTCCGGTTCCGTGATCCTGGGTGCCGCCCGTACGCCGATCGGGCGCCTGCTGGGCTCCCTCAAGGACTTCACGGGAGCTCAGCTGGGCGGGGTCGCGATCAAGGCGGCCCTCGAACGCGCCGGGGTCTCCCCGGACGCGGTGCAGTACACGATCATGGGCCAGGTGCTGACCGCCGGCGCCGGCCAGATCCCGGCCCGCCAGGCCGCGGTCGCCGCGGGCATCCCGATGAGCGTGCCCGCCCTGACGATCAACAAGGTCTGCCTCTCCGGCCTCGACGCCATCGCGCTCGCCGACCAGCTGATCCGCGCCGGCGAGTTCGACCTCGTCGTCGCCGGCGGCCAGGAGTCGATGACCCAGGCGCCGCACCTGCTGCCCAAGTCCCGCTCCGGCTTCAAGTACGGCGACACCACCCTCGTCGACCACATGGCCTACGACGGTCTCTTCTGCGCCTTCGACCAGGTCGCCATGGGCTCTTCGACGGAGAAGTACAACTCCCGCTACGGCGTCACCCGCGAGCAGCAGGACGCGTTCTCCGCCCGCTCCCACCAGCGCGCCGCCGAGGCGATCAAGAACGGCTACTTCGCCGACGAGATCGCGCCGGTCTCCATCCCGCAGCGCAAGGGCGACCCGGTCGTCTTCGACACCGACGAGGGCGTCCGCGCCGACACCACCGCCGAAGGCCTCGCCAAGCTGCGCCCCGCCTTCGCCTCCGACGGCACCATCACCGCGGGCTCGGCCTCGCAGATCTCCGACGGCGCCGCCGCTGTCGTCGTGGCGAGCCGCGCGAAGGCCGAAGAGCTCGGCATCACGCCGCTCGCCGAGATCGGTGCCCACGGGGTCGTCGCCGGGCCGGACGCGAGCCTGCACGAGCAGCCGTCGAACGCCATCCTCGCCGCGCTGGCCAAGGCGGACCTGACCGCCGACGCGCTCGACCTCGTCGAAATCAACGAGGCCTTCGCCGCGGTCGGGCTCGTCTCCACCGAGAAGCTCGGCCTCGACCCGGAGAAGGTCAACGTCAACGGCGGCGCCATCGCCCTCGGCCACCCGATCGGCGCGTCCGGCGCCCGGCTCGCCGTGCACCTGATCCACGAGCTGCGCCGCCGCGGTGGCGGGCTCGGCGCGGCCGCGTTGTGCGGTGGCGGCGGCCAGGGCGACGCCCTGCTGCTGCGGGTCCCGTCCGCGTAAGTGGCCGGACCACTCGACCTCGACGACCTCGTCGGCCGCGCGCGGGACGGACAGCCCCGTGCCGTCGCGCGGCTGCTGTCGCTCGTCGAGGACGCCCACCCCCGCGTCGCCGACATCGCGCGGGCGCTGACCCCGCACACCGGGCGGGCCCGGGTCGTCGGGCTCACCGGACCGCCCGGCGTCGGCAAGTCGACTTCGACATCGGCGCTGCTCACGGCGTTGCGCGCGGAGGGCAAACGGGTCGGGGTGCTCGCGATCGACCCGTCTTCGCCGTTTTCGGGCGGGGCGCTGCTCGGCGACCGGATCCGGATGACCGAGCACGCCACCGACCCCGGCGTGTTCATCCGCTCGATGGCCACGCGCGGGCACCTCGGCGGGCTCTCGTGGGCGACTCCGCAGGCGGTGCGCGTGCTCGACGCCGCCGGCTTCGACGTCGTGCTGATCGAGACCGTCGGGGTCGGGCAGTCCGAAGTGGACGTCGTGAAGCTGGCCGACACCACGGTGGTGCTGCTCGCACCGGGAATGGGCGACGGCATCCAGGCCGCGAAGGCCGGCGTGCTGGAGATCGCCGACGTCTTCGTCGTGAACAAGGCGGACCGGGAGGGCGCCGACGCCACGGTGCACGACCTCAAGCAGATGATTTCCTTGGCGCGCCGGGAGATCCGGGGGCCGAGCTGGCGCCAGCCGATCGTGCGGACCGTCGCGGCGAAGGGCGAGGGCGTGGACGAGGTCGTGCGGGCGCTGGCCGCGCACCACGACTGGCTGGTGGCGCACGACGAGCTGGCCCGGCGCCGGGTGGCCCGGGCGCGCGACGAGGTCGAGGCCATCGCGCTCCGGCGGTTGCGCGCCGAGCTGGTGGACCTGCGCGGCGGGGGACGGCTCGCCGGCGCCGCCGAGCGAGTGGTGGCGCGGGAGCTGGATCCGTTCGCCGCCGCCGAGGAACTGATCGCGGACCTGCGAGGCTGACGCCGCCCGGATCGCCGACGCGAGCCGGACGAGCAGAAACCGTGCCACCGCAACAGGTCTTCGCCAAGACGCCATGATGCCCTCCCTCTGGTGCGGCGGGTTTGCCGCGTGCTGACCATCGTGCGCCGGGGGTCCGACAATTTCCGGGGTGTGGGCGCCGAGGTTCACCCGACCGGCTGACAGGGGCGACTTTCGCCGGTTCTGGCTGTCGGTGCCGGGCCCTAGACTGCAGGGCGCTCCGGAACCGGGCGATCACTGGGAGGGCGTGCAGGATGAAGAAGACACTCGTCACCGCGCTGGCGGCGGGCGCGTTGTTCGTGGCCGGGAACGGCGTCGCCACGGCGGCCGACGCCCCGCCCCCGAAGACGACCCACGGGCCCTGCCGGTACACCGAAACCCCGGACGAACCGCCCGCGCGGCCGGTGCCGCTGCCACCCGACCCGCGGCACACGCCGAGCCACGGCAAGGTCGGCGTCGCGATCCCGACCAGCCAGGGCGCGCTGCCGCTGCGGCTCGACCGTGCGAAGGCGCCGTGCACCGTGCAGAGCTTCCTGCACCTGGCGCGGCACCGGTTCTACGACCACACGGTGTGCCACCGGCTCACCGCGTACCCGACGCTGAAGGTGCTGCAGTGCGGTGACCCGTCCGCGACCGGCGAGGGCGGGCCGGGGTACAAGTACCAGGACGAGCTGCCGGTGGACCTGCCGCCGGCGCCGACCGACCCGACCGGTGCCCGGCGCGTCTACGCGCGCGGCCTGCTCGCGATGGCCAACGCGGGGCCGGACACGAACGGCTCGCAGTTCTTCGTCGTGTACGGCGATTCCGCGCTGCGGCCCAACTACACGGTGTTCGGCACGGTCGGTGCCGAGGGGCTGAAGACGCTGGACAGGGTCGCGGCCGGGGGGATCCAGCCGACCGCGGAGGACCCGGCGCCGGTCGACGGCACGCCGGTGCTGCGGACGGAACTGCTCCGCGTCCGGCCGGACTGCTGGTTCTGAGCCCGGCCGGACCGCTGGTTCCGACGGTGGTCGCGGGCCGCTCCGGTGGGGTGGCCCGCGGGCATCTTGCGTGCTTGGAGGGGCATCACACGGGTTGGGGGACGGGTCTGGCGTGATGGGGGACGGAACTCGCGTGATTGGGGGCGGGACTGGCGGGGGTTAGGGGGTGATTTCCCAGAGGGCGTCCACCAGGGTTTGGGTTGCGCCGGCGAAGGCGTGTTTCGGGGTGGCCGCGTAGCCGACGATCAGGCCGCCCGGGCGGTTCTCATCCATCCAGCAGCTGCCCAGGCCTTCGATGCCGATCGCGCGGCGGCGGCAGGCCGCCAGGGCCGTGGCCTCGGACGGGCCGTCCGGCGGGAGCATCAGCAGCAGGTGCAGGCCCGCCGCGATGCCGTGCGGCCGCACCGAATCCGGCAGGGCCGCCAGCAGCCGCGAACGGCGGGAGCGGTACTCCGTGCGGCTGCGGCGGATGTGCCGGTCGTAGGCGCCGGAGTCGATCAGCTCGGCCAGTACCAGCTGGGTGAGCAGCGCGGGGCGCGAGCCGCTGTCGGCCATCGCCGCGCGGACCGGCTCCACCAGTGACCGCGGCAGCACCAGCCAGGCGAGCCGGAGGGCCGGTGCGAGCGTCTTGCTGGCCGTGCCCGCGTACACCACCCGCTCCGGCGCGAGGGACTGCAGTGCTCCCACCTGCTGGCGGTCGAAGCGGAACTCGCCGTCGTAGTCGTCCTCCAGCACGAACGCCCCCGAGTCACCCGCCCAGCGGGCCAGCGCCGCACGGCGGGGCGGGGCCAGCGTGACGCCGGTGGGGTACTGGTGCGCCGGGGTGACGACCACCGCCGGACTGTCCACAGCGGACACGTCGAGCCCGTGCTCGTCGACGTCCACGCCGACCACCCGCGGCCCCTGCGCCGCCGCGATCGACCGGTACAACCCCAGGGAAGGGTTTTCGAACGCCAGCTCGCCGATACCCAAGGTGCCAAAGGCCCGCGACAGAACGGCGATGGCGTGCGAAAACCCGTGGCACACCACGATCCGCGCCGGGTCGGCGACCACCCCGCGGGCCCGCGCCAGGTAGCCGGCGAGGCTGTCCCGCAGCTCCGGTGCGCCCAGCTCCGACTCGTAGCCGAGTGCCGACGCCGGGGTCCGCAGCAGGGCCCGGCGGGTGGCGGTGATCCAGGCCTGCCGGGGGAACGCCGTCAGGTCCGGACGGCCCGGCCGCAGGTCCCAGCGCGGCGCCGGGTCCCGCGGCGCCTGCCGCGGCGCGGACTGGGGGAGCGAACCCGCCGTCGCCACCCGGGTCGGCGCGCCCTGGGCCGTGCGCAGGTAGCCCTCGGCGGCGAGATCGGCGTACACGCGCGTGACCGTGCCGCGGGCGACGCCCAGGTCGTGCGCGAGCGCCCGGGTCGAGGGCACCGCCGCGCCCGCCTGCCACCGGCCGTCCCGGATGGCCGCGCGGATCGCCGCCGCGAGGCCGGCCCGGCCCGTCGACGGTTGCCAGCCGAGGTGGACGTCGAGGCCGGAACTGGACCACGATTTCGTCATGTGACTGGACCATACCCGTGGACCAGTTCGCACTAGCGTGGACGGCATGACCAAACGAATCGGGCTCGGGGGCGCTCCCGAGCTGTACCAGGCGATGGCGAACCTGCAGGCCGAGGTGAACAAGGCCGGCGCCAACGCGGGGCTCGACCCCAAACTGCTGGAACTGGTGAAGACCCGGGCGTCGCAGATCAACGGCTGCGCGTACTGCCTCGACATGCACTCCCGCGACGCGCTCGAGCTGGGCGAGTCGCCGCGACGGCTGTTCGTGCTCGACGGCTGGCGCGAGACCGACCTGTTCACCGAGCAGGAGCAGGCCGCCCTCGCCCTCACCGAGGCGATGACCAAGCTGTCCGCGACGCAGACCGTGCCCGACGACGTCTACGAGCAGGCGGTGGCGGTGTTCACCGAGGAGCAGTACCAGGCCGTCGCGTGGGAGATCATCGCGATCAACAGCTGGAACCGGATGACCATCACCAGCCACACGCCGCTGCCGAAGCGGGACTCGTGACCGCCGCCGCGCTCAAGGCGTTGCACGTCCCCGGCCAGCCGCTCGTGCTGCCGAACGTCTGGGACGCCGACACCGCCAAGCTCGTCGAGGCCGCCGGGTTCCCCGCCGTGGCGACCAGTTCGGTCGCCGTGGCGGCCGTGCTCGGGTTCGCCGACGGCGAGCAGGCGCCCGCGGACGAGATGTTCGCCGCCGCCGCGCGGATCGCCAAGGCGGTCGGCGTCCCGGTCACCGTCGACGCCGAGTCGGGCTACGGCCTATCCGGGGCCGAACTGGCGGGCCGGCTGCTCGACGCGGGCGCCGTGGGTTGCAACTTCGAGGACACCGACCACGCCACCGGCGGGGTCCGGCCGGTCGCCGAGCAGGCGGCGCGGATCGCCGCCCTGCGCGGGGCGGCGGGGGACGGGCTGGTGATCAACGCCCGGGTCGACTCCTTCCGCGGAGTGGACCCGAAGGAGGCCTTGGCCGACGGCGTCGCCAGGGCGAAGGCCTACCTGGAAGCGGGCGCCGACTGCGTCTACCCGATCCACCTGCGCACGCCGGAGCTGATCGCGGAGTTCGTGCAGGGGGTCGGCGGTGCGGTCAACGCGCCCGCGTGGCCGGGCAGCCCGGGCCTCGACGGCCTCGCCGAACTGGGGGTGGCGAGGATTTCGCTGGGCGGCGGGCTGTGGCAGTACGTCCGGAAGCAGTTCGAAGCGGCCGTCGCGGGCGTCGCCCAGGGCAAGCTGCCGTACTGATGGCCGAAGGGCCGCCGCGAGGGGATCGGGAACACCCTCGCGGCGGCCCTTCGGGGTCGGTGCCGCCGTCGGAACGAAGCCGCTAGTGGACCACGGCCTTCTCGGCGCCCGCGCCGGTCAGGGAGCGGACCTCCATCTCGGCGTACTTCTTTTGGTCGTGCTCCTTGGACAGGACCGTGCCCAGCCAGCCCAGGATGAACGCGGCCGGGATCGAGACGATGCCGGGGTTGCTCAGCGGGAACCAGGCGAAGTCGGCGTTCTTGAACATCGACGTGCTCTTGCCGGAAACGGCGGGGGAGAACACGATCAGCACGATCGTGATGGCCAGGCCGCCGTAGATCGACCACAGCGCGCCCTGGGTGTTGAACCGCTTCCAGAACAGCGAGTAGAGGATCGTCGGCAGGTTCGCCGACGCCGCGACGGCGAAGGCCAGCGCGACCAGGAACGCGACGTTCTGCCCGTTGGCCAGGATGCCGCCGCCGATGGCGAGGGCGCCGATCACCACCGCGGTGATCCGGGCGACCTTGACCTCCGAGTCCGGTGACGTCTTGCCCCGCTTGACGACGTTCGCGTAGACGTCGTGGGCGAAGGACGCGGACGCCGTGATCGTCAGGCCGGCGACCACCGCGAGGATCGTGGCGAACGCGACCGCGGAGATCAGGCCCAGCAGCACCGGCCCGCCCAGTTCGAGCGCGAGCAGCGGGGCCGCGGAGTTGACCCCGCCCGGTGCCTTCTTGATGGTGTCCGGCCCGACCAGCGCACCGGCGCCGTAGCCGAGGACCAGCGTGAACAGGTAGAACACGCCGATCAGCACGATCGCCCACACCACCGAGCGGCGCGCGTCGCGGGCGGTCGGCACCGTGTAGAAGCGCATCAGGACGTGCGGCAGACCCGCGGTGCCCAGGACCAAGGCGATGCCCAGGGACAGGAAGTCCAGCTTGGACGTCCCGGTGGCGCCGTACTGCTTGCCCGGGCCGAGCAGCGTCTCCCCGGCCTTGCCCGCCTTGTCGACGGCGGCCTGCAGCAGGCTGGAGAAGTTGAAGTTGTACTTGCCGAGCACCCACAGGGTGATCACGAGCGCGCCGACGATCAGCAGCGCGGCCTTGATGATCTGCACCCAGGTGGTGCCCTTCATGCCGCCGATGAGGACGTAGGCGATCATGATGACGCCGACCACGGCGATCACCAGCGCCTGCGCGCCGCCGCCTTCGACGCCGAGCAGCAGGGCCACGAGCCCGCCGGCGCCGGCCATCTGCGCGAGCAGGTAGAAGAACGACACGGCCATCGTCGACGTCGCGGCCGCGGCCCGCACCGGCCGCTGCTTCATCCGGAAGGCCAGGACGTCGCCCATCGTGAACTTGCCGGTGTTGCGCAGCAGTTCCGCGACCAGCAGCAGGGCGACGAGCCACGCCACCAGGAAGCCGATGGAGTAGAGGAAGCCGTCGTAGCCGTTGATGGCGATCGCGCCGGCGATGCCGAGGAACGACGCCGCCGACAGGTAATCACCCGAGATCGCGATGCCGTTCTGCGGGCCGGTGAAGGCGCGGCCGGCGGCGTAGTAGTCCGACGCCGTCTTCGTGTTGCGGCTGGCCCGGAACACGATCACCAGCGTGATGACCACGAAGGCGGCGAAGATGAGGATGTTGAGGAGCGGGTTGCTGCCTTCCACGCCCGCGGCGATGTTCGTCGTCATGCTTGCTCCTTCGCAGCGTCGCCTTCGATGTCCTCGCGGATCTTTTCGGCGACCGGGTCCAGCTTCCGGTTGGCGTACCGGACGTAGAGGCCGGTGATGACGAACGTCGAGACGAACTGCAGCAGGCCGAAGATCAGGCCGACGTTGATGTTGCCGAACACCTTGGTGCTCATGAAGCCGTGCGCGTAGTCCGCAAGGAGGACGTACAGCAGGTACCAGAGGAGGAACACCGCCGTCATCGGGAAGACGAACCGGCGCAAGCGGCTGCGCAGCTCGCGGAACTCGGTACTTTCGTGCGCGCGTTCCCAGATGGTTTCTGACGTGTCCGGGGGCCCGCCGGTGTCCGTGGTGCTCATCGCTGCTCCCTGCGACGTTGCGGAAAGTGACGTGCGACACCGTAGGGACGCGTGAGTCTCACGTGAAGATTCAGCGGTTCAACAGCCGGGCGAGACGACGAACGGTTGACGAACGGTCACGCGGTCCGGTCGAACGGGGTTCGTCCAGATGCAGGCGCAGCATCGCCGCCGTCGACCAGACGGGTGGCCTGCCCCGCAGGGAGACCAGGGCCATTACGCCGAACGCCAACGGTACCGACCAGGGTGCCGGTTGCTGCACCAGGATCGCCACCCAGCCGTGCAGCGGCGGCCCGGCGAGGGCCAGCAAGATCGAGCCGGACGACGCCACCAGCCCGGTCAGCACGCCGGCGATCCCGCCGGTCGCGGTCAGCCGCGGCCACCAGATGCCGAGCACCAGCAGCGGGCAGAACGTCGACGCGGCCACGGTGAAGCCCCACGTGACCAGCACCCCGGCGTCGAGCTCGGCCGAGCGCAGCGCCAGCAGCACCATCGCCCCGGCCACGCCGAACACGGCGATCCGCAGCCGGCGCAACCCGCCGGGCACGAGGTCGTGCGCGATCGCACCCGACATCACCAGCAGCAGGCCGAGCGACGTCGCCAGGAACGCGGCGAACGCGCCCGCGGTCAGCAGGGCCGTGAACAGCCCGCCGGCCCAGCCACTGTCCACTTGGTACGGCAGCGCGACGACCACGGTGTCCGTCGCGCCCGAGAGGTACAGCCCGGGGACGAGCACCCGGCCGAGCACGCCGTAGACGCCGGGGAAGAGGTAGAAGACGCCGAGCAGCGCGACCGTGATCGCCGCGGTGCGGCGCGCCGCGCGGCCGTCCGGGCTGGTGTGGAAGCGCATCAGGACGTGCGGCAGGCCCATCGTGCCCAGCATGGTCGCGACGAGCACGGCCCACGTGCCGAGCAGCGGGTAGCCCTGGTCGCCGAGGTCGAGCAGCGGGCGCCGCCAGTCGCCGCCGCCGAGCGGCGCGCCGCCGCGGACCGCGGGGACCGCCGTGCCCGCGCCGAACACGACCTCGTCCTGGCTGTGCGCGGTGAACTCGCCCGGCGGCAGGACTTCCACGACGCCGTTGCGCCGCACGGGCGTCGGTTCGCGCAGTTCCATGGTGACGTCGACCTCGAACTTCACCGGCGTCTCGCGGGCGAAGTGGGTGAACTCGACGGGGTTGAGCGCGTCGGTCCGGTTGACCGCGCCGGCCTGCAGCACGAGCCAGATCGCCGGGATCAGGAACAGCAGCAGCTTCAGCACGAACTGGAACGCCTGCACGTACGTCGCCGCGCGCATGCCGCCGAGCGCGAGGGTGATGCTGACCGCGGCGCCGGCCAGCACCACGCCGACCCAGTACGGGGTGCCGCCCACCGCGGTGAGCACCAGGCCGGCGGTGCGGAACTGCGGGACGACGTAGATCGTGCCGATCACCAGGACGACCACTGCGGCCAGGCGGCGCAGCGCGGGGGAGTTGAGGCGGGCTTCGGCGAAGTCGGGGACGGTCAGGGCGCCCGACCGCCGCATCGGCGCGGCGACGAGCACGAGCATCGCGATGTAGCCGGCGGTGAAGCCGACCGGGTACCACAGGGCCCCGATGCCGTTCTTGACGACGAGCCCGGCGATACCCAGGAACGAGGCCGCCGAAAGGTACTCGCCCGAGACGGCGGCCGAGTTCACCAGCGGCGAGATCCGCCGGGACGCCACGAGGAAGTCCGACGTCGTGCGCATCGCGGCGACCCCGCGGACGCCGATCAGCAGCGTCACGAGCACGACCGGGGCGACGGCGAGCGCGATGCCCACTAGTGCGCCCTGCCGCTCTCATGCAGGGTCATCGGTCGTCCTCCAGGCGCTCGGCGCGGCGCAGCTGCCAGCGGGCCAGCAGGGCCATGGCCGGGTACGGCAGCACCGCGAGCATCAGCCAGGACACGGGGATGCCCAGCAGGCGCACGGTGTCCAGGCCCGGGAAGATCGCGAACACGCCCGGCATGCCGAGCAGGAGCGCGAACATGAGGACCAGCGCGGGGATGCCGCGACGGCGTTGGGCCCGGTAGAGGGCGGTCGCGCGCTGGGTGTCGCCCGCGGGGAGCCGGGCCTGCCGCCAGCGGCCGCGCGACCGGCGGCGGGCGTGGGCCAGCCGGGTCTGCGGGCTGGTGACGGCGGCCCGCCGGATCTTGCTCATCGCGGGCCTGGCCCGAGCTGGCCGCGCTGGGCGGCTTCCAGCAGCCTGTCCCGCAGGTCGCGGGCGTGCCGGCGGCTCACCGGGACGTCGCCGGCCTCGGTGTGGGCGAGCAGCCCGCCCGCGGAGTCGCTGCGCAGCTCCAGCACCGCGTCGACGGCCACGAGGAACCCGCGGTGCACCCGGCTGAACCCGGTGCCCTCCCAGTACTCCTCGAGCCGCGAGATCGGTATCCGCACCAGGTGGACGCCGCCGCGGGTGTGCAGCCGGACGTAGTCGCCGTGCGCCTCGACGAACAGGACGTCGTCGCGGCGGACGTACCGGGTGCGGCCACCGGACTCGACCGGCAGGGCGGCCATGGCGTCCGGGGTCGGCCGCGAAGCCGGGGTCGCCATCCGCAGCACCTTCGCCAGGGCCGCGGACAGCCGTTCGGCGCGCACCGGCTTGAGCAGGTAGTCGACGGCGCCGATGCCGTACGCCGTCACGGCGTGCCCGTCGTACGCGGTCACGAACACGATGACCGGCGGTTCGCTCAGCTTCGCCAGCAGGGACGCGAGTTCCAGGCCGTCGAGGCCCGGCATCGAGATGTCGAGGAACACCGCGTCGAACCGGTCGGCTTGCAGCAGCTTCAACGCCTTCAGCGCGTCACCCGCGCCGACGACTTCGCGGACTTCGGGCGCTTCGCGGAGCATGCGGCAGAGCTCGTCCAACGCGGGTGGCAGGTCGTCGACGGCGAGGACGCGCAGGCCGGTCACGGCAGCACCCCCGGCTGGAACCGCGGCACCCGCACGATCACCCGGGTGCCCGCGCCGACCTCGGTTTCGACGGTGAGGCCGTACCAGGCGCCGTAGACGTCCCGCAGTCGCCTGTCCACGTTGGCCAATCCCAGACCTGCGGCATCGTCCTCGCCGACGCGCCCGGCGAGGATGTCCGCCGCCCGTTCCGGGTCCATGCCGACCCCGTCGTCCTCGACGAAGATCACGCAGTCGTTCCCTTCCGCCTGGCCGTGCACCTGGACGTGGCCGGTGCCCGACCGCGGCTCGATGCCGTGCCGGATCGCGTTCTCCACCAGGGGTTCCAGCACCAGGTACGGCACGGCGACGGCGAGGATCTCCGGCGCGACCCGCACCTGGACGCGCAGCCGTTCGCCGAGCACCGCCCGCTGCAGCGCGAGGTAGGTCTCGATCGCGCGGAACTCCTCGGCGACCACGGTGTACTCACCGTGCCTCGCCAGGCTGTAGCGGGTGTAGTCGGCGAAGTCGAGCATGAGGTCGCGGGCGCGGTCGGGGTCCGAGCGCACCAGCGACGCGATGACGGTGAGCGCGTTGTAGACGAAGTGCGGCGACATCTCCGCCCGCAGGGCCCGCAGTTCGGCCTGCGCCGCCTGTTCCGCCGACGCCTCGAGCCTGCCGCGCTCCAGCGCCCGGACGACCAGGTCGGCGGCCTGGCCGGCGACCGCGTCCCGGACGTCGCCGACGACCAGCAGGGCGCCCGCGAGTTCGTCGTGGACGTGCAGCGGCAGCACGAGAACGTCCGGCGCGGAGCCCGGTTCCTCGGTGTGCAGCACGCCGTCGAGCACCTTCGCCACGACCGCGTCCGGCCCCGGCCGTCCGGACCACAGCAGCGATCCGGACAGGTCGGTGAGGCCGAGCCCGGGGAAGCCGAACAGCCGGCGCAGGCGGTGCGCGGCGCGGCGGGCGCGGGTGCCGGACAGGCCGTCGCGCAGGTCGTCGGTGATGCGGTGGGCGGCGGCGAGCACCGGCAGCGGGTCGGCGCGGGACGCCGGGCGCAGGTGCAGCGCGGTCATCGAGCCTCCCTCGGCGGCTGGGGAGTAGATCCTACGGCCAGGCGGGGCCCTCCTGATCGGCCAGCACCTGGGCGTGGCGGCGGAACCGGCGCCAGGTGCGGTAGTGGTCGATCGCCGTGACGCCGCCCAGCAGGCTCGCGTTCGCCGGGTACGGCCGGTCCGGCAGCGAGATCCAGCCGGTCGTGCGGGTCTCCTTGACCGCCACCGGCACCGGCCGGAACGTCGTCGGGTCGAGACCGTCGCTGTGCCGGACGACCTCGTCGAAGAACCAAGCCGAGGTGATCAGGGCCAGCACGCCACGCGACGCCTTGAGCGCCTCCCGCAGCGGTTTCGCCTCGAGCAGCCGGAACGTCTGGTTGATCGCCGGGGCGGTGACGCCGTGGTCGTCGTAGGCGACTTCGCCCGCGTGCAGCGCCATCCGGAGCCGGATCCGGGCCCCGGCGTCGTGCGTCCGGTTGTGCCGGTGCAGTGCGACCGCGAGCGCGGTCGGCAGGAACTCGACGAAGAGTCCCTTCGGGATTTCCGGCGGCGCGAGGACGAAGACCCCGTCGCCGCAGTCGTCGGGCCGGCAGTCCCGCCAGGGGACGCCGGCGTCGTCGAACGCCCGGTCCAGTGCGCGGTAGAGCCCGGCGCGCAACGCCAGGCGGTCGGGCGTGCTCCTGCGTTGGTCGCCGTAGCCCTCGACGTCGACCGCCAAGACCGTGCGGTGCACGGCCGGCCGATACCTCATCGCACCCTCCTGCGATCATGCATGTGCCGATGCATCTGCATGTGCATGCGAGTGTGACGCGGGCCACCCTTCCGGGGGAACGGGTCATGCGGTGAGCGGTTCTCTCACCGCGGTGACCGGCAGTGGTCGTTCACCGGCGGTGAAACGGCTGGTCAGAACCCTGCGAGGGTGGGCGGACCCCTCGCAGGGCTCTGACGGACGGGTCAGCAGCTCTGCTTGTAGAAGTACTGCGAGTTGGCGTCCATGTCGGCCTTGGTGATCGAGTGCAGCTGCGCGGTGAGGTTCC
Organism: Amycolatopsis sp. NPDC051045; assembly: GCF_040682955.1. NCBI lineage: Bacteria > Bacillati > Actinomycetota > Actinomycetes > Pseudonocardiales > Pseudonocardiaceae > Amycolatopsis > Amycolatopsis sp. NPDC051045. Next base: position 57,784 of record NZ_JBFBCC010000014.1, read on the forward strand.
GCGTCGCCGGCTTGCCCTCGATGGCTGCGACCGCCTGCTGGACGCCCTGGGTGCCGATTGAGGCCGGGTCCTGGGCGATCAGGGCCTGGTACTGGCCGTTCTTGAGGCCTTCGACCTCGGACGGGCTCGCGTCGAAGCCGATCAGGTTGACCGCGCCGACCTTGCCCGCGTTGCGCAGGCCGGTCGCCGCGCCCTCACCGGTGTTGAGGTTGGTCGCGAAGACGCCGATGAGGTCCGGGGTCGACGACAGGGCCGCCGTCACCTTGGCCGCCGCCTGTTCCGGCTCGTTCTGGGTGAACTGGACGCCGAGCGACTTCAGGTTCGGCGTGTTCTTCAGCTCGTCCTCGAAGCCCTTCGCGCGGGCCGCCGTGGTGGAGGTGCCCGCGATCGTGTCGAGGACGAGGACCGAGCCGCTCTTGCCGGCCGAGAGCTTCGCCATCGTCTGCGCGGCGAGCTTGCCGCCCGCCGTGTTGTCGGAGGAGACCGACGACACGGCCACACCGGTGTCCTTCAGTGCGGTGTCGACCTCGACGATCTTCGTGCCGCGCGCCTTCACCTGCTGGATGGGGGCCAGCATCGCGGTGTCGTCGGTGGGGGCGATCAGCAGCGCCGCCGGCGGGTTCGCGCCGAGCGCGTTGACCAGCTGGGTCTGCAGGGGAGCGTCGAACTTCTGGGGCGCCTGCGTGGTCAGCTCGTAGCCCAGCTTCTTCGCCTCGGCTTCCGCGCCGCACTGCAGCGAGATGTAGAACGGCTCGGCCTGCACGCCCGGGATCAGCGCCAGCTTCTTGCCGCCGGTCGGCTGGGCGGAGTCGCCGGACCCGGTCTGCCCGACCGTGCCGGAGCCGCACGCGGTCAGGAGGGCGGCGGCGGACGCCAGCGCGCCCACGGCCAGGAGCGTCTTGGAAAGGTTCATGACACAAGCACCTCTTTGTACTCGGAAGGGGACTCAGCGGGAGTTGCGGCGACGGCGGCGGCGCTGGTCGAACCAGACCGCGGCGACCAGGACCCAGCTGACGATGAACATCTGCCAGAAGTCCTGGACGTGGATGATGTTGAAGCCCTTGCGCAGCACCGCGGGGATGAAGACCCCGATCACCGTGCCGAGGATCGTGCCGACGCCGCCGAAGAGGCTGGTCCCGCCCATCACGACCGCGGCGATCGCGTTGAGGTTGTCGGTGGTGTGCCCGGAAATGGTGGTCGAGTTGTAGTAGGCCAGCGAGAGGAACCCGGCGATCCCGGCCAGGAAGCCGGTCAGCGTGTACACCTTCAGCAGGTGCATCGTGACGCCGATGCCCGCGCGCCGCGAGCCCTCGGCGTTGGAGCCGACCGCGAACGTGTACCGGCCGAACTTCGTCGTCCGCAGCAGCCAGGCGCCGATCACGGTGATCACGATCGCGACGATCACCAGGTTGGGCACCACGCCGAAGGACGTGCCGTACCCCAGCGTCTGCGTGAGCGCGGCCGGCACCGTGCGCAGGTCCGAACCGCCGTTGAGCAGGTAGGCGGTGGCCAGCGCGGCGCCCATCGTGCCGAGCGTGACGATCAGCGCCGGGATCTTGGCCACCGCGACCAGGAAGCCGTTGATCAGGCCCCAGATCGTTCCCGTGATCACCGCGACGACGAGCCCGACGGTGATGACGCCCCAGCCCGCCTTCGACGCGTCGCCGCCGGACATCCCCTCCATCGTCTTGCCCGCGACCATGCCCGCGAGGATCAGCACCGAGCCGACCGACAGGTCGATGCCCGAGGTGATGATCACGAACGTCATGCCGACGGAAAGGATCAGCAGGACCGAGGACTCGATGAACAGCGTCTGGAAGGTGAACAGCGTCGGGAAGCTGTCCGGCGCGATCGCGCTGAAGAGCACGACCAGCGCCACCAGGACCAGCCCGATCCAGAACGTGTTGGCCTCGATCAGGCGCCGGCCCGGCGACCGCTTGCCGAAACCGGCTTCCGGCGTCTCCTGGATGTCCTTCTTCTCGGGAGTCGACACGCTCACGCCGCCTCCTCCTGCACGAGTGCGCCGGTCATCGCGGCGACGAGGTCTTCGAGCTTGGTGTCCCTGCCGGTGAACCGGGCGACGCGCTTGCCGAGCCGCAGCACTTCGACGCGGTCGGCGACCGACAGCACCTCGGGCATGTTGTGGCTGATCAGCACGACGGCGATGCCCTTGTCGCGCACCTTCTTGATGACGTCGAGCACGCGCTCGCGCTGGACGACGCCCAGGGCCGCCGTCGGCTCGTCCATGAACACGACCTTCGACGCCCACACGACCGAGCGCGCCACGGCGACGCTCTGGCGCTGGCCACCGGACAGCGAGCCGATCGGGACGTCGGTGCTCTGCAGCGTCACGCCGAGGCGCTGGAACTCTTCGACGGCCTGCCGCCGCATCTCGGCCTTGTCGAGCATGCCGAGCTTGCCGAGGATGCCTTTGCGGTGGATCTCGCGGCCGAGGAACAGGTTCGCCGCCGGGTCGAGTTCCGGCGCGACGGCGAGGTCCTGGTAGACGGTCTCGATGCCCATCCGCCGCGCGGTGGTCGGCGAGTCGAAGTGCACCTCCTCGCCGTCCAGGACGATCTTCCCCGACGTCGGCTGTTCCGCGCCGGAGAGGCACTTGACCAGCGTGGACTTGCCGGCGCCGTTGTCGCCGATCAGCGCCGTCACCTCGCCCGCGCGCGCCTGGAACGACGCGCCGCGCAGGGCCTCGACGGACCCGTAGTGCTTGGTGAGGTCGATCGCGTCCAGGAGGATTTCGCTCATCCGTGCCTCTCTTCCGGCGCCGGCGGCCGGCAGCGGATGACCGTCGCGGAGCCGGACAGCTCGGTCTGGCCGGCGTCGAACGGGACGACGTAGGTGTCGCCCTTCGCCAGCGCGTGTTCGCCGCCGTGCTCGGTGCGCAGGGTGGCTTCGCCGTCCAAGACGACCAGGACCGCGAACGACGGATCGAGTGACAACGTTGTCGCCTTGTCGGTGCGTAGCTGTTCGGCTCGGAAGAACCGCTCCGAGCCGCCGGCCAGCAGATCCACGGTGGACGAGTTGTCGCCCGCGGTGCGCTTGATGATCGTCTCGAGGCGTTCGGCGTCCCAGCCGGAGGTGTCGAGTGCCTCGATCGCCGTGTCGAACCCGAGGCCGAGGTGGCCCTTCTCCGGTGACGCGAGGAAGTCGCGCCACTCGATGGTGAGCGAAAAGTCCGTCGGCTGCTGCAGCTCGACGACGAACACGCCTTCGCCGATCGCGTGCGGGAGCCCCGCGGGGATGTAGACGGTGTCGCCGGCGGAAACCGGGATGCTGTTCAGGGCGCCCAGCATCGAAGGCACGTCCTGCTCCCGCGTCCACTCGGACACCGTCGCCTTCGGCAGCGTCTCCTTGAAGCCGGGGTAGACGCGCGGGTCGTCGCCGTAGGTGCCGACCACGATCCACGCCTCGGTCTTGCCGAAGTGGGAGTCGAAGTGCCGCTTCGCGAACGCGTCGTCGGGGTGGAAGTGCACGGGCAGCCGCTGGCCCGCGTCGAGCAGCTTCACCAGCAACCCGGTCGACGTCCCGAGCGCCTCGACGTGCTTCGCGCCGAGCCAGGCCGGGGCGTCGCGCTCGACGGCGTCGCGCAGCCAGGAGCCGTCGGGCAGCCGGGTCAGGCCGTTGGTCTCCTGGTCGAACATCGTGGTCGCCGAGGCGACCCAGTCCTCCGGGCCGGACTTCTTGTCGGAGGAGGCTCCGCGCAGCGCCGCGATGGCGTCGCCCCCGCGGTAGAACTGCGGCGGCTGGTTGGCGGCGAGCCGGATCGGTTCGAGGGTCACGGGGCGACCTCACCGGAACCACGGGCGACGAGATGCACGGGCAGGACTACCTTTCTGGGCGGGGACTGATCTCCTTGGACGCGGGCGAAGAGCAGTTCGGCCGCGGCGTGGCCCAGTGCGCTCACGTCGTGCGCGACCACGGTGACCGGCGGGTTCAGCAGGTCCGCCAGCTCGAAGTCGTCGAACCCGACCATCGCCGGGCGGCGCTCGGCGTGCGCGAGCGCGCGCAGCAGGTGCACGGCGATCCGGTTGTTGCCGGCGATCACCGCGGTGGCCGCGTCCGGGCCGTCCAGCAGCCGCTTCACCGCGTTCCCGATGCCGTCCGGCGTCGGCGTGCTCATGGTGACCAGCGACTCGTCGTAGGAGATCCCGTTGCGCACGCAGCCCTCGCGGAACCCGCGCAGGCGCTCGGCCGCGGTGAAGATGTCCGGGCTGTCACCGAGGAACGCGATCCGCCGGTGCCCGTGCTGCGCCAGGTGGGTGACCGCTTCGATGGTGCCGCCGAGGTTGTCGACCAGCACGGTGTCGGCGACGATGTCGCCGGCCGGCCGGTCGATGAACACCACCGGCGTGCCCGCGCGCATCTCCGGCACCAGGTAGCCGTGCTGCAGGCCGGCCGGGACGACGAGGATGCCGTCCACCCGCCGCGCGCAGAACTCCAGCACGAGCTCGCGCTCGCGGTCGGAGTTCTCCTCGGACGAGCCGGTGAGCACCTGGCGGCCGAACGACGTCGCGATGCGCTCGACCGCACGGTTCAGTTCGGAGTAGAAGGGGTTGCCGACGTCCTCGACGATCAGCCCGATGGTGCCGGTGGTCGACCCGCGGCGCAGGTTCCGCGCGCCCAGGTTGCGCCGGAACCCCAGCTGTTCGATGGCCGCCATGACCCGCTCAGCGGTGTCCGGGTGCACTGCCGGTTCGTCGTTGACCACGCGCGAGACGGTCTTGATGCTCACGCCCGCCAGCCGGGCCACGTCGCTCATCGTGGCCCGCCTGCTCGCGGTGCGCGTGCTGCCGTCCCGGTCCCGGCCGAGGGGAGACAACGTTGTCATAGTGACGGGGATTGAACGCCACGCACCCGGCGCTTGTCAACGCCTGCTGCGTGGATTGTGCCGATTCGGCTACCGACGTCGTAGGGCAGACGGTTGATCACGCTGTCCGGAAGCGGACAGGTCTTGACGGATCCCTTGACGGTCTCGTGAGCCGCTGCCCAAGGTGGCCGGGTTCGACCGACTGCGCGACAAGGTTGTCATTTCACCCTTTTCGGTCGCGCTGACGAGGTGGAGAGGCGATGGCGATGGCGCGAGCGCGCTGGAGAGCCGGTTCAATCTTCTTGGCCCTGGCGGTGACGGCAGCGGTGGCTCCCGCTGTCCCCGCGGCGGCAGCTCAAAGCACCGATTACGCGAAGTGGGTCAACCCCTTCGTGGGCACCCGGCCCGGCGGGGCCGACCACGGCACCGGGGGCGGTGCCGGCAACACGTTCCCGGGCGCGGTGGCGCCGTTCGGCATGGTCCAGTGGAGTCCCGACACGGTGAAGTCCCAGCCCGGCGGGTACTTCTACGACGACGACGCCCTGACCGGCTTCAGCCTGACGCACCTGTCCGGCGCCGGCTGTTCGACCTATCAGGACATCCCGTTCATCCCATACGTCGGCGAAGTGACGACTTCCCCGGCGACCGACCCAGCGCATTACACGTCGAAGTTCTCGCACGCCAACGAACACGCGACCGCGGGCGCCTACGACGTCACGCTCGACAGCGGCGCGAAGGTCGAGCTCAGCGCGACCCAGCGCACCGGCTCGGCGCGGCTGACCTACCCGGCCGGCGCGTCCTCGACGCTGCTGGTCAACACCTCCGGCTCGGTCAACGGCACCGACGACGCGTCGATCACCATCGGCAGGGACACCATCAGCGGCTGGGCCACGAGCGGCCGCTTCTGCGGCGCGCGCAACAGCTACCGCGTCTACTTCTCGGCGAAGTTCGACACGCCGTTCGAGTCGATCGGCACCTGGAAGAACGGCGCCGTGACGCCGAACAAGGCCGCCGAAACCGGTGGGGCCAAGGCGAAGGTGGCCCAGCCCAACGGCGTCGACGCGTCGATCGCCCGGCCGGCCAAGGTGGCGCCGCAGAACACCACCGTCAGCGGACCCGGCAGCGGCGGGTACGTCACCTTCGCGAACCTCAACGGCGCGCAGGTGAACGTCCAGGTCGGACTGTCCTTTGTGTCCGTGGACGGCGCGAAGGCCAACCTCAAGGCCGAGAACACCAAGAAGCCGTTCGACACCGTCGCCGCGGCCGCGCGCAAGGCGTGGAACGACCAGCTCGGCAAGATCGCCGTCACCGGCGGCTCCGACGCCGACCGGACGACGTTCTACACGTCGCTGTACCACTCGCTGATCCAGCCCAACGTGTTCTCGGACGTGGACGGTCGGTACCCGGGCTTCGACGGCCGGATCCACCAGGCCGACAAGGGCCACGCGATGTACACCAACTTCTCCGGCTGGGACATCTACCGCTCGGAGATCCCGCTGCTGGCGACGATCGCGCCGAAGGAGACGTCGGACATCGTCCGCTCGATGATGGCCTACGCCGAGCAGGGCGGCTCGTGGGACCGCTGGACGGTCGCGAACGACTACACCGGCGTCATGAACGGCGACCCGTACCACATCATCGTGTCCAGCGCGTACGCGTTCGGCGCGCGGGACTTCGACGCCCAGAAGGCGTTGCTGCTGATGGTCAAGGGCGCCACCCAGCCGACGCAGGGCTACACCGAACGGCCCGGCCTCGAGGACTACCAGACCCTCGGGTACGTCCCCGGCGCCGGCGCGGACACGCTCGAATACACCAGCGCGGACTTCGCCATCGCCCAGTTCGCCAAGCGGCTCGGCGACTCCGCGACGTACACGACGTTCATGAAGCGAGCCCAGAACTGGCAGAACCTCTACAACCCGGGCACCGGCCACCTGCAGCCGCGCAACTCCGACGGTTCCTTCGCCGGCGCCTACAACCCGGCGAGCTCGCAGGGCTGGGTCGAGGGCAACGGCGCGCAGTACGACTGGATGGTGCCCTACGACCTCGGCGGCCTGGTCACCGCGTTCGGCGGCAGCACCGCCGTCCAGTCCCGGCTGGACACCTTCTTCACGAAGCTGAACGCGGGCACGCAGGAGCCGTACGCGTTCATGGGCAACGAGCCGAACTCGAACGCCCCGTGGGTGTACTCCTACGCGGGCGCGCCGGCCAAGACGCAGTCGATCGTCCGGCGCTCGATGAACGAGCTGTACAACCCGCGGCCCGAGGGGCTGATCGGCAACGACGACCTCGGCCAGATGTCGTCCTGGTACGTCTGGGCCGCGCTCGGCATCTACCCGGAGATCCCGGGCCGCGCCGAGTTCGTGCTCAACACGCCGCTGTTCCCGAAGGCCGTGCTGACGACGGGGGCGGGCAAGAAGATCACCGTCACGTCGGCCGGCACCGGTGACTACGTCGCGGGCCTGAAGGTCAACGGCGGGGCCGCGGCGAAGGCGTGGATGCCGGAGGCACTCGTCTCGACGGGCGGCACCCTCGACTTCACGCTGTCGGCGACGCCGACCGCGTGGGGCAGCGCGCCGGCCGACGCCCCGCCGTCCTTCCGCGACCAGGAGAAGCCGAGCCTGTCGTTCGTCGACCCGGCTCGCGCGGTGACGCCGTCGGGGTCGACGTCCCAGGTCTCGGTGGGCGTCCAGGACCTTTCGGGCACGGCCCGGAGCTGGACGTACTCCGCGGGCAGCGCCGACGGGATCACGCTGACCCCGGCGACCGGCAGCATCGCGGTGCCCGCCGCGGGCAAAGCCCAGGCGGAGCTGACGGTGTCGGTCCCCGCCGGGCTGGCCGACGGTGCGCGGCGCATCCCGGTGACGTTCTCGGCGCCCGGGGTGGCCTCTTCGCAGGCCGTGCTCACGGTGCTCGTGGCCCAGCCGAACAGCTGGCTCGCCACGGTGGACAACGCCGGGATTTCGCCGGACGCCAAGCCCGAGGCGGCGAACTTCGACGGCGGTGGCTGGAGTTACTCGGCCGACGCGCTGGCCGCGGCCGGGGCCGTCCCGGGCGGGACGGTCACCAGTGACGGGCTGAAGTTCACCTGGCCGTCTTTCCCTGCCGGGGACCCGGACAACGTGATCGCCGGCGGGCAGACGGTGAACGTCTCCGGCTCGGGGCGGCTCGCGCTGCTCGGCTCGGCGTCGAACGGCAACGCGTCGGGCACGCTGACCGTCACCTACACCGACGGCAGCAGGTCCACCGCCACCATCGGGTTCTCCGACTGGACCCTCGGCGGCGGCGGCGCGCAGCCGTCGTTCGGCAACCGGATCGTGCTGTCGACCCCGTACCGCAACGCTTCGGGCGGCGACCCGCAGCAGATCCGCACCATGGTGTTCGGCACCAATCCGATCACCCTCGACGCGGGCAAGACGGTGGCGAGCGTGACGCTGCCGTCGAACGTCAGCGGCGGCGCGCTGCACGTGTTCGCGATCGCCGTCGGCGCGTGATGATCCATCCCGGAAAGGCCGCCCGCGCGGGCGGCCTTCCCCTTTTCCGGAGGCTGTCTTGGTGAAGAGCAAGGTTCTGGCGGGCGCGCTGGCGCTCACCGTGGTGGCGACGGGGGTGAGTCCCGCCGTGGCCCACGCGGCCGGCGGGGACGCCCTTGACGCCGTCAACACGTTCATCGGCACGCAGGACGAGGGCAACACGTTCCCGGGCGCCTCGGCGCCGTTCGGGATGACGCAGGTCAGCCCGATCACCTCGCACTACGCCGGCTACCGCTACACCGACACCGCGATCCGCGGGTTCGGGCACTTCTTCCTGTCCGGCGCGGGCTGCTGGGAGCAGGGCGGCCTGGTCTCGACCCTGCCGACGACCGGGGAGGTGGGCCCCGGCAAGGCTTTCGACACGACGCAACCGTCCTCTTTCGACCAGAAGCAGTACGCTTCGCCGTTCACCCACGACGGAGAAGTCGGTAAGCCCGGCTACTACAAGGTCCGTCTGACCGGCTACGGCGGTGTCGACGTCGAGACGACTGCGGCCACGCGGGCGGGCGTCGAACGGTACACGTTCGCCCAGTCCGGTGCCGCCAACGTCTTCGTCAACGTCGGGCAGGCCAACGACAAGGAACCGGTGACGGGCAGCAGCATCCGCGTCGTGGACGACCGGACCGTCGAAGGAACCGTGGAGTCGCAGGCGTTCTGCGGCGGCAAGGCCTACACGACGTACTTCACGACGAAGTTCGACCAGCCGTTCAAGGCGTTCGGCACGTGGTCACCGGCCGGCGGCACGCCCGGCTCCCGCTCGTCCGAAGGCGGTGCGGGCCTGCGCGGCGCGTGGCTGACGTTCGGCGGTTCGAGCCAGGTCACCGCCACCACCGCGATCTCGCAGGTGGACGCGGCCGGCGCGCGGATCAACCTGGCCGCCGAACGCATCCGGTCGTTCGACGCGGCCAAGGCGGACGTGCAGAAGACCTGGCGGCGCGAGCTGTCCACTGTGGACATCAAGGGTGGTACGCCCGACGACCGCACGGTCTTCTACACCTCGCTCTACCACACGCTGCTGCAGCCGCTCACCGCGAACGACGCGGACGGCCGCTACTACGGGTTCGACAAAAAGATCCACCGCGCGGTCGGCTGGACGTACTACGACTTCTTCTCGCTGTGGGACACCTACCGCACGCAGAACCAGCTCCTGGCGTTGCTGCGGCCGGACCGGGCGCGGGACATCGCGAAGAGCATCCTGGCGATCCACGACCAGGGCGGCTGGCTACCGCGGTGGGCGTACGCCAGCCAGGAGACGAACACGATGACCGGCGACCCGGTCACGCCGTTCCTGGTGGACCTGTGGCGCTTCGGCGCGCTGTCGGGCGAGGAGATGCACGCCTACCAGGCCCTCCTGCAGAACTCGCGCGAGATCCCGCCCGCCGCGTCGCCGTTCCAGGGCCGCTCGGGCAACGCCAGTTACCAGAAGGACGGCTTCGTCCAGTACGACCCGGACTTCCCGAAGAAGGGGCAGGACACCGATCCGAACCACGGCGCGTCGGCCACCCTGGAGTACGCGCTCGGTGACTGTTCGCTGTCGGTCATGGCCGCGGCCCTCGGCAAGAAGGCCGACGCGGCGGCGCTGGCCGCGAAGGGCCGGACCTACCGGACGTTGTGGGACGAAACGCAGACCGACCGCGGCTTCACCGGGTTCTTCCGGCCGAAGGTGCTCGGCGGCGCGTGGTTCTCACCCGCGGACAAGCCGTACAGCCCGCAGAGCCAGGACGGCTTCCACGAGGGCACGGCCTGGCAGTACCAGTGGCTCGTGCAGCAAGACGTGCCCGGCCTGGTCCAGCGGATGGGCGGCCCGGCGGCCACGGGTAAGCGCCTGGACGACTTCTTCGCCTACGACGAGCTGGTGAAGAACCCGGCGACGGCGGTTCGCGAGAACTGGGTCGTCGGCCCGTACGACTACTACGACCAGTTCCGCTACAACCCCAACAACGAGCCGGACCTGCACTCGCCGTGGATGTACGCGCTCACCGGGCAGCCGGCGAAGACGTCGACGGTCGTGCGGGCGGCGCACACGCTGTTCACCAACGCGCCCAACGGCGTGACCGGAAACGACGACCTGGGCACCATGTCGGCCTGGTACGTCTTCAGCGCGCTGGGGATGTACCCCGCCGTCCCAGGGACTGGGAACTTCGTGCTCAACGTGCCGCGGTTCGAGAAGTCCGTGCTGCACCTGGAGAACGGGCGCGACGTCACGATCAAGGCGCCGGGTGCCGCCGGCTCGAAGCTGCAGTACGTCTCGGGCCTGAAGGTCGGGTCGAAGCCCAGTGACCGCGTGTTCGTCGGCGTGGACCAGCTGAAGCGTGGCGCGACGCTCGACTTCACCCTCACCACCGACGCTGCGAAGGCGACGTGGGCGACATCACCGTCGTCCGCCCCGCCTTCACCCTGCGCGGAGTAGACACGAGCGCTCACGGCCGTGGTTCAGACCACAATGGACCGCGGCCGTGAGCATCGTCACGGCCCCCGGTGTTCCGGTGAGCGCCGTCACGCCTCACACTGGTATCAGCACGTCCGACAGAGCTGTTGACGTTCATGGTGAGTCCGCCTTGGACGGTTGTCGGGCGGCTTTCTCATGTCAGGACCAGACGTGGTGAGACCCCACAGGAGGAAGAAGTGTCCAGCAAGGCCGCTCTAGTGTTCCGCGTGGCCGCAGTAGCCGAAGCCCTGTCGTGGGCCGGGCTGCTGGTCGGGATGTTCCTCAAGTACGTCGTCCACTCCTCCGGCGAGGGCGGCGTGCCCGTCCTCGGCATGGTGCACGGCGTGATCTTCGTCCTCTACGTGGTGATCTCCCTGTCCGTGGCGAAGCCGCTCGGCTGGCGCCCGAAGACGCTGGTCTTGGCCCTGCTCGCGAGCATCCCGCCGCTGTTCACGTGGCTGTTCGAGAAGTGGGCGCTGCGCAACGGCAAGCTCGACGGCCCGCAGCGGCTGTCCCACGGCGGTGTCGGCCTGTTCCAGGCCAAGGAACCCGTCGCCGCCTGATTCCCGTTCGTGAGAAAGGCCCGCGCTGTCCGCGCGGGCCTTTTTCGTGTTCTCTCGTGTGGACGGTGCGCTGCGGAACGGCTACTCGCTGAAGTCTCCGGCGGCGCGGCGCACCTTCGTCAGCAGGTCCGTCAGCTGCTCGGTCTGGCGCTCGGTCAGGCCGCTCAGCCCGAAGTCGATCGCGGTGACGGCTTCGGTCGCGGCCGCGCGGCGCGCCCGGCCCTCGTCGGTGATCTCCACCAGCGTCGTGCGGCGGTCCGTCGGGTGCGGGACCCGCTTCACCAGCCCGTCGCGCTCCAGGCGGTCCACTATGTTGGTGACACTGGTGGGGTGCAGCTGGAGCCGCTCGCCCATCACCCGCATCGGCAGGCTGGCGCTGCGGGCGAAGGTGAGCAGCACCAGCGCTTCGTACCGGGCGAAGGTCAGGCCGTGCGGCTTGAGCGCGCCGTCCACCGCGGACTGGATGATCTGCTGGACCCGCATCACCCCGGTCACCGCGGCCATGGTCCCGGAGGGCCCGATGCGGTCCTCCCAGATCCGGGCCGCGCGGGCGATCGGGTCGAACGGCAGCGGACGGTTCATGACACGCGAAGTTACCAGCGGGTACCGGCGGGTGTCGCACGACTGGCGGAAATGACCACCGAAGAAGGGAATTCCGAGCATGATCGTCGCGTTCAGCGTGAGCCCGTTCGGCGGGGAGCCCGACGGCGGGGTGAGCGAAGCCGTCGCCCGCGCGGTGAAGGTGGTCCGCGAATCCGGGCTGCCCAACTCGACCAACGCGATGTTCACCAACATCGAGGGCGAGTGGGACGAGGTGATGGACGTCGTCAAGCGCGCGGTCGAGGCCGCGGGCGAGGGCTCGGCCCGCGTCGGCCTGGTCCTGAAAGCGGACATCCGCCCCGGCTTCACCGACCAGCTGGAAGCCAAGGTGGACCGGATCGAAGCCCACCTCCGCGACTCCTGAGCCTCGGTGTCAGGGCAGCGGCGGGGTCAAGGCGATCGTCCAGCGGCCGTCTTCGCTCGTCACCGTCAGCGGGTAGCTGAACGGCCTGCCGTCGCCGAGGGTGCCCGCCACCGTCGCGTGGGTCGGCGCCGCCGGGTCCGGGGCCAGCTCCACCACGACGTCGCGGACGCCGCGGTCGGCCAGCACCGCGACGTAGTCCTTCGCGAAGTCGCCGCCGCCGGAGCCGGGGTAGTCGAGCAAGCCGGCGAGAGCGTCGGAATCGTGGGCGTCCAGCGCCGTGGCGAGCCGGTCGCGCAGCTCGGCGGGCGAGGCCGCGCCCGGGTCCGGTTCGTGCACGATGAGCACCGTCACCGCGCCGACCCAGACGACGGCGGCCGCGATCGACAGGCCCACCTTCACGTCACGCCGGATGTGCACCCGGCCGAGCCTGCCCCAGCCGTGCCGTCCTGCCAAGCGGACGGGCCGGGCACCCGGTGAAACGCTGCGGCACGCGTGCCAGGATGGAACCGTGACACAACCACGCGGATCTGCAGCGAAGTCAGCGGCCCTGTCCGCCGCCCTCTCCGGCGCGGTCGACCTGTCCGCGCTCAAGGCTCGCGCCGAAGCGGCGCGCAAGCAGCCGGCCCCGCCCGCCGGCCCGGCCGGTGGCGACGGGCCGCCGCGGCCGGCGTCGGGCGATGCCGTGATCGATGTCACCGAGGCCACTTTCCAGGCCGAGGTCGTGGAGCGGTCCCTGCACCAGCTGGTGGTCGTCGACCTGTGGGCCGAATGGTGCGGCCCGTGCAAACAGCTGTCCCCGGTGCTGGAGCGGATGGCCGCCGAGTCCGGTGGCGCGTGGGTCGTCGCGAAGGTCGACGTCGACGCGAACCCGCGGATCGCGCAGCTGTTCGGTGCGCAGTCCATCCCGACGATCGTCGCCATCGCCGGCGGCCAGCCGGTCGACGCGTTCTCCGGCGCGCTGCCCGAGCCCGAGATCCGGAAGTGGATCAACTCGCTCCTGGACGCCCTGCGCGACAAGCTGCCCGGGATCCGCGAGGCGGAGGCGGCCGGCGGCCCGGTCGAGGAGCCGGAGGACCCGCGCTTCACCGAGGCGGAAGAGGCCTTCGAGCGGGGTGACTTCGCCGCGGCGCAGGCCGCGTACGAGCGCATCCTCGACGTCGAACCGGCGAACGAGCTGGCGAAGAACGCGCTGGCCCAGGTCAAGTTCACCGCCCGCGCGGAGAGCGCCGACCCGGACGCGCGCGCCAAGGCCGACGCCGACCCGGCCGACCTGGCGGCCCAGCTCGACGCGGCCGACCTGGACATCGCGGAGAACGACGTCGAGGCGGGCTTCAAGCGCCTGATCGACGCCGTCCGCCGCACGGCGGGGGAGGACCGGAACCGGGTGCGCGAGCACCTGGTGGCCCTGTTCGACCTGTTCGACCCGGCCGACGAGCGCGTGATGAGGGCCCGCCGCGACCTGGCCAGCGCCCTCTTCTGAGCCGAAAGCCGTGAATGCCACCTTGACGGACACTTAGTTCGTCAAGGTGGTATTCACGGCTTTGGTCAGGCGTACTGCTTCGAGCAGACCGACGAGCCCTCGAGGTAGCCCTTCCGCAGCGCCTCGACCCGGTCGAAACCGCTGTCCGGGCGCTTCCCGTTGACGTCCGCCGACACCAGGCTCTCCGGCTGCAGCAGGTCCGCGATGGCCTCGTCGAGGTCACCCGCCGAGAGGCGCAGGTCGCCCGGGCGGTTGGTGAACGCCGCCCACGCGCCGACCAGGCAGGCCGTGCGCAGGCCCGCGTTCGCGTTGTCGATCGACGCGCCGACGCCCTTCTGGATGCCCAGCGCGTACCGCGCGGCGACCTCCGAGAACGCCGCGAAGTCACCCATGCCGCCCGGGTCCTCGCCCTTCATCTCGGCCTCGCGGTCGATCGGCTGGGCTAGCTGGGCCAGTTTGGCCATGTCGATGCTCACGGTGTTGTCGTCCGGGCAGTACGACGCCGGCGGCGTGCTCTGGCAGCTGCCGCCGTCGGTGATCTCCGGCGCGGCCACCCCGGCGCCCTTGAACGCCTCGTCGAGGCTCTTCTTCAGCAGCTCGACGGTCTGGGCGTTGAACTTCGCGTCGCCCTTGCCCTTGTCGCCCTTGTCGAAGGGACGCTCGGTGAGCCGGGCCTTGACGTTCTCGGTGGTCATCCCCGCGCACTCCTTGGGGCCCTTCTCGAACCCGGCCTGGAACGCGTACGTGCGGTCGAACGCCGTGCCGTGCGCGCCCTTGTCGGCGGCGCTGGTGCCCGCCTGGTCGCGGATCAGGAACATCGACGCCATCACCTGGTTCAGGCCTTCGGACGTCGACACCCGGTAGTACTTGCTCTTGTCCTCGGCGACCCAGCGGAAGTAGCCGCCGGCGAAGCAGTCGGCCTGTTGCTCCTTGACCACGGTCGGGGTGCTCTTGGTGATCCCCGCCTTGTCGCCGAGCCGGTACTGGACGGCGTGGCCGAACTCGTGCGCGAGCACCACGACCACCGACATCGGCCCGAACCGCTGGCGCAGCATCGGCAGCAGCACGCCGCGGTCCCACGCCACCGAGTCGTCGACCGGGCAGTAGAACGCGTTCACGAGCTTCTTCACGCTGCCGCAGCCGGTTTCCTCGGTGTCGGTCTGCGCGTCGTAGGACAGCAGGGACTTCACCGGCTCGAACTGCTCGCCGAAGTTCGCCGAGAGCATCTCGCCCCAGTAAGTCTGGACGTCATCGATCGCGGCGGTGGCGAGCTTGTCGTCTTCGCCGCCCTCGGCGTTGCGGACGTTCAGGCTCGGCGTCGGCGCGTCCGGCTTGAGGCCGCTCTCGAAGTGCGTCACCGGCAGCCCGGAGACCGACCCGGCGCCGGTGTCCTGGACGGGCCCGTTCCCGGAGCTGCTCTTCCCGTTGCACCCGCTCACGGCGACCGCCGCGACGGCCAGCAACGCGACCAGCGCGCGCCGTCCTCCCCCTGGGATCATCTGTTCACTCGCTTTCGTGCCCACCCGTACCCGACGGCAGGACCCTACCCAGGGCATTCGCGGAGCGTGCACGTTATCCCCGAACTACTCCCTGCGCAGGGCGGGCCGCGGCCCGATATCGTCGCGTCCCATGCGTGCAGTCCGCCGGTTCACCGTTCGCGCCAGCCTTCCGGAGTCCCTGTCCGGCCTGGGTGCGCTGGCCACCAACCTGCGCTGGACGTGGCACCCGCCGACGCGCGACCTGTTCGCGTCGATGGACGCCGAGCTGTTCAACGCCGTGCGCGACCCGCTGCGGATGCTCACCGCGCTGCCGCCGGCCCGGCTCGACGAGCTCGCCGTCGACGACGGCTTCCTCGCCCGCGCCCGCGCCGCGGCCGAGGACCTGGAGCAGTACCTGGCCGAGCCGCGCTGGTACCAGCGCCGCGAAGACCCCGAGCTGCCGCCCGCGGTCGCCTACTTCTCGATGGAGTTCGGCGTCACCGAAGCGCTGCCGAACTACTCCGGCGGCCTCGGCGTGCTGGCCGGCGACCACCTCAAGGCCGCGTCCGACCTGGGCGTGCCCATGGTCGGCGTCGGGCTGCTCTACCGCAACGGCTACTTCCGGCAGTCGCTGTCACTCGACGGCTGGCAGGTCGAGCACTACCCGGTGATCGACCCGAACGCGTTCCCCCTGGAACTGCTGACCGTCGGCGGCCGGCCGGTGCTGGTCGGCGTCGCGATGCCGGGCGGGCGCGACCTGTGCGCGCAGATCTGGCAGGCCCGCGTCGGGCGGGTGCCGCTGCTGCTGCTCGACACCGACACCGAGGCCAACGACGAGGACCTGCGCGGCGTCACCGACCGGCTCTACGGCGGCGACGCCGACCACCGGCTCCGGCAGGAGATCCTGGCCGGCATCGGCGGGTTCCGCGCGGTGCGGAAGTACTGCGAGATCACCGGGCACCCGCAGCCGATGGTGTTTCACACGAACGAGGGACACGCGGGCTTCCTCGGCCTCGAACGCGCCCGCGAGATCGTCCAGGCCGACGGCCTCGCGTTCGACGAGGCCATGCCCGCGGTCCGCGCCGGGACGCTGTTCACCACGCACACGCCGGTCAGCGCGGGCATCGACCGGTTCCCGGTGGACCTGGTGCAGCGGTACTTCAACGACGGACGCCTGGTGCCGGACATCGACCCGCGCCGCGTGCTCGCGCTCGGCGCCGAGGACAACCCCGGGCTGTTCAACATGGCGCACATGGGCCTGCGGCTGGCGCAGCGCGCGAACGGCGTGTCCCAGCTGCACGGACGCGTCACCCGGAAGATGTTCTCGCGGCTGTGGCCCGGGTTCGACCACGACGAGGTGCCGATCTCGTCGGTGACGAACGGCGTCCACGGCCCGACGTGGGTGGCGCGCGAGCTGAGCACGCTGCTCGGCCGCGAATGGGGCCTCGACGTCGGGGAGGGGCCGCTGCGCGACGGCGTTTCCGACGCGCAGCTGTGGGAGCTGCGGCGGGAGCTGCGCGAGAAGCTGGTGCACGAGGTGCGGCGCCGGGTGCGCGCGGCGTGGCTGCAGCGCGGCGCGTCGCCGCTGGAGCTGGGCTGGGTGGACTCGGTCTTCGACCCCGACGTGCTGACCGTCGGCTTCGCCCGCCGCGTCCCGACGTACAAGAGGCTGACGCTGATGCTGCGCGACCCGGATCGGCTGCGGACGCTGCTGCTGCACGAGGAGCGGCCGATCCAGGTCGTCGTCGCCGGCAAGTCGCACCCGGCCGACGAGAACGGCAAGCAGCTGATCCAGCAGATCGTCCGGTTCGTCGACGGCGCGGACGTGCGGCACCGGATCGTCTTCCTGCCCGACTACGACATGTCGATGGCGCGCTACCTCTACCGCGGCTGCGACGTCTGGCTGAACAACCCGGTGCGGCCGCTGGAAGCGTGCGGGACGTCGGGGATGAAGTCGGCGCTCAACGGCGGCCTGAACCTCTCCATCCGCGACGGCTGGTGGGACGAGTGCTACGACGGCAGCAACGGCTGGGCGATCCCGACCGCGGACGGCGTCGCCGACCCGCTGCGCCGCGACGACCTGGAGGCCGCGGCGCTGTACGAACTGCTCGGCCAGCAGATCGCACCGCTGTTCTACGACCGCTCGGACGGCGGCGTGCCCACCGGCTGGCTGTCGATGGTGTGGCACACGCTGGAAACGCTCGGCCCGCGGGTCCAGGCGTCCCGGATGGTCCGCGAGTACGTGGACAACGGCTACCTGCCCGCGTCGCGGATGGTCGCGGCGGCGACCGGCGACGGCTACCGCGGTGCGCTGTCGCTGGCGGACTACCGCACGAAGCTCGAGGTGTCGTGGCCGCGGTTGCGGATCTTCGATTCGGAACTGGTGGTGGCGGCGACCGAGCCGCTGGTCGTCGGCACCGAGGTGACGATCAGGGCCCGGATCGACCTGGCGGGCCTCGATCCGTCCGAAGTGGACATCCAGGCGGTGGTCGGCCGGGTGGGCGACGACGACGAGCTGCGCGACACGGTGACGGTCCCGATGACCGGCGACGGCATCGGCGCGTTCGCCGCCCGGGTCAAGCTGCCGCGCCCGGGGGCGGTCGGGTACACGGTCCGGGTGCTGCCGAAGCACGGGCTGCTGGCGGCTCCGGCGGAGCTGGCGCGCGTCGTCCTGGCCTGAGTTCACCAGCGCCGCCCCGGTGGCGGGGGCGGCAGCATCGGCCGGGCGGTGCGGCAGGCGAGCTCGACCGCCTGCAGCCGGGCTTCCAGCTCGGCGATCCGGTGGCCGGGTTCGGTCTCCTTCTGCCGCGGCAGCCACGCCGCCACGCGCGCCGTGGTCAGGCTGCCGACCAGGAAGGCCAAGATCGCAATCAAGATCAATTCCACTGTGGTCCTCCCGTTGTCCGCCGGCTCGTCGGGGATGAGCCGTCGAATAAACGTACGGGTGTTGATCGATTCGCGGTGCGCTGATCTGCGGTTTCGCCATAAACAGGTCAAGGACGACCGTACGGTTTGCCGGGCTGGCGAATGCGTTGGTCGACTCCGTGGCGGAAAGCGGGCGGGAAAGTGTCGCAAATCTGGCAAGAATCTGGCAAAAGACCTGGTGGGGCGAGGTTTTTGCGGGCGACACGCGAAGGTAATGACCTTGCCTCACCCGATCATGTGTCCTTTATGATGCTGCTCCATTCTGGTGGTGGCAGGGAGGACGATGACCGGGCAGGTCCGGCCGGTGGGGGGAATCGACCCCGCTGCTCGCGTGCGCGTCGAGAATGCGGTGGGCAAGCTGCACAAGAATGCGGGTGTCCGGGTTTCCGGCCTCCGTGAAGCGCTCGGTCCCGAACTGCGGGAATTCTGGGGCGTCCGGGATACCGATCCCGCGCAGCGCGTCTGTGCCGTCGTCTACCTGCGCTTGATGGAAGTGCTCCGGTCGATGGCCGAGCCCGGATCGAAGCTGGAGCGGCTCGTGCACGTGGCCTACAACATCGAGCCGGTGCCGCTGGACAAGAACATGATGAAGCGCCTGGAGAACCTGCTGGGCCAATCGGTCCGCGACTCCCAGCGCAAGCTCAGGCCCTTCCTGAACGAGCTGTTCGTCAGCCTCCGGACCCGCCGGCGTCCGCTCGCCGAGCACGACATCCGGGAGGCGGAGAGCCGGTTCGCGGCCGGCGCCGCCAGGACCGTCCCGGCCGGTCCGATCGAGAGCTTCCACATGGACTCGGCCGCGGTGGTCCGGTGGTTCCTGGACCGGTTCTGGTGCGCGCCGGCCGACGCCGGTCACGAGCCCGTCATCGTCGACCTCGGCGCGCGCGGCGCTTGGCTGTGTGTCTTCGGCGACCACGGTGCGCTGGACGAGTACCGCGGCACCGCCGGATGTCATTGGCCCCTGTCCCGGAGCGGCACCGGGCGGGAGCTGGTCAGGACGGCCCACCGCGCGGCCGCCGGTCTGCTCGTCAACCCCAGCAGCAGCCGGGGAACCGGTGCCGAGCGCGCCTTCTCACTCCCGCCGTCGTTGATCGCCGAGCTGGTGCGCGGCTTCCCGAACTGATCCGAAGGACGGTCCCCCGATGAACGGCTTCGAAGCCGATCCCGTGCTGCTTCGCGCCGCCGGTCGCCGGTTCGGCACACTGGCGGCCGAGTTCGCGGCGTGCCCCGAGCTGCGGTACGCGGCCAAGGCCGAGCAGGCCGGTGACGTGCTGCTCGCCAGGGCCCTCGGCGAGCTCCAGGAGGCCTCCACGCGCGCCGCCGAACTCCTGCTCGACGAGGCGCGTGAGCTCGGTGCGCGCCTCGAGCGGGCCGCGCGCCTCTACGCCGGCCAAGACGCCGACGCCCACGACGCGGTCGGCCTGATCGGGCCGGCGGAGTCGTCCGGCCCGGCCAGGCTCGGCTGACCGGGCGGCCGGCATGACCTGGGATCCCGGCACGGTCAACCTGCTCCGAGGCGAGGCCGCCCGGCTCGGTGCGCTGGCGCGGGTCTTCGACGAGCTGGACACCGAGCTGCGGCTGCTCCTCCCGGAAGGCTGGGCTGGGGCCGCGCACGAGGCGTTCACCGACACGCGTGGGCGCTTGACGAAGCAGCTGCGCTCGGCCGCGGACGCCCACCACTTCGCGTCCCGGGCGCTGGACGACTACGCCGAGACCCTTGCGGAGCTGGGTGAACGACGTCGCCACGAGCCGCTTTCCGACGGCTTGGCCCGGCTGGAGCTCCAGCGGGTCGAGGCGGCAGGCTTGGCGGAAGCCGCCTGCCGGGAGGCGGCCGACGAACTCGCCGCGCTCCGTCCGGTGCTCCCCGACCACGCCGTGGCGGCGGCCGCGCCGGTACCGGCGGCCGGCGGGCCTCCGCTACGGCCGCCGCCACCGGTCCGGGGCGGCGGGCCGGCTCCCGGGCCGGAGCCGGAGGAACCGGTCGACCCGCGGCTCGGTGATGTCGACCGCGTGGCGTACCGCGACAACCTGCAGGACCTGTGCGACGCCGTGCTCGACCACCTCACCGGTCGCTGACCTGGAGCGGCTTCAGCTGCGAAATCACGCCGCGCACATCGCTGAGCGAAGCTAAGTTGGAGGCATGCGCTTCGGAATGTTCGTCCCGCAGGGCTGGCGGCTGGACCTGGCCGGCATCGACCCCGCGGACCACTGGAAGACCATGCTCGGCCTCGCGAAACACGCGGAGGCCGGCCCCTTCGAATCGATCTGGGTCTACGACCACTTCCACACCGTGCCCGTGCCCACCGAGGAGGCCACGCACGAGGCCTGGTCGCTGATCTCGGCGTTCGCCGCCGCGACGGACACCATCCGGCTCGGGCAGATGTGCACCTGCATGGGCTACCGCAACCCCGCCTACCTGGCGAAGGTCGCCGCGACCGCCGACCTCATCTCCGGCGGCCGCGTCGAGATGGGCATCGGCGCCGGCTGGTA
Organism: Amycolatopsis sp. NPDC051045; assembly: GCF_040682955.1. Classification (NCBI taxonomy): domain Bacteria; kingdom Bacillati; phylum Actinomycetota; class Actinomycetes; order Pseudonocardiales; family Pseudonocardiaceae; genus Amycolatopsis; species Amycolatopsis sp. NPDC051045. The sequence continues at coordinate 78,461 of NZ_JBFBCC010000014.1, forward strand.
CGAGCACGAGTGGCGGGCCTACGGCTACGGCTTCCCGTCCGCCGGCGAGCGGCTCGGCCAGCTCGACGAAGGCGTCCAGATCATGCGGGACCTCTGGACCACCGGAACGTCCACACTGGACGGAAAGCACTACAAGACCGACGGCGCCATCCTCCGGCCGCTGCCGCCGCAGGAAGGCGGCATCCCGCTGTGGATCGCCGGTGGCGGCGAGAAGAAGACGCTCCGGATCGCCGCGAAGTACGCGCGGTACACGAACTTCTTCCCCGAGCCGGAGGCGTTCACGCGCAAGTCGGAGATCCTCGCGGCGCACTGCAAGGACGTCGGCACCGACTTCGACGCGATCGTGCGCTCGGGCAACGTCAGCGCCGTCCTGGGCGAGACCGAGAAGGACGTCCAGGAGAAGGTGGCCTGGCTGAGGGCGCACTACGCGAAGTACGTCCCGGCGGAGGAAGCCGAGCGGGCGATCGCGACCTTCGCGAGCGGCCCCACGGTCGGCACGCCCGAGCAGGTCACCGAGCACCTCGCCGGGCTGGGCGAGCGGGGCATGTCGTACGCGATCCTGAACTTCCCGGAGGCCGCGTACGACCGTTCGGGCATCGACCTGTTCACCAAACACATCGCCCCGGCGCTGGCCGGCTGAAAACTGTCGGTCCTCCCCGGTAGCGTGGAAAACGGGGGCTGCTAAGGCACCGCCGGGCTGCCGCCGGGCTGCACGGGCAGTCCGGCGGCAGCCCACGCGCGGAATCCGCCGTCGAGGTCGGTCGCGTGGGGCAGGCCCAGCCGCTGCAGGTCGGCCGCCGCCAGGCTCGACGAATAGCCCTCGTTGCACACGACCACCACCGTCGAGGTGGGCGTCACCGATGGCAGCCGCCACTCGCTGTCCGGCGCCAGCCGCCACTCCAGGTGGATCCGCTCGACGATCACCGCGCCGGGGATCTCGCCCTCGGCCCGGCGGTTCGCCACCGGCCGGATGTCGACCAGCAGCGCCCCCGCCTCCTGCAGTTCGCGGGCGCGCACGGGCGTCACCCGGTCCAGTCCGGCCCGGGCCTTTTCCAGCAGCGAATCGACGGCGCTCATGATCGGACGATACTGGGCAGCGGCGGGATTTCCGCCGGGACGTCGGCGAGCGAGGCGTACTCCCGCGTCGCCACCAGCGGCGGCGAGTACGCGTGGACGCTGGCCGCGGGCTGGTCGCCGAGCCCGGTGACCTGGTGGGCGCGGCCGGCGCCGAAGCCGAGGCCCTGGCCGGCGACGTGCGTCCGGCGCCGGATCGGGCCGCCAGGGTAGCGGTACTCCTCGCCGAGCTCGCCCTGCAGGACGGTGAACGAGCCGGACGCGCCGCCGTGGTCGTGCGGCTTCGTGTGCTGGCCGGGCAGCCACGACAGCAGCCACAGCTCGACGCCGTCGGTCAGCGCCAGCCGGGCCCACCAGCGGCGGTCCTCGTCGAACCGCAGGATGCCGCGCAGGCCCGCGGTCAGTTCGGTGGTGACGGTGGCGGTCAGGTCGGCCAGCTCACGCGGCGTCCACAGCAGCCGCGCGGGGTGCAGCAGCTCGGGCAGCAGCGGGTCGGTCAGCTGGGGGTGGATCTCGACGGGCGGACGAACCAGGGACGTGGTCAACGCGGGTGCTCCTCGGACGCGAAGGTGATCGGGACGCCGGGGCAGCGCGACACCGCACGCGTCAACGGACGCGAGGAATCAGCGGAGCCGCGCCCGCGTACACCCGGCCGAAGCGACGAGGAGCAGGTCGATGGTGCGACGGCGCCAGAACGAGCCCCGGGTGACTCCGGTGGCGGGCGCGTCGGCTGACATGCCCGCGATCCTGCCACAACGCCGTCGCGCGCGGCACTTCCGCCGTGCGCCGTTCCACCTCGTGGACGCGCTCCGACCTGCCGGTTCGCCGTCTCGCCCGGGCGGGTGCGCAGGCGCGCGTGACGGCAGACAGAATGGGCTTCGTGAGCGAGCCGATCCAGCCCAGCGAACTTGACGACCTCGTGGTCCGGATGGCCGGTGTCGGCGTCCGCCGGGGGACCAACGACCTCCTCGCCGGCCTCGACTGGTCCGTGGAACTGGACGAGCGCTGGGTGGTGCTCGGCCCGAACGGCGCGGGCAAGACCACCCTGCTGCGCCTCGCCGCGGCCGAGCTGCACCCCACCACCGGCGAGGTCGACCTGCTCGGCGAGCGGATCGGCCGGGTCAACATCTTCGACCTGCGCCCGCGCATCGGCTTCACCTCGGCGGCCATCGCCCAGCGCGTGCCCGGTGACGAGCTGGTCAAGGACGTCGTCGTGAGCGCCGGCTACGCGGTGCTCGGCCGCTGGCGTGAGGCGTACGACACCCTCGACACCGCCCGCGCGACCGAGCTGCTCGACGCGATGGGCATCGGGCACCTGGCGGACCGCACCTTCGGCACCCTGTCCGAGGGCGAGCGCAAGCGCGCCTTGATCGCCCGGTCGCTGATGACCGACCCGGAGATGCTGCTGCTCGACGAGCCGGCGGCGGGGTTGGACCTGGGTGGCCGCGAGGACCTGGTCGCCCGGCTGTCCGAGCTGGCGCTCGACCCGGACGCGCCGGCCCTCGTGCTGGTCACCCACCACGTCGAGGAGATCCCGCCGGGGTTCACCCACGCGCTGCTGCTGCGCGACGGCCACGCCGTGGTCGCCGGCCTGGTTGACGACGTCATCACCAGCGAAAACCTGTCGAAGACGTTCGACCAGGACCTCGTGCTGGAGCGCTCCGGGGATCGCTTCTTCGCCCGTCGTCGGTAGGCTGCCCCTACCGACCGGTAGCCTGCTGGCAGATCGTCAACGAGGAGTGATGGGCGTGGGAGAGTTCGTAACGCTGGAGGTCAAGGACGGGGTCGGCACGATCCGGCTCGACCGGCCGCCGGTCAACGCCCTGAACGCCCAGGTCACCGCCGAGCTCGCCGAACTGGCGAAGGAGGCGACCGAGCGTGACGACGTCCGCGCCGTGATCCTCTACGGCGGCGAGAAGACCTTCGCCGGCGGCGCGGACATCAAGGAGATGGCCACCCGCACCTACCCGGAGATCGCGAAGTTCGGCGCCACCCTCACCGGCACCCTCGCGGCCATCGCGAACATCCCGAAGCCGGTCGTCGCGGCCATCACCGGGTACGCCCTCGGCGGCGGCCTCGAGCTGGCCCTGACCGCGGACCGCCGGATCGCCGGCGACAACGTCAAGGTCGGCCAGCCCGAGATCCAGCTCGGCGTCATCCCCGGCGCGGGCGGCACCCAGCGCCTGGCCCGGCTGATCGGGCCGAGCAAGACCAAGGACATCGTCTACACCGGACGGTTCGTCAAGGCCGAAGAGGCTCTCTCCCTGGGGATCGTCGACGAGGTCGTCGCGCCCGACGACGTCTACGCGGCCGCGCACAAGTGGGCGTCGCAGTTCGCGAACGGCCCGGCTGTGGCGCTGCGCGCGGCGAAGGCGGCCATCGACGGCGGCCTCGACACCGACCTGGCGAACGGGCTCAAGCTCGAGTCGCACCTGTTCGCCGCTCTCTGGGCGACCGAAGACCAGCGGAACGGCATGAAGTCGTTCATCGAAAACGGGCCCGGCAAGGCCACTTTCGAAGGGAAATGACGCCTTGACCGACGTGAACGACCCGGCCCCGCACCCGCACGCCACCGCCGAAGAGGTCCAGGCGGCCTGGGCCGACCCCAAGCTGGCGAACGTGCTGTACCACGACTGGGAAGCCGGCACCTACGACGAGAAGTGGTCGATCTCGTACGACGAGCGCTGCATCTCCTACGCCACCGACGTGTTCCACGCCGTCGCGGGCGAGGACGGCCAGCCCTACCAGCACGCGATGGAGCTGGGCAGCGGCACCGGCTTCTTCCTGCTGAACCTGATGCAGGGCGGCGTCGCCAAGAAGGGCTCGGTCACCGACCTTTCGCCCGGCATGGTGCAGGTCGCGCTGCGCAACGCCGAAAAGCTCGGCCTCGACGTCGACGGCCGGGTCGCCGACGCCGAGCGCATCCCGTACGACGACAACACGTTCGACCTGGTGGTCGGGCACGCGGTGCTGCACCACATCCCGGACGTCCAGGCGGCGTTCCGCGAGGTGCTGCGCGTGCTCAAGCCGGGCGGCCGGTTCGTCTTCGCCGGCGAGCCGACGAAGATCGGCGACTTCTACGCCCGCAAGCTCGGCCAGTTCACCTGGTTCCTGACGACCCGGGTGACGAAGCTGCCCGCCCTGCGCGGCTGGCGGCGTCCGCAGTCCGAACTGGACGAGTCTTCGCGCGCCGCCGCCCTCGAGGCCGTGGTCGACATCCACACCTTCGACCCGTCGGAGCTGGAGTCGTGGGCCCGCGGGGCCGGCGCCCAGGACGTTCGCGCGGTCACCGAGGAGTTCGCCGCGGCGCTCGCGGGCTGGCCGATCCGGACGTTCGAGGCCGCGGTGCCGGCGGAGAAGCTCACCGTGCGCTGGCGGCTGTTCGCCTACAAGCTGTGGCTGCAGCTCTCGGCCGTGGACAAGAAGGTCCTGGCGAAGGTCCTGCCGCGCGAGCTGTTCTACAACGTGATGATCACCGGGACCAAGCGGCCGTCCTGAGTGGGCTATTCCTTCACCCTCGGCGACGTCGCCTACCTGCGCTCGGACGCGGGTGTGGCGGCGCTCGCCGAGGTGTCGGCGCTGCCGCTGACCGACCGCATCGCCGACGTAGCCGCCGTTCGCCGGCTGGTCGGCGCGGACCACGCGGCTGCGGTGCTGGAAACGGTGCTGCTGCGCCGGAAAGCCGTCGGCAAACTGTCCGGGGTGGACTGGCTGTTCACCTCCGACGCGCTCCAGCAGGCGAGCGCGTCGATCGTGGCGGCGCACCGGGCCGCCCGGTTCGCCGGGCTCGACGTCCACGACGTCACCTGCTCGGTCGGCGCCGACCTCGTCGAGATCGCCCGGGTGGCGCGGCGCGCGCTGGGGTCCGATGTGGACCCGGTCCGGCTGGAAATGGCCCGGCACAACGGCGTGTCCGCGGGTGTGGCCATCGGGCTCGCCCGGGCCGACGCGCTGCGTCCGGTGAGCCGGTCCGGGGTGGTCGTCGCCGACCCGGCGCGCCGGGACTCCGCCGGGCGGCGGGCGTGGAAACCCGCGGACTTCACCCCGCCGCTGGACGGCCTGGTCGAGGCCTACCCGGGGCGGGCGCTCGCGGTGAAGTGCGCGCCCGGCCTGGACTTTTCGATCACGCCGTGGGCCGACGAGGTCGAACTCGTCTCGCTCGACGGCCAGGTGCGTGAATCCTGCCTGTGGCGCGGCCTCGGTACCGGCGTCACCCGCCGCGCGACCGTACTGCGCTCGGACGGAACACAGTGGACGGTCACGGACGCCGAACCGGACGAACTGCCCGCGCGGGAGCCGGGGGAGTGGATCGTCGACCCCGACGGCGCCGTCGTGCGCGCCGGGCTGGTCCGCCACTACGCGGCGCGGCACGGGTTGTGGCAGCTGGACGAACGCATCGCGTACCTGACCGGGGACACCCCGCCGCCGGGTGTGCGGGCCTTCCGCGTCCTGGAGCACGGGCCGTACACCGAGAAGGCGCTGAAGGCCGTCCTCAAGCGACACGACGTCGGACGGCTGGAAATCCTGGTGCGGGGACTGGACGTCGACCCGGACGCGCTGCGGCGGCGGCTGAAGCTCCGGGGCGCCGCGGAAGCATCGGTGGTGCTGACGCGGATCGGGCGGTCGCCCGTGGCGTTCCTGTGCCGCGCCGAGCGGTGAACAGAAACTTTCGAAGGGTGGAACTCCCGGTGAACGTGACGTAGGTTCCCCCGGTCGGCAAGTCGTCACTGGAGGGTCGCCGTGTCCGGAAAATGGTCAGGTCTCGTCAAGCTCGCCGCCGCGGCGGCCATCGGCGCCACCGTCGCCTCGGGAGCCACCGCGCTGGCCGGGTCCGACGAGGCGACCGCGGCCCGCGCGAAGGAGCCGGCCAACATCGGCCAGGTCAAGCTGGACGTCAAGGCGTACTACGGCGACTACCTCGACGCCGCCGGCAAGCACCACTACTCCGACACCAGCCGGTTCGTGAAGGACACCAGCCGCATCGTCTCCGACGCCGAGCGCTTCCTGCAGCAGCAGCTGGGCCGGGTGAAGAACCCGGCGATCGTGCTGGACGTCGACGACACCTCCGAGATCACCTACGGCTGGGAGGCCGACAACGACTTCGGCTTCGACCCGGTCAAGCAGCAGCAGGCCATCGACAACGGCACGTTCGTGGCGAACAAGCCGGTGCTGGAGCTGGCCAACTGGGCGGCGCAGCACGGCGTCAAGGTGTACTTCCTCACCGGTCGCAACGAGTTCCAGGGCCCGCAGTCGCTGAAGAACCTCGCCAACGAGGGCTACCCGGCCCCGGCCGGCGCGTTCTTCAAGCCGAAGGTCACCGCGCCGGACTACCTGCCGTGCGGGCTGACCTGCAACACCGTCCAGTACAAGTCCGGCACGCGGGCGCACATCGAGGCGAGCGGCGCGAAGATCGTGCTCAACCTCGGTGACCAGTTCAGCGACCTCGAAGGCGGCTACGCGCTGCGCCCGGTGAAGTTGCCGAACCCGATGTACTACCTGCCGTGATCCCGGAATAACCGCCGCTCCCGGCGTGCTGCTCCCTGTACACAGGACTCTTAGGGAGCTGACATGGCGAAGCAGGTTTTGCAGCCGGGCCCGGACCACCCGATCACCGTCGAGCCGACGAAGGCGCGTGTGGTGGTCAAGGCGGGTGGCCGCGTCGTCGCCGACAGCCGCAAGGCGCTCACGCTGCAGGAAGCGTCGTACCCGGCGGTCCAGTACATCCCGCGCGAGGACGTCGATTTCAGCGTGCTGGCGCGGACCGACCACGAGACGTACTGCCCGTACAAGGGCGAGAGCAGCTACTACTCGCTCAACGCGGGCGACGTGCAGGGCGAGAACGCGGTCTGGACGTACGAGAAGCCGTACGACGCCGTCGCGCCGATCAAGGACCACGTCGCGTTCTACCCGAACGTCGTGGATTCGATCGACCTGATCGAGGACTGAGCTGGACCTCGACCTGCTGCGCACGTTCCTGGCCGTCCACCGCGCGGGTTCGCTGACCGGCGCGGCACCGTCACTGGGGTTGTCCCAGCCGACGGTGACCGCGCAGGTCAGGGCCCTGGAGGAGCAGCTGGGCCAGCAGCTGTTCGTCCGGCGCGCCCGCGGCGTGACCCCGACGTCGGTCGCCGACGAGCTGGCCGGCCGGATCGCTCCGCACATCGACGCGCTCACCGACGTCGTCGCCGGGCAGGCCGACCCGTTCGCGACGCCGGTGCACCTCGCCGGGCCCGCCGAGCTGATGACCGCGCGGGTCCTGCCCGCGCTGGCCGGCCTGGTCGCGTCCGGGCTCGAGCTGCGGGTGACGTTCGGCCTGGCCGACGACCTCCTCGCCGGGCTCGCGCAGCGGCGGTTCGACCTGGTCGTCTCGACGATCCGGCCCCGCGGCCGGGGCTTCACGGCCACCCCGCTGACCGACGAGGAGTTCGTCCTCGTCGCCCGCCGCGGTTTCGACGGCGACCCCAGGACGGCGCCGCTGGTGGCCTACGCCGAGGACCTGCCGATCATCCGCCGCTACTGGCGTTCGGTGCTGGGTGCGCGTCCGCCGGCGGGACCCGCGGTCGTCGTCCCGGACCTGCGTGGGGTCCTGGCCTGCGTGCTGGCGGGGTTCGGCATCAGCGTGCTGCCCCGGTACCTCTGCGCGGCCGAGCTGGCTTCGGGCGAGCTGGTCGCGCTCCTGGAGCCGGAAGAGCCGCCGATCAACACGCTCTTCGCGGTCACCCGGGCGGAGCCGTGCCGGCCGGGGCCCGCGGCGGTGCGGGACGCACTGCTCGCGGACGCCGCCGGGTGGTGACTCAGCCGGTGTAGCCGGCGAAGATCTTCGCGAACTGGTACGGCGCCTGCGGCACGTTGGTGCACCGGTAGAGCGCGCCGGTGCACGCGTTGGCGTCACGGCCCTGCTCCCAGAACGACAGCATGCCCAGGTGGACGGTCTTGACGAACGCGACCAGCGCCTTGGCGTCCTTTGCCTGGTGACGGCCTGGCGACGCGGGCCTGCTCGGTCCAGAGGGTGAGTTGGTACGGGCTGAACAGAGCCGTCTGGTTCGGGCTGAGCTGTCGGCTTGGCAGCGGCGGGTCCGTTCGTGGGTCGGCGATGGAGTTGGCTTGTGCGAGGGACGGTCCACGGCCCCATACGTCGGGGATGCCCTGGCTCCCGGTCGCGATCAGCGACGGCAGATTGGTTGCCGGTCGGGCACGCCGTAATAGGCGACATGATCGATCAGCTGTAACGGACATCAATTCGCCGACGACCTGCGTCTAACAGGGCAAGCACCGACAGGAGATGCCCCATGGCGGACACCCTCGCTGAGTTCGGCATCATGACCCCGCACGAGACGAGAGCAACACCTGAGTCGACCTTGGTCGTTGATCGGATCCTCGCAGCCGAGGACACCGACGAAGCCGATCTTCAGATCAAATACGAGACCCTGATCGCGATCTACAAGGTGAAACGACTGCTCGTTTGGGTTCTGGTGATCGTCCCGCTGAGCCTGGTAGGGCTGGGCGTTTTTTCGTATGCCGTCTCGGTCCGGTAGTACGAGCATCGACAGGGAGGCGCGCCCGTGACACGCCAAGACGCACCTGCTGGAATTCTCATAGCTCGGCTCGTGATCCCGTTCGCTGCTGTAGGGATGTACTGGGCGCTGCGGCTCCACGACCTGGTCACGTCGGGTGGCACGATCGGCGCCTTGGTGGAGTGGGTGGTAGCGGGGATCGCCACGATGGTGGCGTTGGGTGTGATGGCGGATGCCTTGGCCAGGTTGTACAGGCGGATCGTGGACTGATCTGCGCGCCACTGGGACCGGAGTAACTCTGTCGGGGCTTACCCCCGGATGTTGGACACGGGGTTATGCGATTTTGGGTAGCGTAGCCGTTGTCGGGTCGAGACTGGTCTCGTAGGCGATCGGGGATTGCTGCCCGAGGTAGGAATGACGACGGCGGGTGTTGTAGCGATGCAGCCAGCCGAATGTCGTCAGTTGTGCTTCCCTTGCAGTGGACCAGCTTCCGGTGCCTTGCAGGGTCTCGCGTTTGAACGCCGCGTTCAGGCTCTCCGCGGCGGCGTTGTCGGCGGAACTGCCGACCGCGCCCATGGACTGGATCACCCCAGCCGTCTGGCAGGCCTCGGCGAACGCCCGGGAGACGTATTGGGCGCCGTGGTCGGTGTGGAAGATCGCCCCGGCCAGGCTGCCCCGGGTGCGTTGGGCGGCCTTGAGGGCGTCGATGACCAGCTCGGTGCGCATGTGATCAGCGATCGCCCACCCGGCCAGCCGGCGGGAGCACAGGTCCATCACGGTCGCCAGGTAGCAGAATGTCCCGTCGGCGATCGGCAGGTAGGTGATGTCGCCGACGTAGCGGGTGTTCGGCGCCTGCGCGGTGAAGTCGCGCTGGAGCAGGTCCGAGGCCTTGGCTGCGGCAGGGTCGCCGATGGTGGTGCGGTGCCGGCGGCGCAGCCGCACCCCGGCCAGGCCGATCCCGCGCATGACCCGCGCGACCCGCTTGTGATTGATCACGTGCCCGGCATCCCTGAGTTCCGCGGTGATGCGCGGAACGCCGTAGGTGCCGTCGGATTCCCGGTGGATCACGCGGATACGGGCCGCCAGCCGGTCATCGGCAGCACTGCGGGCGGCTCGGTCGGCCGCGGTGGCTTTCCAGTGGTAGAAGCTGGACCGGGCGATGCCGATCACGTGGCACAACCGCTTGACGCCGTAGCGGCGTTGGTGGTCGGCGACGAACTGGAAGCGGTTCACCAGCGCGTCTCCCCGGCGAAATACTTGGCCGCCTTGCGCAGGATCTCGCGTTCCTCCTCCAACTCGCGGACCCGCTTGCGCAGCGCGGTGTTCTCGCTCTCCAGCGTACCCGGCAGCGGTGCGGCCGCCGGGGCTGCGCCGGTCGTGGGGTGGGAATCGGTGCGTTGTCCGTCATCGATCCGGATCCAGGAGCGCAGCGTCTCGGCGTTGACCCCGAGATCCCTGGCCACCGCGGCGACCGTCGTGCCCGGTCGGGACCGGTAGAGCGCGACCGCCTCGGCCTTGAACTCCGGTGGGTAGTGCTTCATCACCATCTATGCACGACTCCAGTCCACCCGGACCATCACGGTCCGAGTGTCAGGTGTCCAACATCCGGGGTCAAGTCCCGTCACCGTGGCCTACCAAATCGGTGATACGAGCCTGACGCTTCGCCTGGACTGATAGCGACGCGGTACTGACGAGGCAAGCCGCTTGGGCTGGTCACTATGCCATTTGAGCGAGGAGCGGGCGGGCGGCGGCGGTGAACGAAAGTTCAAGCTTCCGAAGGGGGACCGGTCTGTCCTATGAGGACCGGGACGACGGCATGCACGCGCTGCGGCATCTTTTCGCGTCATCGATGCTGGCGCGCCGCGTGAGCGTCAAGGAGTTGCGGCCTACCTCGGTCACACCAACGAGGGCTTCACGCTCTAGGTCTACACGCACTTGATGCCGTCGAGCCATGAACGGGCGCGGGCCGCTGCGGATGAGATGTTCAAGCCGCGCAAGGCGGCCGGAGAAGCCGAAGAGACGGCCTGGGCTACTGGTAACCCATAAATCGGGGTGCGGATCCACAGGTCAGAGCACATTTCGCTCTCACCAGATCTCGTTCTGCGAATCGTTGACGCCGATCATCGGGGTGACGCCGACCTTCTTCCACGCCGCCGCGCCGCTCAGCCCGAACAGCGGCTTGAGCTGCGCCTGGGTGGCCTTGGCCGCCGAAATCGCCTTTGCGCCCTGGTCGCCGGCGCCCTGGTAGTAGTCCATGGCCATGATGTTGACCAGGTCCAGGTTCACCCCGGCGTCCTTGGCCGCTTTGACGACGGTGAGCCCGTCCGCGGTGAGGCCGTTGGGCAGCACCGGCAGGGTCAGCGAGATCTTCAGCCCCGGGTTGTTGTTCTGAAGCGTCTTCAGGGCCTGGGACCGGCGGGCGATCGACGTCGAGTCCGCGACGGCCGCGCCTTCGATGTCGAAGTCGGCGTACTTCAGGCCCGTATGCCTTGACGACGGCGTCGTACTCGGCCGCGACCTGCGCGGACGTACTGCACGCCTGCGCCAGTTCGATGCTGGACGCACCGCCGAAGGAGATCTTGACGTCGCCGCCGGCGTTGCGGATCTTGGCGATTTCCTCCTTCTGCCAGGCCGTGCGCGGGTCGTAGGCGCCGAACCAGCTGGCCTTGCAGCCGTAGGAGTTGACGAACGCGAGCGTGAAGCCTTTGACGCCGCTCGCGGCCGACATCGCCGACAGGCTGGGCGTCGGTCAGGCGCCCATGTCGACGTAGGGGCCGACCGGGATCGGCGAGCCGGCTCCGGCGTCCGCGGGTGCGGCGAACCCGGTGCTCAGCAGGGTGGCGGCCAGCAGGGAACGGAGACGCATGGGTGACCTCCACGACGAGGAGCGCGGCGGCGGGGATTGCTGTCCCTCATTGGTATAGACCATTTACGGGGGGTGGGACCATCGGCCGAACGGGCTACCCCGGTCAGGCGGCGTGGCTCGGGGTGGTGGCGCGGCGGCGTCCCCGGCTGCGGCCGAGCCACCACTCGGCGGCCAGTAGCGGGAGCACCCAGCCGGTCCACGTGGTGATCCCGGCGATCGCCTGGCCCATGGCCAGTTCGCTGCCGCCGAAGGTCGTGTCCAGCTGCGGCGCCAGCACGATCGACCAGACCACGCCCCAGATCCGGTTGCTGATGATCGACATGCACAGGGCGAAGCTGCGGATCATCCAGCGGCGGTGTTCGCCGAACCGGCGCGCCCGCGCCATCCGGTAGCCCTGCACGGTGCAGCCGAACCAGAGGGCCGCCAGCAGGACGCTGGACACGGCCCCGACCGGGCCGAACGGCGCCGCGAGCGCGATGGCGAAGCCCGCGGCCGACGCCGGGATCGCGCCGGCGAAGACGTACACGCGCCCGGTGCGGCGGTGCACGGCCGGGTGTTTCTGCCGCAGCCACGGCCAGATCTGCAGCGCGCAGGTGACCATGGCGATGGTCGCGAAGCCGATGTGCGTGACCAGCACGGGGTAGTACCAGCCGGCGGAGGCCGGGATCCGCGACTGCGCCGGGTCGAGCCCGAGGTAGGGCGGGAGCGAGAACACCAGGAAGGCCGTGATGAGCAGGCCCAGCGGGTACACCCACGGGCGCCGCCACCAGGTCTTGTCCGCGCACCGGACTTCGGGCTTTTCGGTCGTGGTCATGGATCCCCCTGTTTGTACGGTGTATCGGCACCGTAGATCGCGGGAGGAACCGGCGACAATCACCGCAGCTGTTATTGGGTGAGTACCCTGAAAGTGTTCTAGTGTCGCGGGTGAACCGTTCTAGTACGGATCGAGGTGTTCGTGGCCGAGGCGCCCTACCTGCGGATCGCGGCGGATCTGCGCCGCCGGATCGCCGCGGGCGAACTGCGGCCCGGTGACCGCGTCCCCTCGACCCGGGTGCTGGTCCGAGAATGGGGAGTCGCGATGGCGACCGCGGCGAAAGCGCTTTCCGTCCTGGTCCAGCAGGGCTGGGTGCGCGCGGTGCCGGGGAGCGGCACGGTCGTCGCCGACCGGACGCCGGCCAAACCGCCGCTGGGCCGCGACGCCCTGGTGCGCGCGGCCATCGCGCTCGCCGACGCCGAAGGCCTCGGCGCGCTGTCGATGCGGCGGCTCGCCGCCGAGGTCGGCGTCGGCCCGATGGCGCTGTACCGGCACGTGCCGGACAAGGACGAGCTGCTCCGGCTGATGGCCGACGCGGTGCTCGGGGAGGCCGAACTCCCGGAACCGGGCCCGGCGGCGTGGCGGCCGCGGCTCGAACTGGCCGCCCGTGCGCAGTGGCGCGCCTACCGGCGTCACCCGTGGCTCGCGCCGATCCTGCTGAACTCGCTGGTCCGGCCGCCGGTGCTGGCGGCCGGCCTGCGGCTGATCGACTGGTCGTTGCGCGCGCTGGCCGGCACCGGCCTGCGGCGGCGGGTCAAGCTGCAGGTGATCATGACGCTCAACGGCTGGGTCGGCGGGCTGGCGGTGAGCAACGCGTTCGAGGTGCAGGCCGAGCAGGACACCGGCATCACGGGCGACCAGCGGCAGGAGGCCGACATGGCGGTGCTCGCGGAGTACCTCGGTTCGGGCCGCTTCCCCGTGTTGACCGAGGTGATGACGGGTGTCGAGGACGTCGGCCTCGACGAGGCGTTCGAGTTCGGTCTGCGGTGTCAGCTCGACGGGATCGCCGTACTGCTGGGCGAACACTAGACTGACCGCGGTGCTGATCACCACGGAAAGGCTCACGCTGCACGCGTGGTCCGAAGACTTCCTCGACGACCTGTTCGCCTTGGCCCAGCTCCCCGAGACGGTCCGTTACGTGGGCACTGGCAAGCCGTGGAGCCGCGAATACACCGTGGGCAAGCATCGCGCGACGCTGGCGCACTGGGCCGAGCACGGCTTCGGCTGGTTCGCGGTGTCGGCCGCACCGGGCTCGTTCGACGGAGTGGTGTCCTTGGTCGCGCGCAACGCGACGGAGTCGGGTCTGGGTTTTCCGGCGGTGGAGATGGGCTGGTGGATCGCCCCCTCCGGCTGGGGCCGGGGCTACGCGACGGAAGCGACGACGGCGGTCCGCGACCGGGTCTTCGAGTCCGGCTGGGCGGACCGCTTGCTGGCGGTGTACGAACCCGTGAACAAGCCGTCGGCGCGGGTGGTGGAGAAGCTCGGGTTCACCCCGCACAGCAAGTTCACGCTGGACGGCCGGGTGGAGCAGCGAGCGGTCCTGGAACGGCCGAGCTGACCTCCGGATCAGGCGGGCGCCGGAACCGGGACATCGCCGATCCACCGGTGCACCGCCTCCGCCAGTCCCGCAGCCCCCGAGCCGGACGTGCCCACCCAGGCGACGTGACCGTCCGGGCGCAGCAGCACCGCCTCGATGTCCGAAGTGGACGGAGAGGCGGCGTGGACCACCTCGACCGCCGATGACCACGCGGCGAACGATCCCGTCAGGTCCACCAGCACCGGCCGCCCGGAGTGCAGCAACGCGGCCAGGTGCGTCTCGGCGCCCGTCACCTGCAGTGGCACATCCGGCGCCAGCCGCCCCAGCCACGAATGCCCGCCGGCTTCGTAACAGGCATCCAGCCCGGTGATGATCTCCGCCAGCGCCTGGGTCCCCGCCGGGTGCGCGGCGACGCGGCGCATCAGGTCGGCCCACGGCTCCGCGCCGGCCTCCTCCAGCGCGACCTGCGCCCGCGTGTTGGCCAGGATCCGTTCCCCCGCCGCGTGCCGCTCGTCGTGGTAGGTGTCCAGGAGACCCTCCGGGGCGGTCCCGCGGACCACGGCGGCGAGCTTCCAGCCCAGGTTGAACGCGTCGTCGAGGGCGACGTTCACCCCGATCGCCCCGGCCGGTGGGTGGATGTGCGCCGCGTCGCCCGCAAGCAGCACCCGGCCTTCGCGATACCGCGAGGCCAGCCGCGCCGCGTCGCCGAAGCGGCTCAGCCAGCGGGGCGCGCGCAGCTCGACGTGCCGGCCGAGCACCGCGTCCACCTGTGCCTGGAGCCGTTCGAGGGTGACGGGGGTGTCCTTGTCCGCAGGCGGGTCGTCCTCCCGGACGACGATCCGGACGTACCCCGGCCGCGGGATGACGAACAAGCTCCGGCCGTCCGGCCCGGCCGAAGGTCCGTACGGCAGGTCGCATTCGACGTCGCCGAGCAGCGCGAACCAGCGCGCGTCGACGCCGGGGAAGCCGATGCCGGCCTGCTTGCGCACGGTGCTGCGCCCGCCGTCGCACCCCACCAGGTACCGCGCCCGGATCGTCTGTCCGTTGTGGATCTGCGCGGTGACGCTGTCCGCGGCCGGGGTGAACGACCGCAGTTCGTGGCCGCGCCGGATTTCGGCGCCGAGTTCGAGGGCCCGGGCTTCGAGGACCTCCTCGACCCGGGTCTGCGGGATGCCCAGCGAGAACGGGTGATCCGTGGCCGTGCCGTCGAGCAGCAGCGGCCCGGGCAGGCCGGTGACCGGCGCGTGCGGCACCCGGTGCCCCTCGGCGATCAGGCCTTCGGCCAGCCCGCGGCGGGCCAGGAGGTCCAGCGAGCGCGAGTTGAGGTTGAAGCCGCGGCAGTACGGCGGGCGTTCCGGGTGGCGTTCGACGATCGTGGTGCGGACGCCGGCCAGCGCGAGCTCCGCGGCGAGCAGCAGGCCGGCCGGGCCGGCCCCGGCGATGAGGACATCGGTTTCGAACACAGTCTTCCCCTCAGAAGGTTTCGGGCCAGGGCAGGGAGCCGGAGCGGATTTCGGCGGCGGTGCGGCGGGCCCAGTCCAGCTCGGCCTGCCAGGCGTGCCGGACGAACTCGACCTCGATCATGAACAGCCGCGGCGCCCCCTTGCCGACGGTGTCCGCCAGCGCGGTGTCCGCGCCTTCGATGCGTTCGGCGAGGTGGCGGGCGCGCTCCTCCAGCGCGTCGGCGGCGCGCTCCGGCCCGAGCGCGCCCAGGTAGCTCACCGCCGCGACGAACTTCGGGTACTCCGTGACCGGCACGCGGACCAGTTCGTCGAGCCAGGCGACGAACTCCTGACGCCCGAGTTCGGTGTGCGCGTAGACGGTCCGCTCCGGCCGGTTGCCCTCCCGCACCGTCTCGACGGGCTCGATCCAGCGGTGCTTCGCCAGGGCCTCCACGGTGTCGTAGAGCGAGCCGGGGTTGATCTTGAAGGTCGTGTCCTTGTAGCGCTCGCGCAGTGTGGACGCCATTTCGTACGGGTGCATCGGGCGTTCCAGCAGCAGGCCGAGCAGGGCCAGCGCGAGGGTGTTGCGGATCTTGCGTGGTGGCACTAGTCGCTCCCTATTAGTCGGAACCGACTATACGACCTCCGTCAAGCCGCGACCTCGGAGTCGTGCGCCCCTCTAGAAACGCGTGTTCTCCCGCCAGTGGTGGAACAGGGCCGCATCGCCGGACACCGTGAGCCGGGGGTCGTCCGCGGTCAGCCGCCCGGTTAGCGCGAGCAACAGATCGGCGGCGCGCCCCTCGACGACGACGTCGGCTTCGGCGGCGTCGTCGCTCACCTCGACGCCCGACGGTAGCCGCCGGACCAGCCAGCCGACCTCCGGCTCGGTGGCGCGGAACAGCAGCGTCTCACCGGTGCCCCGCAGCGAAGACCGGTCCAGCGCCGGGTGCGGTCGGCGTGCGAAGACGGCCGCCAACCACAGGCCTTCGGAGATCCCGTCCGCGGCGAGGTCGGCGTCGACGTCGTACGGCGTGCCCGTCGCGAACGCGGCGTCCGCGCGGTGGACGACCGTTTCGTGGGTCAGCCGCCGCGTCCAGAACCCGGCGCGCCGATCGGGGGTCCAGGTCGACGTCGGGGTCTCGGGGCCGACGTCGGCCACCGCGGCGACGAGCCGCTCCGCGCCGTCGACCAGCCAGCCGCCGAGGGCGTCGAACGCGGGCGGGTCGTCGACCGTGACGGCTTCGAAGGGCACGTATCCCGTGGGCCGGCTCGCGATGATCGCGGCGGACTTGTGGTAGGCAAGGCCGACGTGGCAGGTGAGGTCGCGCACTGTCCACTCGGGACAGGTCGGGACGGGCGCGTCCGGGTCGCCGCTCGCGATCGTCGTCCCGAACCGTCCGGCTTCGGACACGAGGGCGCCGGCCAGCCGGTCGTGGCTCAAAGACTGCACCCTGCCACCGTAGGCCGCGCGACGGCGGCCGTGGGGTCACGATCGGCTGCCCCCGCGGACGACCTTCCGGGACCTGGCGCCCATGATCTCCTAGGGTGGCCCGGTGACTGGGGAGCTGAAGCGCGCTCGCCTGGGGGTTTCCGTCGTGTTCGCGGTGTGCGGCGCCGCGTTCGCGACCTGGCTGGCCAGGGTGCCCGCGGTGCAGGACCGGCTGGGGCTGAGCACGGGACAGCTGGCGACCGGGCTGTTCGGCCTCGCCGCCGGCTCGGTGCTGGCGTTGCTGGGCGCGGGCGCGCTGCTCACCCGGATCGGCAGCCGGGCGGCCGTGGTGCTGGGCGCGGTCGTGCTGTGCGTGGGGCTGCCGCTGGTCGCGTTCGCGTGGTCGGTGCCGGTGTTCTCCGCCGCGCTCGTCGTGCTCGGCGTGGGCAACAGCCTGCTCGACGTCGCGATGAACGCGCACGCCGCTCGCGTCGAGGAAGGCTACGGGCGCCTGATCTTCGCGGGCTTCCACGCCTTCTGGAACATCGGCGGCCTCGCGGGCTCGGGCGTCGATGCGCTGATGGAAGCCCTGCACGTCTCGGTGTCCGTGCACTTCCCGGCGGCCGGCGCGGTGCTGCTCGCGCTGGCGCTGTGGGCGGCCCGTACCCGGTTCCTCACGGGTGCCGCCCCGGCCAGGGCGGCGCGGCGTTCGCGTGGCCGAGCCGGGCGCTGGTGCTGCTGGGCGTGATCGCGTTCTGCGGGTTCGTCGCCGAAGGCGCGGTCAACAGCTGGAGCGCGGTGTACCTCGCCGACGTCACCGGCGCCACGCCCGCACTCGCCTCGCTCGGCTATTTCGCCTTCTCCGGGACGATGATCGCGGTCCGCCTGGTCGCCGACCGCATCGTGGCGCGGACGGGCGCGGTGGGATTCGTCCGCGTGGCGGCCACGGTCGCGGTGCTGGGCTTCGCCGTGGTCCTCGCCGCGCCGTGGCCGGTTGCCGGGGTGCTCGGCTTCGCGGTCGTCGGGCTCGGCGTGGCCGGGATCGTGCCGATCGCGTGGAGCGTGGCGAGCCGGAAGCAGGCGGACGCACCGGGCCGCGCGGTCGCCGCCGTCGCGGCCTGCGGGTACCTGGGGTTCCTGGTCGAGCCGGTGCTGGTCGGGGCGCTCGCCACCCGCGTCGGCCTGCACTGGGCCCTGTCGTCGGCGGTCTTGGTCACCTTCGGGATCCTCTTCCTCGCGCCGTCGCTGCGGGTGCGGGAAGGGGCGATCACGCGCCGAGCCGGCGTTCCCGCAACAGCCGCCGGAAGGCTTTCGGATCACCGCCGACCGTCACGCGGCCGTCCGCGATCGCGGCGTCGAGCTCCGACGGCGTTTCGAGCAGTGCGTTCAGCGTCGGCGGGTCGGTCCGGATGGTGGCGTCCGGCGCGGCGGGCTCACCCGGCTCGACGGTGAGTCGGCCCGGCTCGGTGCGGACCGTCCACACGCGCGCGTCCAGCTCGACGCGGTAGCAGGCGCGGCCGCGGGGGTGGGCTGAACCGCGCAGGTACAGCAGCACGGACGTGGTGCCGAGGTGGGCGGACTTGGTCCTCGGCACGCGGCCGCCCCACGCGCCGAGGGCGAGCACGATCGGCTCCAGCTCGCGCCCCCAGCCGGTCAGCTCGTAGACGGTGGACGCCGCCGGCGGCGGCAGTGGCCGCCGGACGACCACGCCGTGGCCTTCGAGCTCCCGGAGCCGGTCGGTGACGAGGTTCGAGCTCGCACCCGGCAGCGCGCGGCGGACGTCGGAGAACCGCTGCGGCCCGAGGAGCAGTTCACGCACGACGAGCAGCGCCCAGCGTTCCCCGACGACGTCCAGCGCGCGGGCGATCGTGCAGGCGTCCCCGTAGCTGCGGCTCGTCGGCATGGTGTCAATCTACAACTATGAGATTGTTTTTAACAACTAGCACGGAGTACGGTCGTGGGTCTCGGACTTCGACGGAAGGAACGGTCATGGGCCTGCCGGTCGTGCACTTCGAAATCATCGGTACGGACCCGGCACGGTTGCGCGGGTACTACGGCGAGCTGTTCGGCTGGGAGTTCGACACCTCGGGTCCGGTGTCGGACCGGGTGTCGGAACCGGGCAACTACGGGTTCGTGGAAACGGACGGCATCCCGGGCGGCGTCGGCGGCGGCGCGGGCCACGAGAGCCACGTGGTGTTCTACGTGGGCGTCCCGGACGTCGCGGCGGCGCTGGCGGAAGCCGAGCGGCTCGGCGGAACCCGCCGGATGGGCCCGGACTGCGCGCCGGGACGGGACCTGGTCATCGCCCACTTCAGCGACCCGGAGGGGAACCTGATCGGTCTCGCGGGCCCGGCGTGACGCTTGACCGCCACCACGTTGCAGCTCTGAGACTGGCGGTATGACGATCCGGATCTGCGGAACCGGCGCGGTCAGACTGCCCGGTCGGCGGCGACCGGTGCCTCGACGCGATGGGCGCGCAGCAGCTGCCGGCGCTTGGCGGATCCTCCCGGAAGGCGGTGCAGCTTGAACGAACCGGGCTTGTGCGCCTCTCCGGCCAGGTGATTGGGGATGCCCTTGCAGACGAATTCTTTGATCTTGGCGCCCAGGGCGTCGCCGATGTGCAGCCACACCGCGACGTCGGACCGGTTGGCGAACTGGTAGATGCCCGCGCTTCGGCCCAGGCTGATGCACTGGGCGTAGGAGGACTGGCGGAGGTTCTCCGGCTGCTCACCGGCGATGCGGCTGAGCACGGTGTCGGCGGCCCGCGCGCCCAGCGGCGTCGCGTTCAGGCAGCTCATCCGCAGCGGCAGGCCGGACGGTGCCGCCGAGTCCCCGGCCGCGACGATGCGCGCGTCGTCCACGCTCGTCAGCGTCTCGTCCGTGAGCAGGCGGCCCACGGCGTCGGTGCTCAACCCGCTGCGGGCAGCCAGGTCCGGAACGCCGAAGCCGACGGTCCGAACGGTGACCTCACTCGGCAGCTCACGGCCGTCGACGAGTCGCACGGCGTCGCGAGTCACCCCCGTCACCTTCGCGTCGGAGCCGTCGATGACCGTCACACCGAGCTTGGCCAGCTGCTTCGCCGCCGAGCGCCGCCCCCGGGTGTGCAGGTACGGGCCGAGAACGCCGCCGCAGACCAGGGTCACCCGGCGGCCCTGCTCCGCCAGCTCGGCGGCGATCTCGATGCCGGTGGGCCCAGCGCCGACCACCGTCACCGGGGCCGTGGCGGGCGCGGCGTCGAGGACCAGGCGCAGCCGCTGCGCCTCCTCCAACGTGGAGATCGGGTAGGCGAATTCGGCCGCCCCCGGCACGCTCGATTCGGCGCTGCCACTGCCCACGGCGTAGATCAGGTAGTCGTAGCCCAGCGTGCCGTCGGCCGCCAGAGTCACACTCCGCTCGGCCGCGTCGATCCGGGTCACGGTGTCGACCACCAGCCGGACGCCGTCGGCCAGGATGTCCTGGTAGGCGACCACCGCGTCGTCGGACCCGCCCACCAGCTGGTGCAGGCGGACCCGGTGGACGAAGTCCGGGCGCGGGTTGATCAGCGTCACGGTCACGTCGTCGCGCAGCATCAGCCGGTTCGCGGCCATCACGCCCGCGTATCCGCCACCGATCACGACCACACGCGTCTTCCCAGTCATGGTGCCTCCTCCGGTCCAGGGGTTCGGCCTCAAGACACCGCGTCATCGGTCGCTGTAACAGGACGTGAGTCAGCTCACTTCACGAAGAAACCCCGTCCGGCAGGTCGGAGCGCTGCTTGCCGCTTATCGGCGAAAACTGCAGCCACCCTCAAGCCGTCGGGCGGCCCGCTCCCGCGTAGTCGTCGCCGTCCCGGCGGTACGAGTGGACCTGGACCGCCTGACCGGTCTGGGGCGCGTCGATCATCTGCTGGTTGCCGATGTAGAGACCGACGTGGTGGATCTTCGTCGCCGGCTCGCCGTAGAAGATCAGGTCACCCAGCTGCGGGTCGGTCACGTGCGGCACGCTCCGGAACTGCGTGTCGGCGGTGCGCATCAGCTTGATCCCGGCGCTCCCGTACGCCGCCGTCGTCAGGCCCGAGCAGTCGAAGCCCGGGTCGTTGCCGCCGGTGCCGTTGCCGCCCCAGATGTAGGGCAGGCCGATCTTGTCGATGGCGAAGTTCACCGCGCTCAGCACCGCCGGGTTCGGCGCCGCCGAGCCCTGGCCGACTGTGCCGTAGACGTTGACCGTGGCCAGGGTCCGGTGCAGGAGCAGCGGCGCCGGCTGCAACGTGCCGACGGCGTTCCACCACACCTGGCCCTGGGACAGGTCGTGGCCGTCGGCGCACAGGGCGCGGCCCGTGGTCAGGGCCGCGTCGTCGATATTTTGGACATCGGGTTTCCCGCCGGTGGCGCTCGCCTGGTACTTCGCCCAGATCGCCGGGGACAACTGCATCGGTCCGGCGGCGTTGGCCGACGAGACGACCTTGTTGTAGAAGTCGCGCACCTCGATCGTGCCGAGCGGCTTGTCCAGCACGCCGGTGGTGCCGAGCTGCCCGCCCCGCGCCCGGCCGTGGTCGGTGGTCACTTTTCCGACCGCGGCCAGCGTCACCCACGACAGGTGGCACCCGGGGACGTCCTTGCCCAGTTTCGTCGTCGCCTTCGCGTAGCCGACCATCGCGCGCAACGGGACGTCGAGCCACTGGCTGGTCTTGGACGCCCAGGCGTCGAACTCGCTCGCTTCGGGCACCTTCGGCGGCGCCGAGGTCTGCGGCGCCGGGATCTGCGGCGGCGTGGTCGTCGGCGGCTTCGACGGTCTCGTCGACGTCGGCGTGACCGTCGCGGCGGCGTTCGTCGTCTCCTGCTGCTTCGGCGCCAGCAGGATGCCGGCCACCAGGGCACCCGCGACGACGACCACCGCCGCGATCACGACCACGGGCTTCCGGCGGCGGGGTTCGAACGTGTCGGTTTCGGCCGGGACGACCTCGGGCTCCTCGCTCACCGGGCGGCCCCGATGAGCCGGTCGAGGACGAAGCCGCGCAGGCCGTCGAGGTCGGTGTCGAGCGCAACCTCGATCGGGCGGCCGGGTGTGAACTGCGGATCGTCCTCGCCGAGCCGCCGCCGGTCGACCAGGGTCTGGCCGCGCGCCGGGCCGAGGCCGCAGTCGACGTCGACCCGGTAGGTCTCGGTGTGCAGGATCCCCGGCGAAATCGCCTCGGCGACCGCGACGGCGTCGTGCATGACCATCCGGTCCTCGCCGAACACG
Source organism: Amycolatopsis sp. NPDC051045 (assembly GCF_040682955.1). Taxonomy (NCBI): domain Bacteria; kingdom Bacillati; phylum Actinomycetota; class Actinomycetes; order Pseudonocardiales; family Pseudonocardiaceae; genus Amycolatopsis; species Amycolatopsis sp. NPDC051045. The sequence continues at coordinate 100,357 of NZ_JBFBCC010000014.1, forward strand.
CGCGTGTAGTGCTGCCGGTAGGTCGAGGTGAGGCCTTCGAGGGTGGCGCCGACCGGCCCCGATGCCGCCAGCTTCGCCAGCCATTCGCCGTCGACGGCGCAGCGGTGGGTGAGGTCCAGCGGCACCAGCACGACCGGGACGTCCTCCTCGACCAGTACCCGGCGGGCCGACTCGGGGTCGCTCCAGATGTTGAACTCGGCGGCGGTCGTGCTGTTGCCGAACGTCACCCCGCCGCCCATGATCACCAGCCGCGCGATCTTCTTCGCCGCGCCGGGGTGCGCCGCGAGCAGTGCGGCGATGTTCGTCAGCGGCCCGATCGGGGCGATGGTCACCGGCTCGTCGGACGCTTCGAGCAGGTCGAGCATCAGCCGGACGGCGTCCCGCTCCTCCAGCGGACGGCTGGCCTCGGGCAGCGTGTAGGAGTGGCCCGAGAGGCCGTCGCCGCCGTGGACCTCTTTCGCGTCACGCGGCTTGGAGTACACCAGCGGCCGCGCCGCCCCGGCAGCCACCGGCACGTCGGTGCGGCCGAACAGCTCCAGCAGCCGGCGCGCGTTCGACGTCGTGCGCTCCAGCGGGACGTTGCCGAAAACCGACGTCACACCCAGCAGGTCGACGTCCGGGGACAGCGCCGCCAGCGCGATCGCCAGCGCGTCGTCGACGCCCGGGTCGGTGTCGATGATCAGCTTCGTGCCCATCCAGCTCCCCTTGCCTGCGAACCCGTCCCGTACACAGGTTACGGTCACGGGCATGACGTCGATGTGGGGTGCGCCCGCACTGTCGCGGGTGCGAGCCTGGCGCCGCGCCCGCCGCGACCCGCGGCAGGCGAAGTTCCTGACCGCCGACTCGCTGCGCTGGGTCCTGCGCAACCGCGCGTACACGCCCTGGTACCTGGTCCGGTACTACCGGCTGCTCAAGTTCCGGCTCGCCAACCCGCACATCATCCTGCGGGGGATGCTCTTCCTCGGGAAGGACGTCGAGATCCACTGCCGCCCGGGGTACGGACGGCTGGAGATCGGCCGCTGGGTCCACATCGGCGACGGCAACGCCATCCGCTGCCACGAGGGCTCGCTGCGGATCGGCGACAAGTCCGTGTTCGGCCGCCAGAACGTGATCAACTGCTACCTCGACATCGAGCTCGGCGCGGCCACATTGGTCGCCGACTGGGTGTACATCTGTGACTTCGACCACGTCATTTCGGACATCCACGTCCCGATCAAGGACCAGGGCATCGTGAAGTCCCCGGTGCGGATCGGCCCGGACACCTGGCTCGGCACCAAGGTCAGCGTCCTCAAGGGCACCCGCATCGGCCGCGGGTGCGTGCTCGGCGCGCACGCGGTGGTCCGTGGTGACATTCCGGACTACTCGATCGCGGTCGGTGCGCCGGCGCGGGTGGTCCGTAACCGCGAAGACGACTACGCGGCCGACGCCGCGCGCCGCGAGGCGGTCGCCGACATGGCCCGCAAGGCGAACAAGGCCCTGCAGAAGACCCTCGGCGAGCAGTAGGACTACTCAGGTTCCGTGGTCTTTTTCCGGACAGACTGATCCGATGGGGGAGATCCGGACCGCGTGGGCCTCCGTGGTGCTGGCGTTGTGCCTCGTCGGGCTGCTGCTCGTCGTCCCGTTCCTGGTGCTGCTGGGCTTCCTGGCGAGCATTCCGGTGTTCGGTGAAGCCGGCGACGGCGCCGACGGCTACCTGACCTGGGCGTCCTGGCTCGGCGCCGGGCTGCCGCTGGTGGGCGTGGTCGTTTCGGCGACCACGCGGCGCCGCGGGTGGACGTGGTTCTTCGGGATCTGCCTCGCGCTGGCCGCGGTCGTCGCGGCGTTGAACTGGGCGGACGACCTCCGCCACCGTCCGCCGCCTCCGCCGGGACCGCGCCACTGCGTCGAGCGCAGCGGCGGCGGCAACGAGTGTCCGGGCGGCTGAGCTGCCTCGGCTCCGCCTTCGGGGGAGCCGCTGCCGTGGTCGTTCGAAAACGGGACAAGCCCGTTGCAGCTGGCCGGCCACGCCTACGAGCCGGTCACGCCGATCGGCGGGGCGATCGCGATGCAACAGCGGATCGGCGCGCGCTCATGACCATCGAGGACGACGCCCACGGGTCGCTGTCGTCGCTGCCCTGCGCCGAGGCCGTGGTCACTTTCTTCGACACGGGCAAGACGACGCCGGTGTCGTGCGCGGGGCGCCGATCCCGGCGCCGTGAGTCAGACGCGGGCCCGCAGCTGCTCGCGGACCTCCATCAGCGCGAAACCGAGCAGGTTCAACCCGCGCCAGTAGTCCGGCTTGGTCGCGTTCTTCTCCTCGCGGGCGAGGCCGCTGCCCCAAACGAGGTCCTTCTTCGACGCCTCGACGAGCACCGCGTCCCCGGTGCCGAGCAGGAACCGGCGCAGGTCGCGGTGGGCGCGGAACTTGGCCAGGTTGCCGTCGACGACGATGTCGAACCGGTGCCGCTCCCAGGTGGCGGCGTCGAACCCGGCGACCTCGCGGCCGAGCACCTTCGCCGTCTTCGGGTCGGGTGTCGTCCGGATCAGCTCGGCCTTCTCGTGGTCGCCGAACAGCTCGGCCTTGCCGGCCATCATGTAGTGCTCGGCGGTCGGGTAGCGCAGGCCGTCGGCCTCGAACGGGTCGACCCACCACTGGCTCAGGCAGCTCGCCGTCACCCGCCCGGACTTCGAGGGCGTGTGCCCGTAGAACAGCAGGTACTCGGGCTCCGCACCCTCGTGGACCTTTTCGCGCAACGCCTCGACACTGCGGACACCGTCGACCTTCACCATCCGCCTAGTGGACCACGGGCTCAGAGCAGGAAGTGGAACAGGGGGCTGCCCGGCTCGATCCGCTCCACCTGCAGCGGGCTCGCGTCCATCCTGGCCAGCAGTCCGGGCAGGTCGGCTGACCGGGCGATCTCGATGCCGACCAGCGCCGGGCCCATCTCGCGGTTGGTGCGTTTGACGTACTCGAACCGCGTGATGTCGTCTTCGGGGCCGAGCACCTGCTCCAGGAACCGCCGCAGCGCGCCCGGCTCCTGCGGGAACCCGACGAGGAAGTAGTGCTTCAGCCCTTCGTGCATCAGCGAGCGTTCGAGGATCTCGCTGTAGCGGCTGACGTCGTTGTTGCCACCGGAGACCAGGCAGACGACGGTCTGGCCCGGCTCGACGTCGACGACCGTGCCGAGCGACGCCGCGGCGAGCGCGCCCGCGGGTTCGGCGATGATGCCGTCGGACTGGTACATCGCGAGCATCTCGGTGCACACCGCGCCCTCGGCGACCGCGGTCAGCTCGGCGCCGCTCTCGCGGATCAGCGGGTAGGTGACCGCACCGGCTTCGCGCACGGCGGCGCCGTCGACGAACGAATCGAGCGCCGGCAGCCGCACCGGGTGCCCGGCCTCGAGGGCCGCGGCCATGCAGGCCGCGCCCGCGGGTTCGACGCCGACGATCCGGACTCCCGGGTGCCGCTCGCGCAGCCAGCTGCCGACACCGGCGAGCAGCCCGCCGCCGCCGACCGGCACCACCACGACGTCGGGCACGAAACCGAGCTGCTCGATCACCTCCAGCGCGACCGTGCCCTGGCCGGCGACGGTGCGGACGTCGTCGAACGCCGGCACCAGGGTCGCGCCCGTGCGCTGGGCGTCCTCGTTGGCCGAGGCGAAGGCGTCTTCGTACGTTTCGCCGACAACGACGACCTCGATGTGCGCGCCGCCGAGCGTCGCGATGCGTTCGCGCTTCTGCCGCGGCGTGGTGCCGGGGACGTAGACGCGGCCGTTGGCGCCGAGCCGCCGGCACGCGTACGCGACGCCCTGGGCGTGGTTGCCGGCGCTGGCGCAGACGACACCTCGCGCGCGTACGTCGTCGTCGAGCTGGACGATGAAGTTGTAGGCGCCGCGGATCTTGTACGACCGGACGGTCTGCAGGTCCTCGCGCTTCACCCAGACCTGCGCGTCCACCCGGGACGACAGCCGGGCGCTCGGCTCCAGCGGCGTCCGGGTCACCACCCCGGCCAGCCGCTCGGCGGCCTTTTCGATCGTCGCCGCGGTCACCGTGTCGATGTCGTGCACCCCGATGAATCTACGACTCGCGCGTCCCGGGCAACCGTTCGGGCCTCCGGGCACATCAAAGGGGTGTCGAACGAGATGGGGGGCGCCGATGGACGCCGGATTCACCGAGTACGTGACCGCGCGGGCGGCTTGGCTGCGCAAGGTCGCGTACCTGCTCTGCGGTGACTGGCACCGGGCCGACGACCTGGTCCAGTCGTCGATCACCCGGCTCTACGTGCATTGGCCGCGGGCCTCCCGCGCCGACAACCTGGACGGCTACGTGCGACGCACGCTGGTCAACACGTTCCTGGCCGAACAGCGGACGTCGTGGTGGCGCCGGGTGGATTTGCGCCAAAACGACCAGGACCCGCCCGCGCCGGGCGCGGACGTCGAACTGGCACTGGACCTGCGGGCCGCGCTGGAACGGCTGCCGGCCAGGCAGCGCGCGACCGTCGTCCTGCGCTACTTCTGCGACCTGCCGGTCGCGGAGACCGCGCGGGCGCTGGGCTGTTCCGAAGGCACCGTCAAGAGCCAGACCGCGAAGGCCGTGGACGCGCTCCGCGAGCTGCTGCGCGAACCCATCCAGGAGGGACGAGCATGACCGACCACGAACTGGTCACCCGGTTGAGGGAACTGGCCGACACGCCCGCCCCGCCGCCGCGGATCGACGTCGACCGCGCGCGCCGGATCGGGGGACGCCGTCGTCGCGTGCGGACCACCGCGCTGGTCGTGGGCTGCGCCGCGGTCGTGACGGCCGGGGGGCTGACGGCGGTGTCGGCGTTCCGGACCACGCCTCCGATCGCGCCGGCGGCTGTCCTGCCCCAACCGCCGCCCGTCGCACCGGCGCCCACCGACAACCCGCTGGTGACGAAGGCGAGCTTCGGCTGGCTGCCGGCGCCCATTAAGGGCATCGAGTACGGCGTCGGCGGCCACGGCGACTACGCACTGGCCATCGGCCGCGGTGACCTGGCGCCGATGATCTGGCTCGCGGTGTACGACCAGGAACCCCCGCTGGACCGCAGGCACGACATGGGCGGCCGGGCGGTGCGCGTCCCGGCTCGGGTCGGCGACCGCGACGGCTACTGGATCACGACCGATGCCCGGGATCCGCTGAACCAGGGCAACAGCTACCTGCGCTGGCCGACCGCGGACGGCCGCTGGGCCGAGCTGAACGCGTACTACCTCGCCGTTCCCGACCTGCAGCAGGTCCTGCTGCGCGTCGCCGGGGAGGTGACGTTCGCGAACCGCGCGGTGCCGTTGCCGCTGCACATCACCGGTCTGCCGGACACGTTCCGCGTCGCCGACATCGGCCTGTGGCGCCGTCCTGACCAAGACGGCGTCCCGTGGCGGGCGGTGCTTCAGTACTCGTCGAACGGCGCACTGGCGACGATCACGGTCTCCCTGCCGGGTGGCCCGGCGGACGGCCTCGGCGACCCGAAGTGCACGACGAAGAACGGGCTGCAGGCGTGCGTCGCGATCGACCAGCCCAAGGCCGCGGGCATCACCTCGCAGGAACTCCTGAGCAGGATCACGGTGCTCGGCCCGGACGAGACGAAGTGGACCACGCACGTGATCGGCTGATCAGCCCTTGGGCACCGCCGGGTAGGGGACGAAGGTGCTGGTGTTCTCGTCCACGGTGAGCTGCTTGCCGATCGTCGGGAACGCGCGCTGCGAGCACGCCGGGCGTTCGCAGACTTTGCACCCCATGCCGATGGGGGTCGCCGCGGCGGGTTCGTCGAGGTCGAGGCCGGTCGAGTAGACCAGCCGCCCGGCGTGGCGCAGTTCGCAGCCGAGGCCCACGGTGAACGTCTTGCCGGGGCTGCCGTAGCCGCCGATGTTGCGCGACACCGTGCGCGCGATCCAGAAGTAGCTCTTGCCGTCGGGCAGGGTGGCGATCTGGGTGAGGATCTTGCCCGGCTGGGTGAACGCTTCGTAGATGTTCCACAGGGGACAGGCCCCGCCGACGCGGGAGAAGTGGAACCCGGCCGCGGACTGCCGCTTCGACATGTTCCCGGCCCGGTCCACCCGCACGAAGGAGAACGGCACCCCGCGCTGCTTGGGCCGCTGCAGCGTGGACAGCCGGTGGCAGACCGTCTCGAAGCCGACGCCGTAGTGGTCGCACAGCCGCTCGATGTCGTAGCGGAACCGCTCGGCCGCGGCGAGGAACGGTCCGTAGGGGAGGATCAGCGCCCCGGCGAAGTAGTTCGCCAGGCCGACGCGGGCCAGCGACCGGGCGGCCGGACCGGAGAACGCCCACGAGTCGGCCAGTTCGGTGATGAGGTCGTCGTACTCGAGCAGCGCGATCTGCGAGGCCATCCGGAACGCCTGCTGTCCGACCCGCAGGCTGGGCGCCAGCCGCAGCACCCGCGTCATCGGCTCGTAGCGGTGCTGCTGACCGGCGGCTTCGTCGATGCCCTCGCTGGTCACCTCGACGCCGTAGCGCTGGGAAAGACGTTCCTTCAGCGCGCCGAGGACCTGCCCGCGCTGCAGCGGGATGTCCGCGGCCATCTTCTCGGCGCGTTCGTCCAGTTCGGCGACGTAGTTCTCGCGCTCGTAGAAGAAGTCCCGGACCTCCTCGTGCGGCAGCGACGCGGCGGCGCTGCCGTGCAGGCCCAGGCCGTTTTCCGTGGTCAGCACGGCGGTGTTCTCGACGGCGTTGCGGTAGCTGCGGTGCAGCTTGACCAGCGCCTGGGCGATCGCCGGCAGGTTCGTGGCCAGCTCGTTGAGCTCGCCGGTGGTGACGTCGATGCCGAGGGCCTCGTCGAGCAGCGCTTCCTTGACGTCGGCGACCAGCCGGGACGTGTCGTTGTTGGCGAAGAACTCGGTGTCGACGCCGAACGCCTGCGTGATCCGGAGCAGCACCGGCACGGTCAGCGGACGCGAGTTGTGCTCGATCTGGTTGAGGTAGCTGGGTGAGATCTCCAGCACACGGGCGAGGTCGGCCTGGCTCATCGAGCGGCTTTCGCGGAGGTGCCGCAACCGCGCGCCGGCGAAAGTCTTCTCCATTCTTGCCCTCCTTCCCGGAAGGTTTCCGGTCCTGACCGGTCACGTGACCGGTCAAGAACGCGGATTTTCGCGCACTTGCGAATCAGCCGATTCGCAACCTTTGCAAAGAGCGTACGTACCCTTCGCACAAATTGGCAAATTGGCCCACTGGACCTCGTTTCCGCTGGCATGTCAGGGTCAGGCCAAGCAAGGCGAGCAATCGCAAACTTCGCAACACCGGGAGATCCGATGACGGAACAGGCCAAGCAGGCGGCCGCGGAGCTGGCCGCGCAGTGGGCGAGCGACCCCCGCTGGGCGGGCGTGCAGCGCTCCTACTCGGCCGAAGACGTGATCAAGCTGCGCGGCAGCGTCGTCGAAGAGCACACCCTGGCCCGCCGCGGCGCGGAGAAGCTGTGGGACCTGCTGCACACCGAGGACTACATCCACGCGCTCGGCGCGCTCACCGGCAACCAGGCCGTCCAGCAGGTCCGGGCGGGCCTGCAGGCGATCTACCTGTCCGGCTGGCAGGTCGCGGCCGACGCCAACCTGGCCGGCCAGACCTACCCCGACCAGAGCCTCTACCCGGCCAACTCGGTGCCGGCCGTGGTCCGCCGCATCAACAACGCGCTGGGCCGTGCCGACCAGATCAGCTGGGCCGAGGGCAACACCGACATCGACTGGTACGCCCCGATCGTCGCCGACGCCGAGGCGGGCTTCGGTGGCCCGCTCAACGCGTTCGAGCTGATGAAGGGCATGATCGCGGCCGGCGCCGCCGGCGTGCACTGGGAAGATCAGCTCGCTTCGGAGAAGAAGTGCGGTCACCTGGGCGGCAAGGTGCTGATCCCGACCAAGCAGCACGAGCGCACGCTGAACGCCGCCCGCCTCGCCGCGGACGTGCTGAACGTGCCGTCGCTGATCGTCGCCCGCACCGACGCCCAGGCCGCGACGCTGCTGACCAGCGACGTCGATGAGCGTGACCAGCAGTTCCTCACCGGCGGCCGCACCGCCGAGGGCTTCTACGAGGTCCGCAACGGCATCGAGCCGTGCATCGAGCGCGGCCTGGCCTACGCCCAGTACGCCGACCTGCTCTGGATGGAGACCTCGGAGCCGGACCTCGAGGTGGCGCGCAAGTACGCCGAGGCGATCAAGGCGAAGTTCCCGGACCAGATGCTGGCCTACAACTGCTCGCCGTCGTTCAACTGGAAGAAGCACCTGGACGACGCGACGATCGCGAAGTTCCAGCGCGAGCTCGGCCACATGGGCTACAAGTTCCAGTTCATCACGCTGGCCGGCTTCCACGCCCTGAACTACTCGATGTTCGACCTGGCGCACGGCTACGCCCGCGAAGGCATGACCGCCTACGTCGACCTGCAGGAGCGCGAGTTCGCTTCGGAGAGCCGCGGCTACACCGCGACCAAGCACCAGCGCGAGGTCGGCACCGGCTACTTCGACCAGGTCGCCACCGCACTGAACCCGGAGAGCTCGACCACGGCGCTCAAGGGCTCCACCGAAGAAGCCCAGTTCCACTGATCCCGGCCGCGGCCTGACGGCGCACCCCCCTCCGCCGTCAGGCCGCGTCCCTCCCCTTCTTCCCTTCCCCGCCCACAGCTCGCGGAGGCACCCCATGGTTGATCGGCTGAACTACCGCATCGAGGTCACCGGGCCCGTCGAGGGCCGGTTCGCGGAGATCCTGACCCCGGCGGCACTCGACTTCCTGGCCAAGCTGGACAACACGTTCGCCGGACGCCGGCGCGAGCTGCTCGACGCCCGCCGCGTGCGGCGCGAGGAACTGCAGTCCGGGGAGAAGCCGCTCGGCTTCCTGCCCGAGACCCGATCGATCCGCGACGACGAGTCGTGGCACGTCGCCCCGACCGCGCCCGGCCTGGAGGACCGCCGCGTCGAGATCACCGGCCCGACCGACCGCAAGATGACGGTCAACGCGCTCAACTCCGGCGCCAAGGTCTGGCTGGCGGACTTCGAGGACGCGACGTCGCCGACGTGGCACAACGTCATCGACGGCCAGGTCAACCTCTACGACGCGATCCGCCGCAACATCGACTTCACCACCGAGGCCGGCAAGCAGTACACCATCGGCGAAGAGCCCGCGACGATCGTCGCGCGTCCCCGCGGCTGGCACCTGGTGGAAAAGCACATCCGCATCGACGGCCGTCCGGTGTCGGCGAGCCTGGTCGACTTCGGCCTGTACTTCTTCCACAACGCGCGCCAGCTGGTCGCCCGCGGCGTCGGCCCGTACTTCTACCTGCCGAAGCTGGAGAACCACCTCGAAGCGCGGCTGTGGAACGACGTCTTCCTGCTGGCGCAGCGCGAACTCGGCATCCCGCGCGGCACCATCCGCGCCACCGTGCTGATCGAGACGATCACCGCCGCGTTCGAGATGGACGAAATCCTGTACGAGCTGCGCGAGCACGCGGCGGGGTTGAACGCCGGTCGCTGGGACTACATCTTCAGCCTCATCAAGAACTTCGCAGCGCACGGCGCCGACTTCGTGCTGCCGGACCGCGCGCAGGTGACGATGACCGTGCCGTTCATGCGGGCCTACACCGAGCTGCTCGTGCGCACCTGCCACCGGCGCCGCGCGCACGCCATCGGCGGCATGGCCGCGTTCATCCCGAGCAAGGACCCGGACATCAACGCGACCGCGATCGAGAAGGTCCGCGCCGACAAGGAACGCGAGGCCGGCGACGGCTTCGACGGCTCGTGGGTCGCGCACCCCGGCCTGGTCCCGGTCTGCCGCGAGGTCTTCGACGGCGTGCTCGGCGGCTGGCCCAACCAGCTCGGCAAGCTGCGCGAAGACGTCGACGTCACCGCCGAAGACCTGCTCGACGTGGCCAGCGCCGGCGGCGAGGTCACCGAGGCGGGCGTGCGCGCGAACATCAACGTCGCGCTGCGCTACGTCGACGCGTGGCTGCGCGGCACCGGCGCCGCGGCGATCCACAACCTGATGGAGGACGCGGCCACCGCCGAGATCGCGCGTTGCCAGGTGTGGCAGTGGATCCGCAACGGCACGAAGCTCGAGGACGGCACGGCGCTGACCCGCGAACTGGCGGTCGAGTACCTCAACGACGAACTCGCGTCGGTGCGCGCCGAGCTCGGTGCGGGCCACCGCCTCGGCGACGCGTACGAGATCTTCACCGAAACCGCGCTGGGCGAGAAGCTGCCGAGCTTCCTCACCACGGGTGCCTACGCGCGGTACCTCACGGACGCCCGGTAGCAGGGCCCCGGCTTCCCCTACCTGACGAGGGGAAGCCGGATCCACACTGGTTGGGATGGTGTGGTCCGGACCGGTCCGGTGACGGCGGCTCCCCGTCACCGGACCGGTTCTTTATTCGTCGGAACAGGAATCCGTGGCCGTTGGCCGGTTACTGGGCTACGCAGACTTGTCACTCACACGAGTGCTTTCAGCAGAACCTTCGCGGCTTCGCGGGCCGTGTCCGCCTCACACGGGTCACCGGTGATCGCGGCGAGCACCGTCGCGCCCTCCACGAGCGAGAACAGCTGGTCGGCGACGCGCGGATCGGGCACGAGGCCGTGTAGGTAGGCGCGGACCTCGTCCTTGTGCTTGCGGATCGCCGCGGCGATACCCGGCGCGGGCTCGCCGAACTCGCCGAAGGAGTTGATGAAGGCGCAGCCGCGGAAGCCCGGCTCGGTGAACCAGTTCTTCAGCCAGGCGAACACGGCCAGGGGGTCGTCGCCGCGGGCGTGGACGAAATCGCGCAACGATCCGCGCCAGCGTTCGTCCCGGCGAAGCAGGTACGCCTCGACCAGGTCGTTCTTCGCCGGAAAGCACTGGTAGAGCCGCTTGAGCGAGACGCCGGAGCGTTCGCGGACGGCGTCCATCCCGACCGCTTGCACGCCGTGGGCGTAGAAGAGGTCTTCGGCGGCCTCCAGCAGCCGGTCGGTCGCCTCCACGGAATCCATGTCACCTGCCCCTGGCGCTGAGAATGAACGTTCTCTAGTCTAGCGGGAGTAGCGGAGAACGCACGTTCTCCACGTCGGAAGGAGCAGTCATGACCCCGCGTCCACCGTTCCCGCCGTTCGACGAAGACACCGCCCGCCAGAAGGTCCAGGCCGCCGAAGACGCGTGGAACACCCGCGACCCGGAGCGGGTTTCGCTGGCGTACACGGAGGATTCGGTGTGGCGCAACCGCGACCGGCACGTCGTCGGACGGGCGCGGATCGTCGAGTTCCTCACCGAGAAGTGGGCGCGCGAACTGGACTACGCGTTGCGCAAGGAACTGTGGGGCTTTCGCGGCAACCGCATCGGCGTCCGGTTCCAGTACGAGTCCCGGACCGCCGAAGGGCAGTGGTTCCGCAGCTACGGCAACGAGCTGTGGGAGTTCAGCGACGAAGGCCTGATGCGTCGTCGCGAAGCGAGCATCAACGACGTCCCGATCGCCGAAGCCGACCGCCGCATTTTCGGCCCGCGGCCACAGTCGGAGCACGGCGTCCTGCTGCCGATCTTCTAGGCAGGACCTTCACCTGGCCGGCCAGGGGTTGCGCCACGGCACCCGACTGTGACGGTCCGCCCTGAGCGGAAGGCGGCCCGGCCGGCGGCCGCAGTGGTCAGGCTCAGGACATGACGACATCTGCGTTCGGCGGCGAAGTGAGCGAGTGCTACCAGCGGTTTCGCCGCGGCTATCCGTTCGCGACGCTGACCGTCGAGGAATTGGCGTTTTTTCGGCAATGAGTCCAGAGCAGCTGCCCGGCCCGGACGCGAGACCGGCGTTCACCGAGCGCGTCCGGGAGGTGGTCGCCCCGCACGGCCCGCTGCGGGAACGTGTCCGGGTCCGGCTGCTGACCGGAACCCGTTGAACCGGACGAACCGATCACGGAAGGCGAATACGTATCGCCCCCTGCTGTTCCGCTTATTGTTTCCCCGCGAGCCGGCGCGGATGCTCGCTGCGAGGCGCCGATCGCGCCGCCGGTCCCCGAGGAGTCCCCATGACCAGCAGGTTGAAAGCTGCCGTCGCCACCCTCTTCGTCGTGTTTTCGCTCGCGTTCGCCGTCGACGAGGTCACGGCCACGCCCGCCGCACCGCGGCCGGACTGTTTCCGGCCCTGCCGGTTCTGAACGGGCGGCTACCTACAGTTCCGGGATCTCGGCCGGGACCGGTTCGAAGGCGTTGCCGGTGGCGATCTTGGGCCGCGGCAGCTCGACCGGCTCGCCGGGTTTCGCCCGCCGGTAGACCTCGGCGGTCGCTTCGGCGATACGGCCCCAGTCGAAGTCCGCGGCCAGCCGGGCCTGCGCGGCCCGCGCGCGCTCGGCCGCGGCTTCCGCGTCGGAGAGCACCGTCGTCACCGCGTCGGCCAGCGCGGCGACGTCCCCGGGGTTGAACGCCAGGCCCGTCTCGCCGTGCACCACGACTTCGCCGAGCCCGCCGGCCGTCGACGCGACCAGCGGCGCCTTCGCCGCCGCGGCCTCCAGGGCGACGATGCCGAACGGCTCGTACCGGCTGGGCAGCACCACGGCGTCGGCCGCGGCCAGCGCCGCGCGCAGGTCGCGGTCGGACAGGTGCCCGACGAAGTCGACCGCGCGCCGCACCCGCAGCTTCCGTGACTGCTCGACGAGCTCGTCGAAGTGTCGTCCTTTTCCGGCAACGACCACGCGCGTGCCCGGGTGGCGGCGCCGGATGCGGGGGAGCGCGGCCAGCAGGTCCTGCACGCCCTTCTCCCACTCCAGTCGTCCGAAATAGAGCAACAGCGGCGCACCGGCCGGGCTGTAGACCTCGCGGGCGCGGGCGATCTCGTCCGCGGGCACCTGCCAGCCGCGTTCCTCGATGCCGTTGTGGATCACCGTGACGTCGGCCGCCTCCACCTCGAAGAGGTGCGCGACCTCGCGGCGCATCGCCTGCGAGCAGGTGATCAGCCCGTCGGCGCGGTTCGCCAGCCACCACTCGACCGAGTGAATCTGCTGGTTCAACGGGTGCGACAGCCAGCCGGAATGCCGCCCCGCCTCGGTCGCGTGGATCGTGCCGACCAGCGGCACCCGCGCCGCCTCGGTGATCGCGATGGCCGGATGGGCGACGAGCCAGTCGTGCGCGTGGACGACGTCGGGCTGCCAGGTGCGCAGGAGGTCCTGCGCGGCGCGGATCATGGCGTGCCCCATGGCCAGCGTCCAGGCGACGAGGTCGCGTTCGAACGTCACGTGCATCGGGTCCTCGGCGACCCGGATGACCCGCACGCCCTCGACGACGCGGTCGGTGCGCGGGTGCGTCCCGGCGTCGGTGCCCGCGGCGTGCCGGCACAGCACCACGACCTCGTGGCCCTGGCGGGCGAGGTGGCAAGCGAGCGCGTGGACGTGCCGGGCCAGGCCCCCGATGGCCACGGGCGGGTACTCCCAGGACAGCATCAGCACACGCATGGGCAGAGGTTACTCGCGAGTCGGAAGGGCTCGGCGCCGCCCGTGCCAGCCGACCGGCCAGTGCGGTCGCCGAATGTGGTTCGACTCACTGTCGAGCCCGGCGATCTCTGTCACCATCGGCCGGGATGACTTCACCTGAAGACACCGGCTGGCGTCGGCTCGACCCGCCCCTGGCCACCCCGTGGACCGGCGAGGCCGGTCCGGACCACGCCCTGCCGGAGTACCCGCGGCCCCAGCTGACCCGCCCTCGCTGGCTCAACCTCAACGGCGTCTGGGAGTACGCGGGCCGGCCGTTGTCGCCGGACGAACCACGGCCGTCCGGCTACGCCGAGCGCATCCTGGTCCCGTTCCCGCCCGAGTCGGCGTTGTCCGGAATCGGACGCCGCGACGAGGTCCTCTGGTACCGCCGCCTGGTCGAGATCCCGGACGACTGGCGCGGGCAGCGTGTCCTCCTGCACTTCGGCGCGGTCGACCAGACGGCGAAGGTGTGGGTCAACAACCAGCTCGTCGCGACGCACGAAGGCGGTTACACGGCGTTCAGCGCCGACATCACCGACGTCCTGCGCGCCTCGGGACCGCAGGAGCTGACCGTCCGGGCCGAAGACCGCACCGACATCGAGCCCTTCCCGGTCGGCAAGCAGCGCAACGCCCCCGGCGGGATCTGCTACACGGCGTCGTCGGGAATCTGGCAAACGGTGTGGCTGGAGCCAGTCCCCGAGACCCGTGTCGAGCGCCTGGAACTGACCCCGGACTTGACCGGGGTGACGGTGTTCCCGCAGGCCATCGGCGGCGCCGAGGTCGTGGTCGTGATTTCGGCCAATGACGGCGAGGTGGCGCGGGCGTCGGGCCCGGCCGGGACGTCGGTGCGCGTGGACGTTCCCGACCCGCACCTTTGGACCCCCGACGACCCGCACCTCTACCCGCTGCACGTCCGGCTGCTCGACCGGCATGGCGCGATTTTGGACGAAGTCGGCAGCTACACCGGCCTCCGGACGATCGGCCTGCTCCCCGACTCGCAAGGACGTCCGCGCATCGCGCTCAACGACCGGATCACCTTCCTGCACGGCCCGCTCGACCAGGGCTACTGGCCGGACGGCATCTCGACGGCGCCCACTGACGACGCCCTCCGGTTCGACCTCGAGAAGACGAAGGAGCTGGGTTTCAACTTCGTCCGCAAGCACGTCAAGGTGGAGCCGGCCCGCTGGTACTTCTGGGCCGACACGCTGGGCCTGGTCGTCTGGCAGGACATGCCGTCGCTGACCGTGTCGTTCGACGGCCCGCCCGGGGTCGCGCCGGATCCGGTCCGGCGGGCGCGGGAACGGTTCGAGGCGGAACTGACCGAAATGGTGACCCAGCTGCGCGCGGTCCCGTCGATCGTCGGCTGGGTCCCGTTCAACGAGGGCTGGGGCGAGTTCGACACGGCCCGTGTCGCGGAACTGGTCAAGACCCTCGACCCGACGCGGCTGGTGATCCCGAACAGCGGCGTCAACTGCTGCTTCTCCCGCCCGGACAGCGGCGCGGGCGACGTCTACGACGATCACACGTACGTGGGGCCCGGCGATCCGTCGGTCCGCGACGGCCGCGCGATCGTCGACGGCGAGTACGGCGGCCTTGGTCTGGTTGTGGACGACCACCGCTGGCCCGGCCCGCCGAACGCGTACGAAATGACCCCGACGCCGGAGCGGCTCACCGAGCGCTACGCCGAGGTGAGCGCCGCTCTCGAGCGGGTGGTCGCGGAACGCGGCTTGTCCGGGGCCGTCTACACCCAGACGACGGATGTCGAGAACGAGGTCAACGGCCTGCTCACGTACGACCGTCAAGTGGTCAAAGTGGACCCGTTGGTGGTGGCGAAGTGCGTGCGAGCAGTGATCGCGGCGGGCTCGTCGTGATTCCGACCACGGCCGGTTGACGTCGGGCGCCAGCCGGTCGCGGCGGGTGCGCGCCGGCCGCGGTGCGGTGTGGTCAGCATTCGGCAACTGCTCTGACCAGGCCGTCGCGGCCGTGGTCGAGCGCGGGCAGCAACACGCCGCGCAGCGCGGCCGAGTCCGTAACCTCGCCGGCCTCCACCCGCACCGGCCCCGGCGCCGCCGCGCGGACCGTTCGCCGGATTTCGGTCACGAGCCAAGCCCGGCTCCCGGCCGGCCCGCCCAGCACCACCAGGTCGGGTCGACGATCGTGCAGATCGCGGTCGCGGCCCGGCCGAGCGTCGCGCCCGAAGACTACGAAGTGCACTGGGCCGGCCGCGCGACGGTCGACGACCTCAACGTCGTCGGACGCGACCAGGTCGGCCTGTGATCGGCCGCCGCGCCGGGCCGGAAGGCCGGCGCGGCAGCGGCCGGCTCACGCCGGGAGCGCCGCCTCGATGGCCTTGATGACCGCCTCGTCTTCGGGTTCGGTGCGTGGCCGGAACCGCGCCAGGACTTCGCCGTCGGCGCCGATCAGGAACTTCTCGAAGTTCCACTGGACGTCGCCCGCCGCGCCCTCGGCGTCGGCGGTTTCGGTCAGCTCGGCGTAGAGCGGGTGCCGGCCCTCGCCGTTGACATCGATCTTCTCGAACAGCGGGAACGTGACGCCGTAGGTCGTCGAGCAGAACGTCTGGATCTCTTCCGCACTGCCCGGTTCCTGCCCGGCGAACTGGTTGCACGGGAAACCGACCACGGAGAAGCCCTGGCCGCCGAAGCGTTCCTGCAGCCGCTCGAGGCCGGAGTACTGCGGGGTCAGGCCGCACTTCGACGCGACGTTGACCACGAGCAACGCCTTCCCGGCGAACTCGCCCAGGGAGCTGTCCCGCCCGTCGAGGGTCTTGAGCGGAATTTCGTGGATTCCCATCCGGAGGGTCCCTTTCAGTCGTGCTTCAGCGCGCGGGCGTCGAGGTGCCCGAACGGTCCATCGTCGGCGCGGTAGGCGGCGGCGAGCTCCGCGGCCCGGGCGCGATCGCCGCGGCGCAGCAGCCCGGCCAGCGCGTCGAAGCGCTCGGTGTGCACCTGGGCGCGGCGCCGCGCGTAGTCCGCGGCGGAATCCTTCGTGACCATGAACGCCCAATCGCTTTCCAGCGCCAGCATCGCCTCGGCCACGGCTTGGTCGGCGACGGTGTCCCGCGCCGTCCGATCCAGGCCCCCGACCAGGTCGAGCAGCCGGTCCTGCAACGCCGCGTTGGCGGCGACCATGTCCTTCACCTGCTCGCCGTCCCAGACGCGCCAGTCCTTGCCCGACCCCCACGACGACGAGGGCAGGTCGATCGGCTCGCCGACGTGGCCGGCCTCCATCGCGCCCTTCAGCGTCGTCACTCGCACGCCGGCCTCGGGCAACGCGCGCAGCACGCCTTCCAGCCAGGCGGGTCCTTCGTGCCACCAGTGCCCGAACAGCTCCGTGTCGTAAGCGGCGACCACGAGTGCCTCACGCCCATGCTGCTTCTTCAGCGAACGCAGCCGTGCCACGACGGTCTCGACGAAGTCCTTGACGTGCGAACCCAGGACGTCCGCGGCGAGCGCCGGGTCGTACGGCGCCTTGTCCGGCGGCTCGACCGTCTTGCCGGTCACCCGCGACGCCTTGAGCCCGACCTCGTGCGCCCAGGTGTGGAAGTCGCGGTAGGCGGCGTGGCCGGGGTAGCCGGCTTTCGGCGACCAGACGCGGTAGGTGACCTCGAGGTCCCGGCCGAACGCGACGACGTCGGTGTCGCCGACCGGTCGCGCGGCCCAGGTCTCACCCCGCAGCGACGGGCCGTCGACCATGAACCGCCGCACGCCCGCGGCCGCGTAGTCGTTTTCCATACCAGGCGCGTAGCCGCACTCGGGCGCCCAAATCCCCTCGGGCCGCGTCCCGAGCCGCAGCGCCGTGTCGGCGAGACCGGCGTTCAACGCGAATTGCCGCACCCGCGGGTCGAGCAGCGGCTGGAAGGGGTGGGCCAGCGGCCCGCCGAGCAGCTCGATCGTCGAATTGTCGACCAGGGAACGCAGGACGGGGGAGAACCCGTGCCGCCACCGCGTGCCGAGTTCTTCGGCCGCGCGGACCGCGGTCCGGTGCTCGGCCGCGGCGAGCTCGCGCAGCAGCGGGTCGCCGCGCCACAGGGTCGCCGCGTGCTGCGCGCGCAGCTGCCAGTGGCCGAGCCAGTCGTGGAACGCGCGGATGCTGTAGGGATCGTCGAGCTGCGCGGCGAGCACCGGTGTCACGCCCAGCGTCAGCACGTCGCGGCGGCCCTCGTCGGCGAAGCGCTCCAGGAGTTCGACCATCGGCAGGTAGGAGTGCGCCCACGCCTGGTAGAGCCATTCCTCCCCGACCGGCCAGCTCCCGTGGTGCGGCAGCCACGGCAGGTGGCTGTGCACGACGAGGCAGAAGGTGCCCTCGCTCATCGGCGCACCGCCACGGCGATCAGGTCGAGGCTCGCGTCGAGGTCGTCGCCGTGGATGTCGAATCCCGTGGCCTCGATCGCGGCGACGTCGGCGAGCAGCGCCTCCGGCCACACGGCTTGCCCCGGCAGCTTGCCCATGACCACGTCGAGCTGGGCGTCGATGATCGAACCGCCGTACCGCTCGTCGAGTGCGCGGACGGCCTCGCCGTGGTGCAGTCCGTGCAGCGCTTCGACGTCGAAGCCGGCGTCGGTGAGCAGCTCGGCCAGTTCGGACGGCGCCAGCTCGCGGGTGTGGAACGGGTTCAGCGGCGTGTCGCTGTCCGGCGTGAAGGTCAGCCGGTTCGGCGTCGTGACCAGCAGTTTGCCGTTCGGCGACAACACCCGCCGGCACTCGGCGAGGAATCCGGCCTGGTCCCACAAGTGCTCGATGACCTGGAAATTCGCCACGACGTCGACCACGGCGTCCCGCAGCGGCAGGTACGCCAGGTTCGCCCGCGCGACGGCGACCTCGGGGTAGCGGCGGGCGACGTGCTCGGTGGTCGGCACGTCGTAGTCCAGCGCGAGCACCCGGCGGGCCGTGGTGGCGAGGAGCCCGGCGCCGTAGCCCTCGCCGCAGCCGGCTTCGAGCACCGTCGCGTCCGCGCAGTGGGGGAGCAGGGCTGCGTACGCCGCTTCGTGGCGACGGAACCAGTAGTTCTCCTCGGCAATGCCGGGCACGGTCCGCTCGCCGGTCAGGTGCAGCGCCTCGGCCCGGGTGGCTGGGGTGGTCACCTCCGCGACCCTAGCGGGTGTCACGTCCGGCACCGCCCTCTCGTTCCGTGGTCATGCAACGGACCATCACCCGCGTTCTGCTCGTCGTCTTCGGCCTTGTCGAAGTGCCCGTCGGCCTCTGGCCGCTGATCTCTCCGACCGGCTTCTACCAGGACTTTCCCGGCTTCCGCTCCGGCTGGGTGTCGATGGACGGACCGTTCAACGAGCACCTCCTGCGCGACTTCGGCGGGCTCAACCTCGGGCTCGCGGCCCTGCTGATCGGGGCCGCCGTGATCGGCACCACAGCGGTGGCGCGGCTCGCGGCTGTCTCGGCGCTGCTGTTCGGCGTCCCGCACTTCCTCTACCACCTCGGCCACGTCGGACACTTCGAGCGGATCGACCAGGTGCTCATCGTCGCGACGACCGGGCTGGGCGTGCTGCTGCCGCTCGCGCTCCTGCTGGTCCCGGGGCGGCGCGTCAGCCCACCGGTGACACCGTGATGCCGAGCGCGCCGGGGCCGAGGTGCGCGCCGATGACCGTGCTCGCCTCGACGACCATGCTCTCGACCATCGCCGGCACCCGGCGTTCGATCTGCCTGCCGATTTCCAGTTCGTGGTCGCTGGCGCCGAACCGGGTCACGGCGATGTCGGCGCGGAAACCGCCGGACTTCTTCACCGCGAGGTCCACCATCTTGGCCAGGGCCCGCCGCGTGCCGGGAACCCGCGCCAGCGGCGCGACCTCGCCGTCCTTGACCGTGAGCAGCGGCTTGATCGAGAACGCGTTGCCGAACATGGCCTGCGCGGCGCCGATCCGGCCACCCCGCCGCAGGTACTCGAGCGTGTCGACGTAGATGAACTCGGTGCTGGTGGTGCAGCGGCGTTCGGCGGCTTCGATGACACGGTCGGCGTCCGCGCCGGCCGCCGCCGCCCGGGCGGCGGACACGGCGGCGAAGCCGAGGCTCATGCCGGTGGTCCGGCTGTCCAGGACGTGCACCGGTATGCGGACCTGCTGGGCGGCTTCCCGGGCCGCGCGGACGGTGTCGGACATGCGACCGGAGAGGTGGATGCTGACGATGGCCGTCGCGCCGGAGGCCACCGCTTCCTGGTAGGCCCAGAAGAACGCCCCGGGATCCGGAGGCGCTGTGGTGATCACTTGCCCGCCTCTCATCGCGTCGATCACCTCGCCGCGGTCGAAGCGGTTTTCGTCGTCGAAGTGACCACCCAGGTTCAGCTGGATCTGGACGACTCCGATGGCCCAGCGGGAGGCGACGAGGTCGGGCAGGCAGGAGCTCGAGTCGGTGATGACGGCGATGCGCGCGGGCATGGTCGGGGAGGTTAATCGTTGTCGACCTACTGGTAGTAGGCCGCGGTTGGGCCAATCGGACGAACGGCAGTTCGGGCGGGGTAACCGGTCGACTAACGGGACGATCGTCCCACTAGATTGCGCATCCAGGTGAATGGCGTCACCTCGACGGGTCCTGGCGGCGGAATGGCCCTAATCTACCGGCCAGTAGAGCACTGACCCGTGGGCGTCCGCGGGCCACAACCGGGAGGTCGAAGCAGACCCATGACCAACATCGTTGTCCTGGTCAAGCAGGTACCGGACACCTACTCGGAGCGCAAGCTCAACGGGGCCGACCACACCCTTGACCGCGAATCCGCCGACGCCGTGCTCGACGAGATCAACGAGAAGGCCGTCGAAGAGGCGTTGAAGATCAAGGAAGCCGGTGAGGGCGAGGTCACCGTGATCTCGGTGGGCCCGACCCGCGCGACCGACGCCATCCGCAAGGCGCTGTCCATGGGCGCCGACAAGGCCATCCACGTCTCCGACGAGGCCCTGCACGGCTCCGACGCGATCGCCACCGCGAAGGTGATCGCCGCCGCGATCTCCAAGGTCGAGGGCTACGACCTCGTCATCGCCGGCAACGAGTCGTCCGACGGCCGCGGTGGCGCCGTTCCGGCGATCCTCGCCGAGCTGCTCGGCCTGCCGCAGGTCACCTACGTGCGCGAGCTGACCGTCGAGGGCACGACGATCAAGGCCACCCGCGAGACCGAGGACGGCCTGACCCGCCTCGAAGCGAACCTGCCCGCGATCGTGAGCGTCGGCGAAAAGATCAACGAGCCGCGCTACCCGTCGTTCAAGGGCATCATGGCCGCGAAGAAGAAGCCGGTCGAGACGTTCACCATCGCCGACCTGGGCATCGACGCGGGCGAGGTCGGCCTCGCCAACGCGTGGTCCACGGTGACCGAGTCCTCCCCGAAGCCGCCGCGCACCGCCGGCGAGAAGGTCGAGGACGAGGGCGACGGCGGCACCAAGGTCGCCGAGTACCTGGTCGGCCAGAAGCTCATCTGACAACGGCTCTTCGAGGAGGAAGTAGAACAATGGCTGAAGTACTCGTCCTCGTCGACCACGTCGACGGTGAGGTCAAGAAGGTCACGCTCGAGCTGCTGACCGCCGCCCGCGCGCTCGGGGAGCCGTCGGCCGTCGTCGTCGGCCCGACCGGCACCGCCGCCAAGGCGAAGCAGGCGCTGGCTTCGCACGGCGCCGCCAAGGTGTATGTCGCGGAAGGCGACGACGCCGCGAACTACCTGGTCACGCCCAAGGTGGACGTGCTCGCTGCCCTCGCGCAGCAGGCGTCCCCGGCTGCCGTGCTCGTCACCGCCAGCGGTGAGGGCAAGGAGGTGGCCGCCCGCCTGGCCGTGCGCCTGGGCTCCGGCCTGATCTACGACGCCGTGGGCGTCAACGGTGACGGCGTCATCGACCAGTCGATCTTCGGTGGCGCGTTTTCGGTGAAGTCCAAGTCCGCGAAGGGTGCGCCGGTCGTCTCCATCCGCCCGGGTGCGGTCGAGGCCGAGCCCGCCGAGGGCGCGGCGGCCGAGGAGACCGTCGAGCTCCCCGCCGTCGACGCGGCGAAGTCCACCCGCATCACCGGCGTCGAGCCGGTGACCGGCGGTGACCGGCCGGAGCTGACCGAGGCCTCGATCGTGGTCTCCGGTGGCCGCGGTGTCGGTTCGGCGGAGAAGTTCGACGTCGTCGAGAAGCTGGCCGACTCGCTCGGCGCGGCCGTCGGCGCGTCGCGTGCCGCGGTCGACTCCGGCTACTACCCGGCGCAGTTCCAGGTGGGCCAGACCGGCAAGACGGTCTCGCCGCAGCTGTACATCGCGCTCGGCATCTCCGGCGCGATCCAGCACCGCGCGGGCATGCAGACGTCGAAGACGATCATCGCCGTCAACAAGGACCCGGAGGCGCCGATCTTCGAGATCGCCGACTTCGGCATCGTCGGCGACCTGTTCAACGTCGCGCCGCAGCTGACCGAGGCGGTCGACAAGCGCAAGGGCTGATTCCAGCCACGTCGAAGGGCCTTCCGGACGTCCCGGAAGGCCCTTCGCGCATTTCCGGGACCTGAGAAGAGCCTGAGAACCCGCCATTAACTGAACGTGCACTGATCGGTCATCGGATCGCACTCTCCGCGGCTTCCTCCGCGCAGGTACACCTTGACCATGACGACGTCACAGCTCCTCGTCAGCACTGATCAGGCGGGTGCCGAGCGCCCCGCAGGCGCTCCCCGGTACTCCCTTCTCGTCGCGCACGCGAACGACGAAGTGGTCGCGGCGCAGAAACTGCGTCACCGGGTTTTCGCCGAGGAAATGGGTGCGCGCCTCCACTCCCCGCGGCCCGGTCTCGACATCGACGAGTTCGACGAGTTCTGCGACCACCTCGTGGTCCGCGACGACAACACCGGCGAGATCGTCGGCTGCTACCGGATGTTGCCGCCGGAGCGCGCCGCCCAGGCCGGGAAGCTGTACGCCGACAGCGAATTCGACCTGAGCGCGATCGACGACCTGCGACCGTCGCTGGTCGAAACCGGCCGGTCGTGCGTGCACCCGGACCACCGCAGCGGCGCCGTCGTCAGCCTGGTCTGGGCCGGGATCGCCCGCTACATGCTGCTTTCCGGCCACCGCTACCTCGCCGGTTGCGCCTCCGTCCCCCTGGTGGGCGACGGCTCCTTCGCCGCCGGCGTCTGGGACCTCCTGCGCACCAAGCACTACTCCGACGAGGCCACACGCGTCACGCCGTTGATCCCCTGGGACGTCTCGGGCATCGAACGCCCGGCGCGAGCCACGCTGCCGCCGCTGATCAAGGGCTATGTCCGCCTCGGCGCCAAGGCCTACGGGCCGCCCGCGCTGGACGCCGACTTCGGCGTCGCGGACTTCTTCGTCGTGCTGGACCTGCAGAACGTCGACGAGCGGTACCTGAAGTTCTTCCTCGGGGTGCAGGTATGAGCCACGCCTGGATGCCGTCCTCGCCGTGCGGCGACGGCTGCCTCACCGCCGACGACCCCGTGGTCGGCCTTTCACGCCGGGTTCTGCGCTTCGCGGCGGCGGTCTCGGTCGTTTTCGCGGCACTGCTGTCCGCGCCTTTGCTGCTGGTGACGCCAGGCCGCGAGCGCTTGCTCCGGCTGATCTTCCGCGGCGTGCTGCGGGCGTTCGGGGTCCGGCTGGACATCCGGGGCGGTGCCGACTTCCTCAGCGCGCCCGCCGGCCGTGGCGCCCTGGTGGTCAACAACCACATCTCGTGGCTGGACATCGTCGCGATCAACGCGCTGCGGCCGATGCGCGCGCTGGCGAAGAAGGAGATCGCGGGCTGGCCGGTGCTCGGCGGCCTCGTCCGCCGCGGCGGCAGCATCTTCCTCGACCGCGAGCGGCTGACGTCGCTGCCGGCCACGATGGCGACGCTGGCCGACGCGCTGCGGACGGGCGCGCTGGTGAGCGTCACCCCGGAGGGCACGACGTGGTGCGGCCGGGCCTCGGGCCGCTTCACCACGGCGACGTTCCAGGCGGCCATCGACGGCGGCGTCCCGGTGCGCCCGATCGCGTTGAGGTACCGCCTCGTCGACGGCCGCGAGACCAGCCGTCCGGCGTTCATCGGCCCGGAGTCGCTGATCGCGTCCCTGCGCCGGGTCGCGGCCCTGCGCGGGCTGGTGCTCGAAATCCACGTCTGCCCGGAGATCGCCCCTGGCCGCGCGGAGACCCGCCGCGAACTGGCCGCCCTCGCCGAGGCTGCGGTCCATTCCGCGCTGGGCACGGTGCAGATCCCGGCCCAGCAGCGGCGCCGGACCCCGCGCCGCCAGACGGTCCCCCTGGCTTCGCCTTCCGCGAAGTGATCCGGGCCCTGTCGCCGCGATCCGGCGGCAGGCCCGGGTCGGGGACTCGCCACCGTGGTCCGGTGGCAGGTCCCGTTCAGCCCTCGGTCGGCGCCGGTCCGGTCCTCAGCCGACGGCGATCGTCAGTTTTCCGCCAGGGTGCCCGCCCTCGCTCTCGACCTGCGCCGCGGCCGCCTCGGCGAGCGGGTAGCTCTTGCCCTGCGCGATGCTGACCCCGCGATCGGTCACCCAACCGGCGATCCCGTTGAGGACCTCACGGGTCTGCTCGCCCCCGCTGGAGAACGGGATCCCCAGCTCGAACGCGGCCGCATCGGCGATGGTGACGATCCGCTCCTTGGTGCCCCGCAGCTCGACGGACCCAGGCAGCACCCCGTGCCCGGCGGCGTCGAACACGGCGTCCACCGGTCCGGGCGCGGCCTCGCGAACCCGCTCCGGCCAGCCGTCGCCGTAGAGCACCGGAACGACGCCCAGCGACTTCAGGTCCTCGAGACTCCGGCTCCCGCCTGTGCCGATGACGGTGAGGCCCCGTGCGACGGCGACCTGAGCGGCGAACCGGCCGACGGTGCCGCTCGCGCCGTGGATCAGCAGCGTCTCGCCTTCACGGACGCCGAGCAGCCCAAGGACGCGAAGCGCCGTCTCCCCGGCGACCGGCAACGCCGCCGCGGCCGCCCACGAAAGGCTCGCCGGCTTCGGTGCGACCGTCTTCGCCAGCGCGTACTCGGCGTAGGCGCCGGTTTCCGACCAGCCGAACACCTCGTCGCCCACGGCGAAGGCCGCGCCCTCGCCGACGGCGTCGACGACCCCGGCGACCTCGAGGCCGGGGATGTGCGGGAAGGGGACCTGGAAGTTCTGCTGCATGGCGCCGTTGCGGATCTTCCAGTCGATCGGGTTGACCCCGGCGGCCCGGATGGCCAGCCGCACCTGCCCCGGGCCCGGCTCCGGCACCGGAACCTCGGACAGCTGCAGGACTTCCGGCCCGCCGTAGGCGGAGAAGGTGATCGCTTGCATGGTGTGTTCGCTCCTCGGTTCGTGACCTTCGGGTTCGAATGTCCTCCCCGAGAAGTCAACTCGCCCGCCGGACCCGCCGAACCGCCCGGACGAGCAGTGTTCACTAGCCGGACGAGCAGGTCGCCGGACCGCGGACGCGCCTACCTTGGGGACCATGGATGTTTCCCGGTCGGACCCGCGGCACGTGCTCGACGTCGTCGAGCGGCTGCTGTCGGCACCGCGGCCCCAGCTGCTCGGCCGGTTCTCCGCCGAGCTGGGAAAGCTGATCCCGCACCGCGCGGCCGCGATGCAGACGGGCGACTGTCCCCGCAGCCCGCTCAAGGTCATCGGCGACGAAGCGATCACCCGGACCGTGACGAGCGTCGAGCTGCAGCGGCTGGTCGACCGCAGCGAGCCGGGCAAAGCTCTGGTGATCGACGGCGTGCTGGGTGGCGTCGAGCGCCGCCTCGTCCTGCTCGCTGCGGCGCCGGCCGTCGGCCAAGGCGCTGTGCTCGCTGTGGTGCCGGAGGCCGCGGAGCCGCCGTCTGCGGAGCTCGAGCTGGCGGTCCGGCTGTGGGACATCGTCAGCGTCGACGCCGGCCGGCGGGCGACCGATCCGGGCCCGGACGTCGTGGCCAGCAGCCTGGCCGCAGCCTCCGCCCGCGCCCAGGCGATCACCGACCTCGGCCAGACGCATGCGGCGACTCTGGTCACGCTTCTGGCGGTGCTCCGCTCCGGACGGCTCTCCGACGTCGTCGCCCGCCGCACCGCCGTCGACCTCGCCGCCGACGCGCTGCTCGAGCTCAAAGGCGTCGTCGACCGCGACCAGGTCCTGTCCGCGGAGCAGACCGACACGGCGTTCGCCGTCCTCAAGACCCAGCTCGTCGACCTCGTACGGCACACGGACGTCGACGTCGACCTGGCCGACCCCGTCGGCGACGCGTCACTCCCGCAGGACATCGCCCACACGGCACGGACCCTGACCCGTGGTCTGGTGCTCGCCGCTTTGGACCGTTCCGCGACCACGCGTCTGCGGACGTCCTGGCGCGTGGACGGCTCGGTGCTACGGATCACGGTCCGCGACGATTGCCCCGAAGTCGCCGACGCACTCCCGCATCGAGGCCTGACCGAGCGGCTCACGGCCCTCGGCGGCCACTGGGAGGTCGACGCCGTGCCGGGCTGGGGCACGACGATCACCGCCGTTCTCCCGCTCGGCGTGGCCGACCCGCCGGAGCTGCGTCCGCTCGACCGGCTCAACCCGCGCGAACTGGAGGTGCTGACGGGCATCTCCCAAGGTCTGCGCAACCGGCAGATCGCCGGGCAACTCCAGCTCAGCGAGCACACGGTGAAGTTCCACGTCCGCAACATCCTCGACAAGCTGGACGTGAGTTCCCGCGGCGAGGCGGCCGCGCTGGCCCGCGACCTGCCGCTGGAACCAGTGGCGCACCGCTCCGCCTGAACCGCCTTGACCTCCAGCGGACTGGAGGTTGCACGCTGCTGATCATGGCCTCGACGAGCGACTCCGCACCCCGTCGCCGGAGTGTGCTCTGGAGCGCGGAACACCGGCTGACCACGATCGCGCTGCTGCTCGTGGTCACCTTGGTCGCGTTCGAGAGCATGGGCGTGGCGACGGCGATGCCCACCCTCGTCGCCGACCTCCACGGGTTGTCGCTCTATGCGTGGCCGTTCACGATCTTCCTGATTTCCAGCGTCGTCGCGACGGTGCTTTCGGGCCGGATCGGCGACCGCCGCGGCCCGGCGCCGGCACTGCTGGCAGGGCCTCTGCTGTTCGCAGCGGGTCTCGTCGTCGCGGGAACGGCGAGCGGAATGCCGCTGTTCCTCCTCGGCCGCGCGCTGCAGGGCTTCGGCTCGGGGCTGCTCCTGGTCTCGGTCTCGCTCCTGATCGCGCTGACGTTCAGCGACCACGAACGTCCGGTCATCTACGCCGCGAACGCCGCCGCCTGGGTCCTGCCGGCGGTCATCGGGCCTTCGGTGGCCGGGGTCGTGACGGTCAGCGTCGGCTGGCGGTGGGTCTTCCTCGGCCTGGTCCCGCTCGTGGCCGTCGGCGTCCTCATGCTGGTGGTGGTCGTCCGGCGCTTGCCCGCGCACGGACTGGCCATGGGCGGCCGGCAGGCGAGCGTTCCCCAGGCGATGATCGCCGCGCTGGGCGTCGCAGCGCTGACGTGGGCAGCCCAGCACCAGTCGCTCCTCGCCCTCGGCTACGGCACGGTCGGGCTCATCGCCTTGGGCTACGCCCTCCGGACGCTGCTGCCGGCCGGGACACTGACTTCCCGTCCCGGCTTGCCCACGGTCATCGCCTCCCGTGCCCTGATCGCCGGCGCGTACGCGGGGATGGAGGCGTACCTCCCGCTGACGATGAGCGCGGTCCACGGCTACAGCCCCACCCTCGCCGGCCTGCCACTCACGATCACGGCTTTGGGCTGGTCCGCGGCCTCGGCAGCGCAAGGCCGGTACCTCGGCTGGTCGAGGGAGGCATCGCTGCGCACCGGATTCTGGCTGGTCGCGGCCGGACTGGTCTGCTTCGGCCTGGTTTCGCAGCCATGGTTCCCCGGCTGGGTGGCGTTCGTGGCCTGCGCGATCGGTGGCGCCGGCATGGGGATCGCGATGCCCGCCATCTCCGTCTTGCTGCTCCGCTACTCACCCGAAGGTGAACGCGGATTCAACACCTCGGCGATGCAGCTCGCGGACTGGGTGGGCTCAGCACTGCTCATCGGCTTGGGTGGCGTGCTGCTTGGCGCGGTCGGCTCGGTTCTGGACCCGTCGCCGGCGATGGCGCTGCTCACAGTGGCCTTGGTGGCCCTCGCGATGGTGGGCGCCCGGCTGACCGGGCGATGGCCATCGAAGGTGTGACAGGCCACTTCGAGAGCCAGGGTGGGCTTCGTCACGCGCTGGAGCGGACTACCCTGATGGAGCGATGACCTATCTCGACCACGCGGCGACCACTCCGATGTTGCCCGACGCCATAGCGGCGATGACCGAGGCGCTGTCCACCGTGGGCAACGCCTCGGCGCTGCACTCTTCGGGCCGCCGGGCCCGCCGGATGGTCGAGGAAGCCCGCGAAACGCTCGCCGAGGCGCTGGGCGCCCGTCCATCCGAGGTGATCTTCACCGGCGGAGGCACCGAGAGCGACAACCTCGCGATCAAGGGCATCTACTGGGCCCGCTACGACGAGCAGAAGCAGCGTCGTCGCATCTTGTGCGGTGCCGCGGAACACCACGCCGTGCTCGACACAGTCGAATGGCTGGAAGCCCACAGCGGCGCCGAGGTCACTTTGCTCGACGTGGACAGCCAGGGCCGGGTTTCGCCTGACGTGCTCCGTGCAGCCATCGCCGCGGATCCCGAAACCGTGGCGCTGGCCACCGTGATGTGGGCGAACAACGAGGTCGGCACGATCAACCCGATCACCGAGCTGGCGGCAGTGTGCGCCGAGTTCGACATCCCGTTCCACACCGACGCGGTTCAGGCTGTCGGTGCCGCTCCGGTCGACTTCGCGGCCAGCGGCGCCGCTGCGCTCACCCTGACCGGACACAAGCTCGGTGGCCCGATCGGAGTGGGAGTACTTCTGCTTGGACGCGACGTGCCTTGTGTGCCCCTGCTGCACGGCGGAGGTCAGGAGCGCAATGTCCGCTCCGGGACCCTGGACGTCCCGGCGATCGTCGGTCTCGCAGCTGCTGTCCGCACCAGCGTCGCAACCCGGGCCGAGTACGCGAAGCGCGTTGAGGAACTCCGAGACGGGCTCATTGAGGCCGTCCAGCGCGAGGTACCCGACGCCGTCCTCAACGGCGGGAATGGCGAGAGGCTGCCCAGCCATGCCCACTTCACATTCCCCGGATGTGCCGGCGACAGCCTGCTGATGCTGCTCGACGCCAAGGGCATCGAGTGCTCGACGGGATCGGCGTGCACGGCAGGCGTCGCCCAGCCGAGCCACGTACTGCTCGCCATGGGGGCCGACCCGGCGGCGGCCCGCGGCTCCCTTCGTTTTTCCCTCGGCCACACATCCACCGCCGCGGACGTCGAGGCGGTGGCTGCCGAGATCGGCGGCGTTGTCATGCGCGCCCGACAGGCCGGCCTCGCCGGAATGCGCAAGCAGACTCAGAAGCAAGAGGTGTAAGGCAATGCGGGTTTTGGCCGCGATGAGCGGAGGAGTGGACTCGGCGGTCGCCGCGGCGCGCGCGGTCGACGCCGGGCACGACGTCGTCGGTGTGCACCTGGCACTGTCGGCCAAACCGGGAACTTTGCGGACCGGTTCGCGCGGGTGTTGCACGATCGAAGACTCGCACGACGCCCGGCGGGCCGCTGACATCCTCGGTATCCCCTTTTACATCTGGGACTTCGCCGAGCGCTTCACCGAAGAGGTCGTTGAGACCTTCGTCGGCGAATACGCCGCCGGGCGCACCCCGAATCCGTGTGTCACCTGCAACGAGAAGATCAAGTTCGAAGCGCTTCTCGAAAAGGCGATGGCGCTCGGATTCGACGCGGTTGCGACGGGCCACTACGCGCGCCTCTCCGTGGTGGACGGTGTGCCCGAGCTGCGCCGTAGTGCCGACAGCGGCAAGGACCAGTCGTACGTGCTCGCCTCGCTGACACCGGACCAGCTCAGCCACGCCATGTTCCCTCTGGGCGACTCCTGGAAGACCGACGTGCGGACCGAGGCGGAGCGACGAGGCCTGTCCGTCGCCAACAAGCCGGACAGCCACGACATCTGCTTCATCCCGGACGGCGACACCAAGAAGTTCCTGGAGAACCGGCTGGGTCAGCGTCCCGGCGAGCTCGTGGACGCGGAGACGGGTGCTGTCCTCGGCAGGCACACCGGAGTGCACGGGTTCACCGTCGGCCAGCGCAAGGGCCTCGGGATCGACGCTCCGGCGCCGGATGGCCGTCCTCGGTACGTCCTGT
The DNA here is from genome assembly GCF_040682955.1 of Amycolatopsis sp. NPDC051045. Lineage (NCBI taxonomy): Bacteria > Bacillati > Actinomycetota > Actinomycetes > Pseudonocardiales > Pseudonocardiaceae > Amycolatopsis > Amycolatopsis sp. NPDC051045. Next base: position 129,914 of record NZ_JBFBCC010000014.1, read on the forward strand.
CGCTCGAACCGGTGTCCGGCTCCGTCAAGGTCGGCTCTGTGGCCGGGCTCGGCGTCACAGTGATCGAGGCCGACCGGGCCATCTGGCCCAGCGGCCGGCCTTTGACCGAACCCACCGAATGCGTGGTCCAGGTCCGGGCCCACGGAGGCATCGTGGACGCGGTCGCCGACGTGGATTCCGACACAATGACAGTGCACTTGCGGGAGCCGCTGCGCGGGGTCGCTCCGGGCCAGGTCGTCGTTCTCTACCGCCCTGACCCCGAAGGTGGGGACGTCGTCCTCGGCAGCGCGAAGATCTCCGGCACCCGCTGATCATCGGTCACTTCCGTGGCTTCTTCCGGAGTCGGTTCGCCCGCCGGCGACCCGGGTGCATCGACGGGGGCGTTGTCGAATGCACCTGCCCGGCCGGCGTCGCGACGTTCACGGTGCCGCCCGGCGTGACTTCGTAGTCCCAGCCAGGCTGTCCCTTCAGCTTGCGGTGTCGCGAGCAGAACGTGACCAGCTGATCTGCAGCTCCTTCGGCCTCGCCCTTCGCGCGAGTCCCTTCGATTCCGCAACTCTGCGCGGGACGCGTGCATCCGGGTTGCCGGCACTCCTGGTCGCGGACCCGGATGAACTCGTTCTGCTCGAGCGGGTAGCGCGTCGGAGACAGTTCGACCGCCTGACCGGTTCGTGGGTCGGTGAGCACCCGACGCAGCGTCGTGTCAGGCCCGCCGATGATGTGGCGAGCCAACGCAGCCGCGACAGGCCCGCGACCAGCCAATGTTGCCGGAGACTGGTTGAGCCCGAGGTAGGTGGCCACGTCGATGTGCAGGAACACCTCGGTGCGTGCGCTCGGCCCTCCAGTGCCGCTGAGCAGCAGATCGATGGCTACGTCCGCTCGGAGCTGATCCAGCGTTCGCGGCTCGTCGGTTGTCTTCAACGCCCGGGCGGCCTGGTCGACGCGGGCGTAGGCGGCGGTTGCCTTCTCGGTCGGTGCGTTGTTGACCGACAGGTGGGTCACGCCGGTGTCTTGGTGGTGCAGGCTGAGTCGCCGCTCGACGAGCTTTCGCTCGGTGCGGAGCTCTGCACCCTCGGGATCGGCCTGCGCGGCCGCGTAGGCCGCTGCCCGGCGGACCTGTGTGGCGTTCCGCCCTGGAACCCGATCCTCGAGCGTCGCGTCGACGACGCGTACGTGATCTCCCGACAGCCATGCCGTCGCATCAGTGACCTTCATGGCGCGATACAGGTCGAGCCGGCCGTCGTCCATGAGGTTGAGCATGCGGGGGAGGCGGGCGATCAGCGCGTTGGCCGCGGAAACGATGGCACTGGCGCGATGTTCCGTTATGGACAAGGCCAACGCGACTTCCGACGAGGCGCTGGACGCCCGTCTCCGGCGCACGCTCAGATCCGCGATCGCTCTTAGCTGGAGTGCTTGCAACTTCGAGATCTCGGCTTCGCTATCGCGGATCACGTCGACGACCTGTTCGTCTTTCATGTGCTGCAGGGTGTTCGGGTCAGCTCGGACTGAACGCAGCACGAACGGGAGTTCGTCGTCGCTCTGGGACGCAGTGGCAGGGACGAGCTTGCGGACTGGCTGGGAAGGTGTCATGAACCCGACCGTACGACGGCTCGCGGGGAAAGTCATCGAGATTCAGGGGAATGGGTGGCAAAAGGGAGCGAACGGTCCGTTCGCGCCCTTCGCGGCTTGACGGATCGCAATTGTTTCGGGATGGTTCGCGTGCGTAGGCGCCCGCGTCACGCTCATGGGAGGGTCAATGTCCGAAATAGACAGTCGTTGCTTTGATGTGCGTAGAGGGCTTTGCCGCTCAGAGCTTGAGCTTGAAACCCGTGTGGCTCGGCACGAATCCGAGGCGCTCGTAGAAGCGGTGCGCTTCCGTCCTGGAGGTGTCCGACGTGAGCTGTACCAGGGCGCACCCGCGCCGCCGCGACTCGTCGATCGCCCAGCGCATGAGCTCGGCGCCCAGTCCGGTGCCTCGATGGTCGGCGTGGATCCGCACGGCCTCGATCTGACCCCGAAGGGCACCGCGCCTGGCGAGGCCGGGGATGATCGTGAGCTGCAAGGTGCCGACCGGCGCGTCTCCGCAGGCGACGATCACCAGAAGCTGATGGGGATCCCCGTCGATCTCGTCGAAGGCACGCAGGTACGGCTCGAGGTCGCCGGGATCGTCCCGGCCGGCGCCGAGCTGATCGTCCGCCAGCATGCGCACGATCGCACCGATGTCCTCACGCCGTGCCCTGCGGATGGTGTATTCGGCCACGCCGCCAGTATCACAGGACTCGGGTGAAACCTTGGTAGCTGTACTCGAAACCGAAGCGTGCGTAGAAGTCTCGCAGGTCGCCGCGGTTGAGGCCCGAATCGAGGTGGACGCGCGTGCAGCCACGTCGGCGGGCTTCGTCGATGCCCCAGGTCAGGAGGGCGCTGGTCACCCCACGCCGAGCGGCGCGGATGCCCTCGAGCAGGCCACGGGGCGCGCCGTCCCAGGCGAGACCTCGAAGCACTGTCAGTTGTGCGGTGCCGGCGACGCCGTTGTCGTCCTCGGCCACGACCAGCGTGACGTGCGGAGTGTTCGTGAGTTCCCGGAGCGCGGCTGCCAGCGGTTCGCCCGGTGCGCCGAACAGGCGCACGAGCGCCTCGACGTCCGTCGCCCGGGCACGTCTGATGACATCCATTTCACCCAGTATGCAGGAGGCCGGACGACGGACATAACTGCAACGAGGCGGCTACCCGCAGTGCTGACCGCGTGCGGGGCCCTCACGTCACCGTGTAACGCCGAACCCCGTCGACAGCTTGGGCGTTCAGTTTGCCTTGTGACACCAGGAGGTCGAGGTGCGCCGCGGTTTCGAGGACCGCGAGCATCCGGTTGAAGGAGTCCATTTCGGACAGGTTGCGGTTGCGGCGGGTCCAGCCGATCCGGTGCGCGGCCTCGTACGCGCTGCTGGCGCCGGCCGCGATTTGCGAGGCTATCGTCTCAAGGCGTTGCCGATGGTGCTCCAGCAGTTCGTCGACTCGGGTGTGCACGCTTTCGGACACCGGGCCGTGCGCGGGAAGCATGCGGCGGTCCGGCATGGCGCGCACCAAGCGAAGCGAGTCGATGAAGTCGTTGAGCGGCAACTCGGCCGGCACGGGCTGGAACCCGATCGAGGGCGTGATGTGTGGAAGCACGTGGTCACCGGAGAACAACAGGTCGGCTGTGTCGTCGACGAAGACGACGTGCCCCGACGTGTGTCCCGGAGTGGCGACGACTTCGAATTCGCGCCCGGGCAGGATCGGCCGCGGACCCGGTGTCAGCCATTCGTCGGGCCCTTCCCAGAGGTCGGCTTCCGTGTGCCGGCGGTCCGTGCCGAACTCCCGGGCCAGCGCTTCCACGACTTCGCCGGCTCCGGCCTGGAACAGGAGATCGACCTGTGCCTCCATCGGCAGCCGGTCGGGATTGCCGGATGCTTTGAGCGACGGCTCTTCGTCCTGGCCGAGGGCGATCTTCGAGCCGAACTCACGGCGGAGGACCACAGCTTGCGAATAGTGGTCCCGATGCACGTGGGTCACGAGGAACTCGCTGACGTCGGCGAGTTCGGCTCCGATCCCGCCGAGGGCGGCCGCGAGCTGTTGCCGGGCCACGGTCAGCGCCCAGCCGGAGTCGACCAGGACCAGCTTCTTGCCGTCGGTGACCGCGTAGACGTTGACCGCGCGCAAAGCGTCGTTGGGCAGCGGCAACGGGATCCGGTAGACACCGGCCGAGACCTCGTAGATTCCGGCCTCGGTCCAGTTCCTGTCGCTGCTTTCCGGCAACGGTTCCACGGTGACCTCCGTCCCGGCGAGACTGCGGTGTCCCGGCCCTTCTTCACCCTGAGCCGTGCCGGGCTCGCTGTCCACCTGGCGGAGATGAGACGCCGGTCACTTGCTCAGTCGGTGTCCTGCTTCAGCGCGGTGTCGATCGTCAGGGCCGCGGCGACCACCATGCTGGCGAGGGGATCCGGCAGGGGGTGCGGGATCTCCACGACGTAGTTGTCGGCCGTGGTGAAGGCGGCTTTGAGGAACCCGCCCCAGGTCTTGGTCACCCGGGCGACCTCGGTGCCGGCGTGGTCGCGAATCGAGAAGTTCCAGGCGCGCCAGTTCTCCGCGAAGATCCCGCCGACCGAGCGGCCGTCAACGACGAAGCCGAACCGGATCTTGCCGAAGACGTTCTCCTGGACGATCTCGCCGATCGGGGTCTCGTCCGCCCTGGTGACGAGGAATCGGGACTTGAACACCTTCGCGGGCCGGGTCACCTTGAGCACGGTGCTGTGGTTCGCGTCGCGGACCTCGAACTTGTGGGTCAGGAACTGGTCGTAGTTGGTCAGGAGCCGGATCGCCTTCTTCAGCGTGCTCTGGCCCACCTCGACGACCCCGCCGAGCCGGTTGCCGTGCTGGTCGAAGACGCCGAACTCGTTGGCCATCTCGATCAGCTTGGCGCGCTGGTTGACCACCAGGACCGGCTCGGTGAACAGGGTCCCGCCCCCGCTGTGCACGCCGCCTCGGCCGCGTGTCGCGCGATTGACCTGGTTCTGGATCCGGGCCGGGTCGTGGGCGCGTTCGATGTCCAGTTCGATCGGCTCGGAATCGCTCGGTGGCGGGGACTGGTAGGCCGGCCGGGTGTCGGCGGTCCAGGACTGGCCGTCCCACCACCGGTGCAGACGGGGGTCCCGCGCGTCCGGGTACCAGCCTGGCTGCGGTGGCGAACTCGTCATGGCCGGTCAGCCTATCGCCGCGGGGCCGTCCATGGTGTCGCTCAACGGAAATGCGGTGAATGTCCGCATCCTGATGCCCCGGCCGGGGCCAGTAGTCGGGGGTCGACCAGAATCGGTGGTCGTGAGTGAGCGAATCTGGCCCAGCGGGGCCGCGACGGCGATCGGATCGATGCCGGGCGACGATCCCGTCGAAGCGGCGGCGGTCGTGTTCGGTGAGCTGCCCGACTTCCCGCATCTGCCCGAGTTGCCGGCCCGCGGCGTCGGGGCGGACATGCTCGGCCGGACCGCCGCGTTGCTGGTCGACCTGGCTGTCGAGGTCGTGCCGAGCGGCTACCGCGTCGCGTCCCGGCCCGGACACGAGCACCGGCGGGCCATCGACCTGCTGCGCTGGGATCTCGACGCCGTCCAAGAGGCGCGGGAGAAGGCCGGGGTCACGCCGCCGGTCTTCAAGGTCCAGCTGGCCGGGCCGTGGACGCTCGGCGCCGGGATCGAACTGTCCCGGGGCCATCGCGTGCTCACCGATCGCGGCGCCCTTCGGGACTTCACGTCGTCTCTGTTGGACGGCCTCGTCGAACACGTCGCGGAAGTGCAGGCCAGGACGGGCGCGCCGGTGGTGGTCCAGTTCGACGAACCGTCGTTGCCGGCGGTGCTGGCCGGCGACCTGTCGACGCCCTCCGGTTACGGGAACGTCTCGGCGGTGCCGGCGCCCGAGGCCCGTCAGCTGCTGACCACCGTGATCGACGGCGCCCGGCGCATCACCGGCCAGCCGGTCATCCTGCACTGCTGTGCCGAGAAACCGCCGCTGGGCTTGCTGCGTGAGGCCGGCGCGGACGCCCTCGCCTTCGACCTGATCGCCCTCGACGGTGCCTCTGCCGCGTTCCTCGACGAGATCGGCGAAGTGTGGGACGGCGGGGCAACGCTGTTTCTGGGCGCGGTCCCGACGACCTCTCCCGCGTCTCCGCTGAGCCTGAAGGACGTCGGAGAGCCGGCGTTCCGGCTGGCCGACCGGCTCGGCTTCAACCGCAGCGTCCTCGCCGAACGAGCCGTACCGACACCCGCCTGCGGTCTCGCCGGCACAACGCCGGAATGGATGCGACGGGCCCTCTCGATGACGCGAGACCTCGGCAAAGCCTTCGTGGAGCCGCCGGAAGGCTGGTGACGCAATCGGGCGACTCGCCGACGTCCGCGGCGGCCGGCAAGTAGCGTGTCGGATAGCCGACCGAACGAGGATCACCCGTAACCATGCGTCTGTTCCGCCGCAAGAGCGCCGCCGCCGATCCGCCCGACCCGCGCACCGCGTGGCCCGAGCAGCCCGTGCCGGAGAACCCGGCGGCCGCCGCGGAGGCGTTCTGGCACGGCTGGTTCGAGCTGCTCCCGATGGTCAGCGCGGCGCTGGGCGAGGGTGAGCCGCACCGGGTCGAGCATGAGCTCTGCCAGCTCGTCGAGGCCCTGCACCCGCGGTTGCACTTCTCGCTCGAGCGTGGTCGCCAGGCGATCTACGCGCTGGTCGTGACCGGCCAGGAAGATCCCGAAGTGCGGCCATTCACCGACGCGTGGCGGGCCGTCGCGCCGCCGGACGACGCGATCTGGGAATACCACGACTCGGTCCCGCCGGTGCCCGATCCCACCGAGGTGACGGTGAACCTCGGCGAGCACCGGATCGCTCTGGCCGAGGTCCGGGTCGTCGCTCAGGTCGACGACGACGAGCACGTGGTCGACGTCGCGGTCTTCCACCCCGGCTTCGGAGACCTCGACGAAGCCGCCCGGCAGACCATGACCTTCCTGCCCCTCGACGCCACACTGGGTGAACGGCTCGCCGCCGAACGGTTACGGCGCGTCGAGACCGCAGAGGTCGAGCCGACCGGCGCCATCACCCTTCTGGAGTTCCGTGAGCTGGTCCGCGGGCTGGGCAGCGGACCGGACGAAAATGTCGGTACCGCCAGCTAGGGTTACTACCCGTGAGCAGCACCGAACTTCCCCAGGACCAGGTTGCGGCGGTCGACGCCCCGGTGGCCGCGGAGGACGTCACCGACGTCCCGGCCGACGTTCGTGAGCGGTACAGTGCCCTCGCCGAGGAACTGCGCGACCACCAGTTCCGCTACTACGTCCTGGACTCGCCGATCATCTCCGACGGGCAGTTCGACGAGCTGCTGGGCGAACTGCAGCGGCTCGAGGAGGCGCACCCGGCGCTCGTCACACCGGATTCGCCGACCCAGCGGGTCGGAGGCACGTTCTCGACCGAGTTCACTGCGCACGACCACCTCGAGCGCATGCTCAGCCTGGACAACGTGTTCGACCACGACGAGTTCCTGGCGTGGGTGGAACGCGTCGAGAAGGAGGCCGGGCGCACCGAGTTCCTCGCCGAGCTGAAGATCGACGGCCTGGCCATCAACCTCCTGTACGAAAACGGCCACCTGACCCGGGCGCTCACGCGGGGTGACGGCCGGACCGGTGAGGACGTCACGCTCAACGTCCGCACACTCGACCAGGTACCACCGACGCTGACCGGCACCGACGAGTTCCCGGTGCCCGCCCTGGTCGAGGTGCGGGGCGAGGTCTACTTCCGCGTCGAGGACTTTCTCGAGCTGAACGCGAAGATGGTCGAAGCGGGCAAGCCGCCGTATGCGAATCCGCGCAACACCGCGGCCGGCTCGCTGCGGCAGAAGGATCCCAAGATCACTCGCGAGCGTCGGCTGCGGCTGATCTGCCACGGGCTCGGCAAGCGCGAGGGCTTCGAGCCGCAGCGCCAGTCGGAGGCGTATGACGCGCTGGCGGCGTGGGGCCTGCCGGTGTCGCCGCACAGCAAGGTCCTGACTTCGGCCGACGAGCTCACCGCGCACATCGCCTATTGGGGCGAGCACCGGCACGACGCCGAACACGAAATCGACGGCGTGGTCATCAAGGTCGACCAGGTGGTGTTGCAGCGGCGGTTGGGCACGACTTCGCGTGCGCCACGGTGGGCGATCGCGTACAAGTACCCGCCGGAAGAGGCGATCACGACGCTGCTGGACATCCAGGTCGGTGTCGGGCGGACCGGGCGGGTGACCCCGTTCGCGGTCACCGAGCCGGTCACGGTCGCCGGGTCGACCGTGGCCAGGGCCACCCTCCACAACCAGGAGGAGGTCAAGCGCAAGGGTGTGCTCATCGGCGACCGGATCGTCATCCGGAAGGCCGGGGACGTCATTCCCGAGGTCCTCGGGCCGGTGGTGGACGCGCGCACGGGCGACGAACGCGAGTTCGTCATGCCCACCCACTGCCCGGAATGCGGCACGGAGCTCGCCTACCAGAAGGAAGGCGACAAGGACATCCGCTGCCCGAACACCCGGTTCTGCCCCGCGCAACTGCGGGAGCGGCTCTTCCACCTAGCCGGGCGCGGCGCGTTCGACATCGAGGTCCTCGGGTACGAGGCGGCGGTCGCGCTGCTCGACGCGCGGGTGGTCGCCGACGAGGGCGACGTCTTCGACCTGAGCGAGGAGAGTCTCGCCGAGGTCGAGCTGTTCCGCACCAAGGCGGGCGAGCTGTCGGTGAACGCGCGGAAGCTGCTCGCCAACCTCGACGCGGCGAAGGACCGACCGCTGTGGAAGGTGCTGGTCGCCCTGTCTATCCGGCACGTCGGACCGACGGCGGCGCAGGCGCTGGCCCGTGAGTTCGGTTCGATCGAACGGATCGAGCAGGCCACCGAGGAGGAGCTCTCGGCGGTCGACGGCGTCGGCCCGACCATCGCCCACGCGACGCAGGAGTGGTTCGAGGTCGCTTGGCACCGCGAGATCGTCGAAAAATGGCGACGCGCCGGCGTGCGGATGGAAGAGGAGCGCGACGCGTCGATCCCGCGTCACCTCGAGGGCCTGTCGATCGTGGTCACGGGCTCGCTCGACGGCTTCTCCCGCGACGAGGCCAAGGAGGTCATCATGGCCCGCGGCGGCAAGGCCGCCGGGTCGGTCTCGAAGAAGACCGCGTTCGTCGTCGTCGGCGACTCGCCTGGTTCGAAGTACGACAAGGCCGTTCAGCTCAAGGTGCCGGTGCTCGACGAAGCCGGCTTCCGCGTCCTGCTGGAGCAGGGCCCCGAGGCAGCGCGGGAGGTGGCGCTGCCCACCGGCGATGAGACCGCCGAAGACGAGACCGCCGAAGACGAGACGGGGGGCACGAATGGGTGATGTCGAGATCCGGCCGCCGCGGCCGGAGGAGTACGCCGCGGCGGGCGAGGTCACGGTGCGGGCGTACGAAGCAGACGGTCACCTGGCCGACGACGTCGGCTATGACGCGAAGCTGCGTGACGTCGCGCGGCGGGCCGAGGAGGCCGAGGTCCTCGTCGCCGTGGACGGGGCGGGGCTGGTGGTCGGCACTGTGACCATCGTGCATCCGGGGTCTGAATACGCCGAGATCTCGCGTCCGGGCGAGCTGGAGTTCCGGATGCTCGCCGTGGCGCCGTCGGCGCGTGGCCGTGGCATCGGCGAAGCCTTGCTCAAGGCCGTGCTCGATCGCGCTCGCGCGCGGGGACTTCGCAGAGTCGTGCTGAGCAGCGGCGACCGGATGCACAGCGCGCATCGGCTCTACGAACGTCTCGGCTTCGCGCGTCTGGTCGAGCGGGACTGGCGGCCGTTCCCGCACGTCAACCTGATCGCTTATCAGCTGGACGTTTGACCTGGGCGTTGTCGGAAAAGGGGACGAACCCGCGCGGGTTCGTCCCTTTTCGACGACGTGACTGTCTTCGCGTCAGCCGTCGAGGACGACCGCGACGATGCCGGCGAGGTGGGCGAGCCGGGCGACCTCGGCGGCGCGGAAGTTCGGGCCGCCGGGCCGGGCGACGAGCAGCGCCTTGCCCGGTTTGCCGAGCGGGGTCGCGGCCAGCTCGGTGCCGAGCTCCTTCCACGTCTCCGGGATCCAGTCCTCTTCACTGTCGAGGACCGTCGCGCGCCCGAGCGGCAGCCAAGGCAGGTCGGTGATCGGTGTCTCCGGGGCCGCGCTGGACGAGGCCAGCCGGACCGCGCCGGTCTCGGCGTGTTCGACGATCATCGCCCAGCCGGCGCGCACGATCCGGGGAACGCCCTCGGCGAGGATGTCGAGGCCGGACTTCGGCTGCGCGGCGATCTCTTCGACGAGTTCGAGCTCGCGATGCGTGTCCAGGACACCCGCATAGGGACGGACCGCGTCCACTTCGACGCCCTCGACGCTCTCCGCCGCCGTGATCAGCGCGTCGGGCAAGCGGCCCGACGGGAGCTCGACCACCAGGTCGTCGACGGCGACTCCGCTGCCGCGTTCGACGACGTCCACGCTGAGGATGTCAGCGCCTACCGTGCCGAGCGCCGTGGCGACCGCGCCGAGGGTCCCCGGGCTGTCCGGAAGGAGGACCCGGATCAGGAACGACACCACGCGCCCCTCTCACCTCTGGCGTCCCAGCCTTGCCGTGGGACGCTCGATGCCGGTCGCCGATTGTGACAGACCCACCCGGCTTGCGGGACCTGCTGTCCGCCGGACGGGATGTGAGCGTCGCCGGACGGCAGCCGGCCTGCGCCGGGCGTAACCCAGTCGAGTCCGCCCACGCCGCCACCATAGACTTGCAGCTTCCGAGACAACCCGCACAGCACAACCCGGGAGTCACCCGCGTGCCCAACATTTCCCGAGACGAGGTCGCGCACCTCGCGAAGCTGGCCAGGCTGGCCGTGACCGACGACGAACTCGATGTCTTCGCCGGCCAGCTCGACCAGATCCTGGACTCGGTGGCCAAGGTGAGCGAGGTCGCCGCCGACAACGTGCCGCCCACGTCGCACGCCGTGCCGCTGACGAACGTCTTCCGACAGGACGTCGTCGTCCCCGGGCTCTCGCAGCAGCAGGCGCTGGCCAGTGCGCCGGCCGCCGAGGACGGACGTTTCCGGGTGCCGCGGATTCTGGGGGAAGAGCAGTGACCGAGCTCATCAAGCTGACCGCCGCAGAGCTGGCGGAAAAGATCCACTCGCGCGAGGTGTCCGCGGTCGAGGTCACGCAGGCCCACCTGGACCGGATCGCCGAGGTCGACGACCACATCCACGCGTTCCTGCACGTCGACACCGAGGGTGCGCTGGCCGCGGCCAAGGCCGTCGACGAGGGCATCGCCGACGGCCAGGCGCCCGCGTCGCCGCTGGCCGGTGTGCCGCTCGCGCTCAAGGACGTGCTGACCACCGAGGGCGTGCCGACGACCTGTGGTTCGAAAACGCTCGAAGGCTGGATTCCGCCGTACGACGCGACCGTGACGCGCAAGCTGCGTGAGGCCGGTGTCGTCATCCTCGGCAAGACCAACATGGACGAGTTCGCCATGGGGTCGTCGACCGAAAACTCCGCGTACGGCCCGACGCACAACCCGTGGGACCACGCCCGCATCCCGGGCGGGTCGGGCGGTGGCTCGTCGGCGTCGATCGCGGCCTTCGAGGCGGCCATCGCCATCGGCACCGACACCGGCGGTTCGATCCGGCAGCCCGGGTCCGTGACCGGCACCGTCGGGGTCAAGCCGACCTACGGCGGGGTGTCGCGGTACGGGCTCGTCGCGTTTTCGTCGTCGCTCGACCAGGCCGGCCCCTGCGCGCGGACGGTGCTCGACGCGGCGCTGCTGCACGAGGTCATCGCCGGGTACGACCCGCGGGACTCGACCTCCATCGACGCGCCGGTGCCGCCCGTCGTCGCCGCTGCGCGCCAGGGTGCGAACGGCGACCTGAAGGGCGTCAAGGTCGGCGTCGTCAAGGAGTTCGGCGGCGACGGCTACCAGCCCGGCGTGCTGCGGTCGTTCCAGGCCGCGGTCGAGCAGCTGCGCGCGCTCGGCGCCGAAGTGGTCGAGGTCTCTTGTCCGCATTTCGTCTACGCGCTGCCCGCGTACTACCTGATCGCGCCGAGCGAGTGCTCGTCGAACCTCGCGCGGTTCGACGCCATGCGCTACGGCCTGCGCGTCGCCGACGACGGCACGCACAGCGCCGAAGAGGTCATGTCGCTGACGCGGGAAAAGGGCTTCGGCGCCGAGGTCAAGCGGCGCATCATGCTGGGCACCTACGCGTTGTCTTCCGGCTACTACGACGCCTACTACGGCTCGGCGCAGAAGGTGCGCACGCTCATCACGCGTGACTTCGACGCCGCCTTCGAACAGGTCGATGTCCTCGTTTCGCCCACGACGCCGACCACGGCGTTCAAGATCGGCGAGCGCGTCGACGACCCGATGGCGATGTACCTCGCCGACCTGTGCACGATCCCGTCGAACCTCGCCGGCAACGCCGCCATGAGCGTGCCGAGCGGGCTGTCCGACGAGGACGGGTTGCCGGTCGGCCTGCAGATCATGGCCCCGGCGCTGGCCGACGACCGGCTCTACCGGGTCGGCGCCGCCTACGAGGCCGCCCGCGACGCCGCCGCCGGTGGCTCGCTCGTCCACAAGGTCCCGGAGCTGGGAGGAACGAAGTGACTGCCGTGGCCGAGTTGATGGACTACGCCGACGTCGTCGAGCGGTTCGATCCGGTGCTCGGGCTCGAGGTGCACGTCGAGCTGAACACGAACACCAAGATGTTCTGCGGCTGCCCGAACGAGTTCGGCGGCGAGCCGAACACGAAGGTCTGCCCGACCTGCCTCGGCCTGCCCGGGGCGCTGCCGGCCGTCAACGGCAAGGCCGTGGAGGGCGCGATCCGGATCGGTCTCGCGCTGAACTGCGAGATCGCCGAGTGGTGCCGGTTCGCCCGGAAGAACTACTTCTACCCGGACATGCCGAAGAACTTCCAGACGTCGCAGTACGACGAGCCGATCGCCTTCAACGGCTACCTCGACGTCACGCTCGACGACGGTGAGGTCGTGCGCGTGGAGATCGAGCGCGCGCACATGGAGGAGGACACCGGCAAGTCGCTGCACGTCGGCGGGGCCACCGGCCGGATCCACGGCGCCGAGCACTCGCTGCTCGACTACAACCGCGCCGGCGTGCCGCTGATCGAAATCGTGACGAAGCCGATCGAGGGCACCGGCTCGCGGGCGCCCGAGGTCGCGCGCGCCTACGTGTCGGCGTTGCGTGACCTGCTTCGCGCGCTCGACGTGTCCGACGTCCGGATGGACCAGGGCTCGCTGCGGTGCGACGCGAACGTTTCGCTGATGGCGAAGGACGCGACCGAGTTCGGTACCCGCACCGAGACGAAGAACGTCAACTCGCTGCGCAGCGTCGAGCGCGCTGTCCGCTACGAGATGACCCGGCAGGCGGCGATCCTCGCCGACGGCGGCACGATCAAGCAGGAGACGCGGCACTTCCAGGAGGCCGACGGCACTACGTCGCCCGGTCGGACGAAGGAAACCGCCGAGGACTACCGGTACTTCCCGGAGCCTGACCTGGTTCCGATCGCGCCGTCGCGCGAGTGGGTCGAGGAGCTGCGCGGCACGCTGCCGGAGATGCCGTCCGAGCGGCGGAAGCGGATCCAGCAGGAATGGTCGCTTTCCGACGAAGCCCTGCGTGACCTGCTGAACGTCGGTGCCGTCGACCTCGTCGCGGCCACGGTCGAAGCCGGCGCGTCGCCGGACGAGGCGCGCGGCTGGTGGGTCAACACCCTGGCTCAGGAGGCGAACGCCCGCGAGGTCGAGTTGGCCGATCTGGCGATCACGCCGAAGCAGGTGGCCGAGGTCATCGGGCTGGTTTCGTCCGGCGAACTGACGAACAAACTGGCCAAGGAGGTCGTCCAGGGTGTGCTCGCCGGTGAGGGCGAGCCGCGCGATGTCGTCGAGAAGCGCGGGCTGAAGGTCGTCTCGGACGACTCGGCTCTGCTCGCGGCGATCGACGAAGCCCTGGCGGCGCAGCCGGACGTCGCGGACAAGATCCGTGGCGGGAAGGTCGCCGCGGCGGGCGCGATCGTCGGCGCGGTCATGAAGGCGACCAAGGGGCAGGCCGATGCCAAGCGAGTCCGCGAGCTGATCATCGAGCGCGTCGGTTCCTGACCGTTTTCATGACACAGCCGTTCTCCGTCAAAAGCGTCACCTGGCGCGAGTGGCTCGGCCTGGCGGCCGGGCTGCTCGCGCTGGGTTCGACGTTCCTGCCGTGGACCACGCTGACCACGAGCAAACCGGACATCGAAGACATCCTTTCGCAGCTGCCGCACGGTGACGTCGTCCGCGACGCGTGGCACTCGAGCTTCTTCGCCTGGTGTCCGCCGCTGCCGTTGTTGCTGGCCGGGTTGGTCGTGGTCGTTTTCGGGCGAATCCAGAACCTGCGGGTCAGCGGCCTGCCGCACCTGTGGCTGGTGGTCGCCGCGGCGTCGGTGCTGCTGATGGCGCTGGGCTGGCTCACCCTGGACTGGGAGTTCGACGCCGATCAGCGCGGCATCTTCGAGGCGGCCGGAGTCGCCATCGGACCCGGTGTCGGCCGGTTCCTCGGACTGTTCGCCGCCCTGGTGTCCGGCGTTGCCGCTTTCCTGGACGCGCGGGCGATGCGCGCCGAAAGCCGGCAGCCGCGGAAGACTCGCAGCAAGAGCCGCTGATCTTCGCCGGCATCTTCCCCCGGCCCCTTCGGTAGGAGTCCTGCCGCTGGAGAATTTCCGACCGGGTGGCCGAGTCGTCCGACCGGTTGATCGCGCCCGTTGACAACGTTGACATTCTCGGTGCCCGTTGCGTGAGAAAGCGCTTTCTGGAACGGTCGGAGAGGCGTAGCTCAGCCGCGGAGATCGCCGCCCCTCTCGGGGAGGACGGGCGGCGCGGACCGGTGCTGCAGGGGCGCCGGAACGAGAGGGGAGGCCCGGTTGACCCAGGGAAAGCGCTTACGGGTCGCCGTCGTCGGAACCGGGGGCATTGCGGACAGCCACCGGGCCGCCTACCTGGCCCACCGTGACGACGTCGACATCGTGGCCGCCGCCGACGTCGACGAGGCCAGGGTCGCCGCGTTCTGCGCCCGGACCGACCACGCCCAGCCCTACCACGACCTCGACACCCTGCTCGCCGAGCAAGAGCCCGACCTCGTCTCGATCTGCACGCCGCCGAGCCTGCACGTCGAGCAGACCAAGCAGGCGCTCGAGAGCGGTGCCTGGGTCTGGTGTGAGAAGCCGCCGTGCCGGTCGCTCGCCGAATACGACGAGATGACCGTCGCCGAACGGGACGGTGGTCCCTACGTGTCCTTCGTCTACCAGCAGCGGTCCGGCTCGGCCGCCGCGCACTTCCGGGCCCTGCTCGCCGGCGGGGAACTCGGCCGTCCGCTCGTCGCGCACTGCCAGACCACCTGGTACCGCGATGCCGCCTATTACGCCGTGCCGTGGCGTGGGCGTTGGGAGACCGAGGGCGGCGGACCGGCCATGGGCCACGGCATCCACCAGATGGATCTGCTGCTCCACCTGCTCGGCGAGTGGGCCGAGGTGCGCGCGATGACCGCGCGGCTGGTGCACGACGTCGAGACCGAAGACGTCTCCACCGCGCTCGTCCGGTTCGAGTCGGGGGCGCTCGCGACCGTCGTCAACAGCGTCCTCTCGCCGGACGAGGTGAGCCGGATCCGGATCGACTGCGAGCACGCCACCGCGGAGCTCACCCACCTCTACGGGTACGGCGTCGAGAACTGGCACTACACCCCGGCCCCGGGCGTCGCCGGGGATGCCGCGGAGCGCTGGCGCACGCCGCCCGCCGACGTCGGCAGCTCGCACGCCGCCGCGTTCACGCCGGTCCTCGCCGCGTACCGGGCCGGACGGAGGCCACCGTGCAGCGGGGACGACGGACGGCAGGTGCTCGAGTTCGTCGCGGCGCTGTACAAGTCCGCGTCCACCGGGCTCGGCGTGCGCCGCGGGGAGATCGTGCCGGGTGACGCCTTCTACCGCTCCATGGCCGGCACCGGCACCCGGACCGGAGCACGCGGATGAGCGCGGCGATCACGGTGACCCACCGGCACGGCGAGCACGTCTCCGTCGAGGCCGGCGGGGTCCAGCTGATGTCCTATGTGTACAAACCGGACCCCGTGGCCTTCGAGTCGCGCAAGCCGTACGCCCACCCGCTGCGCACTCTCGGCGGCCGGCACGTCAGCGGATACCGGCCCGCCGACCACCGGTGGCACAAGGGCCTGCAGATGACGTCGAGCCACCTGTCCGGGCAAAACTTCTGGGGCGGCCACACCTACGTCCCCGGCCAGTGGTACCAGGACCTGCCCGACCGCATCGGCTCCATGCGGCACGACGAATTCGCCGGCTTCACCGTCGAACGTGCTCGGCTCAGCCTCACCGAACACCTCACCTGGGTCGCCAACGGCGGTGACGAGTGGGCGCGGGAGCGGCGCGACATCGTCGTCCACTCGGTCGAGCCGGCCGAAGGGGCCTGGGCGCTCGACTGGGGGATCGAGCTGACCAACATCCGCGACACCCCGCTCGTGTTCGGCAGCCCGACCACGGCCGGCCGCGAACTGGCCGGCTACACCGGCCTGCACTGGCGGGGGCCCCGGGACTTCGGCGGGGGCCGTGTCCTCGGGCCCGGCGACCTCGAGGGCGAGGCGATGATGGGCGTGCAGGCCCCGTGGCTCGCGTTCGTCGGCGAACACGACGACGTCGATGCGCATTCGACGCTCGTCTTCGCGCACTCGCCGGAAAACGACAAGGCGATCCACGAGTCGCACTGGTTCGTCCGTTCGCAGGAGACGCCCATGGTCGCCTTCTCGTGGGCGTTTTTCGAGGAATTCGCCCTGCCGCCGGGCGAGAGCTTCACCTACCGCTATCGGATCGTCGTCGCCGACGGGGCCTGGGACCGCGACCGGGTGACGCGGTACCTCGAGAGCCACGGATTCTGAGGGACACGACATGCACGAGTTCCCGCTACCGGGTGGCATCGGCGTCTCGCACCTGCGCGCCTACGACTGGGCGGCCGAGGACGGCGTCTGCGGTGGCAGCCCGCACCTCCACCTCGCCTGCACCGAGGCCTACGTCGTCACCGGCGGACGAGGCGCCGTCCAGACGCTGAGCATCGACGGCTACGTGGAGACGCCCCTGGAAGCCGGGGTGATCGCGTGGTTCGCGCCCGGCACCGTGCACCGGATGGTGCAGGACGACGGCCTGCGCGTCACGGTGCTCATGCAGAACAGCGGGCTGCCGGAGGCGGGGGACGCCGTGTTCACTTTCCCGCCCGACGTGCTCGCCGACGCGGCGGCCTACGCCCAGGCCGCGGCGTTGCCGAAAACCGACGACGCCGCGCGGCGCCGCCGTGACCTGGCCGTTCGCGGCTATCTGCCGCTGCGTGACGCCTTGCGGGACGGCGATCCCGGACCGCTCCGCGCGTTCCACCGTGCGGCCGTCGCGCTCGTCGCGCCGAAGGTCGCAGAGTGGGTACCGCGCTGGCGGGCCGGGGCCCTGCGGGCCGCCGAACTGACCGGCGCGCATCTCCAGGCGCTCGCCGACGGCGACGGGAGCCACCTCGACCGGTCCGGCCTCCGGGTCGCGACGCCGTCGAACCCGGACGGCTACGGCATGTGCGGACGCCGTGCCGAATACGACATCCCGTGGGACGGATCCCTCGACCAGGAAGGCTTGCAGTGATGAACCAGTCCAGCATCGGAGTGCTGCTCAACGGGGTGACCGGCCGGATGGGCTACCGGCAGCACCTGCTCCGGTCGGTCCTGGCCATCCGCGAACAGGGTGGCGTCACCCTGCCGGACGGCCGCCGCGTGCAGCTCGAACCGATCCTCGCCGGGCGCAACGCCGCGAAACTCAAGGACCTCGCCGATCGGCACGGCCTGACGGCGTGGACCACCGACGCCGACTCGGCGCTGTCCGACGTCCAGATCTACTTCGACGCGCAGCTGACGTCGGCGCGCGAGCCGTCGGTGCGGGCGGCGATCGCCGCGGGCAAGCACGTCTACGCCGAGAAGCCCCTTGCCGAATCGCTGCCGGCGGCGCTGGAGCTGGCCGGGCTCGCGCGGGACGCCGGGATCTGCCACGGCGTCGTGCACGACAAGCTGTTCCTGCCCGGGCTGCGGAAGCTGCGCCGGCTGGTCGACGGCGGGTTCTTCGGGCGGATCCTGTCGGTGCGGGGCGAGTTCGGCTACTGGGTGTTCGAGGGCGACTGGCAGGAGGCGCAGCGCCCGAGCTGGAACTACCGCGCCGAAGACGGCGGCGGGATCGTGCTCGACATGTTCTGCCACTGGAACTACGTGCTGGAGAACCTCTTCGGCCGCGTTTCGGCGGTGACGGCCAAGGCGGTGACGCACATCCCGCGCCGTTGGGACGAGCAGGGCGAGGCGTACGCGGCGACAGCGGACGACGCCGCGTACGGCATCTTCGAGCTGGAGTCGGGGGCGATCGCGCAGATCAACTCGTCGTGGTCCACGCGGGTGTTCCGCGACGAGCTGGTCGAGTTCCAGGTCGACGGCACCGAGGGCAGCGCGGTCGCCGGGCTGCGGCGCTGCCGCGTCCAGCACCGCTCGGCGACGCCGAAGCCCGTCTGGAACCCGGACCTGCCCGCGACCGAGCAGTTCCGCGACCAGTGGCAGGAAGTGCCGGACAACGCCGAGTTCGACAACGGCTTCAAGGCGCAGTGGGAGGAGTTCGTGCGGGACGTGGTCGCCGGGCGGCAACACCGGTACGACTTCTTCTCGGCCGCCCGGGGGTTGCAGCTCGCGGAGGCCGGGCTGGCCTCGTCGGCGGAGGGGCGCCGGGTGGAACTGAAGCCGCTGAGCTGACCCGGCCGCCGGACGAGGTGGGCGGCACCGGCCGTGCCCGGTGGGGGGTTGGGCACGGTCGGGTCGCGGACCGCCTACGGCAGCTACCGCGCGGCTGGCCGGACCGCGGTGGTTCCGGCGGGCGGCCGGGCTTGACCGTGCGGGCAGGGGCGGGTGGGGACGTGTCGTCGCGGCGACCAGGCTTGACTGTGCGCGCCGCACCGGAGTCGGGATGTGCTGCCGCGGTGGCCAGACTCGACCGTGCGGGTCGCGGCGGGGACGTGCCGCCGCCGAGGTCGCGGCTCAGCTGCGTGGGCCGCCGCGGGTTCCGAATCGGCACGCGACGGCTGACGAACTCGCCCGGATCACGGCCTGGTCGATAATCGGCGAGCGGCGAAACCCCAGCTCAGTCCTTGCCGTTGCCGCCGCCGGAGGTGGCTGGGGTGATCAGCACCACCCGGTCGTCGCTCGACACCGGGGTGCCGCCGTCCTTGTTGACCGTGCCCGCCACCGCCAGCTGCGGGTTGATCATGCTCATGCCCGCGAGCCGCCCGTATGTCACCGGTGGCTTGCCGGTCTTTCCGTCGAGGGTGACCGTCGGCTTGCCGCTGATCGCGCCCTCCGGGGTCACCGGCAGGCTCTGCAGGTTGCCGGCCAGGGACGTGCCGACCGAGAGCGAGCCGTTCGCGTCGACGAAGTCGGCGCAGCCCGCGACGCCCGGCTTCTCCGGCCACGTCCACGCCGGTGTCGTCAGCGGCCGGCCGGCCTGGACCCGGTAGAGGACGTCCTTGTCGGCGAGCCGGTCGGTGATCCAGACGCGACCACCGTCGGCGGATGCGCACACCCCGCCCGGGGCGTGCAGGCCGGTCGCCACCACCAGCGAGCCGTTCGGGTTGCCCGCCGCGGCCTTGCCCGACGTGTCGATGCGCAGCAGCTTCCCCGCGAGGGAGTTCGCGTCGGCCGCGGCGTTCGGGTTGCCCGCGTCGCCGGTCGCGACCAGCAGTGCGCCCCGGTTGTCGGTGCCGATCGTGCCGCGGTTGCCGGACGCGCCCTTCGGGATGCCGGTGAGCACCGGCTTCGGCGCCTGGCCCTTCGCGAACCGCACGACGCGGTTGTCGGTCGCCGTCGTGAGGTAGGCGAACACCAGCTGGTCCTCGACGTACGACGGCGAGAGCGCGAGCCCCGTCAGGCCGCCGTCGCCGGCCGCCTGGACGTCGAGCTTCGCGAAGTCCGTCGCGTCCTTGCCGCCGGTCACCAGCAGGACGCGGCCGCTCTTGCGCTCGCCGGCCAGCGCGCTCGGCGTGGAGCCGTCACCCGGCAGGCCGGCCACCGCGGCGACGGTGTCCAGGCACGTCGCGATCACCGACGGGTCGAAGTCCTTGCAGCCCTGCGGCGGCGGCACCGGCGTGACCGACTGGCCTGGCCGGGCCTGCTTGCCGTCGCTCCCGGAATCCGCGCCGGGGCCCTGGACCTCGGGCGGCGACTCGGGGCTCGGCACGGGGGCGGGGCTGAACGTCTGGCCCGCCGCGGTGTCGTCGAACCGCGCGCACCCGGCGGGCAGCAGGACGCCGCAGGCCAAGATCGCCAGCAGGGCCGAGCGGTACCGGGTGCGCATGATCCCCCAGCCTAGGGGCCGGTGCGTGAACCATGGGTGAGTACTCCTCGATTACGTTGGGGATCATGACGCTGACCGTGCTGGTGCCCGACGACGAGGGCATGACCGTGCTCGCCGAGGTCCCGCGGGTCCTGCCCGTGCGCTACCAGTGGGGCGAGCCGGTGCCGCCCGAGGCCGCGAAGGCCCAGGTCCTCATCCCCGGCAAGCACCCGCCGGGCGAGCAGCTGTGGCGCACGCTGCCGAACCTGAAGCTGATCCAGCTGCTGTCCGCCGGCGCCGAGGACTGGGTCGGCAAGGTGCCCGACGGCGTCCTGCTGTCCACCTGCCGCGGCGCGCACGGCGGGAGCACCGCCGAATGGGTGGTCGCCGCGCTGCTGTCGATTTACCGGAAATTGGACGTCTTCGCCACGGCGCAGCGCGCGGGGCGGTGGGAGCGGCAGACGGCCGACACACTGCAGGGCAAGCGGGTGCTCGTCGTCGGCGCCGGCGACCTCGGACAGCACCTGCAGCGCCGGCTCGAGCCGTTCGACGCGCGCTGCACGATGGTCGGGATGACCGCGCGGGAGGGCGTGCACGGCGTGCGCGAACTGCCCGGGCTGCTCGACCTGCACGACGCCGTGGTGCTGATGGTGCCGCTGACCTCCCGCACGCGGGGGATGGTCGACGCGGAGTTCCTGGCCCGGATGCGCGACGGCGCGGTGCTGGTCAACGTCTCCCGCGGCGCCGTCGTGGACACCGACGCCCTGGTCGCCGAATTGACCACGGGCCGGCTGCGGGCCGCCCTCGACGTCACCGACCCCGAGCCGCCGCCCGCCGGGCACCCGTTGTGGACGGTGCCGGGCCTGCTGCTGACCCCGCACGTCGGCGGGGCCGTGCGCGGGGTCCGTGGCCGTTCGTACGCCGTCGCGGCGGCGGAGATCGCCCGGTACGCCGGCGGGGAGCTGCCGGACAACCTCGTGCACGGGGAGTACTGAGCTCGCCAGGCTCGCGCCGATCCCCTAACCTTCGCGCGTGAGCAGTGGAGACGACGTTTCGCAGCAGCCCACCAGCCTCCTCTCGGGTGTGGAGGACAACGGGGCCGACGACGTCCCACGCCAGGGCGGGCTCGGTCTCGGCCTGCTCATCCTGCGGCTGGTGCTCGGCGTGACCATGGGCGCGCACGGCCTGCAGCACCTGTTCGGCCTGTTCGGCGGGCCGGGCATCGGCGGGTTCGCGCGGGTGCTGGAGACGTTCGGCTACCACAAGCAGACGACGCTGCTGTCGTGGATCACCGGCGTCACCGAGGTCGCCGGCGGCGTGCTGGTGATCGTCGGGCTGTTCACGCCGCTGGCGGCGGCGGGCCTGCTCGGGGTCGCCGCCAACGCCGTGTACGCGAAGTTCCACGGCGGGTTCTTCGAGGGCCAGGGGCAGGGTTTCGAGTTCGAGCTGCTGCTCGCGGCGGCGGCGCTGAGCCTGCTGTTCACCGGGGCCGGGCCGATCTCGCTGGAGCGGAACACCCCCTGGCGGAAGCGGCCGCTGCCGTTGGGGCTGGTGGCGCTGCTGCTGGCCGCGGCGGCCACGGTCGTGGTCATCGTTTTGACGCGCTGACGGCCGGGCCGCGGTTGTCCTGGCTGGGGACAACTCGGTGCGGGGCGGCCGGCCTGGGGACAACTCCGGTTCGCGGATCCGGAATTGTCGGTGGCTGCCGGTAACGTTGAAATCGGGGGTCCCCCTGGCGGCGGGGCTGCTTTGGGCACCGAAAAGGCCGCCCCGGGAGTGGGACGGCCTTCTCGGACTTCAGCCGGGTTTACTTGTTCACGTCGCGGACCGCGCCCGTGTCGGCCGAGGTGGCCATCCGGGCGTACGCGCGCAACGCCGCCGTCACCGGGCGCTGGCGGTCCTTCGGCTGCCACGGGCGCTCGGACGCCTCCATCTTCGCCCGCCGCTCGGCCAGCACCGCCTCGTCGACCAGCAGTTCCAGGCGCCGCTCGTGGATGTCCAGCAGGATGCGGTCGCCGTTCTCGACCAGGCCGATCAGGCCGCCCGCCGCCGCCTCCGGGGAGATGTGGCCGACCGAAATGCCCGACGAACCGCCCGAGAACCGGCCGTCCGTGATCAGGGCGCACTTCTTGCCCAGGCCCGAGCCCTTGAGGAACGCCGTGGGGTGCAGCATTTCCTGCATGCCGGGGCCACCTGCCGGGCCCTCGTAGCGGATCACCAGCACCTCGCCCGGCTGGATCTCCTTCTTGAGGATCGCCGACACGGCCTCCTCCTGGCTCTCCAGCACCCGCGCCGGGCCCTCGAAGTGCCACAGGTCCTCGTCGATGCCCGCGGCCTTGATCACCGCGCCGTTCTCCGCCAGGTTGCCGCGGAGGATCGCCAGGCCGCCGTCCTTCGTGTACGCGTGCTCGACGTCGCGGATGCAGCCGCCCGCCGCGTCGGTGTCCAGCGACGACCACCGGTTCGACGTCGAGAACGCCTGCGTCGTGCGGACTCCGCCCGGCGCCGCGTGGAACAGCTCCAAAGCCGTGTCGGACGGCGAAGCGGCCCGGATGTCCCAGGCGGACAGCCAAGAGTCGAGGTCGGGGGAGTGCACGGACCAGACGTCGGTGTTGAGCAGCCCGCCGCGGTACAGCTCGCCGAGGATCGCCGGGATGCCGCCGGCCCGGTGGACGTCCTCCATGTGGTAGTCGGAGTTCGGCGCCACCTTCGACAGGCACGGCACGCGGCGGCCGATCGCGTCGATGTCGGCGATCGTGAAGTCGACCTCGCCCTCCTGCGCGGCGGCGAGGACGTGCAGCACCGTGTTCGTCGAGCCGCCCATCGCCATGTCGAGCGCCATCGCGTTCTCGAACGCGGCCTTCGACGCGATCGAGCGCGGCAGAGCCGAAGCGTCGTCCTCCTCGTACCAGCGGCGGCACAGCTCGACGACGGTCCGCCCGGCTTCCTCGAACAGCGCGCGGCGCGCGGCGTGCGTCGCCAGCGTCGAGCCGTTGCCCGGCAGGGAGAGCCCCAGCGCCTCGGTGAGGCAGTTCATCGAGTTCGCGGTGAACATGCCGGAGCAGGAACCGCAGGTCGGGCAGGCCGAGCGCTCGACGATGTCCAGCCCGTCCTCGTCGACCTCGCTGCTGGCCGACGCGGCGATCGCCGTGATGAGGTCGGTCGGGGCCTGCGCGACACCGCCCACGACGACGGCCTTGCCGGCCTCCATCGGGCCGCCGGAGACGAACACGACCGGGATGTTCAGCCGCATCGCGGCGTTGAGCATGCCCGGGGTGATCTTGTCGCAGTTGGAGATGCACACCAGCGCGTCGGCCTGGTGCGCGTTGACCATGTACTCGACCGAGTCGGCGATGATCTCGCGCGAAGGCAGCGAGTACAGCATCCCGGAGTGGCCCATGGCGATGCCGTCGTCGACGGCGATGGTGTGGAATTCGCGCGCGACGCCGCCGGCTTCCTTGATCGCCTCGGCGACGATCTCGCCGAGGTCCTTGAGGTGCACGTGGCCGGGCACGAACTGGGTGTAGGAGTTGGCGATCGCCACGATCGGCTTGCCGAAGTCACTGTCGGTCATGCCGGTGGCGCGCCAGAGCGAGCGCGCGCCCGCCGCGTTGCGGCCGTGGGTGGTGGTCCGGGAACGGAGAGGCGGCACGAGAACTCCCAGGTCAAAGGGTGGCCGGCAAAACTGGTCCTACCAATTTACGCTGTCCGGCACAGCCAGTCCGTTGAGGGTGGGGACCGGGTCGCGCTGTCCAGCGCGCCTGGCCCGTCCGGGGTCACTCGCTGGGCGAAGTCCCCGGCTTGATGTCCTCGGCTTCGAGCACCCCGCTCGGGTCCGCGACGAGACCCTCGCTGACCAGCGACAGCACCGGCAGGTGCCGGGTCCGCACGGTCGGCAGCGACACCTTCGTGTCGTCCTTCAGCACCGCCTGCACGCGCGCCTTCTTGGTGATCGCGAGCCCCTTCAACGCCGACCACGGCACGTCCCGCTTGCCGAACATCGTGCGGATGGCGAGCCCTTCGCGGGTGGCGACGGTGCGGGTGCGGACCACGAACACCGCCAGTGCGATCGGGAAGAGGTAGAGCCACTGCAGGTACGGGATTTCCCCGAGCGCGATCGGTGTCACGCAGATCGTCAGGAGGGCGATCGCCATGAACGACGTGCGCGGGATGCGGAAGACGGCCTTCCGGCCTTCGTCCTGCTGTTTTTCGGCCACCGGGAAATGGTGCACCGCGGCGCGGACCGGCCCGGACCCGGGTCGCGCCGGCGTGACGCGCGCCGCTCACGAGTCCAGCATGCGGACACCTCATCCCGCAGAGTTGACACCCACGCGGCGTTCGGTCTAGCGTCATCGCCGTGACACCGCTGACCGGCCTCGTACTTCCCAAGCGCGTCGACGCTTAGGGAAGACTTTCCGCTGCGTCGACGCGCGAACCCTCGTGCGACCTTACGGTCGGCGAGGGTTTTTTGTTGCCCAAGGGAAGAGATTCCTGGCCCCACCGCACAAAACCGACCCGAACGAGTGACACCGAGACCCACGAGGCAGAACCGATGACCAGTGCTACGTCGCGCAGCGACGCGAAACCCGGGCCGACGCCCGGAACGCCCGGAGCACGTCCGAAGCCGGCGCCACCGGCGGGAACGCCGGTGCGCGTCACCGGCGCGCAGTCGCTCGTGCGCTCGCTCGAAGCGGTCGGCGCCGAGGTGGTCTTCGGAATTCCGGGCGGCACCATCCTGCCCGCCTACGACCCCCTGCTCGACTCGACGAAGGTCCGCCACATCCTGGTCCGCCACGAACAGGGCGCCGGCCACGCGGCCACCGGCTACGCGCAGGCCACCGGCAAGGTCGGCGTCTGCATGGCCACCTCGGGCCCGGGCGCGACCAACCTGGTCACCCCGCTCGCCGACGCGAACATGGACTCGGTCCCGGTCGTGGCCATCACCGGCCAGCAGTCCCGCGCGCTGATCGGCACCGACGCGTTCCAGGAAGCCGACATCTGCGGCATCACCATGCCGATCACCAAGCACAACTTCCTCGTCACGGACCCGGCGGACATCCCGCGGACCATCGCCGAGGCGTTCCACCTGGCGTCCACGGGCCGGCCCGGCCCGGTCCTGGTGGACATCCCCAAGGACGTGCTGCAGGAGATGACCTCGTTCTCCTGGCCGACCGAGCTGCGGCTGCCGGGCTACCGCCCCACGCTGCGCCCGCACGGCAAGCAGGTCCGCGAAGCCGCGAAGCTCATCGCCAAGTCGCGCCGGCCGGTGCTGTACGTCGGCGGCGGCGTGATCAAGGCCGAGGCGCACGAGCAGCTGAAGCAGCTCGCCGAGCTGACGAACATCCCCGTCGTCACCACGCTGATGGCGCGCGGCGCGTTCCCCGACTCGCACCCGCAGCACCTCGGCATGCCGGGTATGCACGGCACGGTCGCCGCGGTCGCCGCGATGCAGCGCGCCGACCTGCTGATCGCCCTCGGCGCCCGGTTCGACGACCGGGTCACCGGCCAGCTTTCGTCGTTCGCGCCGGACGCCGCGATCGTGCACGCCGACATCGACCCGGCCGAGATCTCCAAGAACCGCAAGGCCGACGTCCCGATCGTGGGCGACTGCAAGGAGATCCTCGGCGAGCTGATCACCGCCGTGAAGGTGGAGTTCGAGCACGGTGGCCAGCCCGACCTGACCGACTGGTGGACCCAGGCCGACGACTGGCGCAAGAACTACCCGGCCGGCTACGAGTGGCCGGACGACGGTTCGCTGTCGCCGCAGTACGTCATCGAGCGGATCGGGCAGCTCGTCGGCCCGGACGCGGTGTACGCCGCCGGCGTCGGGCAGCACCAGATGTGGGCCGCGCAGTTCGTCAAGTACGAGAACCCGCGCACCTGGATCAACTCCGGCGGCCTCGGCACCATGGGCTACGCGGTGCCCGCCGCGATGGGCGCGAAGTTCGGCGTCCCGGACAAGCAGGTGTGGGCGATCGACGGCGACGGCTGCTTCCAGATGACCAACCAGGAACTGGCCACCTGCGCCATCGAAGGCGCGCCGATCAAGGTCGCCGTCATCAACAACGGCAACCTGGGCATGGTCCGGCAGTGGCAGAACCTCTTCTACTCGGAGCGGTACTCCAACACCGACCTCGGGACGCACAAGCACCGCATCCCGGACTTCGTGCTGCTGGCCGAGGCGCTGGGGTGCGCCGGCCTGCGGTGCGAAACCCGCGAGGACGTCGACGCCACCATCCGCCGCGCGATGGAAATCAACGACCGCCCCGTCGTGATCGACTTCGTCGTGGGGAAGGATGCCCAGGTGTGGCCGATGGTCGCGGCCGGCACCGGCAACGACGAGATCATGGCGGTCCGGGGCATCCGGCCGCTGTTCGACGACGACGAGGTTTCGGTCGAGACGACCGAGGCCGCCGCGGAAGCCGCTGGGGAAGGTGAGCGCTGAGATGAGCGTCCACACGCTGAGTGTCCTGGTCGAGAACAAGCCGGGTGTGCTCGCGCGCGTCTCGGGCCTGTTCTCCCGGCGCGGTTTCAACATCGAGTCCCTCGCCGTCGGGCCCACGGAGAACCCCGAGGTGTCCCGCATGACGATCGTGGTCGCTGTCGAAGAGCTACCGCTCGAACAGGTGACCAAACAGCTCAACAAGCTGGTCAACGTGATCAAGATCGTCGAGCTGGAACAGTCGACCGCCGTGCAGCGCGAACTGCTGCTGGTCAAGGTCCGCGCCGACAACACGGTGCGCAGCCAGGTCCTCGAAACCGTCCAGCTCTTCCGTGCGAAGGTGGTGGACGTGTCCCCGGAGGCGCTCACCGTCGAGGCGACCGGGACGTCGGACAAGATCGGCGCGCTGCTGCGGATGCTGGAGCCCTATGGCATCCGCGAGCTGGTCCAGTCCGGCATGGTCGCGGTGGGTCGCGGCGCCCGTTCGATCACCGCCACCTCACCGCGTTAGAAACTTTGTAAGTCAGGAAAGGAAGCAGTAACCCCCATGGCAGTGGAAATCTTCTACGACGACGACGCCGACCTCTCGATCATCCAGGGGCGCAAGGTCGCTGTCATCGGCTACGGCAGCCAGGGCCACGCCCACTCGCTGAGCCTGCGCGACTCCGGCGTCGACGTCCGCATCGGCCTGCCCGAGGGGTCCAAGTCGCGGGCGAAGGCCGAGGAGCAGGGCCTGCGCGTGCTCACCCCGGCCGAGGCGTCGGCCGAGGCCGACCTGATCATGATCCTGGCGCCGGACACCAAGCAGCGCCACATCTACGAGCAGGACATCGCGCCGAACCTCAAGGACGGCGACGCCCTCTTCTTCGGGCACGGCTTCAACATCCGCTACGACCTGATCAAGCCGCCGTCCAACGTGGACGTCGCCATGGTCGCCCCCAAGGGCCCGGGCCACCTGGTCCGCCGCCAGTTCGTCGACGGCAAGGGCGTCCCGGCGCTCATCGCGGTCGAGCAGGACGCTTCCGGCAACGCCCAGGCGCTCGCCCTCTCCTACGCGGCGGCCATCGGCGGCGCGCGTGCGGGCGTCATCAAGACGACGTTCACCGAGGAGACCGAGACCGACCTCTTCGGCGAGCAGGCCGTGCTCTGCGGTGGCGCGTCCGCGCTGGTGCAGACCGGGTTCGAGGTGCTCACCGAGGCCGGCTACGCCCCGGAGATCGCCTACTTCGAGGTGCTGCACGAGCTGAAGCTGATCGTCGACCTCATGTACGAGGGCGGCATCGCGCGCCAGCGCTACTCGATCTCCGACACCGCCGAGTACGGCGACCTGACCCGCGGCCCGCGCGTCATCTCGCCGGCGGTCAAGGAAGAGATGAAGAAGATCCTCGGCGAGATCCAGGACGGCACGTTCGCCCGCGAATGGGTCGCCGAGGACGAGGCCGGCCGGCCGAACTTCACCAAGCTCGAGGAGCAGGGCAACCAGCACCCGATCGAGGCGACCGGCAAGAAGCTGCGCGACCTGATGTCGTGGGTGGACCGGCCGATCACCGAGACCGCCTGACCGTTTTCCGGCAACACAGTTCGGCAACACAGGTCCAGGACGCTGAAGGGGACGCCCGCGCCGGGCGTCCCCTTCAGTGCGTTCGGTGCCCGGGTCGTTACGCTGGTGACATGAGTGATCAGCCGGTCGACGACAAGGCGCACATCCGGCACCACCTGGACTTCACCAAAGCCGAGTGGATCCGGGCCGAGCCCGAAGGCGTCACCCTCGACGACTGCGTCGAGTACGCCTTCATCGAGCACACCGACGGCGTCACCTACACGGCGATGCGGCAGTCGGCGAAGCCGGACGGCGTGATCCTCGTCTTCACCCCGGGGGAGTGGGACGCGTTCGTCAAGGGCGTCCGGGACGGCGAGTTCGACCTGCCCGAGGACCTCGCCGCGGAGGCTTAGAGCTTCGCGGCCAGCTCGGGGATCTTGCCGAGTTCGCCGGCGATGCCGAGGTGGTCGCCGTAGTCGCGGGATTCGACGATCAGGCCGTCGCGGATCCGCATCGCGAAGATGGCCGCGATCCGGACCGGCCGCCCGCCGTAGCTGCCCTGGTAGGCGAACTCGGCGATCAGGACCTCGGGATCGGTGCCCTCGTGGGTGACCAGGTCGGTCGCTTCGAAGTCGACGCCCGTGGCGGCCATCCGGAAGTGCTCGCGCAGCTCCTCGCGCGTGCGGACGACGCTCGAACCCGGCAGGAACGGGTGCGTGACGTGCGTTTCTTCGGCGTACAGCTCGGCCAGTTCCTCCCCGCGCTTGTCGGACACGCCGTAGACGAGCCGCTCGAACACCCCGCGGCGGCTCGTCGGCTCGCTCGACGTCCGCTCCCGGACCGGCGAAAGCTCGCGTGGCGGCGCCTGTTCGTACGCCTTGACGAGCTGGTCGACACCGTCGCGGATCACGGCGAGCCGTAGGTAGTCGTGGTAGTCGCGGGAACTGACGATGAGGCCGTCGCGGATCCGCAGCACCTGGATGTTGGCCGTCGCGATGGTCCGGCCGGTGCTCACCGACTCGGCGTCGTAGTCGTACTCGGCGACGATCACCTCCGGGTCCGTGGTCTCGTGCACGATGACGTTCTTGCGCTTGAGCCGCAGCGACCCGGCGAGGGCGCCGGTGAACCGTTCGTGGACCGCCGCGCGGCCGGTGAGGCGCGTCGGTCGCGGCACGGCCTGCGGGTGTTCGACGACGGTGTCCTCGGCGTAGAGCGCGGAAAGCTCGTCGAACCGTCCTTCGCTGATGCCGTCGGACAGGGCGGCGAACACGTCGCGGGGTTTCGTCATGGATCCTCCCAGGGGGCAAAACGGAGTCTGTAGTCCGTCTTGAAGATACGGACTACAGACTCCGGTTGTCTACCGGGTTGCGCGCAGGAGGTCCCGCGCGGCCGGTTGCCCGCACACCTCCGCCCAGCGTTCCGGGGTGCTGTGGAAGATCTCGTCCCGGGCGTCGAGGTCGGCGCCGTTCTCCAGCAGAACCCGGACCGCGTCGAGGTGCCCGGACTGTGCGGCCAGGTGCAGGGCCGTGACGCCTTCGCCGTGGTTCGGGCCGCCGAACGTGCCCACGCGGTTCACGTCGGCGCCGAGGTCGAGCAGCGTCCGGATCGCGGCGACCCGCCCGGTCGCCGCCGCCCAGGCCAGGGCGGTACCGCGGTAGACGTCGGCGTCGAGGTCGGCGCCGCGCGCGACGAGCGTTTTCAGTGCCTCGACGCGGTTGTTGCGGGCCGCCCAGGCCAGGGCTTCGTTCTTGACTTCGGCGGGGTCGTCGCTCGGCTGCCAGGCCGGGAAGCCGCTGTGCGGGCGGTAGAACCCGCGGTGGCGCCCGGCGGCGGGGGCGAGGGTGCCCCCGGGGTCCAGGAGTTCGTCGAGCAGGCCCGCGTCGCCGAGACCGGCCGCGACGCGGAGGTTGCGGGGCGCCCGGCTGTGGGTGGCCAGCTTGTCCGCGGCTTCGCGGTGCCCCCAGAACAGCGTGACGACCAGGGGAGTGCCGCCGTCACCCCGCGCGGGGACGTCCACCGGCGCGCCGGCGTCGAGCAGCTGGTCGAGCAGGAGCGGCAGATTCTTGTACGCGGCTTGGTGCAGCGGCGTCCAGCCGTGGACGTTGCCGCGTGACGGATCCGCGCCGTGGTCGAGGAGGAGCCGGCTGAGCCGCTCGTCGCAGGTCGCGGTGGCCATGCCGAGCAGGTCGTTGCCGTTGGTGCCGCGGGCCGTGACGAGTCCGGGGAACTCCGTGAGGAGTGTTTCCAGCGTCCCGGGATCCCGGGCTTCGATCGCCCGGTACGCTCGCGCGAACGGCTCTCCACTGTCCACAAGAGACTCGACGTGCTCGCGGAGTGCTTTCCAGGATCCGAAACCGTGCTCGCGGGCGACGACCGCGCGGGCGCCGTCGCGGGTGAGCGGCTGTCCCCGGCGCTCGAACGGCTCGCGCGCACCGGGCGTCTCGTCTTCCGCGGAAGCGAGCAGGCCGAGCGCGCGTTCGGCGTAGTAGTGGACGTCCTGGTGGTAGGGGTGCTGCAGGGTTTCGCCGTGCTCGGTGACGCGCCGGACGTAGGCCTGCAGCTTCGGCCAGCTCGGGAACCCGTGGTCCCGCGCGATGCGGAACTGCGCTTCGGACAGCTTCACGGCTTCGGCGCGCGCGAGGTCCTTCGCGCGCTTGCGCAGCTGGTCCAGGCTGGGTTTCGCGGGCAGCCTACCCATGGTGCCTCCTTCCCTCGTCGCCCGTGGTCCGCCGGCACCGGGCAGGAAAGAAGGTGCGGAGCTGGTGGTGCGGTGCTGCAGGGGTGGGCTCGGCCCTTTCCGCGGACGGGGCGCGGCCCGCACCGCGCCCCGCCACCCTACCGCCGAACCCCGTGCTCGCGTGATTCCCGACGGAACTCGCGTGATTGAAGGCGGAACTCGCGAGTTCCGGCCCTGATCACGCGAAATACGGCCCTGATCACGCGAGTTACGGGTTACGTCACGGGAGGAGGTCCGCCAAGCGGCGGTAGGACTTCGCGGTGCGAGCCAGGACCTGGACGCAGACGTGGTCGGCGCCCGCGTCGAGGTGGGCCTGGATCCGGGCCGCGGCCGCCTGCTCGCCGGTCGCGACGAGGGCGTCGACCAGCCGGTCGCTGCCGCCGTCGGCCAGGTCGGCGTCGGTGAAGCCGAGGCGGCGCAGGTTCGCCTGGTGGTGCGGCGCCTGCCGGACGTA
This sequence comes from Amycolatopsis sp. NPDC051045, assembly GCF_040682955.1. Taxonomy (NCBI): domain Bacteria; kingdom Bacillati; phylum Actinomycetota; class Actinomycetes; order Pseudonocardiales; family Pseudonocardiaceae; genus Amycolatopsis; species Amycolatopsis sp. NPDC051045. The sequence continues at coordinate 161,002 of NZ_JBFBCC010000014.1, forward strand.
CAGGTCCACGTGCTCCCGCGCCGCTTCGCGGGCGGCCTCCGGCGAAGCGTCCAGGATCACCGCTTGCTCGACGGCCAGGTACTTGCCCGGGCCGAGCCGCTCCCGGGCCACCGCCGTGTGCTCCGGCGGGACGAAGTACGGGTGCGCGCCGTCCGCTCGTTCGGCCGCCAGGGCGAGCGCCCGGGGACCGAGCGCCGCGATCAGCCGCCGGGGCCGCGGCGACGGCGGTGGCAGGGCGGGCAGCTCGGCCTCGTCCATCCCGGCCAGGTACTCGCGCATCGCCGGGATCGGCCGCGCGCCCGGGAAGTGACCGCCGAGGCCGGCGACGAACCGGCCCGGGTAGGCCTCGCCGAGCGCCCGGGTCGCCGCTTCCGCCGTGATCGGCGCCCGGCGGTCGAACCGCGCGATCCCGGTGGCCACGGTGAGCCGGGACGTCGCCGCCAGGATCAGCGCCGCCTGCGTGAACGCGTCCCGGCCGGCGTACTCGCCGAACCAGAGCGCGTCGAAGCCGAGTTCCTCCACCTCGGCGGCCGTCTCGCGGACCGCGCCGATCGGGGCGCCGTCGAAGAACCGCCAGATCCCGACGCTCATCGGACCACCGCCGGAGCCAGCTCGGCCAGGATGTCCACAGTGGATTCGAAGGAGGTCGCGGACGGCGTCAGCAGCACGTGGTCCGCGCCCGCGTCGAGCAGCTCGTCCAGGCGTTTCGCGATGGTCCCGGCGTCGCCCCACAGGACGAGGTCGTCGACGAACCGGTCGCTCGGGCCGTCGATGTCGGCCTCGGTGTAGCCGAGGCGTTTCCAGCCCGCGAGGTACGCCTTCACGTGGTGGGCCCGGGACAGCGCCACGCTGCGCCGGACACTCGCCCGGGCGTCCTCGCGGCTGCCGAGCAGCACGGTCTGCTGGGGGATCAGCAGCTTGTCCGGCCCGAGGATTTCGCGGGCGTAGGGCGTGTGCGAGACCGGCTGGGCGAACGGGTGCGCGCCGTCGGCGTGGTCGCGGGACAGTTCCAGCATCTTCGGCCCGACCGCGGCCAGCACGCGCGGAAACGCGACCGGGGCGGGGCTTTCCGCCGCGGCGGCGTCCATTTCCGCCAGGTAGGCGCGCATCCGGTCCACCGGCCGGTAGTCCTCGCCGTACTTCGCCGCCTGGAAGGCGTGCCCGATGCCGACGCCGAGCACGAACCGGCCGGGGTGGGCGTGGGCGAGGGTCGCCCCGCCCTTTTCGGCGGTCCGTCCCGGCCGCGACCAGACGTTCGCGATGCCGGTGCCGAGCACGACGTCCGGCACCGTGGCCAGCAGGTCGCCGAAGGCCGCGAACACCTCGCGGCCGCCCGGGCCTTCGCCGCTCCAGACCGAGCGGTAGCCGAGTCCGGCGAGCCGCCGGGTGGCCGCGCGCTCGACGTCCGGTGGTGGTTGCAGGGGCGCGCTCGGCAGCCAGGCGCCGATCGCGCCGAGCCGGGCCCGGGTGTCTGTCAACAGGGTCATCCTGAAAATTCCCTCCAGTAAGCTGAGGCTGCCTCCGCTTAATATACGGAGGCAGCCTCCGATTGGCTAGCGGGTAAGCTCGGCGGTGCGATGACCGACGTGAAACCGATGCGCGCGGACGCCCGCCGCAACTACGAGCGCCTCCTCGAAGAGGCTCAACGCGCGTTCGCCGAGCACGGCGTCGAGGCGTCCCTGGAGGACATCGCTCGCCGCGCCGGGGTCGGCATCGGCACGCTGTACCGGCACTTCCCGACCCGGGACGCGCTGCTCGAGACGCTCCTGCGCGCCCGGTTCGACGCCCAGGCCGAGCGGGCCCGCGAACTGCTCACCCATCCCGAGCCGCTGACCGCCCTGCAGTCCTGGCTCGCCGGGCTCGGGGACGCCACCGGCACCTTCCGCGGCCTGGTCGAGCTCACCGCCGACGCGCTGAACGACGAATCATCCCGGTTGTACGAGTCCTGCCACACGATGCGGGAGGCCGGTTCCCAGCTGGTGGAACGGGCCAAGCGCGAGGGCGAACTGCGCCAGGACGTCACGACGCAGGAACTGCTTCTGTTGCTGCACGCGGCATCCTGGGCGGGCGGGCACCTGCCGGGCGGGGGTGGCATGCCGCGGCTGCTGGCTCTTGTTTTCGAGGGATTGCGGGCGAGTTAACACCAGGAGACGCCACAGGTCAGGCCCGCGCGTTAAACTCCGGCTCGACCGGGGCACAACGACGTGCTGAGACCGTTTGTCGACACAGAGCGTCCTGGAAATGACCAGATAGTGGGAGCCGCATCGTGAGCAAGCCCAACAAGCCCGTCGTCCTCATCGCGGAGAAACTCGCCCCCTCCGTGCTGAGTGTTTTCGGTGACGAGGTGGAGGTCCGGCACGTCGACGGCACGGACCGGTCCGCGCTGCTCGAGGCGGTGAAGAGCGCCGACGCGCTCCTGGTCCGCTCCGCCACCCAGGTGAACGCCGAGGTCTTCGCGGCCACCACGCAGCTCAAGGTCGTCGCCCGCGCCGGTGTCGGCCTGGACAACGTCGAGGTGCCCGCGGCCACCGAGCGCGGCGTCCTGGTCGTCAACGCGCCGACGTCGAACATCGTCTCCGCCGCCGAGCACGCCGTCGCCCTGCTGCTGGCGGTCGCGCGCCGCGTCCCGGCCGCTGACCAGAGCCTCCGCGGCGGCGAGTGGAAGCGCAGCTCGTTCTCCGGCGTCGAGCTCCAGGGCAAGACCATCGGTGTCGTCGGCCTCGGCAAGATCGGCCAGCTGTTCGCGCAGCGCCTCGCCGCGTTCGACACCCACATCATCGCCTACGACCCCTACGTCTCCGCCGCGCGCGCCGCGCAGCTCGGGATCGAGCTCGTCACCCTCGACGAACTGCTCAGCCGCGCCGACGCGATCTCCATCCACCTGCCGAAGACGCCGGAGACCAAGGGCCTCATCGACGCCGAGGCGCTGAAGAAGACCAAGCCGGGCGTCATCATCGTCAACGCCGCCCGCGGCGGGCTCATCGTCGAGGAGGACCTGGCCGACGCGCTGCGCTCGGGCCACGTCGGCGGCGCCGGCGTCGACGTCTTCGTCACCGAGCCGACCACGTCCAGCCCGCTGTTCGAGCTGGAGAACGTCGTCGTGACGCCGCACCTGGGCGCCTCGACGGCCGAGGCCCAGGACCGTGCGGGCACCGACGTCGCGAAGTCGGTGCTGCTGGCCCTGCGCGGCGACTTCGTGCCGGACGCGGTGAACGTCTCCGGCGGCGGCGCGGTCGGCGAGCACGTCCGCCCGTACCTGTCGCTGACCCAGAAGCTCGGCCAGCTGCTCACCGCGCTGAACCCGACGGCGCCGGCGTCGGTGACCGTGCAGGTCAAGGGTGAGCTGACCAGCGAGGACACCAGCGTGCTGCAGCTGGCGGCGCTGCGTGGCGTGTTCACCGGCGTGGTCGAGGACCAGGTCACGTTCGTCAACGCGCCGCAGCTGGCGGAGAAGCTGGGCGTGCAGGTCGAGCTGGAGACCGAGCCGGAAAGCCCCAAGTTCCGCAGCCTGGTCACCGTGCGCGCGGTGCACGCCGACGGCGCGGTGCTGAGCGTGTCGGGTTCGGTCACCGGCAAGGACGAGGCCGAGAAGCTGGTCGAGGTCAACGGCCGCGGGTTCGACCTGCGCGCCGAGGGCACCGTGCTGCTGGTCGAGTACCCGGACCGCCCGGGCGTGATGGGCCGCGTCGGGACGCTGCTGGGCGAGGCGGGCATCAACATCGAGGCCGCGCAGATCAGCCAGACCACCGACGGCTCCGACGCGGTGATGCTGCTGCGCGTCGACCGCCACATCGACGCGCACCTGCTGGAGCCGATCGGGGCCTCGGTCGGCGCGCACACGATCCGTGCCGTCGATTTCAACTGACGTAACACTTTCGAGGGCCCCCTGTCACTCGGCAGGGGGCCTTCGTGCGCAATCACATTCACGTAACGGAGTACTTTGCCTACGGAAGTAGGTGTTTTGGGGCATTAGGTTCTCCCCGCGAGGTCGAACCACGCGCCGTCGAGGGCATGGTGCGGTGCCGCGCTTCACCGTCGGGGGTGTCAGGAGCGGCAGGCAGGTTCGGGTCCAGACCTCGAGTAAGGGGACGACCCATGAACAGATCCCGCCTACCCGCGCGCGCCACGACGGCGGCCTGCGCCGTCGTGCTGGCGGCCGCGCTCGGGGCGCCGGTCGCGAGCGCAGCCACGGTGCCCACTCAAGACGGGCCGCTCGCCGACGGCGTCGCACCGGCCAAGGTCGACGACGCGAAGCTGCAAGGCAAGCTGTCGCCGCGCCTGGGGGCCGCGCAGGGCCGGGTCACCGCGTTCGTCGAATTGGCCAAGAAGCCGGCTGTCGACGCGTTCACCGCCGCCCAGCCGCAAGGCAAGGACCAGGCCAAGCGGGCCGCCCGCGCCGCCAAGGCGGACACCGCCGCCGCGGTGGACTCCGTCCTCGGCCAGCTGCGCGCGGCCGACGCCAAGCCGCAGGCCGTCACCCAGACCGCCAACGCCGTTCCCGGCTTGGTCGTCACCGCCGACGCCGCGAAGCTGCGTGAGGTCGCGAAGCGGGCGGACGTCGTCGCGGTGCGCACGGTCGTGCCGAAGACCCGCACCAACGCCAGCGCCGAGCAGCTGACCAACACCCTCGCCGCGTGGCAGCAGACCGGCAAGTTCGGCGACGGCATCCGCGTCGGCGTCATCGACGACGGCATCGACTACACCCACGCCGACTTCGGCGGCCCCGGGACGCAGGCCGCCTACAAGAGCGTCGACAGCACGAAACCGACTCCGCTCTTCCCGAGCGCCAAGGTCGTCGGCGGCACCGACCTCGTCGGCGACGACTACGACGCCGCGACGGCCGGCAAGACCACCCCGAAGCCGGACCCCAACCCCCTCGCCTGCGGTGAGCACGGCACGCACGTGGCCGGCACCATCGGCGGCTTCGGCGTCACCGCCGACGGCAAGACCTTCACGGGCGACTACCGGAAGCTCGACGCCAAGAAGGTCGACGCGATGCAGATCGGCCCGGGCACGGCGCCGAAGTCGCTGCTGTACGCGATCAAGGTGTTCGGCTGCACGGGCTCGACGAACGTCACCTCGCAGGCGCTGGACTGGGCGCTCGACCCGGACGGCGACGGCGACTTCACCGACCACCTCGACATCGTCAACCTCTCGCTCGGTTCCGACTTCGGCGCGCCGGACGACCCGGACTCGCTGTTCGTGCGCAAGCTCGCCGCGAACAACGTGCTGCCGGTGATCTCCGCGGGCAACGGCGGCGACATCAACGACATCGCCGGGTCCCCCGGCAACACCCCCGAGGCGCTCACCGTCGCCAGCACGCGTGACGCGGGCATCCTGCGTGACGCCGCCGAGGTCAAGGCGCCTGCCGGCGTCGCGGGCAAGAAGACCGGGCAGTACAGCCAGAACTACACCGGCTACGACACCCTGGACGTGACTGCGCCGGTCGTGGCCCTCTCGCCGGCGAACGCAGCCGGCTGCGCGCCGTACTCCGCCGAGGACAAGGCGAAGGCGGCGGGCAAGTTCGTCTTCCTGGAGTGGGACGACAACGACTCGACCCGCGCCTGCGGTTCGGCCGCCCGCGCCGGCAACGCGCAGGCCGCCGGGGCGAAGGGTGCGCTCCTTTCGTCCACTTTGGAGCACTTCAGCGCGGGCATCGCGGGCAACGCGGCGATCCCGATGTTCCAGTTCACCGGGTCCGCGACGAAGACGCTGCGCGCGGCGCTGACCGCGGGCACGCTGCAGGTCCGGCTCTTCGGCGCCGGCCGTGCCTCGATCCAGACCTACGACAAGACGATCGTCGACACCCCGAGCTCGTTCACCTCGCGGGGCACCCGCGGCCCGGCGCTGAAGCCGGACGTCGCCGCGCCCGGTGACACGATCACCTCGGCGTTCCGCGGCAGCGGCAACGGCCGGACCGTGCTCTCCGGCACGTCGATGGCCGCCCCGCACACCGCGGGCATCACCGCACTGGTCCGCCAGTCCCACCCCGACTGGTCGGTCGAGGAGGTCAAGGCGTCGGTCATCGACACCGCCGGCCACGACGTCTCCGACGGCGCGGGCCACACCTACGCGCCGCAGCGCGTCGGCAGCGGCCGGATCGACGCGAAGGCGGCGCTGGACAACCAGGTGCTCGCCTACGTCGTCGACGACCCGGGCGCGGTGAGCGTCAGCTTCGGCACGGTCGAGGCTGCCGGGCCGGTGACGCTGTCGAAGACGATCAAGCTGGTCAACAAGGGCGTCACCCCCGCCGAGTACACCGTGGCCTACCAGGCGGTCAACGCGCTGCCGGGTGTCGAGTACACAGTGGACAAGCAGTCGGTGAAGCTGACCCCGCGTGGTTCCGCCAAGGTCAAGGTGACGCTGAAGATCACCGACCCGAAGGCGCTGCGCAAGGTCATGGACCCGACCATGCAGGCCACCCAGGCCGGTCTGGCCCGGCAGTTCGTCGCCGATGCCTCCGGCCGCGTCGCCTTCACGCCCGTCAGTGGAGCCAAGGTGCCGCTGCGGGTTTCGGTCTACTCCGCGCCCAAGCCGGTCTCGAGCATCTCGACGCCCGCGTCGGTGAAGTTCGGGCCGGACGCCGGCCAGGCCGTGCTGAACCTGGGCGGCAAGGGCGTCGACCAGGGGGCCGGCGCACAGCGGTACCGCTCGTTGATCAGCGTGCTCGAACTGCAGGCGGAGTCCCCGCAGCTGCCCGAGTGCGACGCGGACGTGGTCACCGACTGCACGCTGAACCGGACGGCCAAGGGCGGCGACCTCCGCTACATCGGCGCGGCTTCGACCGCCCCGCTGGCGAAGGCGCAGGGTGAGCCGGAGAACGCGATCCTCGCGTTCGGCCTGTCCACCTGGAGCGACTGGGCGAACATCGGCAGCAACACCTCCCCGTTCGTCGACATCGACACCACCGGGGACGGGCAGCCGGACTTCGAGACCTACGTGACCAAGGCGACGTCCACCGACGTGCTCCTGGCCAACACGGTCGCGCTGACCCCGGGCTTCCCGACCGTCGACGTCCAGGCGGTCAACGGCCAGCTCGGCGACGTCGACACGAACGTGTTCGACACGAACGTGATCACGTTGCCGGTTTCGCTGGCCGCGCTGGGCATCGATGCGAACGCCGACAGCCACCGCATCTCCTACACGGTGGGGGTCAGCGGGTTCTACGTCGCGCCGGGCACCACGAACGGGCTGATCGACTACGTCGGCACGCCGCTTTCGTTCGACGCGCTCGCGCCGGGCTACTTCGTCCAGGGTGGCGGCGACGCCGCGCTGGGCTACGTCGCCAAGCCGGGCACGGCGCTGGTCGTCACCCGCAACGCGGCGTCGGCCGCGGCCGACAACGCCCTCGGGCTGTTCGCCATCGAACACCACAACGCCGCGGGCCACCGGGCGAACGTGGTCAAGGTGGAGGACGCCCGGCCGGGGAACGACCGTCAGCCGATCGGGGCCGGTCGCCGATAACGGGCAAGAAGATCGATCACTGCAGGACCAGGGGCGTTCCCGGCGGATTTCCGCCGGGAACGCCCCTACTTGATTCACCCGATTGGGTGTCTCACCCTGCGGGAGGATGCGGCATAAGGGTGGTGCGGCTACGGCGGATTGTCTACGGCCGGTAACCTTCCGGCTGCTGGCGTTTTGTTGCGGTGGGCCATCGGTGCGCCGGTGGTCCGGTCGACGGAGGTGTGTGGATGCGGCTCGCGGTGATCCCAGGAGACGGGATCGGGCCCGAGGTGGTCTCCGAGGCGCTGAAGGTGCTCGGCGAAGTAGCACCGACGGCGGAGATCACGAACTACGACCTCGGCGCGGCCCGATGGCACTCGACCGGCGAGCTGCTGCCGGAGTCGGTCCTCGGCGAGCTTCGCCAGCACGACGCGATCCTGCTGGGCGCGGTCGGCGACCCGTCGGTGCCGAGCGGAATCCTGGAGCGCGGCCTGCTGCTGCGCCTGCGGTTCGAAATGGACCACCACGTCAACCTGCGCCCGGCGCGGCTCTACCCGGGCGTCCGGGGACCGCTGGCCGACGCGGGGGACGTCGACATGGTGGTCGTGCGCGAAGGCACCGAAGGCCCGTACGCGGGCACCGGCGGCCTGATCCGCAAGGACACCGAACACGAGATCGCGACCGAGGTCAGCATCAACACGGCGTTCGGCGTCCGGCGCGTGGTCTCGGACGCGTTCGACCGCGCCGAGGCCCGGCCGCGCAAGCACCTGACGCTGGTGCACAAGACCAACGTGCTCTCGTTCGCCGGGTCGCTGTGGTCGCGGATCGTCGAAGAGGTTTCGCTGGAGCACCCGGACGTGACGGTCGCGTACTCCCATGTGGACGCGGCGACCATCCACCTGGTCACCGACCCGTCGCGGTTCGACGTGATCGTCACGGACAACCTGTTCGGCGACATCATCACCGACCTCGCGGCCGCGGTGACGGGCGGCATCGGCCTGGCGGCCAGCGGCAACCTGGACATGACCCGCCGCAACCCGAGCATGTTCGAGCCGGTGCACGGTTCGGCGCCGGACATCGCGGGGCAGGGCCTCGCGGACCCGACGGCCGCGGTGCTTTCGGTGGCGCTGCTGCTCGATCACCTGGGCCAGAAGGAACCGGCGCGGCGGATCGAGGCGTCGGTGGCGTTCGACCTGGCCACCCGCGACCAGTCGTCGCCGGGGGCCACGCAGGCCATCGGGGACCGGCTCGCGGCGCTGGTCTCGTCGAACGTGCGTACGGGCTGACTTTCCGGGAGAGCCCCGCACCCCGGCTTGGGGTGCGGGGCTTTTTCGTGATGGGGGGCTTCCCGGATGGTGGGAGCTTCGCCCAGCTTCTGGACGGAGCCGCGAACGCTGTGGCATGATGCGACCGTGACCAGCTTCGCGATCATTATCGCCGAGCGCGCCGGACGATAGCTCTTCCCAGAGCTCCCGGCGCGCAACCTCTCGCACCCTGCGGGAGGTTTTTTTGTTGCCCCGAAACGTTCCCGAGGAGACGCCCGTGACCCGCAAGGAGCCCGCCGATACCCCGCTCGGCGATGCCTTCCACCTCTACGACACCACCCTGCGCGACGGTGCGCAGCGCGAGGGCGTCTCCTACTCCGTGCCGGACAAGCTCGCCGTCGCGCGGCTGCTGGACGAGCTCGGCGTCGGGTTCATCGAGGGTGGCTGGCCCGGGGCGCTCCCCAAGGACACGGAGTTCTTCGCCCGGGCCGCGAAAGGCGAGCTGCGGCTGAAGCACGCGGCTCTCGTCGCCTTCGGGGCCACCCGCAAGGCCGGCACCACCGCCGACACCGATCCGCAGGTCCGGGCCCTGCTCGACAGCGAAGCGCCGGTCATCACGCTCGTGGCGAAGTCCGACCTCCGCCACATCGAACGCGCCTTGCGCGTCGACGTCGACGAGGCCTGCGCCATGGTCCGGGACACCGTCGCGTTCCTCACGAACGAAGGCCGCCGGGTCTTCCTCGACGCGGAACACTTCTTCGACGGCTACGCGCATTCCCCCGAGACGTCGCTCAAGATCCTGGACGCGGCCGCCCACGCCGGCGCCGACGTCCTCGTGCTCTGCGACACCAACGGTGGCCAGCTGCCGCTCGACCTCGCGGAGACCGTCCGCGAGGTGAAGGCGAAAACGGGATTCCGGCTCGGGATCCACTGTCAGGACGACACTTCCTGCGCCGTGGCGAACTCCGTCGCCGCGGTGCAGGCCGGCGTGACGCACGTCCAGTGCACCGCCAACGGTTACGGGGAGCGGGCCGGCAACGCCGACCTCTTCGCCGTGACGGGAAACCTGGTGACCAAGCTCGGCCTCGACGTCCTCCCGACCGGAGGCGCCGCCGAGCTCACCCGGGTCTCCCATGCCCTTGCCGAAATCGCGAACATCGCCCCCTACACCCACCAGGCCTACGTAGGGGCGTCGGCTTTCGCCCACAAGGCGGGACTGCACGCGAGCGCGATCAAGGTGGATCCGTTGTTGTACAACCACATCGATCCGGCTTCCGTCGGCAACGACATGCGGGTACTGGTCACCGAGATGGCCGGCAGGGCCAGCCTCGAGCTCAAGGGACGTGAGCTCGGGGTCGACCTTGCCGGCCGGCCCGAAGCGCTGACGAGCGCGATCACGAAGGTCAAGCGGCTCGAAGCGGAAGGCTGGTCCTTCGAGGCCGCCGACGCCTCCCTGGAGCTCCTGCTGCGCCAGGAGGCCGACGTCCCCGCGGAGGCGCCGTTCCGGCTCGAGTCCTACCGGGTGGTCCTCGACCACCGCCCGGACGGCGAGGTCATGGCCGAAGCCACGGTCAAGGTGCACGTCGGCGGCCGGCGCGTCATCGCCACCGCCGAGGGCATCGGGCCGGTGCACGCCCTCGACGCCGCCCTGCGGAAGGCCCTGTTGCCGCACCTGTCCTGGTTGGACAGTGTGGAGCTGGCCGACTACAAGGTGCGCATCCTCCAGGGGCACCCGGGCACCGACGCCGTGACGCGCGTGCTGGTCGAGAGCACCGACGGGGAGCGCGAGTGGACCACCGTCGGCGTGCACGGCAACATCGTCGAGGCCAGCTGGCTGGCGCTGTGCGACGCGCTCGTCCACAAGAGCACGACCGTGGCCTGAGCGGTGGGTGGGGCGCACGTAGACTGACGGCGTGCGCCTAGCCCGTATTGCTCATCCCGGTGGTGTCGCGTTCGCCTCGATCGAAGGCGACGGCGATGACGCCCAGGTCCTCGAAATCGCCGAGCACCCCTTCGGCCAGCCGAACTTCACCGGCAAGCGGTGGCCGCTGGCCGACGTCCGGCTGCTCGCGCCGATCCTGCCGTCCAAGGTGATCGCCGTCGGCCGCAACTACGCCAAGCACGCGGCCGAGTTCGGCAACGAGGTGCCCAGCGCCCCCATGCTGTTCATCAAGCCGTCGACGACGGTCATCGGCCCCCACGCGGCCATCCGCCGCCCGGACGTCGGCCGCGTCGACTTCGAGGGCGAGCTGGCGATCGTCATCGGCCAGCCGGTGAAGAACGTGCCCGCCGCCCGCGCCGCGAGCGTGATCCTCGGGTACACGATCGCCAACGACGTCAGCGCCCGCGACCTCCAGAAGTCCGACGGCCAGTGGGGCCGCGCGAAGGGCTTCGACACCTTTTGCCCGATCGGCCCGTGGATCGAGACCGCGATCGACCCGTCCGACCTCGCGCTGCGGGCCGAGGTCGACGGCGAGCTCAAGCAGGACGGCCGTACCGGCGACCTCGTCCACAAGATCCCCGAACTGGTCGAGTTCGTCTCCGGCGTCATGACGCTCCTGCCCGGCGACATCATCCTCACCGGCACGCCCGAGGGCGTCGGCCCGATCGAGGGCGGCCAGAGCGTCTCGATCACCATCGAGGGCATCGGCACCCTGACCAACCCGGTCGAGAACCTCTGACCCCGGGCCGGAGCCGGTTCAGCGCTGCACCGGCTCCATCGCCCGCCGCGCGAAGGCCGGGGCGTGCTCGGGGCGCAGGCCCAGGCCCAGCAGCCGCGCCGGGACGTACGACAGCCGCGGGAACCGGGCGAACGCCTTGATCAGCGGCGCCGGCGGGCCGTTGCGCTTGCCGTTCATCACCCCGCGCACCACGGTCCGGTGCAGCAGGCGCTGCAGCCCCTGCACCATCAGCGTCGGCGCGAGCCGCCGCGAGCGCACCTTCGCCAGGTCGGCCTCCGTCGGACGGCCCCGGCGCAGCGGCTCGGCCAGCAGCGTCGCCGCCGCGACCGCGTCCTGCACCGCCAGGTTGATGCCCACCCCGCCGATCGGCGACATCGCGTGCGCCGCGTCGCCGAGGCACAACAGCCCGTCGACGTGCCACCGGCGCAGCAGGTTGAGCCGCACGTCGAGGAACTTGACGTCGTCCATCGTCGCCAGCTCGTGCACCCGGTCGGTGAACTCGGGGCAGATCTGCGCGACGTTCTCCCGGAACGCCTCGATGCCCTGCTTCCGCAGGTCGTCGCCCTTCGGCGCCAGGTAGGCGACCTGGTAGAAGTCCGGCCGGGGGAGCGGTACCGCGAAGCGCCGGTCCCGCATCTTCGGCATCAGCATGTTGCCTGCCTCGGCGTCGCCGCGCGAGAGCCGGAACCACCAGACGTCGAACGGGCAGTCGTACTCCCGCGGCACCAAGCCGGCCTCACGGCGGGCCAGTGACCAGCGGCCGTCGGCGGCTATCACCAGGTCGGCGCGGATTTCGCCGGTCTCCCCGCTGGTGCGGTAGGTGACGCCGGCGACCCGGCCCTGCTCGCGGACCAGGCCGGTGCACTCGGTCTCCATCCGCTGGACGAACGTCGGCTCCTTGCGCGCGCTTTCGGCGAGCAGGTCGAGGAAGTCCCACTGCGGGACCATCGCGATGTACGGGTGCGCCACCTTCAGCCGGGTGAAGTCGGCCAGCTTCATCATTTCGCCGTTTTCCTGCGGGAACCCGGCCGAGTGCAGCTCGCTGTGCGGCAGCGCGTGGAACTTTTCGCCGAGGCCCAGCTCGTCGAGCAGCGTCAGCGTCGACGGGTGCACCGTGTCCCCGCGGAAGTCGCGCAGGAAGTCGGCGTGCTTCTCCAGCACCGTCACCTCGACGCCGGCCCGGGCCAGCAGCAGCCCCGTGACCATCCCGGCCGGCCCGCCACCGATGACGACGCAGCTCGTGCGCTCGGTCATCTCGACCATCTCCCTTATTCATCGCTTGTTGAATAACCCGAGGATGCACCCGGCGAGCGCCGGCGTCAAGGGGTGTGAGCGGAGATACGCTGATCGGGCTAGGGTCGGACGGCGCCGCCTCGGTGTCGGAAACCGTCCAAACGCGACAGTTCGTCGACCGTGTTCCACCGTTGTGCGGCATCGGCCGCGGTGTGCTGAAGCGCCCTTGTGGACGGATCGGATCACCAAGCCGCACAACGGTTTGCGCGCCGATCGGCGGTCGCACCGGAGCAGCCGGCACCTCCGGTGCGCGGTGCCGGTAACCGAATGGGGACGGTTCGCCAACTGGGAGTAGAGCCGGTGCGCCGGAACAGGGCAGCGGCAATCACCTCTTTGGCAGCGTCGCGAACGCGGCGGTTGCCCTAGCCTCACTGGGTGGATTTCGCCCTGGCACCCCCGACCCATTCGCGAACCGCCCCGCCCGCCGCGGCGGCGTCCGAGCCCTGGGCACCGCCCGAGCTCCGGTTGGTGTGCCTGGACATCGACGACACCCTCATCGACTGCACCGCCGCGATCCGCCGGAGCCTCCACATCCTCACCGGCCGGGGTGACCTGTGGCCGTTGTGGGACCTCATCACCGAGGAGCACGTCGCGCTCGTCGTCGCGGGCGAACTGGACTACGCGACGATGCACCAGCGGCGCACCGACTGCTTCCTCGCCGAAATCGGCATCCTCGCCGACGCCGAGCAGGTGAGCTCCTTCGAGCGCCGCCGAAGAGAATTGCTCGACCACTCCTGGCAGCTGTTCGACGACGTCTTGGACTGCCTGGAATGGCTGCGCGCCGCCGGCCTGATGCTGGCCGCGGTGACGAACGCCTCGGGCGTCCACCAGCGGAAGAAAATCGCCGACCTGGGCCTGACGCCGTTCTTCGACCACGTCGCGATCGCCGGCGAGCTGGGGGTGGCGAAGCCCGACCCGGTGATGTTCCACACGGTCTGCCTCGGCCTGGGCTGCGCACCGGCCCAGGCGGTCCACGTGGGCGACAAATTGGACACGGACGCGATCGGCGCCCACGACGCGGGCCTCGGCGCGGTCTGGCTCGACCGCGACGGCATCGGCGAGCGCGCGCCCGAGGGCGTCCACACGGTGGCGGGCCTCGCCGAGCTGCCTGAGCTGCTGGTTTCGGAGTACGCCACGATCGGGGTCCCGGCCCAGCGTCGCAGTGACACCCCCGCGTTCACCGTCCGGAACGGCGTGCTCTAGTATTTCTCCTCGTGCGGTGCTGAACCGGCGAGCCGGGGTGGTACCTCACTGGGGTATGGTGTAATTGGCAGCACGACTGGTTCTGGTCCAGTTAGTCTAGGTTCGAGTCCTGGTACCCCAGCTGCGGAGAGTGACCCACCTGCGGAGCGTCAAATCGCCTCTGGTAGGTTCTCTCCAGCAAGAAAAACAGAAAAGCCCCTGGGAGACCAGGGAAAGATCCTAAGCCCCCGTCGTCTAGCGGCCTAGGACGCCGGCCTCTCACGCCGGTAGCGTGGGTTCGAATCCCATCGGGGGTACCAGCAGTTACCACCCAAGCTCGGCTGACCCAGGTCAGTCGAGCTTTTTGCTTTGGGTAGCAGACATGGTGTCGATCCTTGCTGCGGCTTGCGCCGTCTTCGGCAGATGGTCCATCGGCAGCTCGCGTGGCGCCTTCGCCAGGTTTACCGCGAGGTAGGGGAGCGCGTCGCCGAAGCCGGACAGCAACGCGACCGGACCGGCGGCGGTGGCACCGACGAGCACGATGGGCAACGCGAGAGCGGCTGCGCGAAGCGGGGCCGGTTAAGGTCGGGGTGTGCTCGGTCACCTGGGAATCAACGTGCCGGACCTCGGCGCGGCCAAGCGGTATTACGACGACCTGATGCCGCTGGTCGGATTCGAGCCGTTCCTGAGCTCCGACGACCAGATCGCGTATCGGCCCGCGGGCGGCAAGCCGGGCACCTACGTGTTCTTCTACCCGGCGGCAGACGGCGGTGCCTACAGCGGCGAACGGACCGGGCTGCAGCACCTGGCGTTCATGGTCAAGACCCGCGCGGCGGTCCACGCTGTCCACGACCACGTGCGTTCAACCGGGGACACAGTGCTGCACGAACCGCAGGACTTCCCGCAATACCCACCGCCGTATTTTGCGCTGTTCTGGCTCGACCCGTTCGGCATCAAGCTGGAAGCTGTCTGCCACTACGACCGCTAGCGAACGGCCGTGGGCTGAGCGGCCCGGGGAGTGCCCGCGGTCGGCGAGCCTGCGATGGCCGCTGATCACTCGGGCGGAAACCGCGTTGGACGACTTCAAGCGCTACGCGCATGATCGGCCGCCGGCGCCGTTTCCGGTCGGTAACGGGGAAACGTGGTCGAAGCGCATCGACAATGTTCGACCGGAACGACTCCCGAGGGAAATCCGCGGTGACGAGCCGATTCGACGGAATCGACCAAAGCCCGCTGTGGTCGAATTTCTCGAATGCATCGCGGTGCCGGCGACCACACTCGCCGCCCTACCAGCGGTGGGTGTGGGTAAATCACCGAACACGTCTTGACCTGCGCACACTGCTCCTGCGATAGTCGATCGCACCCCGTTCAGCGCGGGATTCCCGTCGGAACTTCGTCGAATCGATTCGAAACCGGGTCGCTTTTTCCTCGTCGGCCCGGCCACCGGAAGGGATGGAACGATGCACAAAGTCGTGCGTTCACTGCTGGTTTCGCTGACCGCCGTGGCGGCGGTGGCGACCACCGCGGGGGTGGCCGAAGCGGCCACCTGGTCGTCCTCGGACAAATGGGGGTCGTGGTCCAACGGTGGGTACACCGTCCGCAACGACGTGTGGGGCAGCGGGGCCGGCGCTCAGACGATCTGGGCGAACTCCTACAGCAACTGGGGAGTGTGGGCCGACCACCCGAACACCGGCGGGATCAAGTCGTACCCGCACTCGGCGAAGAACGTCGGCCGGACGCTCAGCTCGCTGCGGCAGGTTTCCAGCAGCTTCAACGTGAGCCGCCCGGGCAGCGGTGCCTACGAGACGGCCTACGACATCTGGGCGAACAACAACGCCTACGAGATCATGCTGTGGGTGAACAAGCAGGGCGCGGTCGGCCCGCTGGGCAGCAAGCAGACGACGGTGAGCGTCGGCGGGCACACCTGGGACGTCTACAAGGGATCGAACGGCTCGAACGCGGTGTTCTCGTTCCTGCGCACCTCGAACACCAACGCCGGCACCGTCGACGTCCTCGCGATCATGAACTGGATCAAGGCCCGCGGCTGGTTCGGTGACGTGACGCTGGGCGAGGTGCAGTTCGGCTTCGAGATCACGTCGTCCTCGGGCGGCCTGAACTTCACCTCCAACAGCTACTCCGTGTCCGCTTCCTGAGCGAAGGGCACCGTCACGGCGCGGCCGTGACGGTGCCTTTCCGCCCGGCTACGCCGGCGACTGGTTCATTTCGCCGCGCTGGAGGGTGTCCGGTCCCGGCTCGTCCGACCGGCGCACCAGGCGTTCCCCGCGCTCGGTCAGGGCGGTGAGGACGAAGTCGGCCACCGCTTCGGGCGCCCCCGGCCGTGCGCCCGGCAGCTCGGCGACCACCCGCATCGCCCCGGACGGGCCGGTGTCCGCGGTGAGCTCCCAGCCTTCGCCGGGCGTCCAGCGGAGCAGGTAGTCACTCGGTTCACGCTCGCCGGCGACACCCGCGAAGCGGATCTGACCGCCTGCGAAGTCCCCGGTGTGCGAGCGCGTGTCCTCCGGCTGCAGCCCGAGTTCCGCGGCCACGGCCCACATGTGCGCGGCCGTGGACGGTTCGTTCGCTTCGGCGTCGGTCATGGCGCCCTCCCTGTCGCAGCGGGTGACTACCCGTGCGGGCGGGGCGGGAAACGCCGGACCCGCGGAACCGCACGGGGGAACGGTTCCGCGGGAGCCCGGCAGCGACCTACGGCGTCCAGGGCGCGTTGACGGCCCAGCTGACGTCGTCGGCCCACGAGGCCGGCGCGTCGAAGGCGTTGGGACCGCCGTTGCTCGCGATGTACACCGTGTTGTCGTAGTGGCGGAGGAACCGGTCGGGGTAGTTGTACGACGCGAAGGACGTGCCTTGGCCGTTCTTCCCCGCCTGCGGGCAGAACGTCGCGTCGGCGCGGAAGACGGCGCTGCCGTCCATCGGCCGGCGCAGCAGCTGGTAGTTGTAGTGCCGCAGGAAGTCACCCGGGTAGTTGCGGGACTCGAACGACACGCACGACGGGTTCGCCAGGCCGCGGCGCACGATCCAGGACGCGTCGTTCTTGTCCAGCGCGGAGCTGCCGGAGCTCACCACCGACGTGACCGCGTTGTCCTGCTGGTGCCGGATGTACCGCGTGGTGCAGCACGCGGTCGTGGCGCGCAGCGAGATCGTCGAGCCGGGGGTGAGCGTGCCGCCGGCCACCGGGCTGGGGCCGCCGTAGCCGACCGAGACGACGTTGGCCTGCACGGCGTTGTCGGCCGCGTCGGTCGGCAGCCCGCTGGTCATCACGCCTTCGAAGAACGATCCGATCGAGCCGTTGCTGTTGTCGCCGCCGGTGCCGAGGACGATCGAGCCTTCCTGCTGCATCGGCGAGTACCCCGGCTGGGTGGGTTCCGGCCCGGAGTAGCGCGTGGCGAGGCCGCCGGACTGGGCGTTGCCGTCCTTCGTGGCGAAGAAGTTCTGCCCGTTGTTCTTCAGCAGCGCGGTCACGAACGGCGCGTTGTTGCCCGTGTAGGAGCTGTCCTTGCTCGGCCCGGCGTCGGACTGGAACAGGCCGTTCTCCAGGTCGGCCTGCACCCACGGGCCCTGGCCGGCGCACGGCGAGAACCAGCACTCGGTGCCGAAGTTGATCGCGTCCATGTGGCCGTTGCCGGTATCGGCGATCGACACCTCGGCGTTGCCGTAGTCGAAGCAGCAGCGGTTGTTCACGTGGGTCCCGGACGTCACCATGTACATGCCTTCGGCCTGGCCGCGCACGGCGACGCCCGCGGCCGAGGTGTGCCGGTAGCCCATGCGGCCGGAGAACGACGCCCCGTACACCGCGTGGCCGCCCGCGGTCACGGGCAGCGCGTCCGCGGGCACGCCGGAGTTCGCGGGCCCCGCCGCACCGGCGGGTTCGATGAACAGGTCGTTGTGCCGCGGCGACTGGTCGTGGATGACGGTGATGACGCACGTCGTGTCGGCGCAGAAGGAGTCCTGCGTGCTCGCGTTGGCGTACCCGCCGGCGGCCAGCAGGCCGACGTCGGTGACGGCGCCGTCGGACGCCCGCTTCAGCTGGTACAGCGGACCGTTGTAGGACGCGTACAAGGCGCGGGTGGTGCTGTGCGCGGCGACGCAGGGGGTCCCCGCGGCGCCGTAGATGTCACACGGCAGGGACGTGGCCGCCTCGGCGGCTTGACCGGCGTTCAAGAACGTGGTGGCGAGGACCACCGCGGCGCCGAGGACGAGTGGTGCCGTTTTCCGGGACGACATGGGAGTTCTCCGTTTCGAGGGTGGAGGCCTGAAAAGCGCAGGGCAAAACCATTCCAGCGGCGCCGGGACGAAGAATTGTCCGGGCACCGGGAATCCGGGGAAGATCACGGGTGAGTCGGCCCGTTCCAGCTCGCGTCGAGTGAATGTCGGGCGAACGGCGGGCGCTTGAGCAGGAGCGCAGCCAGCGCTCAGGGTGAACCGGCGACGACGGGCATCGGCAAAACCTCCCTGCGGCAGTGCAAGGTGTTAGCGCTAACATTTGTGCTGGAGAGAGCTTAGATGGTGCGTATCGCGGTTGGCAACAGACGTCGTCGAATCGATCGACTGCCCGCCGGAGTTTTCACGAGCGGGATTTCGGAAATCCGCGGCGAATCGGACAGCTGTGTCCACTGTGGACGTCGGTGGGGGCTTGACACCGGTCGGTGGTCATTCATACATTCAGTGTCTCTTTGTATGAATGACGGGAGTTGATCCGCATGCGGCTCGGCAAGACCGCCGTCGTCCTGGGTGGCAGTGCCGCCGGTCTGTGCGCCGCCGGCGCACTCGCCCCGCACTTCGACCGCGTACTGGTGCTGGAACGCGACGAGCTCCCCGCCGAGGCCGAGCACCGCCGCGGCGTGCCGCAGAGCAAGCACCCGCACTTCCTGCTGAACTCGGGGCGGCGCGCGATCGGGGCGCTGTTCCCCGGTTTCGAAGACGACCTCATCGCCGCCGGCGGGCTGCTGCTGATGCCGTCCATGGACGCCGCCTACCTCGACGGGCCGGGCTGGTCGGCCCGCAAACGCAGCGCCATGACGATGATCTACGGCTCGCGGATCCTCATCGAGCGGGTGCTGCGGGACAAGGTGCGCGAGCTGGCGAACGTCGCTGTCCGCGAGGGCGCCGCGGTGCGCGGCCTGACGACCCGGGACGGGGAGATCACCGGGGTCGGCTTCAGCACGCCGGACGGCGACGAGCACGTCGACGCCGACTTCGTGGTGGACGCGATGGGCCGCGGTTCCCCGGTCGGCGGCTGGCTGGCGGCGGCCGGCTGGTCCGAGCCCGAGGTGCAGACGCTCGACGCCAAGGTCACCTACACCTCGCGCTGGTACGACCTGCCCGCCGAACGTCCCGCGTCCTGGTGGTGGCGGCACCTGGTGATCATGCCGACGCCGGACACGGGCGAGCACCCCGCCGAGCACGAGTTCCTGGTCAACTTCTTCCCGATCGAGGGCAACCGCGCCATCGCCTGCATGGGGTCCTGGGGACTCGAGATGCCCAGCACCACCGACGCGTTCGTCGAGACGGCGCGCCGGGTGCGGACGCCGTTGTTCGCCGCCGCCATGGAGCGGTGCGCCCCCGCGTCGCCGGTCCACCTCACCCGGTCGACCGGCAACAAGTGGCGGCGCTACGACCGCCTGCCCACCCCGCCGCGGCGGCTGGTGTGGGTCGGCGACTCGATCTGCGCGTTCAACCCCTTCTACGCCCAGGGCATCAGTTCCGCCTCGGGTTCGGCCCTGCTGCTGCGCGAGCACCTGTCCCGCGCCGAGCAGCTCGACGCGCAGTTCACCTCGCGCTTCCTCGCCGCGCAGCGCACGCTGCTGCGCGTGCCGTGGAGCCTGGCGATGGCCAGGGACCAGGGCTACGCGTGTGCGGTGGGCACCGAGCAGCTGCCCGAGTGGCGGCGGCGCATCGTCGCGGCCTTGTCGGCCCCGGCGTTCAGCCTCATCGTCGGCGCCGCCCGGGAAGACGACGTCGTCGACGAGCACTTCGCGAAGGTGTTCAACCTCGACGAGTCGCTGGGGGAGATGCTGCGCAACCCGCGGGTGCTCGCGGGACTGGTGCGCTACCGCGTCCGCGCCGCGCTGGGCCGGCACCGGGTGCCCTTCGGGTTCGATCCCCAGGCCGAACCGCCGGCCACGGACTATTCACCGGCCGCGGCCCCGGTGGCCTCACGATGAGTGCGGCGTGCGGATCGGAAGCCGAAGCCCTCACCCGCGGCCTCGGCTTCGACTGCCACGACGTCTCGCCGGTGGTATCGCTGCGCGCCCCTTGGACGCTGGCCCACTGGACGATGCCGGTGCTCGAGGTGCTCATCGTCGCCGGTGCGGTGTTCGCTTTGGTACACGCGCTGCGCCGTCGCCGCGAAGGCGATCCGGTCAACCTGGCGCTGTGGTGCGCTTCGCTGGTCTACCTCTTCGTGACCGAGCCGCCGCTGTACTTCCCGGAGTGGTTCGGTCTCGACCGGCTGTACGGCTTCATCTTCGCCCACAACCGGTTCACCGTGCAGTTCATGGCGGACCGGCTGCCGCTCTACATCGTGGCGTTCTACCCGGTGATCAGCCAGCTCGCCTACGAGGTCGTGCGCTCGCTCGGGATCTTCCGGCGGGGAGCGCTGACCGGTTCGGTGGCCGTGGCCTTCGTCTGCCAGGTGTTCTACGAAGTCTTCGACCACCTCGGCCCGCAGCTGAAGTGGTGGGCCTGGAACCCGGGCAACGAAGTCGTGAACCACCCGGCGCTCGCGTCGGTGCCGCTGAACAGCATGCTGCTGTTCGCGTCCGTCTCGATGGCCGCCATGACCTACCTCGTCGTGCGCTTGACGGGGGGCCGGCCCCGGCGCGGGTGGCCGCCGGCGCTGCGCACGCTGGTCGCCGGCGTCCTCACCCCGCCGACCATGGCGATCGCCGGCATCCCGTCGAGCTTCGCCGGTGAGAACACCACCGCCCGGGCGTGGATCCTCGGCGTCGAACTGGCGCTGCTGTGGCTGGCCGGGGCCTGGATCGTCGTGGCGCACCTGCGATCCGGCGAGCCGGGCGAGCCCTTGTCGGCCTTCGCGCGGTTCTACCCCGCCGTCTACCTGGGCGGGATGGCGGTGTTCTGGATCGCAGCCCTCCCGGGCTACCTCACCGCCGACGACGGGGTCACCGCGGACGGCACCCCGATCGGCAGCGGGCTGTACGCGCTCGCCT
The DNA here is from genome assembly GCF_040682955.1 of Amycolatopsis sp. NPDC051045. Lineage (NCBI taxonomy): Bacteria > Bacillati > Actinomycetota > Actinomycetes > Pseudonocardiales > Pseudonocardiaceae > Amycolatopsis > Amycolatopsis sp. NPDC051045. The sequence continues at coordinate 182,053 of NZ_JBFBCC010000014.1, forward strand.
GCTTCGCCGCGGCCGGGCTGCTGCTGATCGCGCTGTTCCGGAAGAACGTCGAGGCACCTGCCACCGGTTGAGCCCGCCGGCTCGGGGAAGATGGGCCGCATGGGGCACCACGGATGGCAGGGCAACCCGCCCGGCACCGAAGACGAGGCACGCCGCCGGATCGTCGAAGCCGCGACGGCGTGCCTCGACCGGGCCGGCCTGGCCAAGACGAGCCTTTCCGACGTCGCCGCCGAGGCGGGCGTCACCCGGCAGACCGTCTACCGCTACTTCCCGGGCCTCAAGGACATCCTCCGCGCCGTCGCGCTGGCCGGGGTCGAGGAGTTCGCCGGGCGGATGGAACGCCACCTGGCCGCGTTCGGCAGCGCCGCCGAAGCCGCCGTGGAGTCCGTGGTGTTCGCCGTCCGGACGATCCCCGGGGAACCCCACATGGGTCTGCTCCTGCAGGCGGGCGAAGCCGACTTCTTCACCGACGGCGTCATTTCCCCGCTGGCCTTCTCCTACGGCGCGCGGATCCTCCGCAACGTGCCGGTCGACTGGGCGGCCGCCGGTCTCACCACCGACGACGACCTGCAGGGCCTCGCCGAAATCCTGATGCGGCTGTTCCTGTCTTTCCTGCAGTACCCCTCGACGCCGCCGCTCACCGACGACGAGCTGCGGGCCCTGGTCCGCCGCTGGATCGGGCCGGCTTTGCGCGGATGACGGCGGCCGGTTTCTCGCTGTCGGTGTCCGCGCGATCGCGCTGTGGTTCGTCAGGCTGGGGTTTCCGGAATCGAGGGCACGGAAACCGATGACAATTCCTGACAACGCGGAACTTGTGATGCTGCCCACGGCGGCCGGGAATGCCGGGCGCGGGCGGCGAGGAGGGTTAGTCCTCGCCGCCGACGCTGCCGTGGTCTTTCCCCAGTGCTCTTCCGGCCACCGCGTTACTTCTTGGCGGCGGCGACCTTCTTGCGCGGCGCGCGCTTGCGCGGAGCCGCTTCGGGGGCCGCGGCTTCTTCCGCCTGGGCGGCTTCGTAGGCGGCGATCACCTCGGAGGACAGCCGTCCCCGCTCGGAGACCTCGTAGCCGTTCGAGTTGGCCCAGGCGCGGATCTGCTGGTTGCGCTCGCGGTCGGTCGTGCTGGTCGTGGTCGACTGCCCGGTGGCGACGCGGACCTTGCGGCCGCCGATGCGCCGGCCGGCCGCGATGAAGCGGGCCAGTTCGTCGCGCAGGGCGGAGGCGTTCTCGTCCGAAAGGTCGATTTCGTAGGTGACGCCGTCGAGGCCGAACTGAACGGTCTGGGCGGCGGTGCTGCCGTCGATGTCGTCCAGGATCTCGACGAGGACTTTCTGGGCCACGTGAATGCTCCTCAGCTGGATGTGCGTCCGGGGAACGCGACGTGTGACAAGTTGCACAATGGTCGGCGTTCTTCGGTGGAGTGTATCCACCCGAGGAGAGGTACGGCAATTTCCTCCCGGTTGCGCGGAACGGGCGGCGGGCCGGGTCGTCCTGATAGGACTGGCTCGCCGCCGCGTTCCGGCCGGGTCGGGGCCTTTGGCCGGAGGGGCGCCGGACGGGCAATACCGGCGCAAATGGCGGGAATCTAGTTACCCGACGGCGTGGTGCCCTGCTCGCCGTGGTGGTAGGGCGGATCGGTGGCCAGCGCCTCGTCGGCGGCGCCCTCGGCGGGATCGGCCAGCTCGGCCTTCTCGGCGGCTTCTTTGGCCTCTTTGATGAGCTGCCGGCTCCGGTCGAGGTCCGCTTCGGGATCGCCGGGCCGGTTTTCGTTCCCCGTCATCGCCACTCCTTGCCGAGGTAGTCGGACAGCTTTTCCGTGTCGGACGGCTACCCGCGAAGCAGGGAAGGCAACCGTTGGTGCGGGAAACGCCGCGGCGGGCGTTCACCCCAACGAGTGGCGGAGGTGCGGTGGCGGTGAATTCTTCCGCGGCTGACCAGGGATCGGGTGAGGGGGTGACCGGGACCGGTTCCGGAGTGCCCGGGGAGCAGTCGGTGGGAAACGGTGGGCGGCCGGCGGGGTGCGGTTCCCGAGGGACGAAGTTTCGGCTGTGTGATGTTTGTGTGGTGGTGCCGGTGCTTGCCGGGTGGGAAGCGGTGTTGGAGTTGGCGGGGTGGTTTCCGCCCGGCGAAGGTCCGGCCAGGCGATGTCCGTGTGGCGGCGTCGGTGCTTGCCGGGTGGGAAGCGGTGTTGGAGTTGGCGGGGTGGTTTCCGCCCGGCGAAGGTCCGGCCAGGCGATGTCCGTGTGGCGGCGTCGGTGCTTGCCGGGTGGGAAGCGGTGTTGGAGTTGGCGGGGTGGTTTCCGGCCCGGCGAACGTCCGGCCAGGCGAAGTCCGTGTGGCGATGTCGGTCCTGGCGGGCCGGGAATGGCGGCGGGAAAAGGGCAGGCGGAGTGTGTTCTCCCCAGCCGAAGGCCCACCCGGACGATGTCCGCGCGGTGGCGTCGCCGCGCGTCGGGCAGGAACCGGCAGCCGGAAACGGCGTTCAAGCGGCCGGAGAGCCCTCGCTCCCGATCGGCGGTCCCGCCCAGCCGGTGCCCGCGCCGCAAGCCGTGAGCGGCGACGTCAGCCCGTTCCCCGCGCGCCCCGCCCTGCCGCCCCACCCGGCCCCTGAACGCCGGAAGGGCCCCGCACCTGGTCGGTGCGGGGCCCTTCCGGTCGTCGCCAGGGGTGTTACTTCTTCTTGGCGGCGGAGGTGCGCTTGGCCGGGGCCTTGGCGGCAGCCGGCTTCTTGGCCGCGGCGGTCTTGGTCGCGGCCGGCTTGGCGGCCGCGGTCTTGGCCCGCGTGGTGGTCGCCTTCGCCGTGGTGGCCTTGGCCGCGGTCGTCTTCGACGCCGTGGTCTTCGGGGCCGCCTTGGTGGCGGTGGTGGCCTTGGCGGCCGGCTTCGCCGCGGTGGCGCGGGTCCGCGTGGTGGTCGAGCGCGTGGTGGCCGGCTTGGCCGCCGCCGCACGGGTGGTGCGGGTCGTCGTCGCCTTGGCCGGCGCGGTGGTGGCGGCGGCCTTGGTGGCGGTCGCCCGCGTGCTGGTGGTGGCGGCGCTGGCGCGCTTGACCGGGGTGGCCTTGGGCAGCTTCTTGGTGCCGGAGATGACGTCCTTGAACGTGGTGCCGGCGCGGAAGGCGGGCACGTTGGTCTTCTTGACCTTCACGGCCTCACCGGTGCGCGGGTTGCGGGCGGTGCGAGCGGCGCGGGCGCGCTTCTCGAACACCCCGAAGCCGGTGATGTTGACCTTTTCGCCCTTGTTGACCGTCCGGATGATGATGTCCACCAGACCGTCAACGGCCTGCGAAGCCACCTTCTTGTCGCCCAGGCGCTCCGACAGCGCCTCGATCAGCTGGGCCTTGTTCGTCATTCCAGTCCTCCATAGTGGAACTACTAGTCACGGCCCATCTCGGCCGACACTGCATACGGTATTACCAATACCGCACAAAATCCAACCGGGGGTCGAAATATTTCCTTGTGTCGGGGCGGGTTCCGCCCCCGGAAGGCCCTCCTCCGGAGGTCGGCAGGCACGCGGCCCGGACCTCCGCCACGCCTCTGAACAGGCAAAACCCGGTCCCGGTGCCGTCCACAGTGGTCGTCCATATAGGACCCGAGGCCCTTCCGGAGAACTTTTCCCGCGACACGCCGAAGCGGGCGTCCCGGCGTGTGGCTGAGGCCACCCGGACCCGATCCCGCGCAGCGATCGGGGATCGCGCCCCGCCCGGAGACCGCTCCGGAGACCCTCCGGGGCCCCTCTCGGCGCCGCTTCGCCGTGGAGCCAGGCGGAAGCGGCGCCCGTAACGCCGCACCCGCCCGGCGCGACCCCCGGGCACGGCGTTGCGGCGCAACCGGTACGCCCGGCGCGGGCATCGCCGGAATGCCTGTGGCGGGGACGAAAGCTCCTCCCCGGAGGGTGAGCTCACTCGTTCGGCGCAGTCGTGGCCTGCGGTGACGCCCGTGCGGCAACGCCGTGTTGGGCGCGGGACTGTCGTCCCGGCGGGCTAGTCTGCCGCGGGAGGAACCGCCGGGCGCGACAGGGAGAACCGTGGACCAGGAGACGCTCACCACCGTGGTCGGACGGGTGGCAGGCACCGAGGACTCGACACCGCTGCAGTTCCACGTGGCCATCGATCCGGACGCCTATCTGCAGCTCGACGACGTCGTCGTGACCCGGCGGGATCTGCCGGGACTCGGGAAAGTCACCTCCTACGGCGTCGTGACGCAGGTGAGCGCGCGGCACGAGGGCGCCAGCTTCGGCAGCGACGTCTTCCTGATCTCGGACGGGGTCCTGCCCGCCCAGGTGCAGGAGATCGCCGAGATCGCCACCACCCGCGTGGAGCCGGAGTGCTACGTGCCGCCGCGGCCGGGTGCCGTCGTCTCCCGTGCCGTGGGGGAGGATCGCGCGCAGGCGCTGTACTTCGACAACATGACCCGCCAGGTGGCGGTCGGCCTGGGCCGGGACGGCGAACCCGTCTACCTCAACATGGACTTCCTCGACGGCACCCGCGGCGCGCACGTCAGCATCAGCGGGGTCTCCGGCGTCGCCACCAAGACGTCGTTCGCGTTGTTCCTGCTGCACTCGATCTTCCGCGGCGGTGCCCTGCCCAACGCCCACAACGCCAAGGCCCTCGTCTTCTCGGTCAAGGGCGAGGACCTGCTGTTCCTCGACACCCCGAACGTCCACCTCGACGAAAAGCTCAAGGCCGGGTACGCCAAGCTGGGCCTGCCCGCGGAGCCCTTCGCGTCCGTCGGCTTCTACGCGCCGCCGACGCCGTCGGACACCACGGGGAAGCCTTACGTGACCGGGCGGACCTCGGGCGTCGGCGCCTTCTGGTGGACCATCGCGGAGTTCTGCGCCAAGGACCTGCTGCCCTACGTCTTCGCCGACGCCGAGGACGAGCGCAACCAGTACACGATGGTCATCCACCAGGTCGCGAACCGCCTGCGCCTGGACAGCACCCCGGCGGGCAAGGACGGCGCCGCCAACGTCGACGGGGTCCTGTGCCGCACCTACGCCGAACTCGTCGACGTCATCTGCGAGCGCGTCACCGACGAGGAAACCCGGGCGAGCTGGGCGGGGGCGGTCACCGGCGCGGGCACGGTCAACGCCTTCATCCGCCGCCTGCGCTCCAGCCAGCGCGCGCTGTCCGGTCTCATCCGCGGCGACCTCGCCGACCACCGGGCCCGCCAGTTGTCCACGGAGAACCAGCAGGTGACCGTGGTGGACATCCACAACCTCGTCGAGCGCGCGCAGCGGTTCGTCGTCGGCGTGACCCTCGCCGCGGAGACCGCGCGCAAGGAAGCCGCGGGCCCGGGCGGGCTGCTGTTCACCATGCTGGACGAGCTGAACAAGTACGCGCCGCGGGAAGGCAGCAGCCCGATCAAGGAGGTGCTGCTGGACATCGCCGAGCGCGGCCGCTCCCTCGGCGTGATCCTGATCGGCGCGCAGCAGACCGCCAGCGAGGTCGAGCGCCGGATCGTCAGCAACAGCTCGGTCCGCATCGTCGGCCGCCTCGACGCGGCGGAGGCTTCGCGCCCCGAGTACGGCTTCCTCCCGGCCAGCCAGCGGGTCCGCGCCACGCTCGCCACGCCCGGCACGATGTTCGTGAGCCAGCCGGAGATCCCGGTGCCGATCGCCGTCGGCTTCCCGTTCCCCGCCTGGGCCACGCGGCTTTCCGAGGCCGGGCAGGTGCCCACCAAGACGGCGGGGCTGTCCACGTCGAGAAAGGCCGATCCCTTCGCCGGCCTGCCCTCGCGCGGCAGCGACCCCTTCGGTGACGACCCGCCTCCGTTCTGACCGGTGGCATCGGCCCGCTACCCGAACGGAAGGAAGCCGCGTGAAGTTCCTGCACACCTCCGACTGGCACATCGGCAAGACGCTCAAGGGCCGCAACCGCCTCGACGAGCAGCGGGCGGTGCTGGGCGAGATCGTCCGGATCGCGCGGGACGGGCAGTTCGACGCGATCCTCGTCGCGGGTGACCTGTACGAGACGTCGGCGCCGTCGGCGGCCGCGCAGGAACTCGTGGTGCGGGCGCTGATGGCGCTGCGCGAAACCGGGGCCGAGGTCATCGCCATCGCCGGGAACCACGACCACGCCGCGACGTTCGAGGCGTACCGGCCGCTGCTCAAGGCCGCGGGCATCCAGCTCACCGGCGATCCCCGCCCGGTCCACGACGGCGGCGTCGTCTCGTTCGACGCGCGTTCGACCGGCGAGCGCGTCAACGTCGCGGTGCTGCCGTTCCTTTCGCAGCGCTACGCGGTCCGCGCCGCGGAGCTGCTCGCCGGGACGCCGGCGGACAACGTCGGCCAGTACGACCAGCGCGTGCGCGACATCCTGGACCACCTCAAGTCCGGGTTCACCGACGGCGCGGTGAACCTCGTCATGGCGCACCTGACGGTGACCGGCGGCGCCATGGGCGGCGGGGAGCGCGCGGCCCAGTCCATCTTCGAATACCACGTGCCCGCGACGGCGTTCGGCCTCGAACCGCACTACGTCGCCCTCGGCCACCTGCACCGGCGCCAGTCGCTGCCCGCCGCGTGCCCGGTGCACTACAGCGGATCGCCGTTCGCCGTCGACTTCGGCGAGCAGGACAACACCAGCGTCGTGCTGTCCGTGGAGGTGAGTCCCACCACGCCGGCGAAGATCACCGACCTCCCGCTGACGGCGGGGCGGAAGCTGCGGACGGTCCACGGCACGGTGGCGGAACTGACCGGCCGCGCCGAGGAGTTCGGGGACGACTACCTCCGCGTCTACCTCCGCGAAGCCACCAGGGCCGGGCTGCGGGAGGAGATCCAGGAAGCCCTGCCGAACGCCCTGGAAATCCGCATCGACCCGGAGTTCGCCGCGCCGGTGACGACGTCGGGCGGCGACCGCGCGGTCGCGGACCGTTCCCCGGGGGAGCTGTTCGCGGCCTACTGCGAAGAACGCACGGTCGAGGACAAGCGCGTGCAGGCGCTCTTCGCGCGGCTGCACGACGAAGAGACGAGCGGGGTGTGACATGCGGCCTGTGCTGCTGGAGATGACCGGCTTCGCGTCCTTCCGTGAGAAGACCGAAGTCAGCTTCGAGGACACGGACTACTTCGCGCTCGTCGGGCCGACCGGCGCCGGCAAGAGCACGGTGATCGACGCGCTCACCTTCGCGCTGTACGGGTCCGTCGCCCGGTGGGACCACGAAGGCCTCGTCGCGCCCGCGCTCGCCCCGACGGTGAACCGCGCCACCGTGCGGCTGGTCTTCGACGCCGGTGGCGCGCGCTACCACGTCGTGCGGGAAGTCCGGCGCAGTGGCGGGAAGAAACCCACGGTCAGCGTCAAGAACGTCCGCCTGGAACGGCTCGCCGACCCCGCCGCCCTCGGCGGGCCGGAGGACGAAGCCGACGCCGTCGCCGCGGACTCCGAGGTCACCCCGGCGGTCGAACGCCTGCTCGGGTTGACGTTCAAGCACTTCTGCACCTGCGTGGCGCTGCCCCAGGGCGACTTCGCGGAGTTCCTGCACGCCAAGGCCGCCGACCGGCAGAAGATCCTCATCAAGCTGCTGGGCCTGGAGGTCTACGAGCGGATCGGCCGCCGGGCCGGCGTGACGGCGGAGCAGCAGAAGCAACGCGCCGCCGTCCTCACCGAACAGCTGGGCAGCTACGCCGACGCCACCGAGGAAGCCGTCGAGGAGCTGGCCGCGCGGATGACGGCGGTCGCGGAGCTGGACGCGCGGGTGACCGAGGCGCTGCCGGGGTTGAACGACGTCACCCGCGCGCACGACGAAGCCCGGCAACGCGTCGCCACGCTGACGAAGGAACTGAGCGTCCTCGACGCCGTGGAACGCCCGGCCGGTGTCGAAGACCTCGAAACCCGGCGCCGCGCGGCAGCCGACGCGGCCACGACCGCCCGGGCCGGGCTGGAGACCGCGGAAACGGCGGACGAAACCGCCCGTGCCGCGCTCGCCGCGGCTCCCGGCCGAAGCGAGCTGGAACGGATCCGCGCCGACCGCGTCGAGCTCGAGGAGACGGAGAAGGCCCTCCCGCGGCTCGAAGAAGCGGCGAAAGCGGCGTCGGAAGCGAAAGCCGCCGCCGCGACGGCGGTGATCGAAGCGGTGTCCGCCGTCGACGCGGCCCGCAAGACAAGGGACACGACCGCGCGGGCGGCCGAGAACGCGGCCGACGAAGCGGCGCGCGCCCGCGCGGACCGCGACCGGCTGGCCGGGCTGCGGCCGCCGGCCGATCTCGGGGACCTCTCCAACGCGGCGGCGCGGGCGGCGAAGCGCGTGGCGGGCGCCGACACGCGCCTGCGTGCCGCGGAGGCGGCCGACGCCGAAGCCCGTGCGGCGCTGGCCGCGCAGCCGGACGTCGCCCCGCTCGCCGCCGCCCGCTCCGACGCCCGCACGCTCTACGCGGTGTGCGAAGCGCAGCGGAAGGCTGCACCCGAGCAGGCCGTGCGCGGGACGGAGCTCGAAGCGGCGCGGGCCGGCTTCGCCCGTGCCGACGCCGAAGTCACCGCGGCGAAGACGGCGGTGACCGAAGCCGAGCGGGCCGGGCAGGCGCTGAGCCTGCGGGCCGGGCTCGCCGTCGGGCACCCGTGCCCGGTGTGCGAGCAGGAAGTCACGACGCTGCCCGATGCCGTCGGGCACGCCCACCTGGCCGAGGCGCGGGACCGCCTCGAGCGGGCCGAAACCGGCCGCGCCGCCGCCGAGTCCGCGCTGCGCAAGCTGGAGCGGGCCGTGGATCGCGACGCCGACTCGGCCGCGTCGGCGGCCACGCAGGCGGAAGAACTGCGGGCCGTCCTCGCCGGGGTCGACGGCCCGCCGGAGTCGGCGGTGCTGCGCCGCCCGGTGGAGGCGGCTTTTTCCGAGCAGGACTACGCCGATCTCGTCGCGGCCGTGCGGGCGTGCGGCGAGTGGCTGTCCGCGACGATCGACGGCCGCGCCCGCGTCGCCGAGGCCGCGACGGCCGCGGACGCCGAACTGGCGGCCGCCCGCGCCGATCGCGCGGCGGCGCAGCACGAGGCCGATGCCGTGGAGAAGTCCTTCGCGGCGGCCCGGGAAGCACTGCGGGCGGCGCGCGACCCCCTGGTGGAGCTGGGCGCGCCCGCGGTCGACGGCGACGACGTCCCGGCGGGCTGGCAACGGCTCACCGCGTGGGCGGCGACCGCGCTCGAGGAACGGCGGACGGCGCTGGCCGCACTCGAAGCAGCCGCCGAAGCCGCCGGCAAGGAAGCCGTCGTCGCGGCGGAGGACCTCAAGACCGCCGAGCGGAGCGCCGAGCAACGGCGCAAGCGGGCGGAAGAAGCGGCGCTGGCCGAGCAGTCGGCGAGCACCGCGCTGACGACCACCCGCCGCCGGCACGGCGAACTCGCCGGGATCCTGGCCGGAGCTCCGCCCGCCGGGGTGGTCGCCGAGCAGCTCGCGAAGGTTGCCGAACTCGAACAAGCCGCGAAGGCGGCGGACGCGGCCTTGCGAACCGCGCGCGCCGCCGCGAAGCAAGCCGGGGAAGCGCAGGCGAGCATCGCCGCCCAGGTCGAAGCCGAGCGGCAGAACCTGTCCCGGGCGCGCGACCCGCTGGTCGGCCTCGGCGCCCCGCCGATCGACGGCTTTTCGGGGGTCCGGGTGGCGGAGCCCCCGGCCCGGGGCGAAGCCCCCGTTGTCACAGACGGCGACAGCCTCCTCGGCGCCTGGACCGCGCTCACGGATTGGGCGGCCGGGCAGGCGACCGCCCACCGCGACCGCCTGGCCGCCGCCTCGGCCGCCGAGGACGAAGCCGCCGAAGCGTTGCGGGCGGCCGAACGCGCGGTCGCCGACGACGTCACCGCACTCGGGATCACCCTGCCCGACGGCCCGGTGCGGGATCGCGTGCCGGTCGCCGTCGCGGCCGCCCGGGCGCGCGCCGAAGCCGACCACACCGACCTGAAGCGGCGCGTGGCCCGGGTGGCGGGGCTGCACGAAGACATCGCGGCCGCGGAGTCCGACGCCCAGGTGGCGCGGCTGCTCGCGGATCTGCTGCGCTCCGACAAGTTCCCGCGCTGGCTCATCGCCGGGGCGCTCGACACGCTGGTCGCCGAGGCCTCGGCGTCGCTGCTGGAACTGTCCGGCGGCCAGTTCGAGCTCACCCACGACAAGGGCGACTTCCTGGTGGTGGACCACAACGAGGCCGACGCCCGGCGCCCGGTCAAGACGCTCTCCGGCGGGGAGACGTTCCAGGCGTCGCTCGCACTGGCCCTCGCGCTGTCTTCGCAGCTGGGCGCCATGAACTCGGAGGGCGCGACGCGGCTGGAGTCGATCTTCCTCGACGAAGGCTTCGGGACGCTGGACGAGGCCACCCTCGACGTCGTGGCGTCCACTTTGGAGAACCTCGCCGCGTCCGGTTCCCGGATGGTCGGGGTGATCACGCACGTGCCGGCGCTCGCCGAGCGCGTCCCGGTGCGGTTCCTGGTCACCCGGGACGGCACCGGCTCGCACATCGCCAGGGAGGGCGCATGACCGCGGTGGCCGGGATGAACTTCAGCATCGACGCCTGGGACCCGGGCTACGGCAGCTCGATGGAGGCCGAGGAGCTCGGCCGCTCCCAGGCCGAGGTCGAACTCGACGTCGAGGTCCCCGAGGCGGAGTGGGCGCCGATCGACCCGTCGCCGGTGTCACCGCCCGAGGCCGTGCTGTTCGTCGACGGCGTCCGGCGGATCGACGCGCGCGTCTGGATCGACGACCCGGCCGGAACGAACTCCGCGTCCATCGGGGTCTGCGCGTCCTACGCGGCCGGGGTGGTGTGCTGCTGCGACGGCCGCGCGCACGTCGTCGGCACCGACGTCCGGCGCGGGCTGTTCACGGTGGCCCCGCAGGCGGACGACATCGCGACCCCCGCCGGGGTCTACACGGCGCACCGCGCGGCGGCCAAGGAGGACAAGCCGCTGCCGGTGGTGCTGTCGTCGGCGTTGCAGGAACAGCTGGCCGAAACCGAGCTGGAGACGGCGATCAAGGCGCGCACGGCGATCGCCGGCCACGTGCGCGGTGACCTGCTCGTCGTGGACGGCCCGCTGCGCGGCCGGGCGCACCTGGAGCGGGCCGTCGGGTTCATCAAGAGCCACCAGACGACGTACCTGCCCGGCGAGCTCAACGCGATGGTCGGCCGGCTCGGCCCGCACCAGCGCACGCCGGTGTTCCTGATGGGCACGACGTGGGTCCGGCACTCCTGGTACCTGCGCCTGCCGTCGGTGGGCGGCCCGCCGTGGTCGGGGGTCGTGCGGGTGGAGGCGGCGCCGCACCTCGGCCGCGCCGAGGTCGCCGGGCTGGCGAACGTCACGCAGTCGGTGCTGGGGCGGTTCGCGTCCGTCGCCTACAAGGATTCGCGGGCGCCGCAGAACCTCTACCCGATCGCCGGGCTGGAGCGCGACCTGCGGCACCGGCTCGGCGACCAGCAGTTCGTCTACCGGGCGCTGCGGCTGGCCGCGGCCCGCTGAGCCGGGCCCCGGAGCGGTGACCTGGGGATACCACCGCCCCGGGGTGTCTATTGTGGAGGGTCAGCTCAGCGACCCGTCCCCGGTCTGCGGCGCACCCGCCGGCTTGACCGCGACCTGCGGCTTCGCGGGTTTCGGCGCCTTCGACGACGTCGTCGGCTTCGGCTGGGACTTCGACGTCGTGGGCGGCTTCGGCTCGGTCGGCGTGGTGGGCGGCGGGGTGCCCAGGATGGTGAAGGCCTGGGTTGCCGTCCGGCCGTCCGTGCAGGGGAACGACGCGGTGTACTTGCCCGGCCTCTTGATCGCCGTCGTGTACCCGGCATGCTTGCCCCAGTTGCCACCCTCGCTCCAGTTCAGCGGTGCGGCGAAGCCCGTGGAGGTGACCGGTCCGGTCGGCGTGCAGCCATTGCCCATTCCGGAGTACACCTGCGCGTACACCTGCGCGTAGATCTGCCCGCCCGGCTGCACTTCGGTGGTCATGCCCCACGTGACTTCGTCCGCCGCGTGCGCCGGGGCGGCCAGTGCGAGTGTCACCGCGCTCGCCGCCATTAGGCCGATCAGGGTTTTCTTGACCATGGTTCGTCCCCTCTCCTTCGTCTGTACTCCACGCTTGAGCCGGGGAAATGGTTGAGTCCAATCGCTCATTCAAGGACGTGAACATGCGTCAGGTCTATGTTTCCGAGTCACATACGGGTTAGCTTGTCCGCCGTTGGTCCCGTCCGCCTGCCGTGGGAGACTCGATGCGCAACGGCCCGCTGGTTCTCGTCGTGGTCCTGGGGTTGTCGCTGGCGGCGCCGGCGGCCGCGCAGGCGCAACCCTGGCGCGACACCCGCCGGTCACCCGATCGTCGTGCCGCGGAACTCATCGCGGCGATGACCCTCGACGAGAAGATCTCCCAGCTGCACCTGCAGCCCGACGCCGAGCACCAGCGGTTCGTGCCGCCGATCCCGCGCCTGGGCGTGCCCGGGTTCCGGATCGCCAACGGCCCGGCGGGCATGGGCCCGGCCGACGACAAACCGCAGAAACCGGCGACCGCGCTGCCGGCCACCATGGCGCTGGCGTCGACGTTCGACACTGCCCTCGCGCGCCGGTACGGCCGGCTGATCGGCAGCGAAACCCGCGCGCTCGCGCACAACGTGTCCGAGGCGCCCGACATCAACATCGCCCGCGTCCCGCGCAACGGCCGGACGTTCGAAGGCATGGGGGAGGACCCGGTCCTCGCCGGCGCGCTGGCCGCCGCCGACATCCGCGGCATCCAGGAGAACGGCACCATCGCCGAGGTCAAGCACTACGCCGCCAACAACCAGGAGACGCAGCGCTTCACCATCGACGAGCACATCGACGAGCGCACGCTCAACGAGATCTACCTGCCGCACTTCGAGCAGTCGGTCACCGAGGGCCGCGCGGGCTCGGTGATGTGCGCCTTCCCCAAGATCAACGGCGTCTTCGTGTGCGAGAACCCGGAGCTGCTGCAGGGCAAGCTGCGCGACGACTGGGGGTTCAAGGGGTTCATCCAGTCGGACTGGGGCGCCGCGCACAGCACCGTCGGATCGGCGAACGCGGGCATGAACCTCGAGATGATCGACGGCACCTGGTACGGCGAGAAGATGAAGCAGGCCGTGCTGGCCGGGCAGGTGACCGAACAGCGCGTCGACGAGCTGCTGCGGCCGCGGTTCCGCACGATGTTCGCCTTCGGGCAGTTCGACCACCCGCCGGTCGCCTCGCCGCTGCCGACCGCCCGGCACGACGCCGCCGCGAAGGACTTCGCCGAACGCGGCATGGTGCTGCTGCGCAACGAAGGCGCCCAGCTCCCGCTCGATCCCTCCGTGCGGTCGATCGCGCTGATCGGGCCGTTCGCCACCAAGGCCAAGACCGGCGGCGGGGGCAGCTCGGCCGTCATCCCGACGTCCACAGTGGACCCGATGGCGGGGCTGCGGCAGCGCGTCCCGGGCGCCGTGGTGACCCTGGACGACGGCAGTGACCCGGCACGCGCGGCCGCGCTGGCCCGCACCGCCGACGTCAGCGTGGTGATGGTCGGGGACAACGAGACCGAGGGCAAGGACCGGCCGAGCCTGGCCCTGGAGGGCAACCAGGACGCCTTGGTGGCCGCCGTCGCCGAGGCGAACCCGCACACCGTGGTCGTGGTGAAGAGCGGCGGCCCGGTGCTCATGCCGTGGGCCGCGCGCGTGCCCGCGATCCTCCAGGCCTGGTACCCCGGCCAGCAGGACGGCGCGGCGGTGGCGGGCGTGCTCTTCGGCGACGTCAACCCGTCGGCGAAGCTGCCGATCACGTTCCCGGCGGCGGAGGCCGACACCCCGGCGAACACCCCGGCGCAGTTCCCGGGGATCAACGGCGTGGCCACGTACTCGGAGGGCCTGCAGGTCGGCTACCGGTGGTTCGACGCGCAGCAGCGCACACCGCTGTTCCCGTTCGGCCACGGCCTGTCGTACACGACGTTCGCCTACTCGGGGCTGTCCGTGCGGAACACCGGCGACGGCGCCACGGCGACGTTCACGGTGCGGAACACCGGACACCGGGCGGGGGCCGAGGTCGCCCAGCTCTACGTGGGCTTCCCGGCCGCCGCCGGCGAGCCGCCGCGTCAGCTCAAGGGGTTCGAGCGGGTGGAGCTGGCGCCGGGCCAGGCCCGGCGCGTGACGATCCGGCTGGACGTGCGCGACTTCTCCGTCTGGGACACGGGCAGCCACGCGTGGCAGCCGGCGCGGGGCGCGTTCACCGTGTCCGTGGGCGGCTCGTCGCGCTCCCTGCCACTGCAGGCCCCGCTCGTGCGGAGATGAGCGCGGCTCAGGCTTTGCAGCCCGGTGCGGTCGCGGCGGCGAGCATCAGCTCCGGGGACGCCGTCACCGCGCCGACCGGGTCGTAGGTCCCGTCGACGTCCTGCTGCGCCTGATCGAGGGCCTTGGCCGCCGGGCTCTGGGAAGCTTCGTTACCCGGCTTCGCCCGGTCGAGGGCGGTCTTCGCCTCCGCGGCGCGGTCGTGCGCCTTGGTGTACTTCGTGACGAACGCCTTCCGCACGGTCTCGGCGAGCGGAACCGGCCCGGGCGGCAACGCGGTCAGCTTGCCGACCACCTCGCCGGTGCGAACGGCGATCCCGTCCAGCTCCGCGCTGAGCGCCTTCTGCGCCTCGGCGACCGTACTCGGCGTCGGCTTGGCGGGGTCGGCCTCCCGGTTGGTGCGCTCCCGGTAGCCGTGGACCGCGGCGCAGAAGCCGTCCATCCAGCGCACCGCCGCCGGATCGGCGGCGGGCGAGCTCGGGATGCTCTCGGCAGGGCTCGGGCTCGCCGACGGCGGGCCGGCGGCCGGCGTACCCGAACACGCGGTCAGTACCAGACAGGCGCCGAGCAGCGCCGGAACGATCTTCATGGGTCCCCCTCGCGGTAATCCCTCCCCGCGTACACGCGCGAGCAACCCGGAAGGTTGCTTCAGGCGGCGGCGAGGGTATCGCCCAGCGCGCGGCGCCCATCGGCGGTGAGCTCGGCCCGGGTCCACTGCCCGAGGGCCACGACCCGGGCCGCCCGGATCAGGCCCGCCCGCGCCAGCTGGTGCGCGGTCGCCTGGTCGCAGCACGGCAGGCCGTCGACCCGAAGGTCCGGTTCACAGCTGCAGGTGAGCTCGGCGCGCCCAGCGCCGACGGCCCGCAACATCGCCATCGCCCGGCGATTCAGTTCGGTGCTCATGGTCGTCCCCCTCTTGTAGTACCGACTACAAGGAGACGTGGCCGAGCTCACCGAATACGCGACTTCGGGCCGGGTCACCCGAACAGGCGCACCCGCCCACTCCGGAGCCTCAGAGCCGTTCCTGCAGCGCGTCCGCCGCCGCGAGGAGGTCCGCCGCCCACCGAGCCCCCGGCTTGCGGCCGATCCGCTCGATCGGGCCCGACACCGACACCGCCGCCACGACCGTCCCGGCGGAGTCCCGCACCGGCGCCGAGATGCTCGCCACGCCGGGCTCTCGCTCCGCCACGCTCTGCGCCCAGCCCCGCCGCCGCACTTCCAGCAGCGTCCGCTCGCCGAAGACCGCGTCGGCCAGGATCGTGCGCTGCGTGTGCGGGTCCGCCCAGGCCGCGAGCACCTTCGCGCCCGAACCGGCCGTCATCGGCAGGCGCGAACCCACCGGCACCGTGTCGCGCAACCCGCTCGGCGGCTCCGCCGTCGAGACGCACACGCGCTGGACGCCGTCGCGCCGGTACAGCTGGACGCTTTCCCCCGTGACGTCGCGCAGCTTCGGCAGCACCACGCCCGCCGCGTCGAGCAGCGGGTCGGTCGAACCGCCCGCCAGTTCGGCCAGCGCCGTACCGGGGCGCCAGCGCCCGTCCGGACCGCGGCGCAGCAGCCGGTGCACCTCCAAGCCGACCGCGAGCCGGTGCGCGGTGGCCCGGGGAAGGCCGGTCCGCGTGCACAGTTCCGCGAGGCCGCAGGGGTCGTCCGCGACCGCCTGCAGGACGGCCACTGCTTTGTCCAGTACTCCGATACCGCTATGCTGTCCCACGACCCGATACTAGCGTCCCGCACTTTGGGAAGTCCAGCATCTGGGAAACCCTGAACTCGAGCTGCGCCCTTCCTTCGCGGCTCGCATCCGTTCCGTAGGTGCGCGCCCGAGTTCGACGACGAACCGTGGAAGGAGCCGGAGATGACCAGCCCGACCGGCAAGGCCCGCACGCTGGCGGAGAAGGTGTGGGAAAGCCACCTCGTGCGCCGAGGCGAAGGCGCCGAACCGGACCTGCTCTACATCGACCTCCACCTGCTGCACGAAGTCACCAGCCCGCAGGCCTTCGACGGCCTCCGCCTGGCCGGGCGGCCGGTGCGCCGCCCCGACCTGACCATCGCGACCGAGGACCACAACGTCCCGACCATCGACATCGAGCTGCCCATCGCCGATCCGGTCTCGCGCACCCAGGTCGACACCCTTCGCCGCAACTGCAAGGAGTTCGGTGTCCGGCTGCACCCGATGGGTGACGCCGAGCAGGGCATCGTGCACGTCATCGGCCCCCAGCTCGGCCTGACCCAGCCCGGCATGACCGTGGTCTGCGGCGACAGCCACACCTCGACGCACGGCGCGTTCGGCGCCATCGCCTTCGGCATCGGCACGTCCGAGGTCGAGCACGTGCTGGCCACCCAGACGCTGCCGCTGCGTCCGTTCAAGACGATGGCGATCACCGTCGACGGCGAGCTGCGCCCCGGCGTCACGGCGAAGGACGTCATCCTCGCCGTGATCGCCAAGATCGGCACCGGCGGCGGGCAGGGCTACGTCCTGGAGTACCGCGGCAAGGCCATCGAGGCCCTCTCGATGGAGGCCAGGATGACCATCTGCAACATGTCGATCGAGGCCGGTGCCCGCGCCGGGCTGATCGCCCCGGACGAGACGACGTTCGCGTACCTGAAGGGCCGCCCGCACGCGCCGCAGGGCGCGGACTGGGACGCGGCGCTCGAGAACTGGCGGCAGCTGCGCACCGACGACGGCGCGGAGTTCGACGCCGAGGTGCACCTGGACGCGTCCGCGCTGACGCCGTTCGTCACCTGGGGCACCAACCCCGGCCAGGGCCTGCCGCTGAGCGCCGAGGTGCCCGACCCGGAGCGGATCCCGGACGAGAACGACCGCATCGCCGCTGAGAAAGCCCTGTCCTACATGGACTTGAAGCCCGGCACGCCGCTGCGGGAGATCGCGGTCGACACCGTCTTCCTCGGCTCCTGCACCAACGGCCGGATCGAGGACCTGCGGGCCGCCGCCGACGTGCTGCGTGGTCGGAAAGTGGCGGACTCCGTCCGGATGCTGGTGGTTCCCGGCTCCATGCGGGTCCGCAAGGCCGCCGAGGCCGAGGGCCTCGACCAGGTCTTCACCGAGGCGGGTGCCGAGTGGCGCCAGGCCGGCTGCTCGATGTGCCTCGGCATGAACCCGGACCAGCTGAAGCCGGGGGAGCGCAGCGCGTCGACGTCGAACCGCAACTTCGAGGGCCGGCAGGGCAAGGGCGGCCGGACGCACCTGGTCTCGCCGCTCGTGGCCGCCGCCACGGCCGTCCGGGGCACGCTGTCGTCGCCGGAAGACCTGCTGACCGCCGCCCGCTGACCCACCCGAGGAGCTACAGCCATGGAACCGTTCACCCAGCACACCGGCGTCGGCGTCCCGCTGCGCCGGTCCAACGTGGACACCGACCAGATCATCCCGGCGGTCTACCTCAAGCGGGTGACCCGGACGGGGTTCGAGGACGGCCTGTTCGCCGCCTGGCGCGGCGACGAGGACTTCATCCTCAACCAGGAGCCGTTCAACCGGGGCACCGTGCTCGTCGCGGGGCCGGACTTCGGAACCGGTTCCTCCCGCGAGCACGCCGTCTGGGCGCTGATGGACTACGGCTTCAAGGTCGTCATCTCCGCCCGGTTCGCCGACATCTTCCGCGGCAACTCCGGCAAGGGCGGCCTGGTGGCCGCGCAGTGCGAGCAGCACGACGTCGAACTGCTCTGGAAGCTGCTGGAGAACGAGCCCGGCACCGAGGTCACGGTCGACCTCGAGACCAAGACGGTGCGGGCCAAGGACTTCACCGCGCCCTTCCAGATCGACGACTACGTCCGCTGGCGGCTGCTGGAAGGCCTCGACGACATCGCTCTCACGTTGCGCCATGCCGGTGAGATCGACACCTTCGAGTCGAGCCGCCCGTCCTGGAAGCCGACGACCACACCGGTCGCCGCCGGCTAGCCCGGTCCCGGGGCGGGATCGGTTGCCCGGCAAGCGATCCCGCCCCGCACGCCGGCTTCGACACCACACCGAACGGCCCTCCGAGAGCTCCTTTTACCGGGGCTCTTCGCGAGGCGGAACCCCTCCCGGGACAAGGGAAAGTTCCGCGTGCCGTTTGGAATTTGTGCTGCCTTGGTAATACCGTGTCGCTAGTCGGCCGTCGCGGCCGTGGACGAGTAGTTCCTTCTTGGAGGACTGGAATGGCCAACAAGGCCCAGCTGATCGAGGCGCTGACGGAGCGCCTGGGCGACAAGAAGGCCGCTTCCGAGGCGGTCGACGGTCTGGTCGACATCATCATCCGGACGGTCAACAAGGGTGAAAAGGTCAACATCACCGGTTTCGGGGTGTTCGAGAAGCGCGCCCGCGCCGCGCGGACGGCCCGGAACCCGCGCACCGGTGAGGCCGTGAAGGTCAAGAAGACCAACGTGCCCGCCTTCCGCGCCGGGACCACCTTCAAGGACGTCATTTCCGGCGCGAAGAAGCTGCCGAAGGCCACCCCGGCCAAGCGCGCGACCGCGACCACCGGCACGCGGGCGACCGCCACCCCGTCCCGCACGGCCGCGGCCAAGCCCGCGACCACGCGGTCGACGACCACGCGGACCCGCGCAACCGCGGCAAAGCCGGCGGCCACGCGGACGACGGCGGCCAAGGCGACGGCCGCGAAGGCGACGACGGCGAAGGCTGCGACGGCGAAGCCGGCGACCACGCGGGCGAAGGCCGCACCCAAGGCGACGGCGGCGAAGTCGACCACGGCGAAGACCACGGCGGCCAAGACGACGGCCGCGAAGGCGACGACGGCCGCGAAGCCCGCTGCGGCGAAGACGACCACGGCCCGCAAGACCACCGCCAAGGCGCCGGCGAGGCGGACCTCGGCCGCGGCGAAGAAGGCCTGACTCGCCCGAAACTGTCGGACCCCTGCGGTAACGTGAAATCCGGGGGACCCCCCGCTAGGCGAGCTGATTTTCCGGCAGGGCCCCGCGCGACGTGCGCGGGGCCCTGCCGCATGTCCGGGCCGGTGCGGCAGAAGCGATCCGGGCATCAGGCGGGCGGCTCGCGGCCGAGCGGAGGCCGGGCGAACCGACTGTCTCCGCAGGTAAACCGAGTCCCAGCCCCGCGAACCGACCGCCCGGACAAGTGATCCGACCGTCGGGCACGTGAACCGACCGTCCGGACGATTGATCCGTCTGTCTGGGTAGGTGGACCGGCCCTTGGGGTGCGCGATCCGTCTGTCTGGGTACGTGAGCGGACCCTCGGGGTGCGCGAACCGACTGTCCGGGTACGTGGGCCGACCCTCGGGGGTGCGCGAACCCGACTGTCCGGCCCCTCCAACCCTCCAGCCACGCGAAGCCGTGGAAGCGAAAAAGTCACCCACCGCCAGCACTGCTTCCCGAACGGACACCGCACACCACCCGCTCGGCCCAACCCCGCCCCCCGGGACCGGTTCCGCCCAATTTCGCAAAGTTGCTTGAGCGCCCGGCCGAGTGATGCCACGCTGCGTTCCTCGGGGCCCGCGTCCGGCGGGGCCGGCGGTGCGCGAGGCGAACCTGGGGGCGACCACCATCGACATCCGGCTGCTCGGCCCGTTCCAGGTGCTCGTCGACGGTTCGCCGGTCGTGCTGACCAGTTCCCGGCAGCGCGCGCTGCTCGCCACGCTCGCGCTGGCCGCCGGCCGCCTGGTGTCGATCGATGCCCTCGCCCGCGGCGTGTGGGGGGAAACTCCGCCCGCGCACATCCGCGGCAGCCTGCAAACCTACGTCATGCGCCTGCGCCGGCTCTGCGGCGAAGAAACCGTCGTCACCGAACCGGACGGTTACCGGCTGGTCGTCGACCCGTCCCGGGTGGACGCCCTGCGCTTCCTCCAGATCCTCGACCAGGCCGCCGCCGCGACGGAACCCGCGCGTCGTAGAGAACTGCTCACCGCCGCGCTCGACGGCTGGGGCGGTGTCCCCCTCGAAGGCGTCGGCTCTCCCTCGCTGACCGCCGAATGGGGCCCGCTCCTGACCGAGCGCTACCTCTTCGCCGTGGAACAGCGCATCGACCTCGACGCCGGGCTCGTCCCCGACGCGCGGCTCGTCGCCGAACTGACCGACCTCGTCGCCCAGCACCCGCTGCGGGAGTCGTTGTGGGAACGGCTGGTGCGCGCCCTCGCCCGCTCCGGGCGCCGCGCCGAAGCGCTGGCGCGCTACGCCGGGCTGCGTGCGTTGCTGGCCGACGAACTGGGCGTCGAACCGGGCGAAGATCTCCGCCGCCTGCACGCGGAACTGCTCGCCGCCGACGCGGAACCGGCCGTGCACACCGTTCCCCGTCAGCTGCCCTTCGACGTCGCCGGCTTCACCGGCCGCGGCCCCGAACTCGCCGAACTCGACCGGCTGCCGCCCGGCGGCGCCTCCGGCATCGTCGTCATCGAAGGCACCGCGGGTGTCGGGAAGACATCGCTGGCGGTGCACTGGTCCCACCGCGTCCGCGAGCGCTTCCCCGGTGGCCAGCTGTTCCTCGACCTGCGCGGCCACTCCGCGGACACCCCGGTCACGCCCGGCGCCGCGCTGGCCGGCTTCCTCCGCGCCCTCGGTGTCCCGCCCGAGACCCTGCCTTCCACAGTGGAGGAACGCTCGGCGCTGCTGCGCAGCAGGCTGGCCGGCAGCCGCACCCTCATGCTGCTCGACAACGCGCGCGACGCCGACCAGGTCCGTCCGCTCCTGCCCGGCTCCGGCAACCTCGTCGTGGTGACCAGCCGCAACCAGCTTCGCGGCCTCGTCGCCCGCGACGGCGCCCGCCGCATCGCCTTGCGCACCTTCGACGACCGCGACGCGACCGCGCTGCTCGCCGGCAGCGTCGGGTCACAGCGCCTCGCCGCCGAGCCCGGCGCCGTCGCCGAACTCGTCCAGCTCTGCGGCCGCCTGCCGCTGGCACTGGCCCTCGCCGGGGAACGCACTTCCCGGTTTTCCGGCGTCTCGCTCGCCGGAATCGTCGAGGAGCTCCGCGACCAGCGGCTGCGGCTCGACACCCTCCGCGACCCCCAGGACGCCGGCACCGACCTCCGCGCCGCGTTCTCCTGGTCGTACAAGGCACTGCGCCCGGCCGCGGCGCGCTTCTTCCGGCTGCTCGGCCTCCACCCCGGCCACGGTTTCAGCCTGGCCTCGGCCGCCGCGCTCGCGGGCGCCGACCTGCGCGAAGCCCGTGAACTCGCCGACCAGCTCGCCGCCGCCCACCTGCTCAACCAGCCCGGCACCGACCGCTACCAGTTCCACGACCTCCTGCGCGTCTACGCCGGCGAGCTCGTCGAAACCGAAACGACGGCGGCCGAGCGCGCGGCCGCGCTGCGCCGGCTCGTCGACTGGTACCTCGCCAGCGTCGCCGAAGCGAACAAACTGGTCCGCCCCGACCTGCTCACCGAGGACATCACGCTCGACCCCGCACCGCTGCCCGCCGTCCGCTTCGCACAGCACGAGCAGACGATCGCCTGGTACACCACCGAACGCCAGGCTTTGACCGCGCTCGTCGGCATCGCCGCCGGTCACGGCTGGACCGCGCACGCCTGGAAACTCGCGTGGCTTCTGCGCGGGTTCTTCGCCGAACGCCACGACCGCGACGACTGGATCACCACCGCGCGCACGGCCGTCGAGGCCACCCGCGACGCCGGCGACAGCACCGGTCTCCAGTACAGCGCCAACAACCTCGGCTCGGCCTACCTGCGCACCCTCCAGCCCGACAAAGCGATCGAAGCGCTGGAGGAAGCGCGCGCCGCGTCCCAGACCGTCGAGGGCAGCACGCTGACCGTGGCGATCCTGTCCAATCTCGCGGGCGCGTACTACGTCCGGGCCGACTACGCCGAGGTCGAACGCCACGCGTTGCTGGCGGTCGACCTCGCCCGCGACCACGGCCAGCGCACGTTCGTGCCGCACGCGCTGCTCAACGTCAGCGCGAGCCGCATCGGCCTCCGCGACTACGACCGCGCGGCCGAAGCCGCCCAGGCGGCCCGCGAAGCGTTCGCCGAACTCGGCGACCGCTACCACGCGGCACTCGCCCTCGGAAACGTCGCGGAGGCCCTCGAAGGAGCCGGCAGGCACGACGAAGCGGAGAAGGCCGGCCTCGACGCCCTCGCCGAACTGAAGGAACTGAACGCCGACTACGGCACCATCGACGTCCAGATCACCCTGGGCCGCCTCAAGAACCGCACCGGCCGGGCGCAGGAGGCGAGCGATCACTGGGCCGAGGCGCTGACCGTCAGCCAGCGCCTCGGCGACCCCCGCGTCGCGGAGATCCAAGCCCTGCTGGCCGCGGTGCCGACAGAAAGGCACCCGGCCCGGGATGCGCCGTACCCCTAGCCCGGCGCAGCCCAGCGGGACCCTGGACAAGTACACCAAGATCGACTGTCACGGCGCTGTCGTGGGCTCGGGCAGGGTGGCGATCTTCGCGCTGAGGGCAGCACGTAGCGGGTGCTCCGCTCGACCAGAGTGCCGATCGCGGACCGGTTGTGGGCGCCCATGATCGGGTCGCCTTCCCAGTGCCCCGGCACCGCCCGGTTCGCTGCTTCGGCGGGCCGGGCGCTGATCATCACCATCTCGGTGGCCATCCGGTGTCGTCGCTGATCCGGGCGGGTGTGGGGGCGGCGAGCAGCCCCCGCCCTCTCCGGGGGGCGTCCCCAGGTCCAGTCTATCGGCGGGTGCCGTCAAAACCGGGCGATCGGCGATCGTGGGCCGCAGCTGTCCACATCACGGCCGGGGTGTGGACAACCGGCTCAGGAGTGGCTGGGGGAGGGGGCCGGGAGCGCGCTCGGGTGGTAGTCCGCCGACAGCAGCAGCGGGCCCTCCTCGGCCGTCGGCGGGCGGAACGACAGGACCCAGAACGAGCCCTTCTTGCTCGGCACCACTCCGCCGCGCGCCGCCGGGAGCTCCACGCCGTCGCGGTCCGCCAGGGTGCTCAGCAGGTCCGGGATCACGCCGCCCTGGCTGCACACCACCGGCGTCCCGCCGTCGCCGGCCACGGCCAGGAGCCGCGCCGCGCCCAGCACCGGATCCGGCCAGTAGCCCTCTTCCGAGAACAACGGTTCGTGCCGCACTTCGGCCGCGACGTCCTCCGCGACGCCGTGCACCGTCTGCACGCATCGCAGCCGCGGCGCCGACAACACCCGGTCCGGCCTGAACAACGCCAGTACCCGTCGCAGCGCCGCCGCCTGCCGCAGTCCCGCTTCGGACAACGGCCGGAGATCGTCGTCGCCGGACCACTCGTCCCGCTTGCCCGCTTTCGCGTGCCGCACCAGCAACACCGTCGTCAGGCCCACCGGCAGCTCGCAGAACGCCCGCAGCACCCGCACGTCCTCCGGCCGCGTCAGGACCTTCTCCGCCGCCGCCGGGTCCAGCCAGCGCAGCTCGTCGACCTCGTCGTTCGCCGCGAACTCCCCGGACACCGCTTCCGCGGCGAAGTAGTCGACCGTCTTCGGCACCGTCCCGGAGCCGTTCCGCGACGGCACCGGGTACGCCGTGCGCACCAGGTAGCGGCCCAGGACCGCGGCGAACCCGGTCTCCTCGCGCACTTCTCGTACCGCGGCCTCGGCGATCGTCTCGCCCGGATCCAACTTCCCCTTCGGCAACGACCAGTCGTCGTACCGCGGGCGGTGCACCAGGGCGACCTCCGTCACCCGCCCGGCGAGGCGCCACAGCACCGCGCCGGCCGCCCGTACTGCTTCGGTCATCCGGCGGCCCCGTGCAGCTTCGCCAGCTCCAGCTGGTGGTCCCGCACCCGCGAGCCGTCCGCCGGGAACGGCGACCACTCGCCGCTCGCCGTCAGCACCCAGCACCGCGTCGCCGGATCCAGCGCCGAGTCGAACATGTCGTCGAGCTGCACGGTCAGCTTCGGGTCCTTCACCCGCACCAGCGCCTCGATCCGCCGGTCCAGGTTCCGGTGCATCATGTCCGCGCTGCCGAGCCAGTGCGTGCCGCCGGCGCGGAAGTGGAAGACGCGCGAATGCTCCAGGAACCGCCCCAGGATCGATCGGACGTGGATGTTTTCCGACAATCCCTCGACACCCGGCTTCAGCGCGCAGATCCCGCGGACGACGACGTCGACCGGCACCCCCGCCTGCGACGCGTGGTACAGCGCGTCGATCACCTGCTCGTCGACCAGCGAGTTGCACTTGATCCGGATCCCGGCCTGCTGCCCGGCCCGCGCGAGCTCGATCTCCTCGCCGATCGCCCGGACGATGCCGCGGCGGATGCCGTGCGGCGACGTCAGGATCGTCCGGTAGGTGTCCTGCCGCGAATAGCCGGTCAGCACGTTGAACAGGTCGGTGACGTCGGCGCCGATGCTCGGGTCGGCCGTCAGCAGCCCGAGGTCCTCGTAGAGCCGCGCGGTCTTCGGGTTGTAGTTGCCGGTGCCGATGTGGCAGTAGCGCCGGATCGTCGAGCCCTCCTGGCGCACCACCATCGACACCTTGCAGTGCGTCTTCAGCCCGACCAGGCCGTACACGACGTGCACGCCCGCGCGCTCCAGCGTCCGCGCCCAGGTGATGTTCGCCTGCTCGTCGAACCGCGCCTTGATCTCCACCAGCGCGACGACCTGCTTGCCCGCTTCCGCGGCGTCGATCAGCGCGTCGACGATCGGGGAGTCACCCGACGTCCGGTACAGCGTCTGCTTGATCGCGAGAACCTTGGAGTCGGCCGCCGCCTGCTCGATGAACCGCTGCACGCTGGTCGAGAACGAGTCGTACGGGTGGTGCACCAGCACGTCGCCCTCGCGCAGCGTCGCGAAGACGCTCTTCGGCGTTTCCCGCTCGCCGAACGCCGGGTGCGTCGCCGGGACGAACGGCCGGTCCTTGAGCTCCTTGCGGTCCACAGCGGACAGCTGGTGCAGGCAGGTCAGGTCGAGCAGCCCGGGCACCTCGACGACGTCGGCCGGGTCGACGTCCAGCTCGCGCAGCAGCAGTTCGAGCATGTGCTCGCTCATGTCCTGCGCGACCTCGAGGCGCACCGGCGGGCCGAACCGGCGCTGCGCCAGTTCGCGCTCCAGCGCCTGCAGCAGGTCCTCGTCCCGATCTTCGTCGACCTCGAAGTCGGCGTTGCGGGTGACCCGGAAGACGTGGTGCTCCGTGACGTCCATGCCGGTGAACAACTCACCCAAGTGGGCGGAGATGAGCTCTTCGAGCGGCAGGAACGTCGCCGTGCGGCTGGTCCGCTCGGTCTCGACGCGCATCAGCCGCGGCACGTTGCTCGGCACCTTCACCCTGGCGAAGCGCTCGGTGCCGCCCTCCGGGTCGCGCACCGTCACCGCGAGGTTGAGCGAAAGGCCGGAAATGTAGGGGAACGGGTGCGCCGGGTCGACGGCCAGCGGCGTCAGCACCGGGAAGATCTGCTCGGAGAAGTAGCTCGACAGCCGCAGCTGGTCGGCACCGGCCAGGTCGGCCCAGCCGACGATCCGGATGTCGTGCTCGGCCAGCTGCGGGCGCAGGTGCTTCTCGAAGGCGCCGGTCTGCCGTTCGACCAGGTCCTGGTTGCGCTTGGCGATGTAGCCCAGCTGCTCGCGCGGGGTGAGCCCGTCCGCGCTGCGCACCAGCAGGCCGGTCTCGTCGCGGCGCTTCAGGCCGGCGACGCGGACCATGTAGAACTCGTCCAGATTGGACGCGAAGATGGCCAGGAACTTCGCCCGCTCCAGCAGCGGCTGCGACTCGTCCTCGGCCAGCGCGAGCACGCGGGAGTTGAAGTCCTGCCACGACAGCTCGCGGTTGAAGTACCGGTCGTCCGGCAGCGTCTCGACGGCGGTCGGCGAGGTGGTGACCGCGGGTGGCGCCGACGGCACGGCGCGGAACTCCTCGGGACCGCGCGGGTTGCCCTGCGGGGAGCTGCGGCGCCGCGTCGTCGCGGGGGTGGCCGCCGCGGCGGTGGCCTTGCGGGTCCTCGCCTTGCCGGCGGTGGCACGGGCGGCGGTGTCGCGCGCGGTGGACTTCGACGGCACCTTCTTGGGGGTGGCCGGCTTGACCGCGGCCGGTTTCGGCGTGCTCGCCCGGGACGCCTTCTTCGCCGGGTCCGAAGGTTCGTTCGCCGGGTTCCGTCGCCTCCGCGGTGCGGGCGTGCCGCCGTCGTCTGTGCTCACGGCCCCCATTCTTCACTACGTGCCGCGGAATCGCGCAGGCCTCGGTGAAGGTCGGATGAACAGCTCAGCGCGGTATCGCACACGGTGCGCCGAGGTGGGCGGCGGTGTGTTTCCCGACACCCATGGCCCGCGCGTGGGCAAGATCATCCGGGGTGTCGACGTCGCTGCGCAGGCTCGGCAAAGCGTGGGACAGGGGGATCGCCCCGGACTCGGCGTGCTTCCGCGCCGAGCCGGGCCCGAAGCGGGGATCGAGGGGCTCGCCGGGGGCGGCCAGCAGCAGGGTGGTGCCGGTGCCCTGGCGATCGGCGACGAAGGCCCTCCTCCCGGCTGCCTCGGTGAGGGCGGCCGCGAGATCGCCGGCGCGCAGGGCCGGGAGGTCGGCTTGGAGCGCGCCCACGACAGCGGCCGGATCGTCGGCTTTCACCAGGGCCTCGCCGTGGCGGAAGGCGGCGTTGAGGGTCTTTTCGGCGGGTTCGGCGACGATCTCGACACCGAGTTCGGCCAGCTCGGCGACGGCCCCGGGATCGGCGGCGACGAGCAGCACCCGCCTGACGTGCGCGCTCGAGATCACGGCGGCGAGCGTGTCGGCGGCCAGCGCCAGGACCAGCCCGGGGTGGCGGTCCGCCTCGACGGCACCACGCAGCCGCGACTTGCCGTCGCGGGGGTGTTTCATCGGCACGACCAGATCCACGTCCACGTGTCCATCTTTACCCGAAAGCCGCGGCGGCCGTCGGCCGCCCGGGTGGGTTGTCCACAGGCGACGGGTGTTGTGGACAACTTGGGGTTGGTGGGGTTCGGGGGCGGGGTTTTGTCGGGTGGGGTCGGTAGGTTCGGTTTCGGGGGTGCCCCTGGTGGGGGATGGCGGCCCCCTGGGAGGGCGGGCTGTGTGTGGGGTGGGCTGTGTGTGGGGCGGGCTGTGTGTGGGGCGGGCTGTGTGTGGTGTTTGATCACCTGTCCGGCGAGACCACGCGAGATTCCGGTCCAGCTCGGCAGCTTATGAGAGCTAGGCGCCAGCCAAGTCGGGCACGCCGGGTCGAGCAGCGGGGCGGCGCCCAGGCACCGCGCAAGCGGCCGACTGCCCGCAAAGCGACCAAGCCGAGCAGGCCGCAAAACCCCTCAGTCCAGGTCATGCCCCTCACCGACTCCCGCCGAACCGACCCTCCCTGGACTGCTCCGAACCCGGCGCGGCAGGATCAAGGCCGGACGTGACACGTGGAGGAGGAGATCGTGGCCCGGCGTGAGAAGGGCGGCTTCTGGGTGGGGCTCGCCGCCGCACTGTTCTACCCGCTCACCGCCATCGGGCGGCGGGTCTACGTCGGGGCCGAGAAGATCCCGCGGCAGGGTCCGGCTCTCCTCGTCATGAACCACATCTCGCACTTCGACCCCGCCGTTGATGCCGTCTTCGTGCACCGGCAGAAGCGGGTTCCGCGGTTCCTCTTCAAGGAGAGCCTGACGCGCGCGCCGATCCTCGGCCCGATCGTCTCCGGGTCCGGGCAGATCCCCGTCTCCCGCGGGTCCGCCGCCGCCGGGGACAGTCTCAAGGCCGCGCACGATGCTCTCGCCCAGGGCAAAGTCGTCGTCATCTATCCCGAGGGCACCATCACCAGGGACCCGGCCGGCTGGCCGAAGGAGTCCTTCACCGGCGCCGCGCGGCTCGCGCTGCAGAACGACGTTCCCGTCATCCCCATCGCGCGCTGGGGTACCAACCAGATCTTCGACGGCTACACGAAGAAGTTCACCCCGCTCCCGCGCAAGACGATCACCCACTTCGTCGGCGACCCGCTCGACCTGTCCGCCTACCGCGACGGCAACAACCGCAGCGCGTCGAAGCTGCGCGAAGTCACCAAGGTCATGATGGACGAGGTGACCCGGCTCCTCGCCGAAATCCGGCACGAGGAACCGCCGTCGGCGAAGCCGGGGGATCCCACCTGATGCGCGCCGACGTGCAGCGGGTCACCGTCCTCGGGGCCGGTTCGTGGGGCACCGCCTTCGCCAAGGTGCTCGGCGACGCCGGCCGCGAGGTCACCGTGTGGGCGCGCCGCGAGCAGGTCGCCGAGGACATCCGGGAACGGCACACCAACAGTGCCTACCTGCCCGGCGTGTCCCTGCCGGGAACCATCACCGCCACCAGCGATCCGGCGAAGGCCCTGCACGACGCCGAAGCCGTGGTCCTCGCCGTGCCCAGCCAGAGCCTGCGGGCCAACCTGACGGCGTGGCGCGGCCTGCTGCCGCCCGAGGCGATCCTGGTCAGCCTGGCCAAGGGCGTCGAACTCGGCACGCTCAAGCGGATGAGCGAGGTGATCGCCGAGATCGTCGGGATCGCCGCCGCCGACGTCGTCGTGGTCACCGGGCCGAACCTGGCCAAGGAGATCGCCGCCGGCCAGCCGTCCGCTTCCGTGCTGGCCTGCGCCGACCACGAGCGCGCGGTCGCGATCCAGCGCGCCTGCGCCAACTCCTACTTCCGCCCGTACACGAACACCGACGTCGTCGGCTGCGAGCTCGGCGGCGCGTGCAAGAACGTGATCGCGCTCAGCACCGGGATGGCCGCGGGCCTCGGCCTCGGCACCAACACGATGGCGACGCTCATCACCCGCGGCCTGGCCGAGATGGCCCGGCTCGGCGCGAAGCTCGGTGCCGACCCGCTCACGTTCGCCGGGCTCGCCGGCGTCGGCGACCTGGTGGCGACGTGCTCGTCGCCGCTTTCGCGCAACCGCACCTTCGGGGAGCGCCTGGGCCGCGGCGAGACCCTCGAGCAGGCGCAGGCGGCCGCGGGCGGACAGGTCGCCGAGGGCGTCATGTCGTGCTCCTCGATCCGGGCGCTGGCCCAGAGCGTCGGTGTCGACATGCCGATCACCGACGCCATGCACCGCGTCTGCCACGAGGGCGTCGACCCGCGGCAGGCCGGAGCCGAGCTGCTGGGGCGGTCGCAGAAGCACGAGTGGTCCTGAAAGGGTGACCTACCGCCCGGATGGTGGGAGCGGCTTGACCGGGCGGGGAGCGGCTGGAACTCTGGTCGCCATGTTCGCGCACGCCATGTCCGAGTCGCGAGGCCTCCGCGGCCTCCACTCCGCCGTGCGCGCGTGTCGCTGTTGTCGGTGAACCCCGCCCCGGCCCAGCTCGACACCCTTTTCTTCCCGTGAGGACCCTCATGTTCGCCGTTCCGGACAACACCCTGCTGCGTCCCGAAAACCCCGCCCTGCGCCACCCGGTGCGCGTTGCGCTCGAGGTCGCCGCCGACCGCGACCGCTGGCGCCACCTGCTGCGCTACGACCCCGAAGAGCGCTTCGCGGCGCTGGTGTCGAAGGACGAGCAGCAGGAGGTGTGGCTGATGAGCTGGCTGCCCGGCCAGCGCACCGACCTGCACGACCACGCGTTCGCCAGCGGCGCGTTCACCGTGGTCAGCGGCCACCTGACGGAAGCCGTGGCGCGTCGCGCGCCGGACGGCCGCGCGGTCACCGAACTGCACGCCCTGGCGGCGGGGCAGTCGCGGGTGTTCGGGCCGGGGTACGTGCACGAGGTCCGCAACGACGGCCCGGACCCGGCGGTCTCGGTCCACGTCTACCGCGACGCGGGCCGCGCGATGCGCCCGTACCACCTGGACCCGCTTGGCGGCCCGGTCCTCGGCTGACGCCCCCTTCAGTCCAGGTCGCCGCGCAGGCGGAACCCGCGTTCGATCTCCTCGCGGTCCGCGCCGGACGCCAGCAGCGCGTGCAGCAGGATCCGGGACTTCCGCGCGTCCAGCCAGCCCGCCATCGTCGCGCCCATCGCGATCAGGTCGGCCTCCGAGCCGGGGAAACCGTACGTCGAGCGCAGCGTCGGGCCCGCGCCCGTCCGGGACGCGACCACGACCGGCAACCGCGGGAGGAGCCGTTCGATCACGTCGGCCGTGCCGGCGGAAACGTGCCCCGCGCCCGTCGCGGCGACCACCACCCCGCGCACCCCCGACTGGGAAGCCGCGTGCTCCAGCACCGCCCCCGAGTCGTCGAGACCCGCTTCGACCACCGGGACCAGGCCGCCGAAGTCGCGACCGGCCGGCGACGGCAGCCTCGGCGGCGACGGGTGGAAGTAGTGCACCGCGTTTTCCACGACCATGCCGAGCGGCCCGGCGGGTGCCGACGAGAACGCCTCCAGGTGGCTCGAATGCGCCTTCCGCACCCAGCGCGCCGCGTGGACGTCGTCGTTGAGCGTCACCAGCGCACCCCGGCCGCGGCTGCGCGGATCGGCCGCCACGGTCAGCGCGTTGCGCAGGTTCGCCGGGCCGTCCGCGCTGAGCAGGCCAGCGTTGCGCATCGCGCCGGTGACCACCACCGGGATCTCCGACGGCCAGCACAGATCCAGGAAGTACGCCGTCTCTTCGAAGGTGTCGGTGCCCTGCACGACCACGAAACCGTCGGCGTCCTGCTGCAACCCCCACTCGCGGCACCGCAGCAGCGTCGCGAAGTCCAGCGACGCGCTGCCGATCCCGGCCAAGGTCTCCGCCAGGACGTCCATCGGCAGGTCGCCGAGCCCGCCGAGCAGCTCGGCCGCGCCGAACCGGGGCACCGCGCCGCCTTCGCCGCGGACCGGGGCCATCGAGATGGTGCCGCCCAGGGTGGCGACCGCGATCAAGGGCATGCGGTCCACCTTAGGCAGCCGGCTCGACCGCCTGGAGGGGGTGGCTCGCCGCCGGCCGCGACGGCGTGTCCGTCACGAAGTCGCGGCCCGCTCGGCCGCGCTGCGCAGCACGCAGAACTCGTTGCCCTCCGGGTCGCCCAGCACGGCCCAGCCGGTGCCGTCGGGGTTGCGGCGGTCGTCGACGAGCGTCGCGCCCAGGCCCAGCAGCCGCTCGACCTCCTCGTCGCGCGGGATGTCCGGCTGCAGGCACAGGTGGAGGCGGTTCTTCACCGTCTTCGGCTCCGGCACGCGCAGGAAGAGCAGGCTCGTCCCGTCGTTGAGCTCGAAGCCCACCTCGTCGTCGCCCGGCTGGTCTTCGTCGGGGATCGGCTTACCGGTGACCTGGCTCCAGAACTGCAACAGCGAGTACGGGTCGGCGCAGTCGACGGAAACGTTGAGGACGGACGACGGCATGGCACTCCTCGAGGTCGGGTGCTGCCGAGTCTGGCCGAGCCCCGGCCGGGGAGCGAACCGATTTCAGGACGCCAGCGCGAGCCCCGCCGTCCGGTGCACGCGACGGCTGTCGTCGACGATGAGGATCTCGCAGTCCGGCCGGTCGGCCGCCCAGGTGATGCCCTCCGTGCCCATCGCGAACGCCGCGGTGGCCAGCGCGTCCGCGGTCACCAGGTCGCCGGCCACGACGGTGACGCTCATCAGCCCGGTCGCCGGGGTGCCGGAGCGGCCGTCGAGGATGTGCGAGCCGCGCTCGTACGCCGCCGACGTCGCGATCGCGCCGTTGCGCGACTCCAGCACCGCGCACACCGCGAGGGGCTGCTCCGGGTGGCGCACGCCGACCCGCCATGGACGTCCCGGCTCCGGCTCGCCCGCGGTGACGACGTCGCCGCCGGCGTTGAGGCAGAACGTCGTCGCGCCCTCGGCCTTCAGCAGGTCGGCGGCGCGCTGCACCGCCCAGCCCTTGACGACCGCGCACGGATCGAGGCCGCGGCCGGGCAGCCGCGCGCGGAAGGCGCCGCCGGAGAGCTGCTCGTAGTACGCGCAGAGCTCCAGGACCTCCAGGAGGTCATCGCTCAGCTCGGCGGCCGGCAGCTCGCCGCGGTCGTACCGGCTGACCTCGCTGTCCTCTTTGAACGGGCTGAACCGGGCGTCGACGTCGCGGAACCACGCGAAGACCTCGTCGACGACCTCGGCGAAGTCGCCTTCGTCACGCAGGTCCAGCGAGATCGGCAGGCCCATCACCTGTTCGACGCGGGTGGTCATCGTTTGCCCCTCGCGTCGATCGCGGCCTGCAGCGACGTCTTGTACGACTCGCTCGTCTCGGTCGCGCCGGTCACCGTGTCGATGTTCGCGCTCTGCGCCTGCATCGCCTCTTCCTGCAGCCGCGGCAACGCGGTGAGCGCCCGCCCGTGGTCCGGGGCCTGCAGCAGCGTGATCGCGGTGAGGCGGCTGCCGGAGAACGTCACCTGGACCTGCACGATCCCGAACACGCTGGACTCCGCCGTGCCCTGCGCGGTCACCGTCGCCCCCGAATTGTCCGATGTGGACGGTGCGGGGGACTTGGTGTCCGAAATGGACGGTTTGGTCGGCGGCGCGGCCGAGGGGGACGGTGCCGCGATGCTAGGCGGCGGCTGGGCGATGGCGGTGCTGCGCGCCGGTTCCGGCTCGAACCGCCAGACCGCGATGAACCCGGCGATCGACAGCGCGACGACGAAGATGGTCTTCTTCACAACGTTCCCCTAGGCCGCGAGGCTGAAGCGTTCGGCGTGGACCTGCGCGTTCGGCACGCGCAGCTCGCGCAGGCTGCGCAGCACGGCCGAGGTCATCCCCGGCGGGCCGCAGACGAACACGTCCCGCTCGTGCACGTCCGGCACCATCATGTGCAGGTTCGCCGGTCCGAGCATCACGCCGCGCGGACCCACCGCCTGGTCCGGCCCGGTGAGCACGTTGACGACGGCGCCGCGGGCCTTGGCCAGCTCGTTCAGTTCCGGCAGCAGCACCGCGTCGGCCTGGTTGCGGACCCGGTACAACACCACGACGTGGCCGTCGATGTCTTCCAGCAGCGCGCGGATCGGCGTGATCCCGACGCCGCCCGCCACGAGCAGCGCGTTGGGCCGCTGCTGGTGGATTGTCGTGAAGGCGCCGTACGGGCCTTCGGCGAACACGCGCGTCCCGATGCGCAGGTTGCGCAGGCCCGCGCTGGAGCCGCCGAGGGCTTTCGCGGTCAGCCGCAGGGTACGGCCGTCGGGCGCGGCCGACAGCGAGAACGGATTGGCCTGCCACCAGCGGTCCTTGGTGAGGAACCGCCACAGGAAGAACTGCCCGGCCTTGGCCGGCATCTTGTCCAGGTGCTTGCCGGTCATGTACACCGAAACGACGTCCGGGGACTCGGAGACCACCGCCGTGACGCGCAGCTGGTGGCGCAGGTTCCGCCACAGCGGCAGCACGACGCGCCCGGCGAGCACGGCGGCGCCGGCGCCGAGCCAGAGCGTCCACCAGTACGCTTTCGCCTGCTCCGAGCCGGTGAACGACTGGCCCTGCGCGATCTGGTGGCTGAAGGCCAGCAGCACCGCGGCGTAGGTGTAGAGGTGGATGAAGTGCCACGTCTCGTAGGCCAGCCGCTTGCGCGCGAACCGGGCCGACACCACGCCCACCACCAGGATCAGCGCGAACGCGACCAGCGCGCGCAGGATCCCCTCCAGCTTGTTCGCCATGTCGACCAGCTCGTCGACGACGCCGTTGCGCTCGACCTCCGCGTAGCCCAGGGTGATGAACACCAGGTGCGCCAGCAGGGTCCACAGGAGCGTGAAGCCGGTCCAGCGGTGCCAGGTGGTCAGCCGGTCCATCCCGAGCCGGCGGTCCAGCCAGGGCAGCCGGGCCACCAGC
Organism: Amycolatopsis sp. NPDC051045; assembly: GCF_040682955.1. Taxonomy (NCBI): domain Bacteria; kingdom Bacillati; phylum Actinomycetota; class Actinomycetes; order Pseudonocardiales; family Pseudonocardiaceae; genus Amycolatopsis; species Amycolatopsis sp. NPDC051045. The sequence goes on from NZ_JBFBCC010000014.1 coordinate 215,786, forward strand.
AGCAGCTGGAACGCCATCGCCAGCGCGCCGTACAGCCCGGCGAGCCTGCCGATGGTGATCAGCAGGTTCTGCGAGACCCCGGCCTGTGCGAACAGGAGGGTGACGGCGGCCACGTTGGCGCCGAGGAAGAGGAAGAGGCCGGATTTCGCGGCGATCCGGGGGCGGATCGCCGGGCGCGCGGCCTCGGCGGTCTGCGTCATGCTGCTCACACGGATTCCCCTTCGATTCGGTTCACGAAGGCCAGCCTCGTCACGCAGCCTGTGGCGAGGCTGGGTGCCCGCTGTCGGATTCCTGTCGGCCCGTCCCACGGGTCGCCCGGCGGGCCCGCGGCGGGAGAAGATGCGGGGGTGCAGACCCCTGACCCCGTGCGCCTGCTCGTCGTCGACGACGAGCCGCACATCGCCGACCTCGTCGCCACCGTCGCCCGGTACGAGGGCTGGCAGGCGGTCACGGCCGGGACCGGCCAGGCCGCGCTGAGCCGGGCCGCGGAGTTCGCGCCGGACATCGTCGTGCTCGACCTGATGCTGCCCGACCTGGACGGCTTCACCGTGCTCGACCGCCTGCGGGAGAACGGCAGCGCGGTGCCCGTGGTGTTCCTCACGGCCAAGGACGCGACGGCCGACCGGATCGCCGGGCTCACCCGTGGGGGTGACGACTACCTCGTGAAACCGTTTTCGGTCGAGGAGCTGATGGCGCGGCTGCGGGCGGTGCTGCGGCGCAGCGCCGGCGTCGCGCACCAGCCCGAGCCGCGCGGTGCCGTGCTGCAGGTCGGCGACCTGACCCTCGACGAGGACACCCGCGAGGTCCGCCGCGGCGACCGCCTGGCCGAGCTGACCCCGACCGAGTACGAGCTGCTGCGCTACCTCATGCGCCGGTCGCCGTCGGTGCTGACCAAGGCGCAGATCCTCGACCACGTCTGGGAGTACGACTTCGGGGGCCGGTCCAACGTGGTCGAACTGGTCATTTCGCACCTGCGGCGCAAGCTCGACGCGGGGGACGGCGAGCCGCTGATCCACACCGTGCGCGGCGTCGGCTACGTCGTGCGGCAGGCCCACCGGTGACGGGTGCGATCCGCCGGTGGTACGGGGCCTGGCAGCGCACCAGGCTGGGCACCCGGATCACCCTCGGCCTCGGCGCGCTCGCGCTGGTGGTGTTCGCGGCCGTCGGCGTCACGACGGTCGGCATCATGCACGGCTACCTCGACCGGCGGCTCGACGAGCAGTTGTCCAAGAGCCAGACCACACAGCTGCCGCTGCTGCGCGAGACGCACGGCTCGCCGCAGTCGGTGTACTCCTGGTATTCGGCGCTGTACAAGGTCCACGACGGCGTCGCGGTCTCCGAGCCGGGCGGCCGGCTGCCGGGTGATGCCCAGCAGCTGGCGAAGATCGCCGTCGAAGCCGTGCACGGCGACGTCACCCGCACCGTCTACCTGCGCGACGACGGCCCGTACCGGGTGCGCGCGTGCCCGGTCGACACCGACTCGGTGCTGCTGTCCGCCGCGCCGCAGAAGGACCTCGACGGCACGGTCCGGCAGCTGATCTGGGTGGAGGTCGGCGCGTTCGCGCTCGCCCTGGCCGTGCTGGTGGTCGTGGGACGGCTGGTGCTGCGCCGCGGCCTGCGTCCGCTGGCCGACATGGCCGGCACCGCGCACGACATCGCCTCCCAGGACCTCACCGCGAACCCCGACCTGCCGGTGCGTGCGGCGGGCACCGGCGGCGGCGCCGAAGTCGACGAGCTGCGGACGGCGTTCAACGTGATGCTGGCGCACATCGACACGTCACTGGCCGCGAAGACCGAGGCCAACGAGCGGCTGCGCCGGTTCGTCGCGGACGCGTCGCACGAGCTGCGGACGCCACTGACGTCGATCCGCGGTTACGCCGATCTCTTCCGCTACGCCGCGGCGAACGAGCCGGCGGAGCGGGAGGCGCACCTGGCGAAGATCCGCGAGGAGACGGCGCGGATGACCGTGCTCGTCGACGACCTCCTGCTGCTGGCCCGGCTCGACGCCCGGGCCGCCGAGACGCCGTTGCGGCCCGAGCGCGTCGACCTGGCCGAGCTGGCCGGGGACGCGGCGGACGCGTTCGCCGCCGGGCGCCCGGACCACCCCTTGACGTCGTCCTCGGCGACGGCGGTGGTGGACGCCGACCCGGTCCGGCTGCGGCAGGTGCTGGACAACCTGCTGGCCAACGCCGCCGTGCACACCCCGCCCGGGACGGCGGTGCACGTCGCCGTGACGGTCGAGGGCGCCGAAGCCGTCGTCCGGGTCACCGACACCGGGCCCGGCATCGCGCCGTCCGATCAGGAGCGGATCTTCGACCGGTTCTTCCGCGTCGACGACTCCCGCACCCGCGGCAACGGCGGCACGGGGCTCGGGCTGTCGGTGGCCCACTCCCTGGTCACGGCGCAGAACGGCACGTTGTCGGTGTCATCGGAGCCGGGGCGCACGGTCTTCACCGTGCGGTTGCCGCTCGCGCGGTGACGTGCGGCGGAACCGGCCGGCCGGGGGCGAGGTCGGCCGACGGTTCGGGCGCGCCGTAGACCGTCCGCACCGGCAGCACCCCGGCCCAGGCGGTGTCCGCTTCGACGTCTTCCGGCTCGTCGTCCGGCCCTTCGGCGCGCATCTTCACCGACGCCTCGGCGAGGTCCAGCGCGAGCACGGACACCGCGGCGAACTCCTTGGCGTCGACCTCGCGCGCGTGCTCCCACGAACCGGGCGCGAGGTGGTCGGTGAGCACCTTCAGGCCGTGCATCTTGGCCTCGGCGTCGAGGACCGGTTTCGCCTGGCCGAGAACGACCGCGCTGCGGTAGTTCATCGAGTGGTTGTTCACCGAGCGCGAGTAGACGATGCCGTCGAGGAGCGTCACCGTCACGCAGACGTCGACGCCGTTCGCCGCGGTGCGGAGACTCGCCGCGCCGGTCGAACCGTGCAGGTAGAGCGTGTCGCCGTCGCGGCCGTAGCCGGTCGGCAGCACCAGCGGCACGCCGTCGCGGACGATTCCGAGGTGGCAGATCAGGCCCTCGTCCAGGACCTCGTACAGCGCCGAGCGGTCGGTGACGGCGCGGTGCTTCTTGCGGCCGAGCGTGGTGCGGGGCGTGGTCGACAACATGCGATCAGCGTCTCCCGGAACAGTGGCCTCGGAAAACGGCCACTTCTCGTACGCTTGGGAAGTCCACTCGAGGAGGTCCCGTGTCCCACACCGACACCGCGCTCCCGGTCAGCCTCGACCGGTCGGCGATGACGCCGCTGGCGGTGCAACTGGCCGACGCGCTGCGCGAAGCGGCGGCGAGCGGGCACCTGCGCGGCGGCGACCGGCTGCCCTCGACGCGGGCGCTGGCCGGCCGGCTCGGCGTCAGCCGCACGGTGACCTCGGCGGCCTACGAGCAGCTGCACGCCGAGGGCTGGATCGCGGGGCGGCACGGCTCCGGCACCTACGTGACGACCCCGCCTTCGTTCTCGGCTTCCGAGGTCCCGGCGCCCGGTCCGGTGCCGGGTGCGGAAGTGGAGGTGTCACCGCTCCTGGACCTCGGGCCCGGCACGCCGTGGGCGGCGGGGCTGGACCGCGCGGCGTGGCGGCGCGCCTGGCGGGCGGCGGCGGACCCGGAGCCGCTGGTCCGCGCCCACCGCGCCGGGCTGCCGGAGTACCGCGCGGCGGTGTCGGAGCACCTGCTGCGCCACCGCGGGCTGGCCGCGGGTTCGGTCCTGGCCACCGGCGGGACGACGGCCGCGGTGGTGGAACTGGCCGCGGCGGTGCTCGGCCGCGGCGACGTCGTCGCCGTCGAAGAGCCCGGCTACCAGCGGGCGGTGCAGGCGTTCCGCCGGGCGGGGATGCAGGTCGTGGGCGTGCCGGTGGACGAGGAAGGGCTGCGGCCGGAGGAGATCCCGGCGGGCGCGCGGGCGGTGTACTGCTCGCCGGCGCACCAGTACCCGATGGGCAGCAGGCTGAGCGCGGCGCGGCGGGTTTCGCTAATCGAGCGGGCGCGGGCGTCGGCCATGCTGGTCATCGAGGACGACTACGACGGCGAGCTCCGGTTCGACGTCGCGCCGCTGCCGATGCTGGCCGCGCTGGCGCCGGACGTGGTGGCGCACCTCGGGACGACTTCGAAGATCCTCACGCCGACGCTGGGCGCGGGGTGGATGGTGGCGCCGGAGGCGATCACGTCGGCGGTGCTGGCCTACCGGGACTCGACGGGCACGCGGCCGTCCCCGGCCGGGCAGCGGGTGCTGTACGAGTTCGCCCGCAACGGGGATCTGGGGCGTCACCTGCGGAAGCTGCGCCGCGAGATGGCGGAGCGCCGGACGCTGCTGGCGGGGGCGCTGGCGGCCGCGGGCATCCCGGTCCGCGGCGACGACGCGGGAGCGCACCTGGTGGTGCCGTTCTCGTCGGCTTCGGTGGAGGTGTCGGTGATCGCGGCGGCCGAGCGGCGCGGGATCCGGCTGGACGGGCTGGCGCGGCACTTCGCGGGAACGCCCTCGGCGCACGGGGTGGCGATCGGGTACGCGGGGTGTTCGCGGGAGGCTTTGGTGGCGGCGCTGCCGGTGCTGGTGGCGTTGCTGCGCTGAAGTTCCGCTGTTGTCCCGGCTGTTGTCCACAGCCCGGCCGTGTTGTGGACAAGGGAGCCCGGCCGGCGGCTTTTCCCGGAGCCGGGTCGGTGCGCACCGATACGCTCAGTGTGGCGGTGGCCCCCCAAGGGAGGGCGGGTCCTGCCCGGGCCCACCGGTCCCTCGACCCACCGGACGTGCCAAGCCGCTCACGGGTTGCGTTCGTCGCCGCGGGGCTCGCGCTCGCCGCACGGGGCTGGGCTGTTCGCCGAGGTCACCGGGTACGGTGGCTCACCATGAGCGAGAAGATCCGGGTGGCGGTCGTGTTCGGCGGGCGCAGCAGCGAGCACACCATCTCGTGCCTGTCCGCCGGCAGCGTCCTGGGACACCTCGACCCGGAGCGGTTCGAGGCGGTTCCCGTCGGGATCACGCGCGCGGGCCGCTGGGTGCTCGGCAGCGGCGACTCCGCCCAGCTCGCCATCCGCGGCCGCGAACTCCCGTCCGTCGACGACGGCAAGGGGCTCGTCCTCGCCGGTGACCCCTCCAGCCAGGGGCTCGTGGCCGTCGAACCGGGACGGGAAAGCGAAATGCTGTCCCGCGTCGACGTCGTCTTCCCGGTGCTGCACGGCGCCTTCGGCGAGGACGGCACCATCCAGGGCCTCCTCGAGCTCGCCGGCATCCCGTACGTCGGGCCCGGCGTCCTGGCCAGCGCCGCCGCCATGGACAAGGAAACCGCCAAGAAACTCCTGGCCGCCGAAGGACTTCCGGTCGGCACCTACACGGCCCTCCGCCGCGGTCAGTCCACTTTGGACCAGGCGGAGCGGGAAAAGCTCGGCCTGCCGGTGTTCGTCAAGCCCTCGCGCGCCGGCTCCTCCGTCGGCATCACCCGCGTCGCCGACTGGGCCGCCCTGGACGCCGCCATCGAGCTCGCCCGTGCGACCGATCCCAAGGTCCTCGTGGAGGCCGCCGTCGTCGGGCGGGAAGTCGAGTGCGGTGTCCTCGAGTTCCCGGACGGCCACGTCGAAGCCTCGCTCCCGGCCGAGATCCGCGTCCTTTCCGAGGACGAAAACGCTTGGTACGACTTCGAAACGAAGTACCTCGGCGACGACGCCGAGCTCGACATCCCGGCCAAGCTCGACGACGCGCTCACCGAGAAGCTCCGCGCGATGGCCGTCGAAGCGTTCCACGCCCTCGACTGCCAGGGCCTGGCGCGCGTCGACTTCTTCGTCGGCGAGGGCGGCGAGCTGACGATCAACGAGGTCAACACCATGCCCGGCTTCACGACGAAGTCCGCCTACCCGAAGATGTGGGAGGTCACCGGCATGGACTACCCGACGCTGCTGACCACGCTCATCGAGACGGCGATCGCGCGTGGGACCGGCCTCCGCTAGGAAAAGCGCAACGGCCGCGCGGGCAGCTTCGCGGCCACTGTGTCCGAGATCTCCTGCAGCGGCCCGGTTCCGGCGCTGTCCGGGACCGTCAGCGCCGCGTAGACCTCGCGGTCCACGACGTACCACGTCGACGCGCCCTCGCCCGGGACCTGCAGCCACTGCACGCCGTTCACCAGGCGCAGCTGGGCCGACGGCGTCAGCTCCGGCGGGCGGTCCAGGCCGCAGCGCAGCACCAGCGGATCCGTCGATCCCCAGGCCACCGTGGCGGGCGGCGCCGGCGAAGCCAGTTCGCGCACCTTCAGGGAAGCGCCGTTGGACGTCAGTTCCGTGGGCACGGCGCCGAGCAGCGTCCCGCAGGCCGGCGTACCGGCCGCGGGAGCGGGCACGGGGACCAGCGGCAGCGGGCCGGAATCGGCGGAGTCCGCCGACCCCTTGGTCAGGGCGAACACGGCGACGGCGACCGCCAGGGCCACGGCGAGCGCGGCCGCGGTGACGAGCACCACCTTGGGCGGCGCACCGGTGTCGGAGTCAGGCACCGGACCACTACACCACTGCTCAGAGGTGGACGACCGGGCAGGTCAGCGTCCGCGTGATGCCTTCCACGTTCTGCACCTTCGCGACCACGAGCTGGCCCAGCTGGTCGACGTTGTCGGCGGCCGCGCGGACGATGACGTCGTACGGTCCGGTGACATCCTCCGAGCTGGTCACACCCGGGATGCTGGAGATCTCGGCAGCCACCGCGGCCGCCTTGCCGACCTCGGTCTGGATGAGGATGTATGCGTGGACCACGGCGCGCCCTTTCGTCGGGATCTTGTCGCTCAAGGTAGGAACGTCATCAGCAACGTATCGCCAGCTCACGGAAAAACATAGGGCATCCGACTATCGGTGATCGATCTTTGTCCCGGTAGAGAAAGCAGAGGTGACCGGTGTCACCGAACGACGGAACGGTCGCCGAGACCGGCGAGTTCGCGCTCATCCGCGCCGTCACCGAAGGACGGCGCCAGCCGCCGGGCACGCTGCTCGGTCCGGGCGACGACGCCGCCGTCGTCGCCGCCCCGGACGGGCGCGTGGTCGCCAGCACCGACGTGCTCGTGCAGGGCGTGCACTTCCGGCTCGACTGGTCCTCGCCCGAGCACGTCGGGCGCAAGGCCGTCGCGGTCAACCTGGCCGACATCGCCGCCATGGGCGCCACCCCGACCACCGTCCTGGTCGGCCTCGCCTGCCCGTCCGACACCCCGCGGGCGGTCGTCACCGGCCTCGCCGACGGCATGTGGGCCGAAGCCGAACGCGCCGGCGTGGGCGTCTCCGGCGGCGACATGGTCCGCGCCGATCAGCTCGTGATCAGTGTCACGGCCCTCGGCGACCTCGGCGACCGCGAGCCGGTGACGCGCTCGGGTGCCCGGCCCGGTGACGTCGTCGCCGTCTGCGGACGGCTCGGCTGGGCCGCCGCCGGCCTGGCCGTGCTCGGCCGCGGGTTCCGGTCCCCGGTCGGTGTCGTCAACGCCCAGCGTTGCCCGGAACCACCCTACGAAGCCGGCCCGCGCGCCGCCCTCGCCGGAGCGACGTCGATGATCGACGTCTCCGACGGCCTGCTCGCCGATCTCGGCCACATCGGCGAGGCCTCCCGGGTCGGCGTCGACGTCCGCACCGCCGACCTCGACATCCCCGCCCGGCTCACCGAGGTCGGCGCCGCGCTCGGCGCGGACCCCCTGGACTGGGTGCTCACCGGCGGCGAAGACCACGCCCTCGCGGCCACGTTCCCGCCGTTCACCGAGCTGCCCGACGGCTGGCGCGTGATCGGCGTCGTCACCATGGCCGACTCCGGGATCACCGTCGACGGCAAGCCGTTCACCCGAAACGGGGGATGGACGCACTGGCGCTGATCTAAAGTCGGTGGACGTGAGAATCGTTCCGGTCCCCTACGACCATCCCGACGCGGTCAAGCTCATGGCCGCGGTGCAGCAGGTGTACGTCGAGCGCTACGGCAGCGAGGACGCCACCCCGATGAGCCCGGCGGACTTCGAGCCGCCGCAGGGCCTGTTCCTCGTCGGCTACCAGGGCGAGGAAGCGGTCGCCTGCGGGGCGTGGCGCGCCCACGACGGCCCCGAGCCGGACTTCCAGCCGGGCGACGCCGAATTCAAGCGGATGTACGTCTCCGATTCGGCGCGCGGCCGCGGCTTCGCGCGGATGATCCTGTTCGAACTGGAACGCACGGCGGCGCTGTCGGGGTGCAAGCGTGCCGTCCTGGAGACCGGGACGAAGCAACCGGAGGCGATCGCGCTCTACACGTCGTCCGGCTACGTCGAGATCCCGAACTTCGGTATCTACAAGAACGAGCCGGAAAGCCGCTGCTTCGGCAAGGACCTCACCGAGGGGTGAGCTTCAGCAGGGCCGCGGCATGGGGTCGCAGGGACGCCGAAACGCCGGTTCCGACGTTTTGGTGCGCCCACAGGTCCCGGACGTTCCACGCGCCCGGGAGGTCCGCGGAGACGGTCGCGGCGGTGCTGCCGGTGTTGAGCAGCACCACCGCGAAACCGCCGCCGGTCAACGGTTTCCCCCAAACCTGGTAGCCGGGGCCCGCGTCGAGCTGCCGCCCCTGGCTGCCCGCGAAGTCCTGGTCGACGGCGATCGCTTCGGCGTTGCCCAGCGTCGCGAGGTCGGTTTCGCTCAGCTTCGCCGGGTCGGTGCCGGCGAACAGCGGCGCGTTCAGCACGGCCCAGACGCTGAAGTGCGCGCGGGCCTCGTCGGCGGTGAGCGTGCCGTTGCCGACCTGCAGCATGTCCGGGTCGTTCCAGCCGCCGGGGGAGCCGCTGTGGACCGCGACCACGGCCTGCTGATCGATCGTCGCGAGCACGGAATCCCAGGTCGGGACCAGGTCGTAGGTGGTGCGCCACAGGTTCGCCACCGGCCGCGCCCAGGTCCACGGGCTGGAGACGCCGTACTCGGAGATCGCGTAGACGATCGGGCGGGGCAGCGCGGCCAGTTCGTCGCGCATCTTCTCGAACGCGGCCTTCCGGTCGAGGCCGTCGACGGTGTCGGCGTTGCACCAGTCGTACTTCAGGTAGTCGACGCCCCAGCGGTCGAACGTCTCGGCGTCCTGGCGCTCGTGGCCGAGCGAGCCGATGCCGGACGCCGGGTAGGCGTCGTTCGCCATGGCGCAGGTCCGGCTGCCGGGCACGGCGTAGATGCCGAACAGCAGGCCGCGCGAGTGCACGTAGTCGGCGAGGTCGGCGATGCCGTGCGGGAACCGCTTCGGATCCGCCTGCAGTGCGCCGTCGGCGGCCCGGGTGGGGGCCTGCCAGCAGTCGTCGACGACGACGTACTTGTAACCCGCGTCACGCAGGCCGGTGTCGGCGAGGGCGTCGGCCGCTTGCTTGACGACGTCCTCGGTCAGGTCGTGGCAGCGGACCTGGTTCCAGCTGTTCCAGCCCATCGGCGGCGTCCCGGCCAGGCCGTTCGCGAGTGCCGGTGACACGACCGGCAGGCTGAGGAACCAGGTCAGCACGACGAGGAGGAGCACGAGCGCTGTGCTGCTCGGACGGGTCTTCGGGTTCGCGGCGATGCCGTGATCCAATCGCACGGGAAGTGAAACCGCGGTCACCTGGAGGCGGCATGCCGATCTACGCTCTCGGCTCCCTCGAGCCGACGATCCACCCCGACGCCTACGTCCACCCGGACGCGACGGTGATCGGCGACGTCCGGATCGGTGCTTTCGCGTCGGTGTGGCCGCAGACGGTCCTGCGCGGCGACCACGGGTACATCGAGATCGGCGAGCGCTCGAACGTCCAGGACGGCTGCGTCCTGCACTGCACCCGCCGGCACCCGACGATCCTCGGGCCGTCGTCGGCGATCGGGCACGCGGTGCACGTCGAGGGCGCGACGATCGGCACCGGCTGCCTGATCGCGTCCGGTTCGGTGGTGCTGAACGGCTCGGTGATCGAGGACGGCGGCATGGTCGGCGCGGGTGCGGTGCTGTCGTACGGCTCCCTCGTGAAGACCGGCGAAATCGCGCTGGGCGTGCCGGGGAAGGCGCGGGAGAACAAGTCGTTCAGCGCGGAGAACATCGCCCTCGTCGTCGATTCGTACGTCGAGCGGGCCCAGCGGTTCCGGACCGAACTGCGGCGGCTCGACCCGCTCGGGTGACGCCGGCCACGCCCGGTAAGCTCGCGGGCCGTGACCGCACGACCGCTGCAGGACATCGTCGAGGCAGGCTGGGCGAAAGCCCTCGAACCGGTGGCGCCGCAGGTCGCCGCCATGGGGGAGTTCCTCCGCGCGGAGATCGCCGCGGGCCGGACGTACCTGCCGGCGGGTGAACACGTGCTGCGGGCGTTCAAGCAGCCGTTCCACGACGTCCGGGTGCTGATCGTCGGGCAGGACCCGTACCCGACGCCGGGGCACGCGGTGGGCTTGAGCTTTTCGGTGGCGCCGGACGTCCGGCCGATCCCGAAGAGCCTGGTCAACATCTACAAGGAGTACACCGAGGACCTCGGCCACCCGCTGCCGTCCAACGGCGACCTGACGCCGTGGGCCGAGCAGGGCGTGCTGCTGCTCAACAGGGCGCTGACCGTGCAGCCCGGGAAGTCGAACTCCCACCAGGGCAAGGGCTGGGAAGAGGTCACCGAGCAGGCGATCAAGGCGCTCGCCGCGCGCGCGGAGCCGATGGTGGCGATCCTCTGGGGCCGCAACGCGCGCAACCTGCGCCCGATGCTGGGCGACGTCCCGTGCCTCGAGTCGGCGCACCCGAGCCCGCTGTCGGCGCACAACGGCTTCTTCGGGTCGCGGCCGTTCAGCCGGGCCAACCAGCTGCTCGTCGAGCAGGGCGCGCAGCCGGTCGACTGGAAACTTCCCTGAGGTTCCGTGTCCGGATCGGCGTGACGGCTCCGACCGCGGGTAAACCTTTGGAGGAAGCATGAACGTCACTTCGGCCGACGGCACGTCGATCCACTTCGAACAGCGCGGCGACGGCCCGCCGGTGATCCTGGTCGGCGGCGCGTTCAACGACCGGACGACCGTGGCCGGCCTGGCCGACGTGCTGGCCGAGGACTTCACGACGATCGCCTACGACCGGCGGGGCCGCGGTGACTCCGGCGACTCGGCCGAGTACGCCATCGAGCGTGAGATCGAGGACATCGCGGCCTTGATCGCGCACGTGGGTGGGACGGCGTCGGTGTTCGGGCACTCGTCGGGGGCGGTCCTGGCCCTGGAAGCGGCCGCGGTGGGCCTGGCGATCGACAAGGTGGTGGCGTACGAGCCGCCGTACGCGACCGACGAACACCCGCGGGCCGACGTGCTGGACGAGGTGCGCTCGCAGCTGGCGGCAGGCGACCGCGACGGCGCGGTGGCGACGTTCCTGCAGGTCGCGGGCACGCCGGCGGAGATGATCGAGGGGATGAAGCAGGCCCCGGTGTGGGGCTGGTTCACGGCGCTGGCGCCCACGCTGCCGTACGACCTGACGATCTGCGGCCCGGGAGCCCGCATCCGCGCGGAGCACTTGGCGCGCGTCTCGGTCCCGACCTTGGTGATCGGCGGCGGCGCGAGCGACGAGGCACTCCAGTCAGGCGCCCGCGCGGCGGCCGCGGCGGTCCCGGGCGCGCGTCACGAGACGCTGGCAGGCCAGGACCACGGGGTGCTGCAGTTCCCGGAGACGCTCAAGCCGTTGCTGACCGGCTTCCTCAAGCGGACATGAAAATGGCGGGTGCTCCGGAGAGCGCCCGCCATTCCAAACTTCTCGCCTCAGCCGCGAACGACCTTGCCCGCCTTGATGCACGAGGTGCACACGTTCAGGCGCTTGCGCTGGGACACGCCCACCTTGGCGTGGACGGTCTGGATGTTCGGGTTCCACCGGCGGTTGGTACGGCGGTGGGAGTGCGAGACCGACTTACCGAAGCCGGGTCCCTTGCCACAGACGTCGCACACGGCAGCCACGTCGAACTCCTTTGGATCTGGGTCATAGCTGAGACATAAAAACGAGCCCGGATGCACTGGGCAACTCGACCATAGTAACCAGTGCGTTCCCGGGGTTCGGCACCGGGTCGATACGCTGCCGGAGGACCGGTCAGGAGGTTACGGGTGCGGGTGCTGGACGCGGCGGCGGTGTCGGCGTGGGCGGCGGGCTGTGTACACAGTCTCGCGAGCCTTCGGCCGGCCATCGACGAGATCAACGTCTACCCCGTCGCCGACTCCGACACCGGCTCCAACATGCTCTTCACGATGACCGGCGCGGCCCGGGAACTCGGGAAATCCGCGCCCGGAACCGCCGCCGGCGCGCTGAAGATCCTCGCGCGCGGCGCCGTCGCGTCGGCCAAGGGCAACTCCGGGGTGATCCTCTCCCAGGTCGTGCGCGGGCTGGCCGACGCCGCCGACACCGAACAGCTCGACGGTCCGTGGCTGGCCAAGGCGCTGGGCCGAGCCGACGAGGCCGCCACCGGCGCCGTCAGCCGCCCGGTCGCCGGGACCATCCTGACCGTCCTGCACGCCGTTGCCCTCGCCGTCCGCGGCGAAACACGAACGCTCGGCGAGGTCGCCCAGGCAGCCGCGAAGGAAGCCGCGTACGCGCTCGAGAAGACGCCCGAGCAGCTGCCCGCGCTGGCCAGGGCCGGGGTCGTCGACGCGGGCGCGCGCGGCCTGGTCGCGGTGCTCGACGCGCTGGTCGGCGTGCTCACCGGCGCCCCCATCGAGCAGGAACACGCCCTCGAAGCCCACGCGGTCGCCCAAACCGACGCCTACGCCTGGGAGGTCATGTACCTCCTCGACGGCGTCGACGAAACGAGCCTGCCCACCCTGCGCAAGGAGCTGAGCGGCCTCGGCGACAGCGTCACGGTGGCTGGCGACGGCTCGGGCAGCCACGCCGTGCACGTCCACTGCGCCGACATCGGCGCCGCCATCGAGGCCGGGCTCGCGCTGGGCCGCCCGCGCCGGATCCGGGTCGAGCCGCTGCTCACGCCGACGCCGATCGAACCTGGCGGCGGGATCGACCGCACGGTCGTCGCCGTCGTCCACGGCGGGGCGCTGGCCGAGCTGCTGCGCGCCGAAAGCATCCCGGTGCTGGCCGTGCCCGAAGGCGGGACGCCGAGCGTCGAGGACATGATCGGCCTGCTCAACGAGGCCGCCGGGCGGCACGTCACGGTCCTGCCCGGCAGCGTCGGGCTCACCGCGGCGGCCGACACCGCCGCCGGGCACGCGATGGCCGCCGACCGGGACGTCGTGGTCATCCCGTGCGCGTCGCCGGTGCAGGTGCTGGCCGCCCTCGCGGTGCACGACGCCGGGCGCCGCACCAACGACGACGTCGTCGCGATGGCCGAAGCGGCCGCCGCGACCAGGCGTGGCGAACTGCGGATCGCGCAGGAGGAGTCGCTAACCTGGGTGGGCCGGGCCCAGTCCGGCGACGTGGTCGGCCTGGTCGACGACGAGGTGGTGCTGATCGAGCCGGCCCCCGCGTCCGAGACGAACCTGGTGGCGGCCGCGATGAAGGTGCTGAACCGGATGCTGGCGCTCGGCGGGGAGCTGGTGACCGTGCTGAGCGGGGCGGCGGCCCCGCCCGGGGTCGCCGAGAAGCTCGCGGAGCAGCTGCGGGTGGAGCACCCGGAGGTGGAGCTGACCAGCTACGCCAGCGGCCAGGCGGACGCCGTGCTGCTGATGGGAGTCGAATAGCGGATGGCCGGACTGCGCGACAAGCTGCCGTTGCTGCTGGGCGCCAAGACGGCGAAGGCGCTCGCCACGGCGTTGGACATCGAGACGGTCAGCGACCTGCTGCGCCACTACCCGCGCCGCTACGCCGAGCGCGGGGAGCTCACCGACATCGCCGGCCTCGAGCTGGGCGAGCACGCCACCGTGCTGGCGCGCATCGAAAAGGTGAGCAAGCGGCGGATGAAGGCCCGCAACGGCACCATCCTCGACATGGTGATCACCGACGGGAAACGTCGGCTCACCTGTGCCTTCTTCAACCAGGCCTGGCGCGAAAAGGACCTGGTCCCCGGCAAGACCGGCCTGTTCGCCGGCAAGGTGTCCGCCTTCCGCGACACCCTGCAGCTGACCAACCCCGAGTACGAGCTGTTCGACGCCGAGAACGAAGCCGAGGCGATGGACAACTTCCTCGCCGCGATCATCCCGGTGTACCCGGCGGCGCAGGGCATGCCCACGTGGTCGATCGCCAAGTGCGTGCGCCAGGTCCTCGACGTCCTCGAAGTCGACGACGACCCGATGCCCGCGGAGCTGCGGCGGCTGCACCGATTGGCCGACCTCGACAACGCGCTGCGCGGCATCCACCGCCCGGAGAACTGGGCGCACCTGGAGGCGTCGAAGAAGCGGCTCAAGTGGGACGAAGCCATGGCCGTCCAGCTGATCTTCGCGCAGCGGCGCTACTCGGCCGTCTCGCGCCCGGCGAAGGCCAACCCGCACGTCAGCGGCGGCCTGATGGACGCCTTCGACAAGCGGCTGCCCTTCGACCTCACCGCGGGCCAGCGCGGGATCGGCGACGAGATCGCCGCGGACCTGGCCACCGACCACCCGATGAACCGGTTGCTGCAAGGCGAGGTCGGCTCCGGCAAGACGGTCGTCGCGCTGCGGGCGATGCTGCAGGTCGTCGACAACGGGCGGCAGGCCGCGATGCTCGCGCCGACCGAGGTCCTCGCGGCGCAGCACGCGCGGTCGTTGCGGGAGATGCTCGGCGACCTCGGCCAGGGGGGCGAGCTGGGCGCCGCGGAGAACGCCACCCGCGTCACGCTGCTCACCGGGTCGATGGGTGCCAAGGAGCGCAAGAAGGCGCTGCTGGAGATCGTCAGCGGGGAAGCGGGCATCGTCGTCGGCACGCACGCGCTGATCCAGGACCACGTCGAGTTCGCCGACCTCGGCCTCGCCGTCGTCGACGAGCAGCACCGGTTCGGCGTCGAGCAGCGGGACGCGCTGCGCACCCGCGGCGCCGGCGACACCAGCCCGCACGTGCTGGTGATGACCGCGACGCCGATCCCGCGCACGGTCGCGATGACCGTGTACGGCGACCTGGAGGTGTCCGCGCTGCGCGAGATGCCGGTCGGTCGGTCGCCGATCTCGACCACGGTCGTGCCGGTGGCCGAGAAACCGGCCTGGTTCGACCGGATCTGGCAGCGCGTCCGCGAGGAGGTCGGCAAGGGGCACCAGGCCTACGTCGTCTGCCCGCGGATCGGCGACGAGCCGCCGTCGGACAAGAGCGACAAGCGGCCGCCGCTCGCGGTCCTCGACGTCGCCCCCGAGCTGGAGAACGGTCCGCTCCAGGGCCTGAAGATCGGCGTGCTGCACGGCCGGATGCCGCCCGACGACAAGGACGCCGTGATGCGGGCGTTCTCGGCGGGCAAGCTGGACGTCCTGGTGGCCACCACGGTCATCGAGGTCGGCGTGAACGTGCCGAACGCGACCGCGATGGTGATCATGGACGCCGACCGGTTCGGCGTCAGCCAGCTGCACCAGCTGCGCGGCCGCGTCGGCCGGGGCAGCGTGCCGGGACTGTGCCTGCTGGTCACCGAGGCCCTCGACGGCACGGCGACGCGCGAGCGGCTGGCGGCGGTCGAGTCGACCACCGACGGCTTCGAGCTGTCGCGGCTGGACCTGGAACTGCGCCGGGAAGGTGACATCCTCGGCGCTGCGCAGTCCGGGAAGCGGTCCACGCTCAAGCTGCTGTCGCTGCTGCGGGACGAAGACGTCATCGCCGAGTCGCGGGCCCGCGCGCAGGAGATCGTCCAGCAGGACCCGGACCTGCAGGAGTACCGCGGCCTGGCGCAGCTGGTCGCCGATGTCGTCGACGTCGACCGCGCGGAGTACCTGGAGAAGAGCTGACCTCGGTCCGCGCCGCCACGGTCGCCGACGCCCCGGCGATCGGCGAGGTGCACGTGGCGTCGTGGCGCGCGGCGTACGCGGGCCTGCTGCCGGAGGGCTTCCTCGCGCGCCTTTCGGCCGAAGAGCGGGCATCTTCGTGGGAGCAGCGCATCGCCGAGGGCGCCGGGCAGGTGCTGGTGCTCGAGGAGGGCGGCGTCGTCGCGGGCTTCGCCGCCTTCGGGCCTTCGCAGCTGTACGCGCTGTACCTGCTGCCGGAGTTGTGGGGCCTCGGTCTGGGCCGGGCCCTGCACGACCGGGTCGTCGAAGGGATGTCCGGCGACAGCGCCGTCCTGTGGGTGCTCGCGGCCAACGAGCGGGCGAAGGCCTTCTACCTGAGGCAGGGTTGGCGGCCCGACGGTGAAACCGGGACCGAGATGCTCGACGACGTCACGCTGGAAGTGGTGCGGTTCCGTCGTTCGCTGCCGTGAACACCCCGGCTT
The DNA here is from genome assembly GCF_040682955.1 of Amycolatopsis sp. NPDC051045. Classification (NCBI taxonomy): domain Bacteria; kingdom Bacillati; phylum Actinomycetota; class Actinomycetes; order Pseudonocardiales; family Pseudonocardiaceae; genus Amycolatopsis; species Amycolatopsis sp. NPDC051045. The sequence goes on from NZ_JBFBCC010000014.1 coordinate 232,003, forward strand.
TGGCTGCCGCGGCGGCCGCTGCCGCGGCGACTCCGGCGTCCTGCGGCGTCACGCCTTCCCGGGAGACGAACAGGCGGTAGAAGACCGGACCGCAGGCCACGCGCACCGGCTCCACGGGATCGGTGCCGGGTGGGACTTCGCCGCGCTCGATCGCCCGGGTCACGGCGGCCGCCGAACGGGCGTGGCGGTCGACGTAGAACTCGCGCAGGGCGTCGGCCGCACGCGGGGAGAGGAAGGCCGCCGAGATCGACGCCGTCGGCAGCTCGCGCTCGCCCGGGGTGGTGAAGTAGCGCACCAGCTCCAGGTTGATGGCGCGCAGGTCGCCTTCGAGGGAACCGGTGTCCGGTACGGCCCACTCCTGCTCGGCGCCCATCAGCAGGGCGGCCGCGACCAGGCCTTCGGCGGATTCCCAGCGGCGGTACAACGTCGTCTTGTGGACGCCGGAGCGTTCGGCGACGGCCTCGACGGTCAGCTCCGCGTACCCGCGTTCGCCGAGCAGCTCCAGCGTGGCGTTGAGCGCGGCGAGGCGGGTCCGCTCGGTGCGGCCGCCCGGGCGCTTCGTCCCGGAAATCTCGGTTGCCAACTGCTACTCCTGTTGCGTTAGTGTGCTCAGTATGTCAGATCCCATCGCCATAGCTGCCATCGCCGAGCTGATCGGCGACGCCGAGGTCGTCGCGATCGGCGAGAACAACCATCACATCCGCGAGTTCGGCGTGCTGCGCGACCGCCTCCTCCGGCACCTGGTCTCCGAGCGGGGGTTCACCGTCCTCGGCTTCGAAGGCGGTTTTCCCGAAGGGCACCTGGTCGACACGTGGCTGCAGGGTGGTCCTGGCGAGGTCGCCGACATCGCCAGGGACAGCTTCACCTTCGGCCTCGGCGACTCGGCCGAGGTGCACGAGATGCTGACGTGGCTGCGCGGCCGGGGTGTCCGGTTCTTCGGGCTCGACGTGCCGAGCTCGGCGGGTTCGCCGGTGCCCGCGCTGCAGGCATTGCGTGAACACGTCCTGCGGGTGGACCCGGCCAACGTGTCCCTTGTGGACAATGCCATCTCCGCGTGCGAGCCGTACGCGTCGGTGAGCAGCGCGGTCGCGCCGGGTCGTTACGGGGCGATGAGTCCTGAAGCACGGGATGCGGCGACGACGGCGTTGACCGTCCTGAAAGGACACGTGGAGTCCCTCGGTTACGGTGCCGTCCCCGCGCACCACGCGGACGGTGCCCTGCGCGTCGACCTGTACCTGCGGGAGCTCGACGCACTGATGGCGGGACGCGCGCCCGAGCCGCAGAGTTCGTCGCGGGACACGTACATGGCGGCCACCGTGCGGCTGCTGCGACGGCAGTTCCCCGGCGAGAAGATCGTCCTGATGATCCACAACGGACACCTCCAGCGCGTCCCGTTCTCGCCGATGCCGGGCATGACGGCGCCGTCGGCGGGCACGCTCCTGGCCGCCGAACTGGGGGAGAAGTACTTCGCCCTCGCGCTGACCGCTGTCTCCGGAACGACGACCGGCCTGGTGCCCGACGAGGCTGCGCCGCTCGGCTTCCGGATGTTCGAGCAGGCTCTCGGGGAACCGGCGGAAGGCAGCGTCGAGGCGGTCCTCGCCGAGCAGGCGCCTTGCCTGGTCTCGCATCCGGCGGCGTCGAGCATCCGGCACGCGCACATGACGCCGTCGGTGGACGTCGCGGCCGCGTGGGACGCCGTCGTCTGCCTGGAGAAGCAGGAAACGATTTTCGGGGCCGGCGCCGGACAGGTGTGACCGTTCGGCTGATTGCCGCAGCGGGGACATGGGCGTTGGCTACCGGTATGGCCGGGCGCAGGCGCGCGTTGATCGTCGCCAACGGCGAGTACGACAACGCGGGGCTGCAGCGGCTGGGCTCGCCCGCGGCGGACGCCGACGCCCTGGCCGGGGTGCTCGCCGACCGGGCGATCAGCGACTTCGACGTGCAGGTGGTCCGCAACGAGACCGCGCACGTCGTGCAGGCGGAGATCGAGGACCTCTGCGCCGAGGGCCGGCCCGACGACGTCCTGCTGCTGCACTTTTCGTGCCACGGCCTGAAGGACGACTCCGGCGGGCTGTACTTCGCCGCCCGCAACACCCGGCCCGACCGGCTCCGGTCCACGGCCGTGCCCGCGCAGTTCGTGCAGCAGTGCATCCGGCAGAGCCGCTCGCGCAGCATCGTGCTGCTGCTGGACTGCTGCTACGGCGGGGCGTTCGGGCAAGGGGTGGCGGTCCGGGCCACGGGCGACGCGAACGTGCTCGACAGCTTCCGCGGCGGCCGCGGCCGGGCGGTCATCACGGCGTCGAACTCGATCGAGTACGCCTTCGAGGGCGCGCGGCTGGCGGAAGGCCAGCCCGCGCAGCCGTCGGTGTTCACCTCGGCGCTGGTCGAGGGGCTGCGCACCGGCGAGGCCGACCGCGACGAGGACGGCTGGATCGCCCTCGGCGAGCTGTACGAGTACCTGTTCGACCGGGTCCGCGAGCGCAACCCGAAGCAGACACCGAGCCGCGACATCGAGATGCAGGGCGAGCTGTACCTGGCGAAGAGCCGGCGGCGCCGGATCAAGCCGTCCCCCGTGCCGGCCGACCTCTCGGCGGCGATCGGGGCGGAGAACCCGTTCACCAGGCTGGGTGCGGTGGCGGAGCTGCGGCGCCGGCTGTCGAGCGACAACCTGCCGGTGGCGTTGGGGGCGTTCGAGTCCCTGAAGACGATGGCGGCCACGGACATCGAGCACGTGGCCGCGGCGGCTTCGGACGCGCTGGGGTCCGCGGTGGTCCGGGTCGACGTGCCGGTGGTGCGCTTGTCGGCGGTGCCGGGCGCGGTGGCGTCCGCGACGGTCCGGGCGGTCGGGCCGCCGGTGGCGCGGGAGGTGCGGTTCGAGGCTTCGCACCCGTGGATCGGGGTGGCCGAGGTGGCCGGCGGGGCGGAGCTGACGGTCACGGCCGGGGAGGCGGGGGTACGGCGCGGCAAGGTCGTGGTGAGCGGGCCGACCGGGGACGTGGTGGTCGCGGTGGAGATCGAGGCACTGCCGCTCCCGGAGCCGGTCCGGGAGCCGGAGCCGGTGGTCGCGCCCGAACTGGTGGCTGCCGAGCCGCAGCCGGAGCCGGTGGCGGCTGCCGAGCCGGAGCCGGAGCCGGTGGTCGCGCCCGAGCCGGTGGCGGCTGCCGAGCCGGAGCCACAGGTCGCGCCCGAGCCGGCGGTCCCGGAGCCGGAGCCGATGGTCGCACCCGAACAAGGGGCAACGGCGCCTGAGCCAACGGGACCAGCGGAGCCGGGGACCGAGCCAGTCGCCGCGGCATCCCGGCCCGTGGCCGCCGAGCCGGAGGCCGCCGGCCCGGCCGGCGCCGTCGATCCCGTCGGTGGGTTCGCCGGCGTCCTCGCGATCGCCGGCACCGTCTTCGCGGTCACCGGCCTCCCCCTGAGCTACCGCTACGACAGCTACTTCCTCAGCGACTACCGGCCCGGCATGACGACCTACGTCCTCGTCGTCGCCGCCTGCGCGCTGCTCGCCGGGATCCTCGCCCTCGTCCCGCGGACGCGCTCGCGGACCGGGCCCGCGCTGCTGTTCGGTGCCGGGCTGGCCGCCCTCTTCGGGCTCCTGCGCTTCCTCGGCGAGGCAGTCACCCTCGCCGACGGCTCGGGCACCGGACTGAGTGCCGGTTACACCTTCCAGCTGCTCGCGCACCTCGCGTGGGTGGTCGCCGGGGCCGGCGCCCTCGCGGCGCTGCGCCGGAACCCGGCGGTCGCCTTGCACGTCCAGCGGGTGCGGGACTGGCCCGCGTGGGTGGCGATCCTGCTCGGCGTGACGGCCGCGGGCGCCTGGATCGTCCAGCTCGGCGAGCTGAGCGCCTACGACCTCAGCGACGGTGGCCGCGCCGCCGCCTATTTCCTGCTCGGTGCGCTGCTGGCCGTCGCTGTTCCGCTCGTCGCCGTCCTGCTGTACCCGCGGCCGGTCGGCTGTGCCGTGCTGGCCACCGGGACCGCCGGGCTGTTCGGCGTGCTGGCGCCGACCTTCGCCGCCGTCCTCGAGCACTCTTCCCTGACGCTGGCGGGGCAGTCGATCGCCGTGGTGGCCCTCGTCCTGCTGGCGATCGACACCGTGGTCCTCGCCCGGCGGAATCAACCGAACGGGCGACAGCCCTGAGTTGTCGTGCCGGCACCGCCGGGGTACCACGACGATCATGAAGATGCTTCTCGCGGCTGTGGCGCTCGTGCTCGCCGGCCCGGCCCCGGCCGCCGCCGAGGGTGGGGTGCAGCCGGATCCGCCCGGCTGGGGGCTGGACCGGATCGACCAGCGGAGCGGGCTCGACCACACCTACCACTACGCGAGCGACGCCTCGGGCGTCACGATCTACGTGATCGACAGCGGCGTCGACGCGAAGCACCCCGACTTCCAGGGCCGGGTCGCGCCCGGGCGCGACTTCCTGAACGGCGGCGCCGACACCGCCGACCCCAACGGCCACGGCACCCGCCTCGCCGGCATCGCCGCGGGCAAGGACTACGGCGTCGCGAAGGGTGCGCAGATCGTGCCCGTGCGCGTGCTCGACAAGGATGGCGGCGGCGCCATCGACCAGATCATCGCGGGGATCGACTGGGTCGCGCAGAACGCCCAGCAGCCCGCGGTCGCCGTCCTCGGCATCGGCGGCGCACCGAACAACCGGCTCGACGCCGCGGTGAAGCGGCTGGCCGAGGTGGTGCCGATCGCCGTGCCCGCCGGCAGCGAGACGGCCGACGCGAGCGGCTTCTCGCCGGGCCGGGTGCCCGAGGCGCTGACCGTCGCGGCCTCCGACGCCCAGGACCGGCCGGACAAGACGTCGAACTCCGGCCAGGACGTCGACCTGTACGCCCCGGGCGCCGACATCCCGGGCCCCGTCGCGGGCGGCACGGGCGCGGGCCCGGAGTCCGGCACGTCGATGGCGGCGGCGTTCGCGGCCGGCGTGGCGGCGCTGTACCGCGCGCAACACCCCGAAGCCACCCCTGACCAGGTGGACCAAGCGCTTGTTCAGGCGGCGACCCCGGACGTGCTCACCGGCGTTCCGGGCGGCACGGCCAACCGGCTGCTTTACGCGCCGCCGGGATCCTGAGAAGCTGCCCGGACTCCTTCCCGGCGAATCTTTCCACGCGCATGATGTCCATCACCTGGTACGGAACTCCCGCAGAGCGGGAAGAACCGGGTAACGTGCGTTGACTTACCGATCCAAGAGGGAAGGACCGGGCATGTTCCGCAAGGTTCTGGTGGCCAACCGCGGGGAGATCGCGATCCGGGCGTTCCGCGCCGGCTACGAACTCGGTGCCGGGACGGTCGCCGTGTTTCCGCACGAAGACCGCAACTCGCTGCACCGGCTGAAGGCCGACGAGGCGTACGAGATCGGCGAACCCGGTCACCCCGTGCGCGCCTACCTCTCGGTCGACGAGATCGTCGCCGCGGCGAAGAAGGCCGGGGCCGACGCCGTCTACCCCGGTTACGGCTTCCTCTCGGAGAACCCTGACCTCGCGCGCGCGTGCGAAGAAGCGGGGATCACCTTCGTCGGGCCGAGCGCCGACATCCTCGAGCTCACCGGGAACAAGGCCCGTGCGGTCAAGGCCGCGCGCGAGGCCGGCGTGCCGGTGCTCGGCTCGTCCGAGCCGTCCAGCGACGTCGACACGCTGGTCGCGGCCGCGGAAGAGCTGGGCTTCCCCATCTTCGTGAAGGCCGTCGCGGGTGGTGGCGGGCGCGGGATGCGCCGCGTCGAGGACCCCGCCCTGCTGCGCGAGTCCATCGAGGCCGCCGCGCGCGAGGCCGAGTCCGCCTTCGGCGACCCGACCGTCTTCCTCGAGAAGGCCGTCGTCGAGCCGCGGCACATCGAGGTGCAGATCCTCGCCGACGGCGCGGGCAACGTCATCCACCTCTACGAGCGCGACTGCTCGGTGCAGCGGCGCCACCAGAAGGTCGTCGAGCTCGCCCCGGCGCCGAACCTCGACCCCGGCCTGCGCGACCGGATCTGCGCCGACGCGGTCAAGTTCGCCCGGCAGATCGGCTACCGCAACGCCGGCACCGTCGAGTTCCTGCTCGACAAGCAGGGCAAGCACGTCTTCATCGAGATGAACCCGCGCATCCAGGTCGAGCACACGGTCACCGAAGAGGTCACCGACGTCGACCTCGTGCAGTCCCAGCTGCGGATCGCGGCCGGCGAGACCCTCGACGACCTCGGCCTGAGCCAGGACAAGATCTACCTGCGCGGCGCCGCGCTGCAGTGCCGCATCACCACCGAAGACCCGGCCAACGGCTTCCGCCCGGACACCGGGATGATCTCCGCCTACCGCTCGCCGGGCGGCTCGGGCATCCGGCTCGACGGCGGCACCGCCTTCTCCGGCACCGAGATCAGCGCGCACTTCGACTCGCTGCTGGTGAAGCTGACCTGCCGTGGCCGCGACTTCAAGACCGCCGTCGGCCGCGCGCGCCGCGCCGTCGCCGAGTTCCGGATCCGCGGCGTCGCCACGAACATCCCGTTCCTGCAGGCCGTGCTCGACGACCCGGACTTCCGCGCCGGCCGCGTCACGACGTCGTTCATCGAACAGCGCCCGCACCTGCTCACCGCCCGGCACTCCGCCGACCGCGGCACGCGGCTGCTGACCTACCTCGCCGACCAGACGGTCAACAAGCCGCACGGCGAGCGCCCGAAGACCCCGGACGCCACCCTCAAGCTGCCGAAACTGCCGAAGGACGCCCAGCCGGCGCCGGGCTCGAAGCAGAAGCTCGCCGAGCTGGGCCCGGCCGGGTTCGCGCAGTGGCTGCGGAAGTCGCCGCACATCGGCGTCACCGACACGACGTTCCGCGACGCGCACCAGTCGCTCCTCGCCACCCGTGTCCGCACGAAGGATCTCCTGGCCGCGGCGCCGGTCGTCGCGAACACCCTCCCCGCATTGCTGTCGCTGGAGTGCTGGGGCGGCGCGACCTACGACGTCGCGCTGCGGTTCCTCGCCGAGGACCCGTGGGAGCGGCTGGCCGCGCTGCGTGAGGCCGTGCCGAACATCTGCCTGCAGATGCTGCTGCGCGGGCGCAACACCGTCGGGTACACGCCGTACCCGACCGAGGTGACGAACGCCTTCGTCGAAGAAGCCACGAAGACCGGCATCGATATCTTCCGGATCTTCGACGCGCTCAACGACGTCGAGCAGATGCGCCCGGCCATCGAAGCGGTGCGCGAGACCGGCTCCGCGGTCGCCGAGGTGGCGCTCTGCTACACCTCGGACCTGTCGGACCCGGGCGAAAAGCTCTACACGCTCGACTACTACCTCAAGCTGGCCGAGCAGATCGTCGGCGCCGGGGCGCACGTCCTGGCGATCAAGGACATGGCCGGGCTGCTGCGCGCGCCCGCGGCGACCAAGCTGGTCACCGCGCTGCGCAAGGAGTTCGACCTGCCGGTGCACATCCACACCCACGACACCGCGGGCGGCCAGCTGGCCACCTACCTCGCGGCGATCAACGCGGGCGCGGACGCCGTCGACGGCGCGGTGTCGTCGATGGCGGGCACGACGTCGCAGCCGTCGCTGTCGTCGATCGTGGCGGCCACCGACCACTCCGAGCGCACGACCGGGCTGGACCTGGGCGCGATCGGGGACCTGGAGCCGTACTGGGAGAGCGTGCGCAAGATCTACGCGCCGTTCGAGGCCGGGCTCGCCTCGCCGACCGGGCGCGTCTACCACCACGAAATCCCCGGCGGGCAGCTGTCGAACCTGCGTACCCAGGCCATCGCGCTGGGCCTGGGCGACCGGTTCGAGGACATCGAGGCGATGTACGCCGCGGCCGACAAGATCCTCGGCCACCTGGTCAAGGTGACGCCGTCGTCGAAGGTCGTCGGCGACCTCGCGCTGCACCTGGTCGGCGCGGGCGTGTCCCCGGCGGACTTCGAGGCGGAGCCGAACAAGTTCGACATCCCCGACTCGGTGATCGGCTTCCTGCGCGGCGAGCTCGGCGACCCGCCCGGCGGCTGGCCGGAGCCGTTCCGCACCAAGGCCCTGGAGGGCCGCGCGGCCGCGAAGCCGGTCGTCGAACTGTCCGAAGAGGACCGCTCCGCGCTCGCCGCGGAACCCCGCCGGACGCTCAACCGGCTGCTGTTCCCCGGGCCGACCAAGGAGTTCGAGGCGCACCGCGAGGCCTACGGCGACACGTCGGTGCTGCCCAGCAAGGACTTCTTCTACGGGCTGCGGCCGGGGGAGGAGTACCAGGTCGACCTCGAACCGGGGGTGCGGCTGATCATCGAGCTGGAGGCGATCGGCGAGGCCGACGAGCGCGGCATGCGCACGGTGATGTCGACCCTCAACGGCCAGCTGCGGCCGATCCAGATCCGCGACCGGTCGATCGCGTCGGACATCCCGGCGACCGAGAAGGCGGAGAAGGGCAACCCGAAGCAGATCGCGGCGCCGTTCGCCGGGGTGGTGACGCTGCAGGTCGCCGAGGGCGCCACGGTCGAAGCCGGGGCGACGGTCGCGACGATCGAGGCGATGAAGATGGAGGCGTCGATCACCGCGTCGACCGGCGGCAAGGTGGGCCGGCTGGCGATCACTTCGGTGCAGCAGGTCGAGGGCGGTGACCTTCTGCTGGTCCTCGAATGACCGCTAGCATCGCCGGATGCTGATCAACGCGGTACCGCAACGGCAGGGCGCGGTGGGACCGCGCGCCGCGGAGCTCCCGGACGGTTGCGTGGCGCTCGCGGAGCTGGCCGGGCACGTGCTCGGCCGGCCCGTCCACCACGTCCGGCAGACGCGTTCGGTGTCCGGAGTGGAGGGTGGCGTGGCTTCCCGGGCCGAGCTGACCGGGGCGAACCGCGCGGCGCAGCTGGCGGCGCTGGAGGCACCGGGTGGACCGGTCCTGACGATCGGCGGCGACTGCGGTGTCGAGCTGGTGCCGATCGGCGTGGCCCGGTTCCGGCACGGGCCCGGGCTGGGCGTCGCGTGGTTCGACGCCCACCCGGACCTGAACACGGCCGAGACGTCCCCGTCGGGCGCGTTCCACGGGATGGTGCTGCGGTCGCTGTTCGGCGAGGGCGACCCGGAGTTCGCGGCTGCTCCGGCGTTGTCACCCGGGAAGGTGGCGTTGGCCGGGACGCGGGTGTTCGACCCGGAGGAGCGGGCGGCGGTTTCCCGTGGTCTGGTGGTGGAGTCGTTCGACGCGTTGACGGGCGTGGAGAAGCTGTACGTCCACGTGGACCTGGACGTGCTGGATCCGGGGGAGTTCGCGGGGGTGAACTACCCGGAGCCCGGCGGCTGGACGATCCCCGGGCTGGTGACGGCCCTCGACGCGTTGTCCGGCTTCGACGTCGTGGGCGCGGGGATCACGGAGTGCGTGGGCACGCCTCGCGAAGTCGAGGTCCTGGAACCGGTCCTGGCCGCCGTCGGCCGCCTGCTCGACTCCCGCTGAGCACCTCACCCCACCCGGGTGGGCCCTTCGCCGTAGGCGGCGCGGACGGCGTCCAGGGTGGTGTTCAGGTCCGCGCCGAGGTCGCGGGCGTGGGCGGCGAACTCCGCGGCCGCCGCGTTGAGCAGGGCCGTGCGGTCCGGGCGATCCGACGGCACCGTCACCACCGTCCCGCGGGCCCGGGCCGTCGCCACCCAGCCCGCCGCCTCCAGCTCGCGGTACGCCCGCGCCACCGTTCCCGAGGCCAGGCCCAGGTCGCGCGCCAGCTGGCGGATCGGCGGCAGCCGGGTTCCCTCGGGCAGGGCGCCCGTCGTGACCGCCCGGATCACCTGGTCGTGCACCTGCCGCCAGGGCGCCAGGCCGTTGTCGGTGTCGACGACGATCTTCACGCGGGTGCCGGGAGCCGTTTCACCGGCGCCGTGACCGCCAGGAACGCCGCCAGGCCGGCCGCGACCGCCAGGAACGAGACGAGGTTCCCGGTCGGCCAGCCGATCACCGTGCAGGCGCCGATGCCCAGCCCGATCGCCACGCGCGCGCTGCGGCAGCGCAGCGCCAGGTCGGCGCGCGGGTCGCCGACCGCCGGACGGCGCACCGCGAGCAGCGTGATCGCCGCGCTGACCAGCACCGTGGCCACGGCCACCGCGAGCAGCCGCCACTGCGCCGTCAGCCCCAGGTGCACCATCGACCCGGCCGCCGCCAGCCCGCCGAGCACCAGCACCCACACCGGCACGATCCCCAGCAGCGTCCGCGGGGCCAGCACGGCTTCCCGGCGCGGGCCGCGGGCCGGGCGCTGGGCCAGCAGTTCGGCGACCAGGCCGCCCAGCAGCAGGGTCGGGAAGAGCGTGCCCGCCGCGGTGTCGTCGAGCACCGGCGGGATCGCCAGGAACAGCCACGGGTACCAGAGGCGGCGCCGCTTCAGGTACCGGACGGCCAGCGCGACCTCCGCGTCGTCCGGATCGGGCACGCCCCACCGCTTCAGCAAGCGCTTACCGTGCTTGGCACCCGGCCAAAGCACGATCAGGATCGCCAGGCCGAACAGACCCATGATCAAGGCGACTCCGAGCACGTTGTCCCACGGCATGCCGTACCTCCTCGCTTGTATCAAGCACACGGTACAAGAACCCGAAGGTAACCGCAGCGTCGGGCGCTCGTTGACGGTTCGCCCGTTCGTACGCACGTTTTTGAGCAGTCGGCGGGGCGCTTGTCACGCACTGGCAGCCAAGCCTGGTGAACTTGTCACCGTGATGACAAGAAATCGGTTTTCCTTCACGGGTGTGACACGTTTGGCGTTAGTTTTTCGATGTGTCCGTTGTCACCCCGCAACAGGCGCGGGGTGTCCGGCCGCGGGTGCCCCCGGCCGGAATCACGGGGCGGAGCGAAGGAGCTGCAATGTCGGTGGAGCGCGGATTCGATCACGCTGCCCCGCCACCGGCCGCACTGCCCCGCAAGCTGGCCGACATCCTGCGGCCCGAGCTGGCCAGCCTCGCGGCCGAAATCGTCGACGAGATCCGCGCGACCATCCCCGCCTACGCCCGCCCCCTCGACGGGCCCTACGGCAAGTCGATCCGGGCCGGCGTCGAATACGCGATCACGCTGTTCGTCGCGCAGATCGCCGATCCCACGGTGTCGAAGGAACAGTCCCACGAGGTGCACCACCGGCTGGGGCAGAACGAAATGCGCGAAGGCCGCAGCCTCGACACGCTCCAGTCGGCCTACCGGGTCGGCGCGCGGGTCTCGTGGCGGCGGATCATGCGCGTCGGACGGCGAAGCGGCCTTTCGTCGGCGGTGATGTCCCAGCTGGCCGACGCGATGCTGGCGTTCATGGACGAGCTCGCGTCCGTCGCGCTCGACGGCTACCTGGAGGCGAAGGCGCGCACGGCGGGAGCGCTGGACACCTGGCGCCGCAAGCTGCTCCACCTGATCCTCGAGACGCCGCCCGCGTCGCCCAAGGCGATCGCCGAGCTGGCGCAGCTGATCGGCTGGCCGGTGCCGTCCGACGCCACCCCGGTGGCGATCTGCCCGGCCGACGGCGTCGCCCCGGCCCGCCGCCACGCCGGCCTGGACGCGGACGTCCTCGCCGAGCTCGACACCCCCGACCCGAAACTGGTCGTCCCCGGTGAACTGAGCGGTCCCCGGCTGGCGGCCCTGCAGGTGGCGCTGCCGGACTGCCGCCTGGCGATCGGCCCGTGCGTCCCGATGGCCTCGGTCGCGGATTCCCTGCGCTGGGCCCGGAACGCGCTGCAGCTGGCCGAGCGCGGCGTGCTGGCGCCCCGCCCGGTGCTGCGCGCCGAGGAGCACCTGGCGACGCTGCTGGTCAACTCCGACACCGGCCTCGTCGGCACGCTGCGGCACCGCCTGTTCGCCCCGCTGGCGGACATGACGGGCAAGCAGCAGGAGCGGCTGCTGGAGACGCTGCGGGCGTGGCTGGACAGCCAGGGCAACGTGGTGGAGATCGCGGAGCGCCTCGGCGTCCACCCGCAGACGGTCCGCTACCGCATGCGCCAGCTGCAGGCGACGTTCGGCGAAAGCCTGCGCGACCCGGCCGCCCGCTTCGAGATGGAGCTGGCGCTGCGCGCGGGCGCGGCTCCGCTGCCGCTGCGGTACCCGGTCAGCGAGCTGCTCCCGTCGCCGCGGTCGGGTGGCTCACGTCCACAGTGGACGCCGCAGTAGCCGGTCACGGCACGTCCACCTGCCAGGACGCGCCCGCCGCGTAGCCGTTCGGCGTGTCATACGGGTGCTGGCCGCTGGAGTCGGCCGCCCACACCTGGGTGGTGTACTGACGCAGGAACTTGCTCCGCGTGCTGAACGACTCCAGCGTGACGCCGGTGCCGGAGAGCCCGGCCTTCGAGCACCAGGTCGCGTCGGCGCGGAACCGGTCGGTTCCGTCGGACGCGGCGAGCACCACGCGCAGCTCCTGCCGGCGCAGGTAGTACTCGGGGTGCGCCACCGATTCGAAGGAGTGGCACGTCGAGTCGGCCTTGCCGGGCACGATTCGCCACGCCGTGTCCGCGCCGGTTCCCGCGCCGACGACGGCGTCGGTCAGGCCGCGCAGGTACCAGCCGGAAGCGCCGGGGCTCTGCGAGCGGACGGACTGGACCAGCGCCGCGTCCTCGTACTGGCCGAGCCGCAGGAAGCGGTCGACGTCGTCGTCCGTGCCCGCCATGGCGGTGTTCGCCCCGGCGACCAGGGCGGGGTGCACGCGGCTTTGCTCGGCGCGCGTCCGCAGCTCGAACAGCAGCCGCCGGTCCGCCTCGCCCTTCTTCCGGATCCAGGTGAACCAGTCCTGCAGGTTCGCGCTGTGGATCCCGGTGCCGATGTACGCCTTCAGCTGCGCCTCGTCCATCGTCCGCAGGGCGCGCTCGGCCGCCGCCCGCACCTCGGTGCCGGTCGCCCGTTGCCACAGCGCGAACACGAAGTTCCGGTCGGTGAGGATCAGGAGATCGGGACCCGCGACGATGCCGATCTCCTGCGCCGCGCGGACCTTGTCCTCCTGGGTCGCGGACCGGGGCGCGTCGGCCGTGACCGCGGCGGCGGCCGGGGGAGCCGCCACCGGGGCCACGGTCCGGAGCAGGGCGAGAGCCGCGGCGCCCGCCGCGAGCGCCGGCCGGGTTCTGCCTGTCATCGTCGGGCTCCTTCAGCTCGCCGGGTACACGGTCGCCACGCCGGTGGCGGTGTCGTAGTCGATGCGGCCGCGCTCGAACGTGCTGCGGCGGCCGCCGGGGATGGCGACCTCGTCGGAGGTCGGGTAGCCGAGCGTGGACTTCTCCCCGCCGAGGGAGAGCCACTTGGTGCGGATCGCGCCGAGCACGGCGTGCGCGCCGGCGCGGTCGATCGAATAGATCGAGCCGCCACCCGCGAAATTCCTGAACCGGCCTGCCTTGTCGGAGGTGCAGGCCTCGTCGGTGACCGGCACGCCCAAGCACCGGGTGCCCGCCGAGGCGCAGGTAGACGGCCAGGATTTCGGGGGACGCGCAAGCTGAGCCCCGCCCGGTCGTCAGCGGGTGGACCGCGCCACCGCGGCTCCAGTAGCTGCGGAAGGCGACCTGCCCGGGCGGTCTCGAAGTCGACGAGACCTATCGGTTCTCCTCGCGGTGACCGCGGCCGCGGACCCCGTCCGGTACCACCTCGCCCGGCTCGTCGGCGGGCTTTCCGCGCCGCTGCGTGACGCCGTCAGCGGGCTCGTCGACCGGCCCGGCAAGCTCCTGCGGTCCCGGCTGCTCACCGCCTGCGCCGGGTTCGGGCGGCCCGACGCCGGGCGGGTGGCACGGCTCGGCGCGGTCGTCGAGCTGGTGCACCTGGCCTCGCTGGTGCACGACGACGTGATCGACCGGGCGGCGATCCGGCGGGGCGGGCCCGCCGCCCACCGGACGGCCGGGCCGGAAACTGGCCGTGCTCGCCGGGCTCGCCTGTCTGTCGGCAGCCGGGACCGAGGCTGCGGACCTCGGCGAAGGTGTCGCCACCGCGGTGAGCCGGACCGTGGCCGAGCTCGCCCACGGTGAGCTGCTCGACGTCGGACGGGGCTTCGACACCGGGCTGTCCCTGCCGGACTACGTGGACCTCGTGCGGCGCAAGACCGGTGTGCTGTTCCGGCTGCGGGAGCTGGTCACCGCGCACGGCGGGCTGCGGGCTGCGGGCCGCGCGCACGCTTGCCGGTGTCCACTTCGGACACGCGCTGGGTGCGCGGGTCGTACGCCGGACGGTCACGCGCGCCGGGCGCTGGCCGGGATGCTCGAAGCGAGCCGCTCTTGAGCCACGTCGTCGTGGTCGGCGCCGGACCGGCCGGTGCGGTGGCCGCCGCCGTGCTGGCCCGCGGCGGAATGCCCGTCGTGCCGGTCGGGCGCGAAGACCGGGAGCCGCGGTACGACGTCCTGCTCAGCGGACCGGCGCGGGAGATCCTGCGCTCGATCGGCGTGGCCGTCGATGACTGGCCGGTGCTGCCGGTGACGATCGCGTTCGACGCCGCCACTTCCCACGCCGTGCCCGAAGCCGGGTACGCCGTTGTGGACAGTTCCGAGTTCGGCGACGCCCTGCGGGAGCACGCCATCCGGTGCGGTGCCGACTACCGGGCGACGGTGCCGGAGGCCCCGCACGTGGTGCTGGCCGGCGGCGCGGGGCACCTCGGCGATCCGCCGGACGGCATCGCGGTGAGCTGCGCGCGGAGGTTCGCCGGGCCCGTCCCGGGGGACCGGGTCGTGCTCAGGTTGCTCGCCCCGCCCGCGGACGACCCGCGAGGGCGGCCTCGCTGTGCCTGGCTCGCTCCGGTGCCGGGCGGGTGCACGATCGGCGCGTCGGCCTTGGGTGCTGTGCTCGCCGGGGACCTGATGGCCGAGGCGGTGGCGGCTTTGGCCGAGCTCGATCCTCGCGTGCGGGAGTGCGTCCCGGACGGCCCGGTGGCTGCCGGTCCGTTGTCGTGCGCGTTCAGCCCCGGCTCGGCGGCCGGGCCGGGCGGGCTGCGGGTCGGGGACGCGGCGGGCCTGGCCAACCCGTTCACCGGCGAGGGACTGAGCGGGGCCGTCCCATCGGGACGCTGGCCGCGCGAGCCATCCTGTCCACGCCGGACGATCCGGCCGCCGCGCGCCGGGAATACGAGCGGCTGCTGGCGGCCGCGTTCGTCGGCTACTTCGAGACCGCGCGGCACGCGGCCCGCCGGTACCACCTGGCCTGGCGCGTGCTCGCGGCCGGCGCGGGCAGTGAGCACCCCTTCTACGTGAAGGGACGCCGGGCCGTGGTGTTGCCGGAAGGCGCATCTGCGCTCGCCGGAGCCGAACCCCTGGACCTGCCGCTTGCCACCCGGGTCCGGTTGCTGCCGTTCCTCGCTGCCTGTGACGAAGTGTGCCTGTCGCTCGTCCGGGGCGATTGGCCGTTCCTGGCTCGGATGTTCACGGCCGACCGGGAAGAGAAGCTGCTGCTGCGGCCCGCGATCGGGTTCTTCGCGGCCCTCGTGGCGGGCGGGGACGCCCCGGCGCGCGGAGACGCGACCGTTGCCGCGGCCATCGAACTCGCCACGCTCGGCGCGCTGGCCTTCCTGGGCCCCTCGGTCACGCCACGGGACGTGCGGGGGGTGGATGGGGAGTCCGCGACGACCGTACTCGCCGGGGACTACCTGCTGGGCCAGGCGTCCCGGCTGATCGCCGAGGCCGCGCCCGAGCTGTCCTGGTCCTTCTCGGACTGGCTGGGCGAGCTGGCCTCGCTGCGGGCGGCGGTCGTGACGACCGGCACGGGCGCGGAAGCCGTCTTCGCGTCAGTGTTCGAGTTCCCGCTGCGTATCGGCGCGGCCCTCGGCGGCGCGGACGCCGAGACGTTCCGGTCCTGCGGCGCGGCCCTGGGCAGGCTGTTCCTCCGCGTCGAGGACGTCTTGGCCCTGCGGGGCGACCGGACCCGGCTCGACACCACGCTCACCGACCTGCTCGACGGCCGGATCTCGGCCCTGCCCGAGCTGCTCGCCGTGCCGGTCCTGGAGCCCAGGCCCTTCCACCGCACGCTCTCCGGGTGGCTGTGGCGGCCGCGAAGGAGGCTTTCGCCGAGTTCGCGCACCGGTGCGACCAGCTCACGGACTCGTTCGCCCGTAGCCTGCTGGGCGCCGTCGGGGCTTGGGCGGCCGCTCCGGTGAAGGCTCCGTGACCCGGACAGCTCAGCGGCCCTTGCGGAAAACCTCCGCCGGGATCGGCGCGACCGGCGGGCAGTTGCGGTGGTCGGCTTCCTGGCACAGCGGGATGATCGTCAGCCGCGCCGAGGCCTGGTTGCCGGGGCCCGCGTTCTGGCCGGTGAACAGGGAACTCAGCTTCTCCGCCGCACCGCAGTTCTTGAACGGGGGCAGGGTGAAGCCCCGGAACTTCGGATCGGGGTTCGCCGGGTCGGTGGCGATCAGACCGCCGGTGAACGGGTCGTATTCGCCGATCATGTCGATCGCCATCGGCGTCTCCGACACGCAGTCCGGACCGGCGTCCAGCGGGACACCGTTCACCTTGACGTCGCTCAGCCGGGAGACCACGTCCAGGTGGTTGCGCAGGAGCCCGTCGAACAATGTGCCGAACGAGTGAATCATCGTGCTGCGCCGGTAGTCGACCGGCAGGAACTCCACGGTCGCGCTGATCGGCAGGAACCCGTAGCCGAGGTAGGACACCGTGACCGGGGCGAAGGCCAGCTCACCGGTGACCTCGCTGCGGAGAGGGAACCCCGCGGAGTCGACGATGCGGAACCAGACGGCGTTGGCCAGCACGGCCGGCTTGCTGCGGATCACGGCGCCGGTCTTGGCGATCGTGGACGTGTTGTCGACCTGGTTCGGCTGCAGCGGCAGCACCTGCGTGGTGGTGTCGTCCGGCGGCGGCTCCTCGTCCAGCAGGGAGTGCTTCTGCGGACCGGTGGTCCGCGGACCGGGCGTGGATTTCTTCTCCGGTGCGGGCTTGCCCGCGGGCGAGGTGGCGGCCGCGAGCACCGGGACAGCGCCGAAGGAGAGGTCCTGGCCGCCGTCGGTGGTGCAGGTCACCTGCTCGGCGGGCTGGTCCGGTGGCGCGCCCGTGGGGCCGAGGGCGAGTTTCGGCGCGGTCACCCGGATCCGCAGCACCCCGGCGGTGGACGGGGAGAAGGCGGGGAGTTTCCCGGTGGCGACCAGCGAGAGATCACCTTCCGCGGGCAAGCCGGTGGCCGCGATGGTCATCGGGACGGTGAGAGTGTCCTTGACCTTCCCCTGCTCCAGCAGCAACTGGAAGGTCAGTCCGCCTTCGAGGGTGCCGGCGGTGCCGAGCAGCTGCTGCGCGGCGGCGCGCGGCAGGGAAAACGTCACGACCGGCTCGTCGATGGTCACCGGTTGCCCCACGGTCATCGAGGCGGGCAGCGACGCAGTCGTCTTCACGGCGAGTTCGAGCGGCCCGACGGGATCGGCGAACGGGCACGTCGTGGCCAGCGTTTTGGTCAGTTCGTGCCGTCCGGACGCCGCGGCGCCGTCCGGTTCGCCGGGCGCGGCCGATCCGGTACCGGTGAACGCGCCGGTGGTGACCGACACCGCACACGCCAGCGCGATCGCGCCGTGGGTCGCCGTCCGCCGGGTCAGCCGTGAGGCCATGCCGTGCTCCTGTCCGTGCCGCTGGGGAACGAACCGTAGGGATGGCCGGGGCCCCGGCCATCCCTACGGTCCTGCTTCACCCGGTGATCAGGGGGTGATGACGAAGTCGGGCGAGAACGCCCGGTTCTGCGCCGGGCTGGTGGTCTTCACCGTGCAGGTCATGTTCCAGTTCGCCCAGGTGTTGTTGGACGACTTGTGGAACTGCAGCGCCGCGGTGATCGGCGTGCCGAGCGACAGCGTGTCGGCCCCGTCCGTCGCCGGGGCGGTGTAGGTCGGGACCGTCGAGCTGGCGTCCTGGGCGATGTTGACCGTGATCGAACCACCGGCTGGGTAGATCGTCTCCGGGATGTTGAGGTTGGTGGCCGGGCCGGAAACCGTTCCGCGGGCCGCGGTCACCGGGACGGTCGCCCGGCCGCGGATGCCGTCGTAGCCGACGGCGGTCAGCAGCGAGTGGACCGCGGCGGAGATCGTCGCGGTGCCGCCGACGTTGGTCGGCACGGCGGTGCCGTTGACCGGGATCGAGTCCGGGCCCGTCAGGAACGCGGTGATCGCCACGTCCTGCTGCGGGATGCCGGGGAACGTGCACCGGTGAAGGGCCGCGGCGTTGTACGTCGTGTCGGCCGACGCCACACCCGCGGTCAGCATGCCGAGCGTGCTGACGATGGCTGCGGTGGTGACTGCCTTGAGGGACAAGTTCTTGAGTCGGGTCATGACTGTCAATCTCCTTTGATCATCCAGTTGACGTCTCGGTGGGCGCTGCCCACGCGCCCCGCGGACCGAGCGGTACCGCGAATTCCCCCGGTGATTTCCCTGGCCCAGCCCTGACCCTCGCGAGGTGGCTGTGAGAAATAATGTTACTCGCCAGTCGGTTGCGCAACAAGCGTGTGCCGTACCGGCTTGGGTCGTGGTCCTTGCGGGTGCGATTTTTGTCAACGACGGAGTATTCGTGGCGGACACTTGGTTGGCGCTTGACAAAGAACTCGACGACTGTCGTCCGGCGATTGTCCGGGTTAGTATCTGGGTGCGTGCGTGCACCGTAACTGCAGGAATCGATTCAGCGAAAGAAGATACCGTGGCCGAAGTCTTCCGTTTCCGGAGCGCATCCCGCCGGGCCGCCGTGCTGGCCGCCGCGGCACTGGCCGCCGCCCCGTTCGTGCCGGCCGCGTCCGCTTCGGCCCAGGACACCGGCGGTGTCCAGGAATGGGGTTTCTCGAACTACATCTGGGAGCCGTCGCCGGACGCTCTCGACGGCGTGACCGCCGTGTCCATGGGCGGCATGGACGCGATGGCCCTGAAGGAGGGGCGGGCCGTGGTCTGGGGCGACAACAACTTCGGCCAGACGGAAGTACCGGAGGCGGCAGCCTCGGGTGTCAGCGCGATCTCCGCCGGCTGGGCACACGAGCTCGCGCTCAAGAACGGTGGCGTCCTGGCCTGGGGAAACGATTGGTACGGCCAGGCGGACGTGCCCGCCGACGCGAAGTCGGGCGTCGTCGCCATCTCGACCAGCGCCATGCACAACCTCGCGCTCAAGGCGGGCGGGCGCGTGATCAGCTGGGGGCTGCGGACGGACGTCCCGGCCGCGGCGATGTCCGGGGTCACCGCCGTTTCCGCCGGTGGCGACCACAGCCTGGCTCTCAAGGACGGCGGGGTCATCGCCTGGGGCAGCAACAGCCACGGCCAGTCCGACGTCCCGGCCGACGCCCGGTCCGGTGTCACCGCCATTTCGGCGGGTCATCAGCACAGCCTCGCGCTCAAGGACGGCCGGGTGATCGCGTGGGGCCGCAACGACAACCATCAGGCCGAGGTTCCGGACACCGTCCAGTCCGACGTCGTCGCGATCGACGCGGGCTGGACGTTCAACCTCGCGCTCAAGAGCAGTGGCGAGATCGTCGGCTGGGGTTCGAACGACGTGCTGGAAAGCGACCCGCTGAGCAACGGCATCTGCGGTCCGCTGCTGGCCGCCTCGGCAGGCGACCGGTTCAGCGTCGTGCTCAAGGCGGACCTGTCCGCACCCTGCTGACCAGGCGCGGAAAGAGGGGCTTCCCGGCTGGGAAGCCCCTCTTTCGCACCAGGGGTCAGCCTTGGTTCTTGGTGGCCAGGTCCAGGGAAATCGTGTTGCCCGGCCCGGAGATCAGAGCGCCCAGCGCCAGGTCGGCGATGAAGCAGTTCTTGAAGTCCGGGATGGTGTAGGTGCCGGTGACGGTGATCTTCGGGCCGAAGATGTCGACGTCCTTGGCGCTCAGGTCGAGGTCGAGCGGCTTGCTCGCCTTGCAGCTGCCCGGCACCGTCGGCAGCGGGATCACCGGGACCAGCAGGCCGGCCCAGATGTCGTAGATCTCCATGTTCGCCTGGGCGTGCGTGGTCAGCGTGCCGTCGGCGAGGGTGCCGGTGGCCGGGCCGGTCGGGGTGATCTTGACCTTCGCCTTGATCTTGAAGAGGCCGGACACCAGCGAGATGTTCGCCTGCGACGGCGGCAGCGACAGGTTCGCGCGCAAGCCCACCGAGCCGGTCACGTCGTCGATGACCAGGTTGCCGTCGAGGTTGCCCGGCCCCAGGTTCATCGCACTGCCGGTCTTCTTCACCACGGTGCTGCCGGTGACCGTGTAACCGACCGGGATCTCGATCACGTCGGCCGAGGCGGGAACGGCGGCGACGACGCTCATCGCGACGCCCGCGGCCGCCGTGACCGCGGCCGCGCGGGCCCATTTCCGGCCGTTCTTACGAGTGCGCAACAAAGAGGGCATGCCAACTCTCCTTCGAATTGTGCAGCGTGCTGAAAACTGGGTCAGCGGGGCGTGAGGCCGGTAATCTTCCAGGTATTGCCGTCACGTTCCGCCGTCACCGAAAGCTGGGCAGCGGCGGAACTGCTGGAATTGTTGTCCGCGCGGGTGGCGAACTGGTCGAGGAACACGAGGAGCCGGGCGTGGCCGTCGCGGATTTCCTGGACCGCGGAGGACGTCACCCGCGTCGTCAGCACCAGTTTCTGGGCCGGTGCCTTCTCCTTCACCTGGGCGAACAGCCGGTCGTAGGTGGTGCGGGCGTCACCGCGCAGGACGTCCTGGGCGGCCTGTCCGGTGACGTCGGTCTTGTCGTAGGAGTAGGAGAAGATCCGGTTCAGCGCCAGCGTCACCGCCGAGGTCACGTCGGCGGTGGCCCCGACGTCGGTCAGGGCGTGGTTGGCCGCGGCCGGGTCGCCGGCCGCCGACCGTGCCGCCACCGTGAACACCACGCCCGCCGCGGCCAGCAGCACGGAGACGGCGATCAGTAGCGGCACCAGCAGCGGGCGGCGCCGCGGCTGCCCGGCGTCCTCCGGGATCTCCGGAGCGGCGTCGGTGCCGTCGGAAGCGGAATCCGAAGCGGTATCGGGATCGGGCTCGGAAGCGGTCACTTCGGGCTCTTCTTCGGTGGCGGCCGGTGCGTCGGTGGTGCTCATCGCGCCCCCACCGGCAGCTCGTCGAGCGCGCTGAGCTTCCAGCCGCCGTCGGTCCGCGTCAGCGCCGCGGCGAACCGGTTGCGCTTGGTCGCCGGCGCGACGCCTTCCTTCTGCGCGGTGATCTCCACCGAAGCCAGCAGCTTCGCGGTGCCGGCGTGTTCGTCGAGTTCGCTCAGTGCGGCGTCCAGCACCTTGCCGGTGGACACCGTCGCGTCCTGGGTGAGGGTCTTCTTCGTGGCCTCGTCGGTGTGGGCCAGCCGGTCGTGCAGCGGGCCGGTCGACGCGTCGAGCCACTGCGCGAGCCCCTGGTCCAGCCGGTGGTAGTCCAGGGTGCACAGCCGCGCGACCAGATCCCGGCCCGCGGCCACCGCCTCGTCGCGGGCGGTGCCGTAGGTCAGCTCTTCGCTGTGCGCGGTGCGGTACCAGGAGAACCCCGACCAGCCCGCGAAGGCGGCGGTGACGACCACCGCGAGCACGGCGGCCCGCAGCGGCCGCTTCACTTTCCCAGCCACAGCATCTCCTCGATGGTCGGGGACACCGCCAGGCCGGGCGCCGCGGGCAGCGGAGCGCCGGAGCCGGGCACCGCGGGGGCGGCCACCGGTCGGTGCGGCACGTTCTGCGAGCCCCGCACCGACGTCGGGTCGCCCTTCTCGAGCGTGCACGCCGCGCCGGTGTTGAACGGCAGTGGCGAAGTGTCCGTGCTGGGCCGGTACTGCGTGCTCTCGTACCCGGCGCGGCAGGGGAGGGGGTCGTAGAACGTCAGTGCCATGGCGAGGTTGCCGTCGCCCCCGGCGAAGGCCGTCGATGTCGCCGCGACCACCTTCGGCGTCGCGACCAGCAGCTGTTCCAGCTCGCCGGTGCGGGCTTGGAAGACCTGCGCCGTGGTGAGCAGGTTGGCCAGCAGGATCGGCAGCCCGGGGTCGGTCTCCTTCAGCAGGGCGCCCAGCTCGGTCGCGGCCGGTGGCGCGGTGGCGATCAGCCGCCGCAGGTCACCGTCCGAATCGGACAGCTGCGCGGCGAACAGCTTGGCGTTGCTCGTGAACGAGCGCCACTCGGCGGACGAGTCGAGCTGGGTGCGCAGCACGGTCGAGCCGTCGTCGATCAGCTTCGCCGTCTGGGGCAGGTTGTCCGACGCGTCCTTCGTGAACGACGTCGCGGTGTCCAGCAGCACCTGCAGGTCGGGCCCGGTGCCGCGCAGCGCGTCGTCGAGCTCGTCGACGACCGTGCGCAGGTCGCCGGTGGGCACGGACGCGGTCAGTGAGTCGAGGTCGCCGAGCAGGTTCTGCACCGGCATCGGCAGCGTCGTCTTCTCCCGCGGGATGACCGAGCCGCCGGTCAGGAACGGGCCGTCCGACGTGCGGGGCTGGAGGTCGACGTACTGTTCGCCGACCGCGGACCGGTTGGCCACCACGGCTTGGGCGTTCGCCGGGATCGGCGGGGCCGAGCGGTCGATGATCAGGTCCGCCTCCGTCCCCAACGGCGTCAGCCGCAGGTCCCCGATCCGCCCGACGGCGACCCCGCGGTAGGTGACTTCGCCGTTGGTGAAGATGCCGCCGCCCTCGGCGAGCTCCAGCTTCACGGTGTACCCGCCGTTGCCGAGGAGCCGGCCGATCCCGGCGTAGTTGGCGCCGACGAACGCGACGGTGACGAGCGAGATCACCACGAACGCGATGACCTGCACCCGGACCCTGGTGGTCAGCATCAGCGCCCTCCCGGTGCCGTGGCCTGGCCGGCGGCCGCGAGCGGAAGCGGAGGCAGCGTCGGCAGACCGGGCGGGACGCCTTCGCCGTAGTTCGGCAGCGGCACGCCCGGGGCCGGGATGACCGACAGGTAGACGTTGAGGTAGTCGCCCTTGATCGCCGGGAGCACCGCGTCGGTGTACGGGAAGGACGGCAGGATCTCCAGCGACTTCGGCAGGGACGCCCCCGCTTCGGCGAGCCGCTGCAGGATCGGCGCGAGCGCGCGCAGGTCGGCGACCAGATCGGCCTGGCTCTTGTGGATGACGTCGGTGGCGACGCCGGAGAGGTCGTCGAGCGACTGGAGCATCGCCACGAGCTGGGTGCGCTGGTCGGTCAGCGTGCGCAGGCCCGGCGTCAGGTCGGTGAGCGCCCCGGACACCTGCTTGTCGCGGTCGGCGAGCGTCGTCGCCAGCCGGTTGACGCCTTCGAGCGCGGCGGTGATGTCCTGGCGGTGCGCGTCCAGGTCGGTGGTCAGCGTCTTGACGCCGGACAGGAACGAGCGGATCTGCGACTCGTTGCCGGTCATCACCTTGCTCAGTTCACGGTTGATCGTCTGCAGCTGCCCGATGCCGCCGCCGTTGAGCAGCAGCGAAAGCGCGCCGAAGACCTCCTCGACCTCCGGGTTGCGGTTGGTGCGGGACACCGGGATCACCGCGTTGTCGGCCAGCCGGGCGGTCTGCTGGGTTTCCCCCTCGGGGGCGGCGAGTTCGACGAACTTTTCGCCCAGCAGGCTGGACTGCCGCAGCCGGGCGACGGCGTCGGGGGGCAGCACGACGTCGCCGTTGACCTCGACGACGGCTTCGGCGGTCCAGCCGTCCGCGCCGAGGCGGATGGTCTCCACGCGTCCGACGGGCACGTCGCCGACCTTCACCGCGGCCTGCGGCACCAGGTCGAGGACGTCGGCGAACTGGACGGTGACGTGGTACGGGTGGTCGCCGGCGTCGGCGCCGCCGGGCAGGGGCAGGTCGTAGACGCCCTTGAACTCACCCGAGCAGGCGGTCAGCACCAGGCAGCAGCTCGCGGCCAGGGCCGTGACGCGTCGCGATCTTCTCATCTTCCGCCCGCCTCGTTCGTGTAGACCGACCCGGTCACCGGCAGCGGCAGGTAGTCGATCAGGTCGGTGCGGGTCTGCAGGGCCCCGGTGGCGGGGTCGACCGTCTGGATGAGGTTGGTCGCGGCCAGCGGCGCGGTTTCGAGCAGTTCGGCCAGCGACGCGCGCTGGTCGACCAGCGTCTGCGTGGTCACCGCCAGCTTGTCCACATTGGACTTGATCAGCGCCCGGTTGTCCTTGATGAAGCCCTGGATGTCGCCGAGCGCGGCCCCGAGCGAGCGCAGGGCCGACGCCAGCTCGTCGCGGTTGGCCGAAAGCGTGCCGGACACCGCCGCGAGCTGCTGGTTGACCTGCGTCACCTGGTTGTCGTTGGCGGCCAGCATGCTGGTGAACCGCTGCAGCTCCCGGACGGTGGCGAACAGGTCGCCGGAGTTGCCGGACAGGGTCCTGGCCAGCTCCGCGAGCTGCCGGACGGTGTCGTTGAACGCCGTCCCGTTGCCCCGCAGGTTGTTCGCGCCGGTGGTGAGCAGGTCCGAGAGCGCGCCGTTCTTGTTCGCGCCGTCCGGGCCCAGTGCCTTGGTGAGCGAGTCGAGGCTGGCGTACAGCTCGTCCAGCTCGACCGGGGTCGCGCTGCGGTCCACGCCGATGGTGGCGTGGTTCACCAGCCGCGGCCCGCCGCGCGCCGGCTTGGAGAACTGGACGTACCGGTCGGCGACGACGCTGGGCGCGATGACGACCACGTCGGTGTCGGCCGCGATCGGCGCGGAGCCGTCGTAGGTCAGCGTCACCTCGACCTGCTCGCCGCGCGGGGTCACCGACTCCACCTGGCCGATCCGGACGCCGAGCAGCCGGACGTCGGAGCCGCTGTAGACGCCGACCGCCCGGGAGAAGAGCACGGTGGCGCGGTCGAGGCCGGTGCCGGAGAAGATCCACCACAGGGCGAGCACGACGACGAGCGCCAGCACGACGGCGCCGGCGACGAACCGGCTGAGCCGGTCCTGGGTTCGGGTGGCGTTCACTTCGGGGCTCCCGTCCGCTTCGGCGGCACACAGGGGTCGCGGTTCTCGGGCAGCAGGCCGCAGAGGTAGGAGTCGAGCCACCGGCCGTTGCCCAGCGCGTTGTTGGCCAGCCGGAAGTACGGCCCGGCGGCGGCCAGGCTCTGCGCCAGGTTGTCGTTCTGCCGGGTCAGCAGGTCGGTCACGGTGTTCAGCTGGCTCAACGCCGGCTTGAGCGTGCCGGCGTTGTCGGCCACCAGGCCGGAGAGCTGCGCGGCCAGCGCCTGCGCGCCGGTCAGCAGGTCGTGGATGGCCTGGCGGCGCCGGTCGAGCTCGCCCAGCAGCAGGTTGCCGTCGGAGAGCAGTTGCTCGAAGTCCTGGTTCGAGTTCGCCAGCGTCGCCGTGATCCGCTTCGCGTTGGCCAGCAGATCGGCGAGCTGGTCGTCGCGGGAGGACACGGTCTTCGACAACGCCGACAGCCCGTCGAGCGCGGTGCGCACGTGGGCCGGGGCGTTGCGGAAGGTGTCGCTGATCGCGGTGAAGCTGTCGGCGAGCTGCCGGGTGTCGATCGAACCCGCGGTGTTCGCGAGGCCGTTGAACGCCTCGGTGACGTCGTACGGGGTGACCGTGCGGGTGCGCGGGATCGCCTGGTCCGGGTCCTGCACGGCGTCGCCGGTCGGCTTGAGCGCGAGGAACTTGCGGCCCAGCAGCGTCTTGATCCGGATCTCCGCCGACGTCCGGTCGCCGACCCAGGCGTTCTTCACGCGGAAGGTGACGAGCACGTGGTCGTCGGCCAGTTCGACGTCGCGGACCTCGCCGACCTTGATGCCGGCGACGCGGACCTCGTCGTCCGGCTGCAGCCCGGCCGCCTCCGAGAACTCGGCGCGGTAGCTGGTGCCGCCGCCGACGACCGGCAGGTTCTCGTAGTTGAACGTCACGGTCAGCAGCGCGGCGAGGACGACGCTCCCGGCGACGCCGAGGGTGAGCGGATTGCGTTCCTTGAAGGACTTCACGAGCCGCACCTCTCCGCGGTGATCGGCGTCCCGCGCGGCGGCAGGGTCTGGAGGACGGCGGTGCAGACGTAAAAGTTCATCCACGAGCCGTAGGAGCTGATCCGGCCCAGGTCGTTCAGCTTCTCCGGCAACGTGCTCAGCGTCTGCTCGAGGCCGGGCCGGGTCTGCTCGTCCGCGAGGTTCTTCGTGACGCCGTCGAGGCCGGTGATGCTGTCCTTCAGCGGGGTCCGCACGTCGCCGAGCAGACCCGCGGTGGCCGTGGAGAGGTCACCGAGGCCGCCGATCGCGTCGCCGATCACGGCGCGGTCCGCGGCCAGGCCGGACACGAGCTCACGCAGCGTCGAAATCAACGTCGTCAGTGCGGTTCCCTTGCTGTTCACCGTGCCGAGCACGTGGTTGAGGTTGCTGATCACCTCGCCGATCAGCCGGTCGCGGTTCGCGAGCGTCGAGGTCAGCGAGCCGGTGTGCGCGAGCAGCTCCTCGACCGTGCCGCCCTCGCCCTGCAGCACCTGCACGATCTCGCCGGAGAGCTGGTTGACGTCGGTGGGCGAAAGCGCCTGGAACAGCGGCTTGAAGCCGTTGAACAGGTCGGTCAGGTCCAGCGCGGGCGTGGTGCGGTTGAGCGGGATCTCCCCGCCGACGGGGAGGGTGCCCCGGCCGCCGGCGCCGCGTTCCAGCGCGACGTAGCGCTGCCCGACCATGTTGCGGTACTTGATGACCGCGCCGACGTCGGCGGGCAGCTGCCGTCCGGCGTCGAGGGAGAAGCGGACGTGCGCGAGGCTGCGGTCGGCGATCTCGAGTTCCTCGACCTGCCCGACGCGCACGCCGGAGATCCGCACGTCGTCGCCGACGTTCAGCGACGTCGCGTCGGTGAAGGTGGCGCCGTAGAGGTCGGTGCGGCCGACGCCGGTGTTGGCGATGGACACTGCCAGCAGCACGGTCGCGGCCGTGGTGACCAGGATGAAGATCAGGCTCTTGAGCAGCGGGGCGGCGAAGTTCCTCACTTCAGCGTCACCTCCGTGCCGCGGTAGAGCGCGCCGACCAGCACGCTGCTCCAGTCCGCGACCTGCCCGGTCGGCACGCCCAGCTGCGGTGCGAGCACCGTGGCCAGGAGTTCCCGTTCCTGCGGGGAGTTCGCGACGCCGAGGTCGTCCTGCGTGCCGGTCAGCAGCGGGTGCCGGGGCGTGCCGGGCGGGACCGCGGCGGTGCCGGTCGTCGGGGCGACACCGCTGGGGTAGCAGCGCGGGCCGCCGTCCGCGGTGTACACCGGGTCGTCCTTGCCGGGCAGGTACTTGCCGCGCGACTGGGTGACGGTGACGGCGGCGTGCATGCCGGGTTGGCCGGTGCCCTTGCCGAGTGCCTCGTCGACCGGCTTGCGCAGCGCGTCCATCGCCTTGAGGGTGCAGGGGAAGCTGGGGGAGTACTTCGCCGCGACCTCCAGCGCCGAGCGGCTGTCGGCCGCCAGGGCGATGAGGTTGTTCTTGTTGCGGTCGAGGAACTGCCGGACCTCGCCCGCCGAACTGCTCACCTGCTGGTAGACCGCGGCGAGCTCGGGTGCCTTGTCGTGCACCGTGTTCAGCGTGACGGCCGAGTCGGTGAGCGCGTCCAGCAGGTCGGGGGCGATGTCGCCGTACAGCCGGGAAACCGACGCGAGGTCCTGGAGGTCCTTGGTGAGCTGCGGCAGCTGCGGGTTGAAGGCGGCCAGGTAGTCGGCGGCGGTGGACAGCGTCTTCCCGAGCTGCTCGCCGCGCCCCTGAAGGGCCGTCGAAACCGCGGTCAGCGTCGTAGCGAGCTTCTGCGGCTGGACGGCCTTGAGCACCGGCAGCAGGTTGTCGAAGACCCGTTCCAGCTCGACCGCGTTCGCCGAGCGGTCCTGCTCGATGACGTCGCCGGCGACCAGGTGCGGTCCCCGCCCGCCGTCCGGGATGGACAGCTGCACGTACCGCTCGCCGAACAGCGTCTTCGGCACGAGCAGCGCGGAGACGTTGCGCGGCAGCATGTCCACCTTGCCCGGCTCGAGAGCAAGCGCTATCTCGGCGCCCTGCGGCGTCGCCCGGACGCCGCGGATCTCCCCGACGAGCACGCCGCGGGCCTTGACCTGGCCGCCGGCTTGGAGCTGGTTGCCGATGCGGCTCGCCTTGAGGGTCACCGGGACCGTGCTGACGAAGTCCTTGTCGTACACCTTGATCGAGAGCGTCACCAGCACGCCCAGCACCACGAGGAACAGCACCCCCGCGGTGCGGACCCCGGCCTTGCGGCGGGTTTCCCGTCTCATCCGGCCACCTGCACGGTCGTCGTCGCGCCCCAGATCGCCAGGGACAGGAAGAAGTCGAGCACGCTGATCGCGACGATCGCGGTGCGCACCGCGCGGCCCACCGCGACGCCGACGCCGGCCGGGCCGCCGCTCGCGCGGAAGCCGTAGTAGCAGTGGGCCAGTACCACGACGACGCTGAACACCAGGACCTTCCCGAACGACCACAGGACGTCGCCCGGGGGGAGGAACAGCAGGAAGTAGTGGTCGTAGGTGCCCGCGGACTGGCCGAAGAACCACACGGTGATCTGGCGCGAGGCGAGGTAGCTCGACAGCAGCCCGATCGCGTAGAGCGGGATGACGGCGAGGAAGCCGGCGATCACCCGGGTCGTCACCAGGTACGGGACGCTGGGGATGCCCATCACCTCGAGTGCGTCGATCTCCTCGGAGATCCGCATGGCGCCGAGCTGCGCGGTGAACCCGCAGCCGACGGTGGCGGACAGGGCGAGCCCGCTCACCAGGGGCGCGATCTCGCGGGTGTTGAAGTAGGCGGAGACGAACCCGGCGAACGCCGAGGTCCCGACCTGGTTCAGCGCGGAATAGCCCTGGAGGCCGACGACCGTGCCGGTGGCCACGGTCATCCCGATCATCACCCCGATCGTGCCGCCGATGACGGCCAGCGCGCCGCTGCCGAAGCTGACCTCGGCCAGCAGGCGGATGACCTCGCGCAGGTAGTGGCGCAGGGCCCGCGGCGTCCAGGCGATCGCGCGGAGGAAGAAGAGGATCTGGTCGCCGAGGGTGTCGAGGAAGCCGAACCGGCGGTCGACGGCCTCGCGCACGCGGGTGCCGCGGGTGGGCACTTCCGTCGTCGTCACTTCAGCTCCCCTTGGGCGGCACGAGTTGGAGGTAGACGGTGGTGAGGACCAGGTTCAGCACGAACAGCAGCAGGAACGTGATGACCACGGACTGGTTGACCGCGTCGCCGACGCCCTTCGGCCCGCCCTTGGGGTTGAGCCCGCGGTAGGAGGCGACGACGCCGGCGACGAAACCGAAGATGAGGGCCTTGATCTCGCTGATCCACAGGTCGGGCAGCTGGGCCAGGGCCGAGAAGCTGGCCAGGTAGGCGCCCGGGGTGCCGTGCTGCATGATCACGTTGAAGAAGTAGCCGCCGAGCACGCCGACGACGCTCACCATGCCGTTGAGGAAGACCGCGACGCCCATCGCGGCGAGCACCCGCGGCACGATCAGCCGCTGGACCGGCGAGACGCCGAGCACTTCCATCGCGTCGATCTCTTCGCGGATGGTGCGGGCACCGAGGTCGGCGCACATGGCGCTGCCGCCGGCGCCGGCGATGAGCAGCGCCGTGACGATCGGGCTGGCCTGCTGGATGATCGCGAGCACGCTCGCCGCGCCGGTGAACGACTGTGCGCCGATCTGCGTGGTCAGCGACCCGATGTGCAGCGCGATCACCGCGCCGAACGGGATCGACACCAGCGCCGTCGGCAGGATCGACACGTTCGCGATGAACCAGAACTGCTGGATCAGCTCGCGCGCCTGGAACGGGCGGCGGAAGGTCAGCCGGACGACGTCGAGGCCCAGTCCGTAGAGCCGTCCGGTCTGCCGCAGCGCGGCGGCCCCGGGGAACGACGTCGTCGTCGTCCGTTCGGCCATTCGTGTGCCTCCAGCGGTTTCGGCGGCACGCCGAATACACCCGAGTCGCCTAAGGGGAAATGGTCCGAACGGGGTAACAATTGTCGGCCATTCACGGTCTCGGGGGTACCGTGCCGTTTCCTACTGGTCGGTACGCTAACGACGGCCTTGCTGGGAGACAAGAACTTGAGCAGGATCACGGGGTCACGGGCTGGTAACCGCACATTTATTGTCCAATGCTGACAAACGGACCGGATCTTGTTGTCAGCAGAAGCAAAGAAAATGACTGAAGGGCACCTTCTTCACATCAGATGAGATGAAGGCGCCCTTCAGGGGATCCGGTCGCGGTCAGGACTTGAGGCCGGCGATCAGCTCGTAGGAGCGGACCCGGTCCGCGTGGCCGTGGACCATCGTCGTGATCATCAGCTCGTCCGCGCCGGTGTCGGCCAGGAGCTGCTCGAGTCCCTTGTGGACGGTCTCCGGCGAGCCGACGATGCTCGAGCCGAAGCGCTCGGCCAGGAACGCGCGGTCCATCTCGGTGTACGGGTACTCCGCGGCCTCCTCCGGCGTCGGCAACGCGATCGGGCGGCCGCGGCGGAGGCTGAGGAACGTCAGCCCGCTGGGGCCGGCCAGGAACCGGGCGCGCTCGTCGGTCTCGGCGGCGACCACGGACACGCCGAGCATCACGTGCGGCTCTTCGAGCACCGCGGACGGCCGGAAGTTCTCCCGGTACAGCTGCACGGCCGGGATGGTGTTCTCGGCGGCGAAGTGGTGCGCGAAGGAGAACGGCAGCCCGAGCCGCCCGGCGAGCTGGGCGCTGAAGCCGCTCGAGCCGAGCAGCCACACCGGCGGCTGGTGCCCCTCGGCCACCACGGCGTTGACGCCGCGAGCCTCCGAATGGGTGAAATAGCCGATCAGCTCCTGCAGCTGCTCCGGGAAGTTCTCCGCGGACAGCCCGCCCGGGCCGCGCAGGGCGAGCGCGGTGCGCTGGTCGGTGCCGGGCGCGCGGCCGATGCCGAGGTCGATCCGGCCCGGGTGGAACGCCTCCAGGGTGCCGAACTGCTCGGCGACGACCAGCGGCGCGTGGTTGGGCAGCATGACCCCGCCCGAGCCGACGCGGATCCGCTCGGTCGCGTCGGCGACGTGCCCGATCAGCACGGCCGTGGCCGAGCTGGCGATGCCGGGCATGTTGTGGTGCTCGGCCAGCCAGTAGCGGTGGTAGCCCAGCCGTTCCGCGGCGCGGGCGAGGTCCAGGGTGTTGCGCAGCGTCTCGCCGACGGTGTTCCCCTCCGACACGGGGGACAGGTCGAGTACGGACAGCGGCACGTCAGGCAGTGAGCTCACAACCGGGGTCAACGCCCCGGTGCCGTCATTGCTTCCCGCAGGGCGGCCGGATCGTCTCCGCTGAACGCCACGACGCCGTCCGGGCGCACGAAAAGCGCGTCGGCCGGGGCGTCCGGGCACCGCGCCGTGACGATCTTCACGTCCGGGCCGGCGGCTTCCCGCAGGTCGGCGCGATCGGCGAAGTCGAACAGCACGGGCCGCGCGGCGCGCATGATCTCGGCCACCCGGGTGGCCCGGCCGCCGACGGTCAGCGGCAGGTCCGGGACGTACGGCAGTTCGTCGGCGTCCCGCAGCAGCCCGGCCAGGTGCCACGTCGGTTCTTCGAACGCCGCCAGCTCGCCGAAGAGCGTCCTCAGTGCGTCGCCGTCCTCGCCGGTCAGGCGATCGAGCAAGGCCTGGACGCGGGTCTGCGTCAACGTGCGCGCGGCCACCGGGTGCCGTTCGTCGTGGTAGCTGTCGAGCAGCGAGTCGGGCGCCTGCCCGCGGACGACGGCGGCGAGCTTCCAGCCGAGGTTGACCGCGTCCAGCAGCCCGACGTTGAGCGAAGAGCCACCGGCGGGGAACAGGTGCGCGGCGTCGCCGGCGAGCAGCACCCGCCCGGCCCGGTACCGCTCGGCGAGCCGGGCCGAACTCACCGTCCGCGACAGCCACAGTGGTTCGCCGAGTGGCAGGTCGGTGCCCAGGACCCGCCGGACGGCGTCGCGGAACTCCTCCAGCGTCGGTTCGCCGGGCGGCTCCGGCGTGACCTCGCGGACGCCGGCGATCACGACGCCCGGCGTCAGCGACGTCACCAGCACGCGGCCGGCGGGCCGGCGGTTCCACCCCTGGGCCAGACCCGGCACCGTCGTGAAGAGGCCGGCGTCCCCGCGGAAGTGCCCGAGGCGCATCAGCTCGTCGTCGGTGGTGCCGGGAAAACCGATGCCGGCGAGGTCGCGGACGCGGCTGTGCGCGCCGTCGCAGCCGACGACGTACCGGGCCCTCATGGGGTATTCGCCGTCCGGGCCGCGGACGGTCAGCGTGCCGTCGTCCAGGGCCAGCAGCTCGTGCCCGCGCCGCACCTCGGCGCCGAGTCCGGTGGCGCGTTCGGCCAGGAGCGCCTCCATCCGCGGCTGCTGCAGCATGAGCCCGCGCAGCGGCGAGCTGTCCATCGCCGTGAAGTCCAGGGCCACCGGCCCGAACGGGAATCGCGGGAGCGGCCCGGCGAACGCGGCTTCGGCCCGGAACCGCTCGAGCAGTCCCCGGTGGTCCAGCTGCTCGACGATCCGGCCGCCGAGCCCGTTCGCCCGCGGCCGCGTGTCCGGGGCGGTCCGCCGGTCCAGCACCACCGCCGTGGCTCCGCCGAGCCGCAGCTCCGCCGCCAGCATCAGGCCCACCGGGCCCGCCCCGATCACCGCGACATCCATGCCGTCCTCCTCTTGTCAGTTCAAACTGACATCAGCGTCAGGCTAGACTGACACACCGTGGAAGCGGAAGAGCTTTCGGGGCGCGTTTCGGAGACCGACCCCGCGGTGGCGCTGCGGGCCGTCGGTGCCCTCCACCGGCTCGCCGAGCAGGTCGAGGCGGCCGCCGTCACGCACGCCAGG
This sequence comes from Amycolatopsis sp. NPDC051045, assembly GCF_040682955.1. Classification (NCBI taxonomy): domain Bacteria; kingdom Bacillati; phylum Actinomycetota; class Actinomycetes; order Pseudonocardiales; family Pseudonocardiaceae; genus Amycolatopsis; species Amycolatopsis sp. NPDC051045. Next base: position 264,518 of record NZ_JBFBCC010000014.1, read on the forward strand.
GAACGCGGCTGGTCGTGGGAGCAGATCGGGGACGCCCTCGGCGTCGCCCGGCAGTCCGTGCACGCGAAGTACGGGAAGTGAGGCCGTCGTGCTCGACCGGCTGATCGCCAAGAGCCCCTTCGCCACGGCGGTGACCGCCGCGCTCGAGGAGTCCCGCCGCCGCGGCGACCGGCGGCTCGGCACCGAGCACCTGCTGCTCGGACTGCTCCACGACCCCGGCGGCGCACCCGCGCGGGCGCTCGGCGTCGACCTCGGCACCGCGCGTGCGGCCCTCGACCGGCTGGACCGGGCGGCGCTGGCCGCGCTCGGCATCGAGGTCGAAGGCCTCCGGCCGGCGGTGGTCCCGCCGCGGCGCGCCCGGGTGACGCCGGGGGCGTTGACGTCGAACGCCCGCGCGGTGGTCAACGAGGCGATCCGCGGGGTGCCGCGGCCGCGCGATCCGGTCGCCCTGCTGCGCGTGCTGCTGACGGTGACGCCGCCCGATCCGGCCGCCGATCTGCTCGCCGAACTCGGCGTGGACCGGGAAGCGGTCCGGCGTCGGCTGGAACCGCCCACCTGACCACGCGCGATTGGCTACGGTGGGCGAACCGGAAGGAGAACCGGAAAAAGGGGGACGGGTGCCGCGTCCGGAGCGACCTTTGGATCCCGGCGACGATCTGCTGACCGAATTCGCCGCCGATCTCCGGCGTTTGCGCGAGAGCGCCGGGAATCCGACGTACCGCGAGCTCGGGCGGCGCGCGCACTACTCGGCCGGGACGCTCTCCGAAGCCGCCGGCGGGCGGAAACTCCCCAGCTTGGCGGTCACCCTGGCCTACGTCCGGGCCTGCGGCGGGGTGCCGGGGGAATGGGAGGAACGCTGGCACGCCGTCGCCGACGAGTCCCGCCGGGACGGTGCCGGTTCACCGCCTGAACCGGAATCCGGGGAAATTCCGCCGTACGTCGGGCTGGCCGCTTTCACCCCCGCCGACGCGGGACGATTCTTCGGGCGGGAACGGCTCGTCGAAAAACTCGTCGAACGGCTGGGGAGACAACGATTTCTCGCTGTCCTCGGCGCGTCCGGCTCGGGGAAGTCGTCCCTGCTGCGGGCCGGGCTGCTGCCCTCGGTGAAGGGTCCGGCCGTGCTGCTCACCCCGGGTGCCCGCCCGCTGCAGGAGTGCGCGGTCAAGTTCGCCGCCGCGCTCGGTGTCGCGCCCGGCGCCCTGCTCGACGACTTCGCCGCGCACCCGCGCAACCTCGGGCTCGCCGCCCGGCAGCTGGCCGACAGCGGTGTCGAAGATGTCGTCGTGGTCGTCGACCAGCTCGAGGAGGTCTTCACCCTCTGCCAGGACGAGAAGGAGCAGGCGCGGTTCCTCGACGCGCTCGTCACCGCGACCACCGAACCGGGCAGCCGGACCCGGGTGGTGCTCGGCATCCGCACCGACTTCTACACCCACTGCGCCCGGCACGCGGAGCTCGCCGAGGCCATGCAGGACGCCCAGGTCCTGGTCGGCCCGATGACGACCGAGGAGCTCCGGCAGGCGATCTCGCGGCCCGCCGTCGACACCGGGTACCGCGTCGAAAACGCGCTGGTTTCCCGGCTCGTCGCGGACGCCACCGGCCAGCCCGGCGTGCTGCCGCTGCTTTCGCACGCGCTGCTGGAGACGTGGCGGCGGCGCCGCGGCACCACGCTGACCCTGGCCGGCTACGAGTCGACCGGCGGCATCGAGCGGGCCATCGCGCAGACGTCCGAAGGCACCTTCGCGAAGCTGTCCCCGCGTCAGCAGCGGCTGGCGCGGCAGATCTTCCTGCGGATGACCGCGCTCGGCGAAGGCACCGAAGACACCAAGCGCCGCATCGGCCGCGCCGAGCTCGACACCGACGACGCCGACGACACCGACACCGACACCGCCGTAGTTCTCGCCGAGCTGGCCGCGGCCCGGCTGGTCACCCTCGACGACACCGGCATCGAGATCGCCCACGAAGCCCTCATCCGCGGCTGGCCGCGGCTGCGCGAGTGGCTCACCGAAGACCGCGAAGGCCTGCGCGTCCACCGGCAGCTCACCGAGGCGACCGACGCCTGGGAGTCCGTCGACGAGGACCCCGGCTGGCTCTACCGCGGCACCCGGCTGGCCATCGCCCGGGAGTGGGCCGCGCGCCAGGACTCGGCGTTGTCCCGGCGGGAACGGCGGTTCCTCGACGCGAGCCTCGCCGTCGAGCACGCCGAATCGTCACGCGCCGCTGCACAGGCCAGGAAACTGCGGCAGCTGGTCGCCCTGCTCGCGGTCCTGCTGGTCGTCGCCGTGGCCGCCACCGTCTACGCCGTGCGCGCCGAGACCACGGCCACCGACCAGCGCAACAGCGCGCTCGCCCAGAAGGTCGCCGGCCAGGCGCTGGCCATGCGCGTGACGAACCCCGCGCTGGCCGCGCAGCTCGCGCTCGCCGCGTACCGCCTGGATCCCGGGGCCGAGGAGCGCAGCGGCCTGCTCGGCATGTTCGGGTCGCCGTATTCGACGCGGCTCACCGGGCACACCGGCCGGGTCAACACCGCCGCCCTCCGCCCGGACGGGCGGGTCCTCGCCACGGCCAGCTGGGACGGCACGGCACGGCTCTGGGACATCCACGACCCGCGCCACCCCGTGCCGCTGGGCGTGCTCGCCGGGCACACCGGCAACGTGAACAACGTCGCCTTCGCCGCCGACGGCCGGACGATCGCCACCGCGGGCTTCGACGGCACCGTCCGCGTCTGGGACGTCGCCGACCCGGCCCGGCCGGGGCCCGGCGCGACGATCGAACAGCACCCGGGCAAGTCCTACGCCGTCGCGTTCAGCCCGGCCGCGCCGCTGCTGGCGACCGCCGACGTCAAGGGCACGATCCGGCTGTACGACACCACCGACCCCGCCCACCCGCGACCGTCGGGGGAGCTGAGCGGGCACACCTCGTACGTCAACAACCTCGCCTTCAGCGCCGACGGCCGGCTGCTCGCCTCCGCGTCGGCCGACAAGACCGCGCGCGTCTGGGACGTCGCTTCGCGGCGTCAGCTCGGCGTCGCGGCCGGGCACACCGACGTCGTGCACGCGGTCGCGTTCAGCCCCGGCGGGCAGACGCTCGCCACGGCGAGCCAGGACGAAACCGCACGGCTGTGGGACGTCACCGACCCGGCCCGCCCGGCGCAGCTGGCGTCGCTCACCGCGCACAAGGCGATCGTGCGCGCGGTGGCGTTCACCGCCGACGGGCGCACGCTCGCCACCACCGGCTTCGACCGCACGGCCCGGCTGTGGGACGTCGCCGACCCGCGGCAGCCGCGCGAGCTGCCGTCGCTGCCCGGGCACACCGGCGCGGTCGTCTCCGCGGTGTTCACCCGCGACGGCCGCACCCTCGCCACGGCCAGCGACGACCAGACCGCCCGGCTCTGGGACCTGCCCGGGCCCGGCATCCCCGCGCACACGGGCCGGGCGTGCCACGTCGCCTTCGGCGGGGTCGGCGAGCTGCTGGCCACCGGCGGCTACGACGAGGCCGTGCGGCTGCACGACCTCACCGATCCGCGCGCGCCCCGGACGACGGCCACGATCGGCGGATTCGGCGACGCGGTCTGCGGCGTCGCCGTCAGCCCGGACGGCCGGACCCTGGCCACCGGCAGCTGGGACCACACGATGACGCTGCGGGACATCACCGATCCGGTCCACCCGGGGCCGCCGGTGGTGTTCAACCGGTTCCACGACGACCTCGACGCGGTGGTCTTCAGCCCGGACGGCCGGCTGCTCGCCACCGCGGGCGACGGCCACACGGCGCGCCTGTGGGACCTCGCCGACCGCACCCGGCCGGTCGAGATCGCCAAGCTCGAGGGCCACGACGACGACGTCCACACCCTCGCGTTCAGCCCCGACAGCCGGACGCTCGCCACGGCGAGCTGGGACCACACCGCGCGGCTCTGGGACGTCTCGGCGCCCCGGGCCCCGCGGCCGCTCGCGAAACTGGAGGGGCACACCGACACGGTCTTCTCGATCGCCTACAGCGCCGACGGCAAGCACGTCGCCACGGCGAGCGCCGACCGGACGGTGCGCCTCTGGAACGTCGCGGACCCGGCGCACGTGCCGCCCGTGGTGGTGCTGGACGGGCACACGGACACCGTCATGTCGGTGTCGTTCAGCGGCGACGGCCGGCGGCTGGCGTCCGGCAGCTACGACCGGACGATCCGGCTGTGGGACGTCGCCACCGCGACGCCGTACGCGGTCCTGCCCGAGCAGCGCGACCGCGTCTACGCCGTGCAGTACGCCCCGGACGGCCACACACTGGCCGGAGCGGGTGCGGACGGCACCGTACGGTTGTGGGAGACCGATCCTGACCGGGCGGCCGAACGAATCTGCGCGGCGGTGTCACCCCGCATCACCGAAGCCGAGTGGGCCGAGAGCCTGCCGGACCTCGACTACACCCCGCCTTGCCCCTGACCGGCGAACCGGGTTGTTCGGCATTGTTGTTCGGTGGCTGCGCGCGGACACCGAACAACCCGGATCGGATAGACATGCCCTCGGACGGAAAACGTCCCCACGACGTTCATCTCACCGGGGGTCTGAAGGGCTCCTTCAAGGGCACGGGAACCCGCCTCCCGCCCCTCGAAGGAGCCCTTCAGCGTCTCCCGCGCTCCAATCGCGCGAGTCGACCCTCCAGGCTCGGGATCAGACCGCCGGGAGCCAGTCCGGGTTCGAGGCCAGCACGATCAGCTGCTGCGTCGCCCGCGTCAGGGCCACGTACAGCACCCGGCGGCCCGTCGTCGACTCGGTGATCAGGTCGACCGGCTCCACCAGCACCACCGCGTCGTACTCCAGGCCCTTGGAATCCAGGCTGCCCACGACCTTGAGCCGCTCGTCGGCCTGACCCGACAGCCAGCCCGCTACCTCGGGCACCCGGTCCATCGCCGTGATGACGCCGACCGTGCCCTCCACCGCGCCCAGCAGTTCCTTCACCGCCGCCTGCGTCGCCGAGGCCAGGCCGGCCGCCTCCACCGGGCGGACCTCCGGCTCGACCCCGGTGCGGCGGACCGCCACCGGCAGTTCGCCGGACTCCGCGTGCCCGGCCACCACCTTCGCCGCCAGGTCGAAGATCTCCGCCGAGTTCCGGTAGTTCGTGCGCAGCGTGAACCGGCGCCGCGCGGTCTTGACGCCGAACGCCTGGTCCCGCGCCGCAGCCGCCTCCGCCGGGTCCGGCCACGAGCTCTGCACCGGGTCCCCGACCACCGTCCAGCTCGCGTACTTCCCGCGCCGGCCGACCATCCGCCACTGCATCGGCGAAAGGTCCTGTGACTCGTCGACGACCACGTGCGAGTACTCGTCGTAGTGCTCCGGCCGCGTCGGCGCCCCGCCCGAGCGCTCCGGCTCGACCTCGATCACCTGGCGCCGCTTGCGCTTCGGCGGCGGCCCGATCAGCACGCGCAGCTCGTCCAGCAGCGCCACGTCCGCGATGGACCAGCCCCGCGACCGGTCCGCGAAGTCCGCGGCCAGCATCGAGATCTCGCGCCGGTTCAGGATGCCCTTCGCCACCGAAGCCAGCCGCTTCTCTTCGCCCAGCCACTTGAGGATCTGCGCCGGGTACAGCACCGGCCACCACACGACCAGGAAGCGGTGGAAGTCGATCCGCTCGCCCAGGTCGGTGATCAGCTCGGCGCGGTCGAGCTGCCTGCCGTCGTCCTTCGCGTGCTCCTCGGCCTTCGCCGCCAGCGCGTCCAGCAGCATCTCCGCCGCCCGGATCCGCGACCGGTTCGGCGGCGCGCCCTGCGTGTGGGCCTTGCGGCGGATCTTCTCCAGCTCGCGCGCGTTCAGCTTGAGGACCTCGCCGCGGTAGACGATCCGCATCTCCTCCGGCGCTTCCGGCGGCGTGTCGCGCAGCGCCCGCAGCAGCACCTTCCGCATCCGCAGCGACCCCTTGACGGCGGCGAGCGGCGCCGCGTCCTGCCGCGTCGCCTCCAGGCCGTCGAGGACCTCGCCGAGCGCGCGCAGTTCGACGTTCGTCTCGCCCATCGAGGGGAGGACCCGCGAGATGTAGCTGGTGAAGACCCCGGACGGCCCGATCACGAGCACCCCGGCGCCGCCGAGCTGACGCCGGTAGCGGTACAGCAGGTAGGCGGCGCGGTGCAGCGCGACCGCGGTCTTGCCGGTGCCCGGCCCGCCGGTGATCTCGGTGACGCCGCGCCACGGCGCCCGGATGACCTCGTCCTGTTCCTTCTGGATGGTCGCGACGATGTCGCGCATCTTCTCGCCGCGCGAGCGCCCGAGGGCGGCCATCAACGCGCCTTCGCCGACGATCTGCATGTCCTCGGGCACGGCGTCGGCCATCAGGACGTCGTCGTCGACGTCGAGGACGTTCTGGCCCGAGCAGCGGATCACGCGCCGCCGCACGACGTCCATCGGTTCCTCGGCCGTGGCCTGGTAGAACGCCGCCGCGGCCGGGGCGCGCCAGTCCGTGACGAGGTTGTCGAACTCGGCGTCGCGGATGCCGAGCCTGCCGACGTAGGTGCGTTCTCCCTCGCGGTCGTCCAGCCGGCCGAAGACGAGCCCCTCGTACTCGGCGTCGAGGCTCTGCAGCGTCTGGTTGGCGTGGTAGACCATCATGTCGCGCTCGAACAGCATCGACGCCTGCTCGAAGATCGCTTCGCGCTGCGCTCCCTGGCCGATTTCGTAGCCCTTCGTGCGCATCGCCTCGGCTTGGGCCCGCAGTTCGTCCAGACGCGTGTACACGCGATCGACGTGGGCTTGTTCGATGGCGATCTCGGCCCGTCTGACCCGAGGTTCCGACACGCATGGCTCCTTGACAGCTTTGGGATCGCCTCCGAGGGCGAAGAACGACTCTACGCGGTGGCCCGGGCGGGGACACCCGTGTCCCGGTCATCCGCGCCGCGCGCCGTCCCCTCACAATCGGGGGGTGACCAGGATCGTGGCCGGGACGGCGGGCGGACGGCGGCTGAAGGTGCCGCCGAAGGGCACCCGGCCGACGTCGGAACGCGTGCGGGAAGCCCTGTTCAACGCCCTCGAGACGGCGGGCGAGCTGGACGGCGCCCACGTCCTGGACCTCTACGCCGGGTCCGGCGCGCTCGGCCTCGAAGCCCTTTCGCGCGGCGCGGCGGACGCGGTGTTCGTGGAATCCGACCGGCGTGCCGTGGACGTCCTGCGCGGCAACGTCGCGGCGCTGGGCCTGGGCGGCACGGTCCGGGCGGGGCAGGTCGAAGCGGTGGTCGCCGCCCCCGCGCCCCGATCGTTCGACCTGGTGCTGGCCGACCCGCCGTACGCCGTGGACTCGGCCGCGCTCGGCAAGGTGCTGGCCTCGCTGGCGGCGGGCGGCTGGCTGGGGGAGAGCGCTCTCGTGGTGGTCGAACGCGCGGCCCGTGACGGCGAGCCGGACTGGCCCGCGGGCTTCGAGCCTTCGCGCGCGAAGAAGTACGGCGACACCGCCGTCTTCTGGGCGGAGTACGCGGCTGTGGCGTGAGCCACACGGCGGAGACCCGGTGCGGCACGGTAGCGTCCGCGCCATGCGGCGTGCGGTCTGTCCCGGTTCCTACGATCCGGCCACCAACGGGCACTTCGACATCATCGAACGGGCCAGCCGGCTGTTCGACGAGGTCGTCGTCGCGGTGGGGGTGAACAAGAGCAAGAAGGGCCTCTTCGAGATCGAGGAGCGCCTGGAGATGCTGCGCGAGATCACCGCGAAGCTGCCGAACGTGCGGGTCGACGCCTGGGAGGGCCTGCTGGTCGACTACTGCCGCGACCACGACATCGCGGCGATCGCCAAGGGCCTGCGCTCGGTCAGCGACTTCGACTACGAACTGCAGATGGCGCAGATGAACCGCGAGCTCACCGGCGTCGAGACGCTGCTGATGGCGAACAACCCGGCGTACGGCTTCGTGTCGAGCTCGCTGGTCAAGGAAGTCGCCGCGCTCGGCGGGGACATCGAGCACCTCGTACCGCCGATCGTCTACGAGCGGCTCTCGGGGAAGTTCCCGAAGCTCGGGCGCTGATCCTCCACAAGGGACACCGGCGTGTCCGGTTCCCGTCGTTCGGCCCCCTCCGTTCGTCGGGACTTGGGTGCGGTGGTGGCGGAGTTCACGTCGTCGTCTTCTGACGATCATCCGATCGGGTTACGGTCCGAAAATGACCAACTACCGATCACGCCTGGTCGCGGTCCTCTTCGCGCTCCTCGCCACGCTGTTCGCCGGGGTCACCGCCGCCGAAGCGGTGCCGAACTCACCGGCCGTCGCCGAGCAGAACTCCTGCGGGAACCTCGCCGGGTTCTCCCACACGACGCTCCCGGCGCTCCCGGCCGAAGCGACGACCACCTACAACCTGATCCGGAAGGGCGGCCCCTTCCCCTACCCGCAGAACGACGGCGTCGTCTTCGACAACCGGGAAGGCGTCCTCCCGGCCTGCGCGTCGGGCTACTACCACGAGTACACGGTGCCCACGCCGGGTTCGAGCACCCGCGGCACGCGCCGCATCGTGACCGGCAGCGGCGGCGAGTACTTCTACACCGGCGACCACTACGCCACCTTCAAGGTCATCGACGTCGGCGGCGGCACCACGCACGCGTGCGGCGACCTGTCGGGCCTGGCGAAGATCGGCTACTCCCAGCTGTCCTCGGCGGCGAAGGCCGTCGTGGACGACGTCCGCGGCGGCGCGGCCACCGGCACGACCTACGAGAACCGGGAAGGCGTGCTCCCGGCCTGCGCGTCCGGCTACTACCGGCTGTTCGCGGTGGGCACGAACGACCGCGTGATCTCCGGCAAGGCGGGCGAGCTCGCCTACACACCCGACCGCTACGTCACCTTCAAGCGGATCGACCCGGCTTCCTGAGCTTCGCGACGGCCACCGGGCGGGTCCGCCGAAGAGGACACGCCCGGTGCCGTGCGCCTTCACCGCTTCGGCGCCCGATGCGGGCAGACTGGAACACAGCGACAGGGGATTGGAGTTGCCGTGTACCGGGTTTTCGAGGCGCTCGACGAGCTCGTCACCATCGTCGAGGAGGCGCGCGGCGTCCCGATGACGGCCAGCTGCGTCGTACCCCGGGGAGACGTGCTCGAACTCCTCGACGACGTCCGCGACGCGCTGCCCGCGGAGATCGACGACGCCCAGGACGTCCTCGACAAGCGGGACGACCTGATCCACGCCGCCCGCAAGGAAGCGGGTGAGACGGTCGCCGGCGCGAACGCCGAGGCCGAGCGCGCGATCGCCGACGCGACCGACGAAGCCGAGCGCATCCTCGCCGACGCGCGCGCCCGCGCCGAGCAGATGCTCGCCGACGCGCACGACCAGGCCGACCGCACGGTGGCGGCGGGCCAGGCCGAGTACCAGAACCTCACCGACCGCTCGCGCGCCGAGTCGGAGCGCATGGTCCAGGCCGGCCGCGACGCCTACGACCGCGCGATCGAGGACGGCCGCGCCGAGCAGGCCCGCCTCGTCGCGCAGACCGAGGTCGTCCAGGCCGCGCACGCCGAGTCGGCCCGCATCGTCGACGAGGCCCACGCCGAGGCCGACCGCCAGCGCGCGGACTGCGACGCCTACGTCGACGGCAAGCTGGCGGAGTTCTCGGAGCTGCTGGCGACGACGCTGCGCACGGTCGACTCGGGCCGCAACCACCTGCGCTCCCCGGCGAACCTGCCGAGCTCGGGCGGCCGCCCGACGCTCTACGACTACCAGGTGTGACACGCATCTCGGCCGGTGGGCCCCGCACGCCGTCCCTGCTCAAAAGCGGTGGCACACCCTGCGTACTCTGGACAAGATGTCCGAGAACAAGACCCCCCAGATCGACGACCGCAGCCCGTGGGTGATCGACACCCGTGAGCTCGGCCGTCACGCCGGCCTCAGCCGCGCCGTCCGGCGCAGCGTGCCGGTGGAGACGCCGCTCGGCGTCCCCGATGTGATCACCATCGACGCCGGCTCCGAGCTCCGGCTCGACCTGATGCTCGAGTCCGTCGTCGAAGGGGTGCTGGTCAGCGGCACCGCGAAGGCGACCGCCCACGGCGTGTGCGCCCGCTGCCTCGACCCGCTGATCGAGGAGGTCGAGGTCGAGGTCCAGGAGCTGTTCGCCTACCCGGGGTCGGCCACGGAGGAGACCACCGACGAGGACGAGATCCCGCGGCTGGTCGACGACCGGATCGACCTCGAGCCCACCGTCCGCGACGCCGTCGTGCTGGCCCTGCCGCTGGCGCCGCTGTGCACCGAGGACTGTGCCGGGCTGTGCATCGAATGCGGCGTCAAGTGGGCCGATCTCGAGCCCGGACACGGGCATGAGAAGATAGACCCTCGGTGGGCCGCACTGGTCGAGCGCTTCGACGAGAATGCGGGCGAAAAGCCTGCGCCGGGTCCCGCTGAGCAAGCCTGACGAGCGACCCAGCTCGTTCCGGAGGAAGTTCGCTCGCACCGCGAGCAGACCGTCATAAGGAGATCTACTCGTGGCCGTCCCGAAGCGGAAGATGTCGCGATCCAACACGCGCTCCCGCCGCAGCCAGTGGAAGGCGGCTCCGGTGCAGCTGGTGCCCTGCTCCAACCGCGCCTGCAAGCAGCCGAAGCTCCAGCACATCGCGTGCCCGTCGTGCGGCCAGCACAACGGCCGCCAGGTCGTCGAGCCCGCCTGATCGGGTAGCCGACATGGGGGGCAAGACGCCCGGGGGACCACCGGCCGATCCGGCGCCGTTGCTCGAAGCGCTCGGGGTCACACTCGACCCCGAGCTGCTCCGGCTTTCGCTGACCCACCGTTCGTACGCGTACGAAAACGGGGGGCTGCCGCCGAACGAGCGGCTGGAGTTCCTCGGTGACGCCGTGCTCGGCCTCGTCGTCACCGATCACCTGTACAACACGCACCCTGACCTGCCCGAAGGTCAGCTCGCGAAGCTCCGCGCCAGCGTGGTCAACATGCACGCACTGGCGCGGGTGGCACGCGGGCTCGGCGAGGGCGGGCTCGGGGCGCACCTGCTGCTCGGCAAGGGCGAAGAGCTCACCGGCGGCCGGGACAAGGCGAGCATCCTCGCCGACGGGCTGGAGGCGGTGATCGGCGCCGTGTACCTCGAACACGGCATCGAGATCGCGCGCAAGCTCGTGCACCACCTCTTCGACGGCCTGCTCGCCGAAGCGCCGCTGCGCGGGGCCGGGCTCGACTGGAAGACGAGCCTGCAGGAGCTGACCGCGTCGGCCGGCCTCGGCGTGCCCGAGTACAAGGTCGAAGACACCGGGCCGGATCACCGCAAGGAGTTCACGGCCACGGTGCTCGTCGCCGGCCGTCCCCTCGGCGACGGTGCCGGGTCGACGAAGAAGGAAGCCGAGCAGAAGGCCGCCGAGACGGCGTGGCGTTCGCTGTCCGCCGAACTCGAGGCGCAGAAGAAGGCCGCCGAACCGGAGTCCTGATCAGCGGGAACCCCCGTTGACGATGCCGCCTGCCGCTCAGTAGCGTGATGATCATCCGCCGCGCTGGTCCCACTGAGAGGTTTGGCGGATGCGTCTGTTCTTCGTTCCCCTGATCGCGGCGGCCCTCGTCGTCGTACCCGGCCCTTCGGCATCGGCCGCGCAGATCCGCGTCACGTCGCTGGCGGCCCTGCAGTCCGCCATGGACAAGGCGAATCCCGGCGACACCATCGCGCTCGCCGACGGGAGCTACTCCGCGGGCTCGACGCTGTCGATCAAGCGGTCCGGCACCGGCTCGGCGCCCGTGACGATCGCCGCCGAGCACACCGGCCAGGCCACCATCACCGGCTCGAAGACGTTCGCCTTCGCGAGCGGTGTCTCGAACGTCGTGCTGCGGGGCTTCAAGTTCAGGGGCGGCGCTGCGCTGAGCGTCCCCGCGGGCGCGTCCCGCAACCGCCTGACCCGCAACGACTTCCAGCTCACGAGCGACGGCAATTGGGTGACCGTCAGCGGTGACGACACCGTGGTCGACCGCAACGTCTTCCAGAACCGCACCAGCCAGGGCGTGTTCCTGCAGATCCTCGGGCCGTCCGGTGCCATGGCGAAGCGCGTTCACGTGCACCACAACTACTTCTTCAACCACCAGTTCTCCGGTTCGAACGGCGGCGAGTCCCTCCGGCTCGGGCTGAGCGACCGCCAGTCGTACACCGCGAACGCGCTGATCGAGAACAACCTGTTCGAAAAGGCCGACGGCGACAGCGAGGCGATCTCCGTCAAGTCGTCCGACAACGTGGTGCGGGACAACACGATCCGCGACAGCAGGGGCTACCTCGTGCTGCGCCACGGCAACCGCAGCGTCGTGGAGGGCAATCTGCTGTTCGGCTCCGGCATCCGGTTCCACGGCAACGACCACAAGATCGTCGGCAACTACGTCGCGAATTCCGGCGACCGCGCGATCGTCTTCGGCTCCGGCAACGAGGCCGACAGCGGCCCGGCGAGCAAGCTCCACGACCGGCCGGACCGCGTGACGGTCGCGTACAACACGGTGCTGGGTTCGAACAGCGTCATCGACGGCGACGGCGGCGACTTCAAGCCGAAGGACTGCGTGGTCGCGGACAACATCGTCAAGGGGACCTCGGGCACGCTCGTCACGCTGCCCAGCGGGTCGACGGTGAAGTACGAGGGCAACATCACCTTCGGCGGGACGGCGGGGATCCCGTCGCGCGCTGTCGACCCTAAGCTGGTCAAGGACGCCGCCGGGCTCTACCGGCTGGCTTCCGGCAGTCCGGCGATCAACGCGGGTGCCGGGTCGTACCCGTACGCCGCGAAGGATTTCGACTCCCAAGCCCGCACGGGCGCGTTCGACGTCGGCGCCGACGAGTACTTCGCCTCCGGGACGACCCGGGTCCCGCTGACCAAGGCGGACGTCGGCCCCACCGCTCCGTAGGTGCTTTTCGAAAACTGTCGTACCTGCCGGGCACAATGGCCGTATGCCCGAACTTCCCGAGGTCGAAGTGGTCCGCCTGGGTCTGCAGGCGCACGTCGCGGGGCGGACCATCCGCGAGGCGGAGGTCCTGCACCCCCGCGCCATCCGCCGGCACGCCCTCGGCGCGGAGGACTTCACGCAGCGGCTTGCCGGCACCCGCGTGGAGGCGGCGCGGCGCCGGGGCAAGTACCTGTGGCTGGAGCTGTCCGACAAGGAGGCGCTGCTGGCCCACCTCGGCATGAGCGGGCAGATGCTCGTCCAGCCCGAGGGCGCGCCGGACGAGAAGCACCTGCGGGTGCGGCTGCGCTTCGACGACGACGGGCCGGAGCTGCGCTTCGTCGACCAGCGGACGTTCGGCGGCCTGGCGCTCGACGACCTCAACGCCGTGCTGCTCCCGGACACGATCGCGCACATCGCGCGTGACCCGATGGACCCGGAGTTCGACCTCGACGCCGCCGTGCGTGCGTTGCGATCGCGGCGCACCGAGGTCAAACGGGCGCTGCTCGATCAGACGCTGGTGTCGGGGATCGGCAACATCTACGCGGACGAGGCGCTGTGGCGCGCTCGGCTGCACTGGTCCCGGCCGACCGGAAAGCTGACCATGGCGAAGGGCCGCGAGCTGCTGTCGGCGGCGTCGGACGTGATGAACGCGGCGCTGGGCGCGGGCGGCACGTCGTTCGACGCGCTGTACGTGAACGTCAACGGGCAGTCGGGGTACTTCGACCGGTCGCTCGACGCGTACGGCCAGGAGGGGATGCCGTGCCACCGGTGCGGCACGGCGATCCGGCGGGAGCCGTTCATGAACCGGTCGTCGTTTTCCTGCCCGCGGTGCCAGCCCCGGCCGAGGGCGAACTCGGGTTGATAAATGGGGTTCGCCTTTCAGCTAGGATGAATACGCCTGGTAGCTGAGGGAGTGCATCGTGGTCAACGAGCCCGGAAAGTCGACGCTGGCCGACAAGATCGACCGGCTGTTCCACGTGGTCCGCAGGCCCGATCGGGAGCCGTACAGCAACGAAGAGGCCGCCAAGGCCTGCCGTGAGGCCACGGGCGAGAGCTTTTCGACGACGTACTTGTGGCAGCTGCGCACCGGCCGCCGCGACAACCCGACCAAGCGGCACCTCGAAGCACTCGCGCAGTTCTTCGGAGTGCCGCCGGCGTACTTCTTCGACGACGAACAGAGCCGGAAGATCGCCGAAGAGCTGGCCCTGCTGGGTGCCCTGCGCGACGCTGGGGTCCGGGACCTGGCGTTGCGCGCGGTGACGTTGTCGTCGGACGGCCTCGACACGATCAGCGACATGATCGACGCGATCGCCCGAAGGGAGGCCGGTCGCGGCGGTTCGAAGAAGGAGAGCTGAGGATGGCGGTTGCCGCAGGCCGGGCCGCGGTCTCACGGGGCTCGCCGCGAATCGCCCGGTCCGGCCGGGATCCACCTGCGGGGAACCACCTCCGGCGTCCGCGCGTCGGATTTGCCTCCGGCCGCAACCACGGGAGCTCTGCCGCGTTGATCCGGCTGGAAGGGTTCGGCTGTGGCGGGGTGAGGGAGGGCTGAAGTGGCGAGACCACCGTGGCGGGGGCGACCGGCCCGCTCACTCTGGCGGCGGGCTCGCGAAGTCGCCGACACCGTCAGCCTGCCCGAACCGTTCGATGCCGAGGGCTTCGTCGCGGGCCTGGCCGCCGAGCGCGGCCGCCCCATCGAACTGATGCCGGTCAGTGCTCCCGAAGGCGCGCCGTGCGGGTTGCTGATGAGCACCGAGCGCGCCGACTACATCCTCTACCCGACCAACACGACCGCGCTGCACCGGCGGCACATCCTGCTGCACGAGGTCGGCCACCTGCTGTGCGGCCACGTCGGCTCCGACGCGGGCGCCGACGGCGTGGCCATCGACGCCGCGGCCGGGCGGCAGCTGATGCCGAACCTTTCCCCCGAGCTGGTCCGGCGCGTGCTCGGACGCACCACCTACTCGGAGGTCGAGGAGCGCGAAGCCGAGCTCGTCGCGAGCCTGCTCGCGCAGCGCGTCGTCCGGCCCGCCCAGGCGCGCGAACCCGCGCCCGGCGTCCCGGAGGGCGTGCGGCGCTTCGATTCGCTGTTCGGTGGGCGGTCCCGCCGCCGCACGCCGTGATCGAAACCCTCGCCTACTACCTCTGCGTGGTGGGCTTCGCCGGATTCGGGTACAAGCTGATCGAGGCGCGCCGCAGCCAGCCGGTGCGCACGATGTGGTTCCTCGCCGGTTTCGGCATCTGCATCGCCACCGGCATTGTGGTGCTGACCCCGGCGATGGAGGCCCTGATCGGTCCGGGCCCGGTGTTCGAGTGGGTCGTGACCCTGGCCGGTGACGAGCTGAAGCTGGGCGCGATCGGCTTCGCGGTCGCTTTCACGCAGGCGGTGTGGCGGGGCGAAGGCGCGCGGCCGGCCCCGCACGCGCTGGTCACCGGGGCGACGATGGTGCTGCTCGGGGTGTGTTTCGCGCTGTCCGAGCCGGAGCGCGTCGGCGACGAGACGGTGTTTTCTCCCGGCACGCTGCCGTTCGCCTTGGGCGACAAGGTCCTGTTCTTGTTCTACAGCCTGGTCAGCTTCGGCCTGCTGTTCGCGGTGTTCGTCCGCAGCGCGTGGCACGCGGAGCCGGGACCGTTGCGCGCCGGGCTGTGGCTGCTGGTCGTCGGCGTGGGCGCGGCGACCGCGTGGACGTTCTGGGACGTCGGCGACGTCGTGGAGCTCGCGCGGACGGCGCGGATCGGTGCCCGCGAGGACCTGCCGTCGTCGGTGCTCGCCGCGGCGACGATCGGCTTCGTCACAGCGGGGGCGACGCTCAGCGCGTGGTCGCCGGCGGTGTCGTCGGTGATCGGCCGGGTCCGCGCGTACCGCGCCTACCGCCGCATCGAGCCGTTGTGGACGGCGTTGCGCACGGCGGTCCCGGGCATCGCGCTCGACCCGGGCCGCGAACTGGCGGGCGGCGCCGAGTTCGCCCTGTACCGCCGGGTCATCGAAATCCGCGACGGCCACCTGGCCCTGCGAGCCCACTTCGACCCGGACCTCCCGGCCCGCGCGGAGGCGGCGGCGCGCCGCGCGGGAGTCCGCGAAGCCGAGGTGGCGGCCACGGTGGAAGCGGTGACCCTGGCGGCGGCGATCGAGGCGGGCCGCGCGGGAAAGCGCTTCGCCCGCGAACCCGACCATCCGGCGGAACCGGACACGGAAGCGGACGTGGCGACCGAGGCGGCCTGGCTGGTCCAGGTGAGCCGAGCCTGGCGCCGGCACGACGCGGTGGTGGAGCGGGTGAAGGCGGGTGCGTCCGGTTAGCGCCGGCCCGGCGGTGGTGGGGTGGGTGAGGCGGGCGCATCTGGCTAGCCCCCCGCCCGCGGTGGTGGAGCGGGTCCGCGCGGGTGCGTCCAGTTAGCCCCCACCCCGCGATCAGCGCGGATACCGAGCCCCGTTCACCGTCACCCGCAACGTGTACAGCGAGCTCGAAGCCGTGATGAACAGCTCGTTCCCCCGTGCTCCGCCGAAGGTGAAGTTCGAACACACCTCCGGGATCCGCAGCTTCCCGATCCTCGTTCCGTCCGAAGCAAAACAGTGCAGGCCGTCGTGCGCCGCCGCCCACACCTGGCCTTCGCTGTCCACCCTCACTCCGTCGAAACCGCCACTGTCGCTCGTCGCGAAGATCTCGCCGCCCGTCAGCTTTCCGTTCTCGCCGACCGCGAACACCCGGAGGTGGCTCGGCTTCTGGCGCGTGTCCGCGATGTACAACCGCGACTCGTCCGCCGAAAACGCCAGCCCGTTCGGCCGCGAGAAGTCGTCCGCGACGATCGTCACCGAGCCGTCCGGGGCTGCCCGGTACACGTGGCAGGCGCCGATCTCGCTCTCGGCTCGGTACCCCTCGTAGTCGCTGTCGATGCCGTAACTCGGGTCGGTGAACCAGATTGACCCGTCCGAGTGCTCGACGACGTCGTTCGGGCTGTTCAGGCGCTTCCCCCGGTACTCCGACGCCAGCACCGTGATCGAGCCGTCGTGTTCGGTGCGCGTCACGCGGCGGGGACCCTGCTCGCAGCTGATCAGCCGGCCCCGACGGTCCACCGTGTGGCCGTTCGCGTACCCGGACGGCTGACGGAACACGCCGACCCGGCCCGTCGTCTCGTCCCAGCGCAGCGTGCGGTCGTTCGGGATGTCGCTGAACACCAGGTAGCGGCCGGCCGGGAAGTACGCCGGCCCCTCCGTCCAGCGGCAGCCCGTGTGCAGGCGCTGCGTCCACTCGTCGCCGTTGACGCGCGCAAACCGCTCATCCAGCAGCTGGAAGTCCGTCTTGATCAGGTCCATCACTCACTCCTCATGAAATTCTGTCAAAAGCATGGATGACCGAACCTGATATGGTCAAGTTGTGGATGAAGTAGATCGCATACTGCTCAACGAGCTCCAGCGCGACGCCACGCAGGCGTACACCGCCCTCGGCAAGGCCGTCGGGCTCTCCGCGGGCGCCGCCCACGAGCGCGTGCGCAAGCTCCGGGACCAGAACGTCATCCGGCGGACCACCGTGGACGTCGACCCGGCCGCCGTCGGCCGCGGGGTCGCGGCCTTCGTGCTCGTCGAAGCGAACGCCTGGATGGGTGACCACCCGGTGCGCGAAGCCCTCGAAGCGCTGCCGGAAGTTGTGGAGGCCCACGTCATCGCGGGCCCGGCGTCGCTGCTGGTCAAGGTGCGCACGGCGACGACCGAGGACCTCCAGGCGTCGCTGCGCCGGCTCTTCGCGATCGACGGCGTCACCGGCACGCAGACGATCGTGGTCCTCGAATCCTTCTTCGAGCGGCCGGTCGACACCCGGGCCTGAGCGGACCGCCACGCGTGCCGGCCCTCCGCCGTGCGCACTACTGTGCATTGCGTGGTACCTTTCCAAGCGCAAGACTGGAGGGTGCAGTGGAGATCAGTCAGCTGCTCAAGGGCGTGCTCGATCTCGCCGTTCTCGCGGTGCTCCGCGCGGAAGACGGCTACGGGTACGACGTCCTGCGAAGACTCCGGGCCGCCGGCCTGGACGAGGTGGGGGATGCGTCGGTGTACGGGACGTTGCGCCGGCTGTACAAGGCCGGCCTGCTGACCTCGTACGTGGTGCCCAGCGAAGAGGGGCCCCACCGCAAGTACTACAGCCTGAACGAGCCGGGCCGGGCCCGGCTGGCGGAGTCGGGCAAGACCTGGCAGAGCTTCGCATCGACGATGAACGTGCTTTTGGGAGAGGCAGCATGAGCGACAAGCCGACCGCCGTGCGGGTGTACCTGGCGCGGGTCCGCACCGCGCTCGCCGACCTGCCCGCGAGCGAGATCGAAGAGATCCTCGAGGACGTCCGCCCGCACCTGGCGGAACTGGAGGGCGAGCTCGGTGAAGGCGCCCGCGTCGAGGCCCTGATCGAACGACTCGGCTCCCCCGAGAGCTACGCCGCCGAACTGCGCGCGTCCGGTGGATACCCGGCGCCGGGGGAAGGCGCCACGCAGGTGCTCACGACGACAGCCGCGCCCAGCCTGGTGAAGCCGCGCGTCGCGTTCTGGGGCCTGGTGCTCTGCGCGCTGGCCATCGCGCTGCTCGCGTTCGGCGCCGCCGTCGCCGTCGACCCCGACGTGCTCATCGGCCTGCTGCTGTTCGCGCCGGTGTTCCTCGTCAGCCTGGTGCTGCTCCTGCGCGGCGGGGTCGAACCGGTGCTGGCGCTGCCGGAGGTGCAGTGGCTGCGCACCGCGATGGCCAAGGGGCGCGAGCAGGAGGACACCGGCAAGTTCCTGCGCTACCTCGGTTCGCTCAAGCCGGCGTGGTGGGTGCTGTGCGCCGTCGCGCTCGTCGCGTTCGGGCTGTTGTTCATGCTGCGGGACCGGGATGCGGTGCTGCTGCTGCCGTTCCTGATCCTCGCCGCCGCCGGGGCCTTGTGGGCGGGTCCGCGGGTGCGCGCCGACCGGCGGCTGCTGTGGGTGGCCGTGCCGATCTCGGCCTTCGTCATCGGCGGCGCACTGGGCGGCTTCGGCGCCGTGCTCGACCTCTTCGCCCGCGGGAACTCCTACTCGGGCCCGTCGTCGTACTACCCGTCTTCGTCCGACCACTACGGCAACGACCAGCTGAGCTACGGCGGCCGCGACGTCGAGAACGTCTACGCCTTCGACGCCGAGGGCAAGCCGCTGACCGAGGTCTACCTCTACGACGAAGAGGGCAGGCCGATCACGCTGACCCGCTACGGCTGCGAGCGCGCGAGCGGCAGCAGGCAGAAGATCGGCGAGGACAACCGGTTCCCGCGGCCGAAGATCGAGCAGGGCGTCACCGACGACCAGGGCAACTACAACGGCTACAACGGGTACCGCGGGGCCTGCCGCGAGATCGCGGGCGTGCCGTTCAGCGCCGCGATCCCGAAGGTGACGGTCCCGGCCACCCCGTCGGTCGCGCCGGTGCCGCCGCCCACGACCACCACGCCGCCGCCGGCCTCGGCGACACCGACCAGGTAGGGGGACAGGAGCGGTCGGGGCCGCTCCTGACGCGGCGAAGGCCGCCTCCGGGTTTCCCGGGGGCGGCCTTCGATCTTCGGTGGGTCAGTGGCCGAACGCGCTGCGCGCCGCCAGGTCCGCCAGCAGCGCGCGGCCCTTCTCGGCGTTGCGGGGCTGGGACAGGACGTCGTAGCGGCGGGCCACCAGTTGGCTCTGCGAGATGAACCCGCGCTTGTTCCGGTTCACCGCGTAGCCCAGTGCGCCGAAGAGCAGGTTGAACCCGAGCCCGGCGACCAGGCCGATCACGATCGGGACCAGGCCCGCACCCGGGTTGAGCAAGCTGAGCATCAGACCGAGGAACAGGCCGAACAGCGCGCCGGACGTCGCCGCGCTGCCGAGGACCTTGCCCCACGACATCTTGCCCGCGACCCGCTCGACGAGCAGCGGCTCCACGCCCACGATCGTGACGTCGGTGACGGGGAAGTCGGTGCCCGCGAGGTGGTCGACCGCGCGCTGTGCCTGCTCGTAGGACTCGTACGAACCGATCGGCCAGCCGGTGGGCAGGGTCGGCAGCTGGGGCCGGGCCTGCTGCTGTCCGATCGTGCTCTGCTGCGTGAATGCTGTGGTCATCGATCTCACCTCTCTTGCCCTGTCCAACGTGTGAGCGCCGCGGTTTCCTCCCGCGCGAGCGAATTCACAGACTCTTCTCAGCCGGGCAACCCGGACAATCCGACCGCCGACCCAATGGTTCAAGAAAATACCTTTTCTCGGGTTGACCCCGATCTGGTCACCGGGTAGGAAGGACCGGCAAAGGATTCATACTAAACCTTTGGGGCGACGATGGCACGCAGGCGAGGCATGCTCACGCTCGACGAACTCCGGGCGCGCGTGGACGCGGGCACGATCGACACCGTGCTCGTCGCCCTCACCGACATGCAGGGCAGGCTGCAGGGCAAGCGCTGCTCGGCCGAGTACTTCCTGGACGAGGTCGTCGGCCACGCCACCGAGGCCTGCAACTACCTGCTGGCCGTGGACGTCGACATGAACACCGTCGGCGGGTACGCCCTCTCCTCCTGGGACAGCGGGTACGGCGACTTCGTGCTGCGCCCCGACCTCGAAACCCTGCGCGAGGTCCCGTGGCAGGAGGGCACCGCGCTGGTGCTGGCCGACGTCGAGCGCGTGCAGGGCGGGCCGGTGTCGGTGTCGCCGCGCCAGATCCTGCGCCGCCAGCTCGACCGGCTCACCGAGCGGGGACTGGCCGCCTACGTCGGCACCGAGCTCGAGTTCATCGTCTTCGACGACACCTACGAGGCGGCCTGGGACAGGCGCTACCACGGCCTCAAGCCCGCCAACCAGTACAACGTGGACTACTCGATGCTCGGCACCGCGCGGCTGGAGCCGCTGCTGCGCCGGATCCGCAACGACATGGCCGGCGCCGGGCTCTACCCGGAGTCCGCCAAGGGCGAGTGCAACCCCGGCCAGCAGGAGATCGCCTTCCGCTACACCGATGCCCTGAGCACGTGCGACAACCACAGCGTGTACAAGAACGGCGCCAAGGAGATCGCCGCGCAGGAGGGCAAGAGCCTCACCTTCATGGCGAAGTACAACGAGCGCGAGGGCAACTCCTGCCACATCCACATCAGCCTGCGCTCGACCGAGGGCCGCGCCGTCCTGGCGGGGGAGAGCGAGCACGGCTTCTCCAAGCTGATGGAGCACTTCCTGGCCGGCCAGCTCGCCGGGCTGCACGAGCTGACGTACTTCCTCGCGCCGAACGTCAACTCCTACAAGCGGTTCGTCCCCGGCAGCTTCGCGCCGACCGCCATCGCCTGGGGTACCGACAACCGCACCTGCGCGCTGCGCGTCGTCGGCCACGGCGAGTCGCTGCGCGTGGAGAACCGGGTGCCGGGCGGCGACGTCAACCCGTACCTCGCCGTCGCCGCGCTCGTCGCCGCCGGGCTCCACGGCATCGAGAACGAGCTGGAGCTGGAAGAGCCGTTCACCGGCAACGCCTACAGCTCCGGCCGGGACACCGTGCCGACCACCCTGCCCGAGGCCGCCGCGGCCCTGGCGGGCAGCCGCCTGGCGCGTTCGGCCTTCGGCGACGACGTCGTCGACCACTACCTGAACGCGGCGAAGATCGAAATCGACGCCTACAACGCCGCCGTCACCGACTGGGAGCTGATCCGTGGCTTCGAGCGCCTCTGACCACCGGCCCGTCATCGGCCTCACCAGCTACCTGGAACCCGCGAAGTTCCTGGTGTGGGAGGCCGAAGCCGTGCTGCTGCACCGGTTCTACGTCGACTGCGTCGTCGCGGCGGGTGGCATCCCGGTGGTGCTCCCGCCGGTGTCCGACGCGTACGACCGGCTGGTGTCCACTGTGGACGGGCTGGTCCTCACCGGCGGCGCCGACGTCGAGCCCGCGCGCTACGGCCACGAGCCGCACCCGGCCACCTACGTCCGGCCGGAGCGCGACGCCTTCGAGTTCGGCCTGTTCGAAGCCGCGCGCAAGGCGGGCAAACCGGTGCTCGGCGTGTGCCGCGGCCTGCAGGTGATGAGCGTCGCCCTCGGCGGCACCCTGGCCCAGCACCTGCCGGAAAGCGCGGGCACCACCGAGCACCAGCCCGCGCCGGCGACGTTCGGCCGGGGCACCGTCACGCTGGCCGAGGGGAGCCGGGCCGCCGCCATCCTGGGGCCCGAGACCAAGACCCTGTGCTACCACCACCAGGCCATCGACCGGCTCGGCACCGGCCTGGAGGCCGTCGGGTGGTCCGCCGACGGCACGATCGAGGCCGCGGAAGTGCCCGGCGAGTTCACGCTGGGCGTCCAGTGGCACCCCGAGCAGGACAGCGACGACGTCCGGCTGTTCCAGGCTCTCGTCGACGCGAGCAAGGAGAAGTAGATGACCACGTTCGACGTCCTGAACCCCGCCACCGAGGAGGTGGTGCGGACGGTCGCGCTGACGAGCGCCGAGGAGACCGACGCGGCGATCGCCCGCGCGCAGGCGGCGTTCCCGGCGTGGCGCGACGTCACCCCCGGCGACCGCGCGCGGCTGCTGCGCCGCTTCGCCGACGCCGTCGAGGCCGACATCGAGAACCTCGCGCGGCTGGAGGTCGAGAACTCCGGGCACACCATCGGCAACGCCCGCTGGGAGGCGGGCAACGTCCGCGACGTGCTCAACTACTACTCCGCGGCCCCGGAACGCCTGATCGGCAAGCAGATTCCCGTCCCGGGCGGCGTCAACGTCACGTTCCAGGAGCCCCTGGGCGTGGTCGGCGTGATCGTGCCGTGGAACTTCCCGATGCCGATCGCCGGCTGGGGGTTCGCGCCCGCGCTCGCCGCCGGGAACACCGTCGTCCTGAAGCCCGCCGAGCTGACGCCGTTGACCGCGCTGCGGCTCGCCGAGTTGGCGCGCGAGGCCGGTATCCCGGAGGACGTCTTCCAGGTGCTGCCCGGCAAGGGGTCCGTGGTCGGGCAGCGGTTCGTCGAGCACCCATCCGTGCGCAAGGTCGTCTTCACCGGCTCGACCGAGGTCGGCAAGCAGATCATGGCGGGCTGCGCGGCGCAGGTGAAGCGCGTGACGCTGGAGCTGGGCGGCAAGAACGCCAACATCGTCTTCGCCGACTCCGACCTGGAGAAGGCCGCGGCGACCGCGCCCTACGGCGTCTTCGACAACGCCGGCCAGGACTGCTGCGCACGGTCGCTGATCCTGGTGCAGGCCGGCGTTTACGACCGCTTCATGGAGCTGCTCGAGCCCGCGGTGCACGGCGTCGTCGTCGGCGACCCCGCCGACGAGAAGACCGAGATGGGCCCGCTGATCTCGGCCGCGCACCGGGAGAAGGTGGCTTCTTACGTGCCGGACGACGCGCCCGTCGCGATCCGCGGCCACGCGCCGGATGGCCGCGGCTTCTGGTTCCCGCCGACCGTCCTCACCCCGCCGGACCTGCGCCACCCGGCCGCGGCGGACGAGGTCTTCGGCCCGGTCGTCGCCGTCGTGCCGTTCACGGAAGAGGCCGACGCGATCCGGATGGCCAACGCGACCGAGTACGGCCTGTCCGGGTCGATCTGGACCCGCGACGCCGGCCGCGCGTTCCGGGTGGCGCGCGGCGTCGAAGCCGGCAACCTGTCGGTGAACTCGCACTCGTCGGTGCGCTACTGGACGCCGTTCGGCGGCTTCAAGCAGTCCGGCCTGGGCCGCGAGCTGGGCCCGGACGCCGCGGCGGCGTTCACCGAAACCAAGAACGTATTTCTGAGCACGGAGGAGTAATGGTCCAGCGTTTCGAAGGCCGCGTCGCGGTGATCACCGGGGGCGCAAGCGGCATCGGGCTCGCCTCGGCCCGCCGCCTGGCGAGCGAAGGCGCGAAGGTCGTCATCGCGGACCTCACGCCGGCCGAGGGCAAGGCGGCCGCCGACGAGATCGGCGGCGCGTTCATCCAGACCGACGTCACCGACGCCGAGCAGGTCGAGAACCTGTTCCACAGCACGGTGGAGCAGTTCGGCTCGGTCGACGTCGCCTTCAACAACGCCGGCATCTCGCCGCCGGAGGACGACTCCATCCTCACCACCGGCATCGAGGCGTGGGAGCGCGTCCAGCGCGTCAACCTGACGTCGGTCTACCACTGCTGCAAGGCCGTCCTGCCGCACATGCAGCGCCAGGGCAAGGGCTCGATCATCAACACGGCCTCGTTCGTGGCGGTGATGGGCGCGGCGACGTCGCAGATCTCCTACACCGCGTCCAAGGGCGGCGTGCTCGCGATGAGCCGCGAACTCGGCGTGCAGTTCGCGCGGGAGAACATCCGCGTCAACGCGCTGTGCCCGGGACCGGTGAACACCCCGCTGCTCAAGGAGCTGTTCGCGAAGGACCCGGAACGCGCGGCGCGGCGCCTGGTGCACGTCCCGGTCGGCCGGTTCGCCGAACCGTCGGAGATCGCGGCCGCGGTCGCGTTCCTGGCCAGCGACGACGCCAGCTTCATCACGGCGTCGCAGTTCCTCGTCGACGGCGGCATCTCCGGCGCGTACGTCACCCCGCTCTAACGCTTGGTCGGTTTCTTGACGCCGTACACCTCCCGCAGGTAGCTCCAGGCGGCGTTGAGCTTCTTGCGCTCTTCGGAGACGAGCCGTTCGCGACGGCGCAGGACGCGGGTGGCGATTTCGGAGGCGAGGAAGGCGCCGGCGGCGAAGGTCAGCACGCCGACGATCAGGGTGAGGGCGATGATGGTGGTCGTCATGCCGTTCAGCGTCGGGCGCGCGTGGGCGTTTCGTCCCTGCGCAAAGCTAGCGGGTTTCGTTAGCTTTGTGAGGTGACGCACTGGCGCGCCGACGAGTGGGCGGAAGCGGTCCGGACCGGCATCCGCTCCCGGGGCCTCTCCCTGGACGAGGCCGCGCGGCGCATCGGCGTCCCGACGTCGACGCTGCGCAGCTGGATCGAGCACCGGCACGCGCCGAAGGTGACCGTCTTCGACCACTGGGCGCAGCTCGCCGAGGTCACCGGCCTCGGCGAGGCCGAGCTCTTGCGCGTTGCCGGGGTACTGCCCGACAGCCTCGCCGGCCCGGTGCACGTCGCTCAGGCGGCGAAGGCGCTGCGGGAGGGCATCGACCGGGCCGGCCAATTCCTCCGCCAGGCCACCGCGCTGGTGTACTCCTCGCCCGGCACCCAGGTGGCCAACGCCATCGCGGCGTCGCCGATCGACTGGGAGATGCGGATCCGCTCCGCCACCCGCGGCGACGAGGTCCGCGTCACCTACCACCACTACGTCGGGATCGTGCCGCCGCGGGACTTCCCCCACGACGACGCCGAGGTGCGCCGCATCATCGAGCAGGAGATCCTCGGCGAGCTGTGGCGGCCGCTGGGCCTCTACTGGCGGGTCGCCGAGGTGCACGACTGGCACGAGCCGCCCCGGCTGGTGATCCAGGTGCCCGAGCAGGAGGCGACGCGGCCGCCCGCGCCGTCGCCGGTCGTCGCCGCGCCGCCGGTGGTCGTGCTGTCGCCGATCTGGGGGTACGGCGAGCTGCTGGCGTCGCTGGTCGCCGACGGGCTCGGGTTCGGCAACGTCGACTTCCGCTACTTCGGCCTCCCCGAGACGATGGCCGACCGGGTCCGGATCACCGCCCGCGAGCTGGCCGAGCCCGCGCCGCGGCTGGTGCACTCGGTGCCGCCGATCATGCTGCTGCACGGGCTGGCCGTGCCCGACCTGACCGGACGGCTCCCGGTCGTGGTCCGCTACGGCCCCCGCATGCGCGAGCGGGCAGCGCGTATTTACCGCGAGCCGCTGCTCGAAGCCGGGTTCGCGGACCCCGCGGAAGGCGCCCGCGCGATCGAGGCGGCCGTCGGGGCCGGGGTCCCGCCGGGCTGCGCGTACTTCGAGGTGACGCTGGCCGACGAGGACGTCTTCGACGGCGACCGCCCCTCCCTCGACCGGCTCAACGACTCGGTGGCGTGGTTCGCCGAACAGATCGTCGAGCAGGTGCTCCTGGGCGCGGGGCTGCCCCCGGTGCCGCTCGGCGGCCCGCTCAAGCGCCTGGTCCTCCCGTCGGGCCGGGTCCGGCGGCCGCCGGCGCTGGCCGGCCAGGTGGTCCGCCGGGTCGCCGGTGAACCCGGATCCGCTTGAGGTGGGGTCGAAGACCGATGTGGCGTTGCCCGGGTGAAGTAGACGGACGTCGAACCCGGCGGGTACCGTAACCGCCACAACTGCAGATCGGGCCGTAGAGCCGAGGCGGGAGAGCCCTCACGAAGTCGGTGGGGCACCGAAGGAGCAAACTCCCCGGAATCTCTCAGGTACCTGCTACCGCTTCGCGCGAGGCCACTCTGGAAAGCAGGCGCACCCGCGCCTCACCCAAGGTGAAAGCCGCGCTGTGTTTTCCGAAGCAGCGCGGTGAAACTCTCAGGTGCCATGACAGAGGGGGAGTTCCCAGCGCACCGTTCTGTCCGGTGCCCGGCCCGAGGAGCTCCCCATCACTTCAACGCAGTTCGACGCCCGCCACATCGGCCCGTCCGAGGCCGAACGCGCGAAGATGCTGGCCGAGTGCGGCTACGGCAGCCTGGACGCCCTGGTCGGTGCGGCCGTGCCGAGCGCCATCCGGGCCACCCGCGACCTCGTGCTCCCGCCCGCCGCGTCCGAAGAGGACGCCACCGCGGAGCTGCGCGCGCTCGCCGCGCGCAACCGGCCGATGACGCAGATGATCGGCCTCGGCTACTCCGACACCGTCACCCCCGGCGTCATCCGCCGCAACGTGCTGGAGAACCCGGCCTGGTACACCGCGTACACGCCGTACCAGCCGGAGATCTCGCAGGGCCGCCTCGAAGCCCTCCTCAACTTCCAGACCATGGTCGCCGACCTGACCGGCCTGGCCACCGCGAACGCGTCGCTGCTGGACGAGTCGACCGCCGTCGCCGAAGCCGTCACGCTGATGCGCCGCGCGTCCAAGGCGAAGTCGAACAAGGTCGTGCTGGACGCCGAGTGCCTGCCGCAGACGATCGCCGTCGTGCGCACCCGCGTCGAGGCCCTGGGCATCGAGGTCGAGGTCCGCGACCTGCTCACCGGCCTGCCGGACGAGTTCTTCGGCGTCGTCGTCCAGTACCCGGGCGCGTCCGGCGTGCTGCGCGGCCGCGGCTTCTACCACGCCATTTCCGAGTCGGCGAAGGCCGCGGGCGCACTGTTCACCGTCGCCGCCGACCTGCTCGCCCTCACCCTGATCACCGCGCCGGGCGAGTTCGGCGCCGACGTCGCCGCGGGCTCGACGCAGCGCTTCGGCGTCCCGCTCGGCTACGGCGGCCCGCACGCCGGGTACCTGTCCGTTCGCGCCGGGCTCGAGCGCTCGCTGCCCGGGCGCCTGGTCGGCGTCTCGGTCGACGCCGACGGCAACTCGGCCTACCGCCTCGCGCTGCAGACGCGTGAGCAGCACATCCGCCGCGAGAAGGCGACGTCGAACATCTGCACCGCGCAGGTCCTCCCGGCGGTGCTGGCCGCGATGTACGCGGTCTACCACGGCCCCGACGGCCTGAAGAAGATCGCCCGGCGCGTCCACGGCCTCGCCGCGGGCTTCGCCGACGCCCTGCGTCAAGGCGGTGTCGAGGTGGTGCACGAGTCCTTCTTCGACACCGTCGTCGCGCGCGTGCCCGGCAAGGCCGCCGAGGTCCACGCGGCCGCGCGGGAGAAGGGCATCAACCTCGGCCACGTCGACGCCGACCACGTCCGTGTCGCGTTCGACGAGGTCAGCACCCCCGCGATCACCGCGAACGTCCTCAACGCCTTCGGGGTGGACGGCGAGCTCCAAGACGGCGTCGCGCTGCCGAACGGCCTGGCCCGCGAGAGCGGCTTCATGGGCCACGAGGTCTTCGGCACCCACCGCTCCGAGACGGCGATGCTGCGCTACCTGCG
Organism: Amycolatopsis sp. NPDC051045; assembly: GCF_040682955.1. Lineage (NCBI taxonomy): Bacteria > Bacillati > Actinomycetota > Actinomycetes > Pseudonocardiales > Pseudonocardiaceae > Amycolatopsis > Amycolatopsis sp. NPDC051045. The sequence goes on from NZ_JBFBCC010000014.1 coordinate 292,177, forward strand.
CCGCCTGTCCGACCAGGACTACGCGCTCGACCGCGGCATGATCCCGCTCGGCTCCTGCACGATGAAGCTCAACGCCACCACCGAGATGGAGCCGATCAGCTGGCGCGAGTTCGCCGGCATCCACCCGTTCGCCCCGGCCGAGGACGCCGAGGGCTACCACGTCCTGGTCTCCCAGCTCGCGGAGTGGCTGGCCGAAGTCACCGGCTACGACAAGGTGTCGCTGCAGCCCAACGCGGGCAGCCAGGGCGAGCTCGCCGGCCTTCTCGCGATCCGCGCGTATCACCTCGCGCGCGGCGCCGAAGGCCAGGGTCGGGACGTCTGCCTGATCCCGTCGTCCGCGCACGGCACCAACGCCGCGTCCGCGGTGCTCGCCGGGATGCGCGTGGTCGTCGTGAAGTGCACCGACGAGGGCAACGTCGACCTCGCCGACCTGCGGGCCAAGGTGGACGCCCACCGCGACACCCTCGCCGCGATCATGGTCACCTACCCGTCCACGCACGGCGTGTACGAGCACGGCATCGACGAGCTGGCCGGGATCGTCCACGACGGCGGCGGCCAGGTGTACGTCGACGGCGCGAACCTCAACGCCCTGCTGGGCCTGGCCAAGCCGGGAGAGTTCGGCGGCGACGTCTCGCACCTGAACCTGCACAAGACGTTCTGCATCCCGCACGGCGGCGGTGGCCCGGGCGTCGGCCCGGTCGCGGTGCGCGCGCACCTGGCGCCGTACCTGCCGAACCACCCGCTGCTGGACATCGCCGGCCCGGCGACCGGCGTCGGCCCGATCAGCGGCGCGCCGTACGGCTCGGCGTCGATCCTGCCGATCTCCTGGGCCTACGTCCGGATGATGGGTGCGCCCGGCCTGACCGCGGCCACGAAGGTCGCCGTGCTGGCCGCGAACTACGTCGCTTCGCGGCTCGCGCCGCACTACCCGGTGCTCTACACCGGGCAGGACGGCCTGGTCGCGCACGAGTGCATCCTCGACCTGCGGCAGATCACCAAGGAGACCGGTGTGACGGTCGACGACGTCGCGAAGCGGCTCATCGACTACGGCTTCCACGCGCCGACGATGTCGTTCCCGGTCGCGGGCACGTTGATGGTCGAGCCGACCGAGTCCGAGGACCTGGGCGAGATCGACCGGTTCTGCGACGCGATGATCGCCATCCGCGCCGAGATCGACGAGGTGGCCAACGGCAAGTGGAGTGCCGAGGAGTCGCCGCTGCGGGGCGCCCCGCACACCGCGGAGACGCTGGTCGGCGAGTGGGACAAGCGCTACGACCGCGAGCTGGCCGTGTACCCGTCAGGTGTTTCGCGCAAGAACAAGTACTGGCCCCCGGTGCGCCGGATCGACGGCGCCCGCGGCGACCGCAACCTCGTGTGCTCCTGCCCGCCCCTCAACGCTTACGAAGGCTGACAGTGTCGAAGGAAACCTCCCTGCACGGAGTCCACAAGGGACTCGGTGCGCTGTTCACCGACTTCGCCGGCTGGTCGATGCCGGTCCGCTACGCCAGCGAGCTGGCCGAGCACAAGGCCGTCCGCGAGGCGGCCGGGCTGTTCGACCTCTCGCACATGGCCGAGATCCACGTCACCGGCCAGGAGGCCGCGGACGTCCTCGACTTCGCGCTGGTCGGCAACCTGACCGGGGTGAAGCCGGGCCGCGCCCGGTACACGATGATCTGCAACCCCGAGGGCGGCGTGCTGGACGACCTCGTCGTGTACCGGCTCGCCGACGAGCACTACCTGGTCGTCGCGAACGCGGGCAACGCGCAGATCGTCGCGGACGCCCTGGAAGAGCGGGTCGCGGGCTTCGACGCCGTGGTGGACGACCGCAGCGAGACGACTGCGCTGATCGCCGTTCAGGGCCCGAACGCCGCGGCGATCATCGGGGCCGTCACCGACGCCGATCTGGGCGCACTCAAGTACTACGCCAGCGTCCCCGCGGTCGTGAAGGGCCACGACGTCCTGCTCGCCCGCACCGGCTACACCGGCGAGGACGGCTTCGAACTGTTCGTCAACGCGGACGAGGCTCCGGCGCTGTGGCGTCTCCTCATGGACGCCGGCGAGCCGCACGGGCTGGTCCCAGCCGGTCTCGCCTGCCGCGACACGCTGCGGCTCGAAGCCGGGATGCCGCTGTACGGCAACGAACTCTCCGTCGAGCAGAGCCCGTTCGAAGCGGGGCTGGGCCGGGTCGTCAAGTTCGAGAAGCCGGGCGACTTCGTCGGCCGCGCGGCCCTGGAGGAGCGGTCCAAGGCCGACGTCCCGCGCGTGCGAGTCGGCCTGAAAGGCACCGGCCGTCGTGCTCCGCGGCACGGCTACCGGGTCCTTTCCGGAGACACCGGGATCGGCGAGGTCACCAGCGGCGCCCTGTCGCCGACCCTGGGTTACCCGATCGCCATGGCGTACGTCGATCGGGCGTACGCCGAGCCCGGCACCGAGCTGTCCGTCGACATCCGGGGCAGGATCGAGCCCGTCGAGGTCGTCGCCCTGCCCTTCTACTCCCGCGCGTAAGGACTTACTGAACCGTGAGCATTCCCGAGAACCTGAAGTACACCAAGGAACACGAGTGGCTGAGCCTGGACGGCGACGTCGCCACCGTCGGCATCACCGCCTTCGCCGCCGAGTCGCTCGGTGACATCGTGTTCGTCCAGCTGCCCGACGCCGGCTCGACCGTGACCGCGGGCGAGGTGTTCGGCGAGGTCGAGTCGACCAAGTCGGTGAGCGAGCTGTACGCGCCGGTGTCCGGCGAGGTCGTCGAGGTGAACGAGGCCACATCGGACCGCCCCGAGGTCATCAACTCCGACCCGTACACGGAAGGCTGGCTGCTGAAGGTGCGTCTGACCGGGGACGTGCCCGAACTGCTCGACGCCGCCGCGTACGCCGCGCTCACCCAGGAGAACTGATGACGACCTTCGACGCGCACCTGTCCGAAGTCGACCCCGAGGTCGCCGCGGCCGTGGCCGACGAGCTCACCCGCCAGCAGTCGACCCTGGAAATGATCGCCTCCGAGAACTTCGCCCCGGTGGGCGTGCTCGAGGCGCAGGGCTCGGTGCTGACCAACAAGTACGCCGAGGGCTACCCGGGCCGCCGCTACTACGGCGGTTGCGAGCACGTCGATGTCGTCGAGCAGCTCGCCATCGACCGCGCGAAGGCGCTGTTCGGCGCCGAACACGCCAACGTGCAGCCGCACTCGGGCGCGCAGGCCAACGCGGCCGCGATGTTCGCCGTCCTGAAGCCCGGCGACACGATCCTCGGCCTCGACCTGGCGCACGGTGGTCACCTGACGCACGGGATGAAGATCAACTTCTCGGGCAAGCTGTACAACGTCGTCGCCTACCACGTCGACAAAGAGACCGGGATCGTCGACCTCGCCGAGATCGAGCGCCTCGCCGTCGAGCACAAGCCGAAGCTGATCATCGCCGGCTGGTCGGCCTACCCGCGTCAGCTGGACTTCGCCGAGTTCCGCCGGATCGCCGACCTCGTCGAGGCTCGCCTGATGGTGGACATGGCGCACTTCGCCGGGCTGGTCGCGGCCGGGCTGCACCCCTCGCCGGTGCCGCACGCCGACATCGTCACCACGACCACCCACAAGACGCTCGGCGGCCCGCGCGGCGGCCTCATCCTCTGCCGCGAGGAGCTGGCGAAGAAGATCAACTCCGCGGTGTTCCCGGGCCAGCAGGGTGGGCCCCTCGAACACGTCATCGCGGCCAAGGCCGTCGCGCTGAAGATCGCCGCGAGCGACGAGTTCAAGGAGCGCCAGCAGCGGACGCTGGAGGGTTCGCGGATCCTCGCCGAGCGCCTGTCCCAGGCGGACTGCGCTGCGGCGGGCGTGCGCGTGCTGACCGGTGGCACCGACGTCCACCTGGTGCTCGTCGACCTGGTCCAGTCCACTCTGGACGGTCAGCAGGCCGAAGACCGGCTGCACGAGGTCGGCATCACGGTCAACCGCAACGCCGTCCCGTTCGACCCGCGCCCGCCGATGATCACCTCCGGCCTGCGGATCGGCACGCCGGCGCTGGCCACCCGCGGCTTCCGGGCGGACGACTTCACCGAGGTCGCCGACGTCATCGCCGAGGCGCTCAAGCCGGACTTCGACGACGCCCTGCGTTCGAAGCTGCGCGACCGCGTCGAAACCCTGGCCAAGAAGCACCCGTTGTACGCGGGTCTGTCCCGGTGAGCGCGCTGCCCGAGGGCCGGAAGCTGTTGCGTCTCGAGGTTCGCAATAGTGAGACGCCGATCGAGAAGAAGCCGTCGTGGATCAAGACGCGGGTGCGGATGGGGCCGGA